>JALYOC010000186.1 GCA_030857095.1 Myxococcota bacterium | reverse complement strand
GCCTGAACGTCATCGCTGGCCCCTCGGACACCGGCAAGAGCTTCATCGCGCAGTGCCTCGACTACGCGCTCGGCAGCGGTGACCCACCGAAGGAGATCCACGAAGCGGATGGCTACAGCTCCGTCGTCCTCGAGATCGAGGCCAACAGCGACCAGCGCGTGTACTCGCTGGAGAGGAGCGTTCGTGGCGGTGAGGTCCTCTGCAAGACCGACGGGCAACCCGACCGCAGGCTCGCGGCGAAGCACCAAGGCGGCAAGGAGGACACGGTCTCTCAGTTCTTGCTCGACCTGTCGGGGCTGGGTACGAAGAAGGTGCGCACCAACGAGCGTGGCGCGACGCGCCCGCTCAGCTTCCGCGACATTGCCCGGCTCGTCATCATCGACGAAGAGACGGTCATCAAGGAGGCCTCGCCAGTTCTGAGTGGGCAGGTCATCCACAAGACGGTCGAGAGCGGTGTGTTTCGCCTCCTGCTCACGGGCACCGACGATTCCTCGATCATCGCGAAGGAAGATCCGAAGGTCGCGAAGGGGCGCCAGGCAGGTAAGGTCGAGCTGCTCGAAGGCTTGCTGGCGGCGACCCGGGAGCGGCTCGCCGAGCTTGGTGAAGTGAGCACCCTCGCCGAGGAACGAGACCGCCTCACGCGGATCGAGACATCGATTCAAACCGCTCTCTTCGAGCGCACCGCCGCGCAGGCCAGCGTCGCGCCTCTGCAGGCGAAGCGCAGTACGGCGTGGACGGCGTTGAAGGCGGTCGAGTCGAAGCTCGCGGTCTTGTCGGAGCTGCAGACAAGGTTCGACCTGCTGCAGCAGCAGTACGAGTCCGACTTGCGACGGCTGCAGGCGATCGCAGAGGCCGGTGTGCGGCTCGACCAGCTAAAGGAGGAGCGCTGCCCGATGTGCGGCGCACTCGCCGAGCACCAGCACCACGACCATCGTGAAGCGCGCCCGGCACCGGCGGACGTCTCCCAGGCGTGCAAGGCCGAGGCGGCCAAGACGTTAGAGCTGCTCCAGGACCTGCAGACCACTCGAGCTGCTACGGCCGCCGAGGTGGAGCAGCTCCAAGGTGCCCGCGACGCCCGCCAGGGCGAACTCGAAGCATTCTCCTCGGAGCTGAGGGGGCTGATGGAGCAGCACGTCGACGTGGCATCCAAGAAGCTCGACGAGCTCCGTGCGCGCGCGGAGACCTGCCGCAAGGCAATCGAACACCTGGAGCGCATCCAGGAACTGGAAGAGCTGCTCGAGGAGGCGAACAAGCCGAAGAAGAAGCAGAAGACCGACGTGGCTGGCGCAGCGGTGAGCACCGCGCAGGCCGACCCCTTCAGCAGGGAGGTCGAGGCACTCCTGAAGGCGTGGCACTTCCCCGACCTCGATCGCGTCTCGTTCAGCGAGAACGACCAGGACGTTGTCATTTCGGGCCGCGCGCGCAAGAGCCACGGCAAGGGAGTGCGCGCGATCACAAGAGCCGCGTTCAACCTCGCGCTCATACGTCTCTGCATCGACGATGAGCGCCCGTTCCCGAACTTCGTCCTCATCGACTCCCCGCTGCTCGTCTACGAGGAGCCCGACGCTGACGAGTCGTCGTTCCCGCAGGACATCAAGAAGCACTTCTGGGAAAGCGTGAAGACGTCCTTCACCGAGGCGCAGGTCATCATCATCGAGAACAGTCACCAGCTTCCTGGTGATGGGGAGCTTGATGGCGTGAGGGTCGAGCTGTTCACCGGGAACGATCAAGGGCGGCGCGGCTTCATCCCGCAGGCGGGGGGCGCTGCGTGAGCCGTGCGCCGGGGCGTCGGGAATCCGCGGTAGAGGGGGCAGCGTCGGCTTCCACCGAGCCGAGCCGCGTGATCGCGTCGCTCGCTCGCGACCAGGTGAATCTGGACCTCAAGACCGTCGATCTGTGCTTCCTCGCAGGCCTCTACTTGAAGGCCGACAAGGCGGCGCTGACCTCTTTCGAGGAAGACGTGCTCATCGACATGTTCGAGCAGGTCTGCGACGTGGTCGAGCCCGGCGCAGAGAACCCGCGTAAGCGTGCGACGCACGCGATCCAACGCCTTCGCGACCAGCGGATGCTCGCGCGCGTCGATGGCGCCGGCATCGTCCGCGCCGGTGACTACGCGCTCACGACGCTGGCCGCCGCAGTCGTCCAGTACTTCCTGGCGGACGAGGCGCTGACCCGTGAGAGCCTGACGTTGCTGACCGGGACGCTGAGCGCGCAGCTCGCAGAGGTGCTGGCGGCGGCGAGGAAGGCGACGGACGCCGAGTCGTGGCGCATCAAGGTTTCGGGGCCACTTCGCGTCACCGTCTCGGAGCTCGTTTCGGGCATCGAGCGCAGACAGCGCGGGCTCGACGCACAGCAAGAGGAGGTGCAAGCCGAGATCGCGACGCTCCTGCAGGCCGACTGGTTCAGTGCCCTCGAGCGTTGCCAGGTCCTCCTCGACACCACGACGAGCACGCTCAACGAGCTGAACGCGATTCTGCTCCGCGACACCAACCAGTTCCAGGCGTTGCTCCAGGACATTCAGGCCATAGCCGAGGCTGCCGAAAACGCCGAAGCGGTCGAGACGGTTCAGCGGGTCATCGAGCACGTGGACCGAATCGCGGCCTGGGGCAGCGTCCGGCAGCAAGCGTGGTCTGAGTACTACCAGTACGTCCATCGCTACCTGCGAGACGTGGTGCGGCTCGATCCTGATCGAGCGCTGAGCCAGCGGCTGCGCGATCAAGCCGCCGGGTGGCCGGCGTCTCCGTTCTACCTCCTCGTCGCACACGCCCCGGCGATGTGCCTATTGCGGGGGCTCGAGGCTCGCGTCGAGCGCCCGCCCGTGGAGAGGCCACTCACCGAACGAGAGGCCGAGCCCGAATGGGTCGAGCCCGAGAACATGCACGCCGACATCGAGGCGCTGGTACTGCAAGTCATCGACGACGGCGCAGCGACGCTTGCGGAGGTGTCCGAGCGCGTGCTCCCGAAGTTGCCCGAGTCGCTGCACTACGCAGCGGCTGGCCGCATCGCGGATGCGGCTCTTCGGCTCGCCCGTGTTCCCATTGAGCATGAGCGCACGCGTGAGCGCCCGTGGGCTCCCGTGCTTTCCCGCCTCGAGGTAGAGGATTGGTCGGTCGACGGGAGGGACACGAGGTGAGCGCGTCGACCTTCCAGACCCTCGAGGAGGCGCTCGCCGACGAGCAGTACCCGAAGGTGGATCTCTCCCTGCGGCGTGGGCGACACATCGGCCGCGATGACGGGCCGATGTACGAGTACCTCGTGGATGCTCAAGCGCTCCTCGAGCCGTTGTATCAGCGGTTCGGGTGCGAGCTGATCCAGAAGAGCGACGGCTACTTCTACTTGCTGCCTCGCCCGTCGAACGACGCGCTCGGCAGGCGCCAGCTCTCGCCGGGGGAGATGCTCGTCGGCCAGACGCTCGCGCTGCTCTACCTGGACCCGGCGACTTTGCAGCACGGTGGCCTCGTCGGGCGGGAGGCGCTGCTGCAGCGCCTCTCCGCTCTTCTGGGGGCCGACCTCCTCGTGCGCACGCTCGATCCGCGTCGAGCGCGCCGAGGGAAGAAGTACGACGAACGCATCGCGGCCGACACGGTTCGAACGAAGCTCGGCGAGGCCGTGCGCCGCCTGGGTGACCTGGGCTTCGTGGAGGTCCTCGATGATACGCGACTGCGCCTGCGTCCCGCCTTGATGCGCTTCGCCGAGCCGGTGCGTGGAATCGGAGATCGAAGCGCTGCGCTCGAGCGGCTCGTGCGCAACGGGGAGGTCGTCCTCGACGAGGACCACGATCCGGAAGAGGACCTGAGCCCTGACGAGGAGCCGGTGCCATGAGCCGGACGACCGCCGAGGCGCTCGCGCTCGTCAACTGGAAGGGCGTGTTCTACGAACGCTACTTGCTCGACCGCCACGTGACGGCGCTGGAGGGGGCGAACGGCGCAGGCAAGACGACGGTGATGATCGCAGCCTACGTCGTGCTGCTGCCCGACATGTCGCGGCTCCGATTTACCAACCTCGGCGAGACCGGCGCGACCGGAGGCGACAAGGGCATCTGGGGGCGCCTCGGAGAGCAGGGGCGCCCGTCCTACGCCGTCGTCGACTTCGCGCTTCCGGGGAAGCGTCGCCTCGTCGCCGGTGTCCACCTGGAACGCAAGGGTGAGCCGTCCGTCGAGCCTACCCCCTTCATCGTCTCCGGCCTGGAGCCCGACGTCCGGCTCCAGGAGCTGTTGCTGGTGAAGCAGGGCGAGAGGCACGGCGTGCCCGAGTTGGGGGAGCTGCGTGAGAACGCTGTGCGCCTGGGTGGTCGCCTCCAGTCGTTCACCTCCGCGCGTGACTACTTCGCGGCGCTCTTCGACCAGGGCGTCACCCCGCTCAGGCTCGGCACCGACGAGGAGCGCAACAAGCTTAACGAAATGCTCCGTACCAGCATGACAGGCGGCATTTCCCGCGCGCTCACGTCCGAGCTGAGATCGTTCCTGCTCAAGGAGGAAGGCGGCCTCGCTGACACTCTCCAGCGCATGCGGGCCAACCTGGATGCATGCCGGCGCACGCGGACGGAAGTTCAGGACGCTCGTCGCCTCGAGCAGGAGATCGGAGGCGTCTTTGCTGCAGGCCAGACGATGTTCGCGGCCGCACTGCTGGCGACCCGAGAACGCGCAGAGGAACTCACGCGCCGCGTCGACGAGGCCGAAGCTGTTCGGAGAGCAGCCGATGAGGCGCATGTCGCGGCGAAGGAGTCGCTCGCCGAGACCCTGACCGCCATCGATGCCATCGAGCATCGGCAAGCCGAGATCGGGCAAGCACTCGACTCCGCCCGTATCTGGCACGGAAGGATGCGCGCCGCGCTCGACGCAGCGAAGCACCTCGCCGAGTGCGTCACTCGGCTCGCGGAAGCAGAGGTGCTCGCAAAAGAGACCGGTGACCAGCGCGCTGCCGCGGAGGCAGAGCGCTCCGCGACGGCCGAGGCCCTGGGGCGCGCCCAGGCTGACTACGCGCGCGCGGCCGAAGGGTTGGCCGACATCCAGCAAGGCATCGGAGAGCTGCATCGACGGGCGGGAGCTTACCGACAAGCGACGCGGCGGCTGCGCGAAGCGGTGGCCAGCCTGGGAGGAGAGCCCATCCCGGTCCCCGCGTTCGGGCGGCGGATTTCGAGCGCCAGAGACGAATTGAGCGAGGTCGATGAAGAGCGCCGCGGGGCTTCTCGACGACTCGCCGATGCGGAGTCACATCGCGCCCAGCACGCCAAGGTGATGGGCGCGCTCCGGGTACTCGTGGATGGCGACGTGACGTTGGACGCTGCCTACGAAGCGGCACTCTCGGCTATGCAGGAGTACCGTCGGCGCGTCGACCTGGCCGATGGACTCCCGATGCTGGAGAGAGCGCTCGACGGCGCGCGCAAGCAAGCCTTGCGACAGGCCAACGTGCGCGAGCGCGCCTCGGCGCTCGGGGTTGCCGTTGGCGACGACCCCGCGAGCCAGGTCGTCGAGGGGCTTCTCAACGAGGCTGAGACCACGTTGAAGGGGCACGAAGACCAGGAACGCGCAGCCAAGGCGTCTGCGGTGCTCTTGGAGAGGGAGCTGAGGGAACTCGAGTCGCGGCGGAAGGCCTTCGTTGAGCGAGAGCCTACGTTCCGGGATCTCTCGGAGCGCGCAGCCCGCCTCACCACGCATCTCTCCACGCCCGTGAACAGCCGGCCTACGCTGGACGCAGCGCGCAGCACGGTCGATGGCCAGTTCACGGCGGCGCGAAGAGCAGAGGAGGTGGTCCGCGAGGAGCGCGAGGCGCTGCTTCAGCAGGCGCGCGACCTGCTGGCAAAGGGAGGTCCGTTCTCTCCAGACTTGCTCAAGCTGAAGGATCATCTCGGGGCCGACCTCGTGGCCGGCAGCTTCGAAGACGTTGGGTTGGATGAGGCAGCCCGACTGGAGGCCCGCCTCGGACCGCTGGCTCACGCGCTCGTGGTCGACAATCCGGAGGCGATGGCTCGTTCCCTCGATGGGCGTCCTAATGCTCTCGCCGATGTACTGCTCGTCTCGCGCGACGCTGACCTCGATCAGCTCGCATCGGCGACGAGCCTCGTCGAGGTGAGCGAGCGGGATGTCGCGGTCCGAGACGGGGTCGCTCTTCGAGTCTCTCGCGTCCCCTCGCATCCGCGCCTCGGTCGTCGGGCACGAGAGGTCCGCACGGACGAGTTGAATCGGGAGGCAGAGAAGAGGGCCGGCGTGCTCGAAGACATGCGGGCGCGACGCCGCCAATTCGAGCGCCTCATCGAGGATGGCGAGGCTCTACTCGCGGGCCATGCAGCTTGGCTCGCCGGGGACCCGGCGCCCGAGCTGGCGGAGGTGAGGCGCCTGTTCGTCGAGTGCGAGGCGAAGCTTGGACTCGAACGGGGCGCTGCCGTGCGCCACGCAGACGCTGCGCGCGGGCAACGTCCTCGAGTGGGCGGCCTGCGTACGCTGCTCGCCGACGCGTTTCTTCTCGACCCGCCGGACTACGCGGAGCAAGCGCGAGAGCTGGTACACGAGATCGACGCCGCCCGTACGGCAAAGGATGTCGTGTTGCGACACAAGGCCAGCGCCGAGGTCGTCGACCGTCATCAGGCGATCCTGCGCCAGGTTCCGCTGACCGAAGGCGACGTGGCGCGGCTGAGCGAACGCGTGCAGCTTCTGACGGATCAGCGAGGTCGGCTGAACGAGGGAATCGAGGCGCTTGAGTACGTGCGTGGGAACGTCGAGGCGCTGTCGTGGGAGGATGCTCCGAGCCGGCTTGAGCAGGAACAGACGCTTGTTCCCGGCCTGAAGCAGCAACTCGAAGAGGCGAAGGAACACCAGGCTGCAAGCGACCGCGCGGCGAAAGGCGCGGAGGCTCGCTACAACGCCGCGTTGACTGCGTTCCAGTACGCCGACGGGAAGCGGTTCACAGCGATGCATACCCGCACGCAGGCAGCAGAGGGATTCGACAGGATTGGGATTCCCGACCCGACCGATCAGGCGCTCGTCATCGCGCAGGGGGAGGTCACGCGTCTCGACGAAGCGCATCGAGGGCAGGACACCAAACACCGCGAGCTCCTGACCACGAAGGGCCGTCAGGAGGGGCACGTCAGCGACGTGGAGCAGAGGCTGGCCGAGGCACAGGAGAAGCTCCTCAAGGAGCGTAGCGAAGCCGACCCGGCCGTGAAGCGTTGGGACGACCTTCGAGAACGCGCCGCTCGCAATAGCCTGGTTGGTAGCCTGCTGACAGAGGCGCCGAAAGAACTAGCCGACGTGCGCGGCCACGTGAACCTCGTCCAAGAGGCGAACACGGGACGCAAGATTCTGTTCGAGCGACTGGGCGGTGCTCAAGGGGGCTCACAGCTACTCGCGGAGCTGGAAACGCTTCGCGCGCCGCCTGAAGGCGAGTTCGCGGCGGCCGTCCTCGACCTGTGGCTCACCGTGCGTGACTGGTTGCGTCGCAGGCTTCCAGCGCAGGTCGCCGAGGTCGATGACCCTCGTGAAGCGCTGCTTCGTCTCCGCGACCAACTCTCGGCGCTGGAGGAGCGGCTCGTGAGCCAGGAAACCGTCCTGCGCGGCGCGAGCGAGGACGTGGCGCGCGGCATCGACGTGCAGATTCGGAAAGCTCGCACCCAAGTCAACCGCCTCAATAAGAACCTCGATGGCGTCAGCTTCGGCAGCATCCAAGGCATTCGTGTTCGTCAGAACGCGGTCGAGCGATTGGAGCAGGTCTTTCGTGCGCTGCGCGACGGAACGGCTCAGACGCTTCTGTTCCAGGCCGACATGCCGTTCGAGGAGGCGCTCGATCAGATCTTCCAGCGCTTCGGTGGCGGGCGCACCGGGGGACAGAAGCTGCTCGACTACCGCGAGTACGTACACCTGCAGGTCGAGATCCGACGCAAGGCCGGTTCCGAGTGGGAGGTCGCAAATCCTGGTCGCCTCTCGACGGGTGAGGCGATCGGCGTCGGCGCCGCGCTGATGATGGTCGTTCTCACGGAGTGGGAGCGCGACGCGACGCTCCTGCGAGGGAAGAAGTCGCACGGTTCGCTGCGCTTCTTGTTCCTTGACGAGGCCAACAGGCTTTCACACGACAATCTCGGCGTCCTCTTCGACCTGTGCCAGACGCTCGATCTCCAGCTCCTCATCGCGGCGCCCGAGGTCGCCCGCGCACAGGGCAACACGACCTATCGACTTGTCCGAAAGACGACCGCGGACGGCCGCGAAGAGGTGCGCGTGAGCGGCCGCCGAACGAGGGCTGAGGCGTGAACTGGCGGTCTTCGACGGCTCGTCTTGCGCTGCTGGAACTGCTGGTTCGTGGCACGCTGAAGCGACGGCGTGCGCAAGAATCCGAATGGGACACCCTCGATGAACTGCCTTGGACCCGACGCACGGGGCGACGAGATGAGCTGGGGCTCGTCGAAGAGCGTCGGCACGAGCTTGCCGCTCTCCTCGACCGCGTATGGCCCGAGTGGAGCGACGTCCTCGCGGCGTTGACGGCACGAGGTCTCCCGCCAACACTCGAGGGCTGGAACGCGCTCGAAGACGCGCTGCGCGCCGAGGGACTGCCGCAGCTTCCCGACCGGCTCAACCGACGAACTGCTGCGGCACTGGTCGCCCCGCACTCGAAGTCGACGCTCACAGAGCGTCGGCTCGCTGCGCTCGGCGAGGCTGTTGCCACCCATGACGGTTCGGTGCGGCTCCGTCCGCCGGACGGGCTCACCGCCATCACGACGCATGGGCAGGTCGACCTCGCCGCCGTTGCCGCGGTTCTCGGCGAGGTCTCGATCCCGGAGCGCGCCTTCAACGCCGGCCTCGTTCTCGAAGGACCAATCCGCGCGGTGCTACTCGTTGAGAATCTGGGCGTGTTCTGCGATCTACGACGGCTCGAGGGGTGGCTCTTGGTCCACGTGCCGGGCTGGGACACTGCGACAGTGGCGCGCCTGGTCGAGCGGCTCGGCCACGTTCCGGTGGTCCACTTCGGCGATCTCGATCCGAATGGCGTCCGCATCCTTCAGCACCTTCGCGGACTGCGCCCCGACCTTCGCTGGTTCGTGCCCGAGTTCTGGGCCGAGCTGCTCGACACCAAAGGCTTGCTGGGGACATGGCCCAACGATCTCGATCTCGGCGGAGCCCCTGCGCTCGTACGCAATCTGGCGACACGTGGCCTCTGGCTCGAGCAGGAACCTCTCGCGGTCGATCCTCGAACGTCAGCGGCGCTGGAGGCGATGCTGTGAGAGGAACGCTGACGATGACGATCAGGGTCACGCAGCTCGTTCAGTTCGAGTTCCGCCTGGAGTTCATGACCGGAGCCTCCCCATGACCCGCCAGAAGAAGCCGACCGCGTCCATCGTGCGCTCCTCAGCGGCCGAGTACCTGACCTTCGTGGCGGCCAGCGGCACGGGCGGCGTCGAAGCGGTCTACGCCGACGAAAACGTGTGGCTTAGCCAGAAGATGATGGCGCAGCTCTACGACGTGGAGGTCCCGACCATCAACTACCACCTGAAGAAGGTGTTCGAGGACAGCGAGCTGGAGGAGGGCTCAGTTGTTCGAAAGTTTCGAATAACTGCCGCCGACGGCAAGACCTACGACACGAAGCACTACAACCTCTCGGCCATCATCGCCGTGGGCTACAAGGTCAACTCCGAGCGCGCGGTGCAGTTTCGCAAGTGGGCCACGCGCGTCGTCGAGGAGTTCACCATCAAGGGCTTCGCGATGGACGACGAGCGCCTCAAGCGCGGCGGCTCCGTCCTGAGCGATCGCTACTTCGACGAGCAACTCCAGCGAGTCCGCGAGATCCGGCTGTCGGAGCGCAAGTTCTACCAGAAGATCAAGCGCGTCACGCGCCAACGTGGGCGCCCGCCCTGGTGGCGATCCTCGGCGAGCCGCGCGGGTTCAGCGGGCCGGCTTGCCTGTCTGCGGATCGGACCGAAGCGGGGCCTCGACCGCTTGAGTGGAAGAGTGGGCGGCGGAGGCCTAAGCGGTTCTGAAGGAACCCCAACGTGCAGACGGCCGGGCGCCAGACTACGACCACCGCATTCTCGACGAGTACCGCGAGGTCCTGGCCCGTCCAAAGTTCGGGTTCGACGCTGACCGCGTGGGGACCCCGAGGGAGTGGCTGGACATGACAGGCGGCAGGTAGCGGAAGACGCCACGCATCCGGGAGCGCGCCCGGCCAGCGGCCGGACGCGGGAACCATCAGGAGGACAGATTGGCTTCCTCCGGGAAGTTGAGCGGGGATGTTGTCCCGCCCCTCCTTCGACCCTCGCGTCTACAGCTCGTCCAAAAACTCGTCGTTGTAGGTGTAGCGGGACAGCCGCTTGACCAGGGCCTCCATCGCCTCCACCGGCTTGACCGAGAACAGCATCTGCCGGAGCTTCTTCACCTTCTCGTACTCCTTCTGGGTGAAGATCTTCTCCTCCTTGCGGGTGCCGGACTGGGGGATGTTGATCGCCGGGAAGATCCGCTTCTCCGCCAGCAGCCGGTCCAGGGTGATCTCGCTGTTGCCGGTGCCCTTGAACTCCTCGAAGATCACCTCGTCCATCCGGCTGCCGGTGTCGATCAGCGCGGTGCCGATGATGGTCAGCGAACCCGCCTCCTCGGTGGCCCGGGCGGCGCCGAAGATCCGCTTGGGGCGCTCCAGGGCGCGCGAGTCCACGCCGCCGGTCAGGGTGCGGCCGGAGTTGTCCACCTCCTTATTGAAGGCGCGGGCCAGCCGGGTGATCGAGTCCAACAGGATCAGCACGTCCTTGCCGGACTCCACCAGGCGCCGGGCGCGCTCCAGCGCCAGCTCCGCGACTTTCAGGTGTTCGGCCGCCGAGCGATCCGAGCTGGAGGCCAGCACCTCCGCCTTGATGCTGCGGCGCATGTCGGTGACCTCCTCCGGGCGCTCGTCCACCAGCAGCACCATCACGTGCATCTCCGGGTGGTTGATAAGCACCGCCTGGGCGATCTTCTGCAGCATGATCGTCTTGCCGGTCTTGGGCGGCGCCACGATCAGCGCCCGCTGACCCTTGCCCAGAGGCGCAATCAGATCCAACACCCGGGTCACCATCTCGTTGTGCCCGCTCTCCAGCTTGATCCGCTCGAGGGGATCGATGGAGGTCAGATCCGAGAAGTGGGGCAGCCGCGGGGCGCTGTCCGCCGGCATCCCGTCCACCAGCTCCACCTTCTGGATCAGCCCCTTGTTGCCGCGCACCTGGGCCAGGGCGTTGATGTACTGACCCGCGCGCAGCCGGTACTTCTGCACCAGGTTCTTGGGGATCTCCGGGTCGTCCCCCTGGGCCAGCAGGTTCTTCTTCAAGGAACGCAGATACGCGTTCTGGCCCTTCACGTCGGTGTCCAGCACGCCTTCAACCGGCTGCAGCTGGGGCTGTGACGAGGCCTGCTGCTGACCGCCGCCCTGGCCACGTTCGCCGCGCTCGCCGCGCTCGCCCCGCTCCCGACCGCGCTGGTGCTGTTGCGGTTGTTGCGGCTGTTGCGGAGGCTGCTGGCCATCGCCCTGCGGCTGCTGCTGGGCCTGCTGGGCCAGCCGCTGCTGGTACTGCTGCAGCTCCTGGGGGGTGAGGAAGACCTGGGACTGCTGGCCGTCCGGCCCGTTGACCATCCGGTAGGCCTGACCCTCGGGGGTGAACAGCACCGGCGCGCCGCGACGACGACGACGCCGACGCCGCTTGCGGCCCTGTCCGGGCGCGCCCGGCTGACCCTGTCCGCCGCCGGAGGGGCCGCCGCCCTCATCGCCCCCCTCGTCGCCGTCGTCGCCTCCGTCATCTCCCCCGTCGTCATCGCTCCCGGGCGAGCCGCCCGAGGCCTGCTGCTGCGCAGGGGGAGGGGAGGACTGCTGCTGCTCGTCTGACGGATCGCGGTTCTCGGGGTCGTTCATGGGATCGTCCGCACCGGAAACCGGCGTGTCAGCCCGGCGAGTGCGGCATCACTGCGGTTTTGTGGGCAGGGAGACCAGCGGGGCGCTCTTGCTGCTCGCGCCGAACCACCGGGGCCCTGGCGTCCTCTCCGACGGCACCACGCCATGCGGAAAGCGACACTGGGTACCCTAGCAGAAACCTTCCGCCGGTGCCGCCTATTCGATGGCCAGGTCGAACTCCATCCGAGCCTGGACTCCGGTCGAGGGCCAGGCTGCATCCGGCCCCAGCGCCTCCAGCACCTTCACCATCGTCGGCGGCATCCCGGTCCCGGGCAGCTGCACCGGCAGCTCCAGCAGCGGCGCCAGCACGCCCGGCTCCCCTCCTGGAGCGGAGAGCAGCCCGCGGGGCTCGCCGTAGACACGCAGCTCCAGCGGTTCGGCCTTTGGGACCCTGGCGCGAGCCCGGGCAGAGGCGATCGCCTCCCACAGCCCGCCAAAGGAATCCACCAGCCCCCTCTCCTTGGCGTCGGTGCCCGACCACACCCGCCCTCGGGCCAACGCGTCCACCCGGGGCTTCTCCAGCTTGCGGCTGTTCGCCACCAGGGTGATGAACTGGTCGTAGGTGGAGTCCACCCAGCGCTGGGCCTCGGCGCGCTCGGACTCGGTCCACGGCCGGTAGTCGCCCAGGATGTCGGCGTTCTCTCCGCGCACCAGCGCCTCCTGGGTGATCCCCAGCTTCTCGTACAGGCCCTGCAGCGCCGGCTTGACCATGAACACCCCGATGCTGCCGGTGATGGTGGAGGGAGAGGCGAAGATCTCCTCCGCCGCTGCCGCCACGTAGTAGCCGCCGGAGGCCGCCACATCCCCCATCGAGGCCACCACCACCTTCTTCTTCTCCTCCCGCGCCGCCAGCGCGGCCCGGTACATCAGGTCCGAGGGCAGCACCCCGCCGCCCGGAGAGTCCACCCGCAGGATGATCGCCACCACCCGCGGATCGTCCGCCGCCTGCTGGATGGCGCGCACCACAGTCTCCGCCCCGGCCACCACCTCTCCGCCAAACGGCGCCCGGCGGCTCTTGCCCCCGTCGATGTTCCCCAGGATCGGGATCACCGCGATCCGCCGCCGGGTACCCCAGGCCGGATCGCGGATCCCGTCCGGGCGGTAGCGGGCCTGGTAGCGGGCGGAGGGGAACTGCTTCTCCAACAGCTTCTCCAGCTGCTGGGTGGACAGCACCTCGTCCACCAGCCCCAGGGCCTTGGCCTCCTGGGGAGAGAGCAGCCCGTGACCCATCGCCCGCTGCAGCGCGGCGGGGTCCAGCTTGCGGGCCTGGGCAATGCCCTGTTCCAGGATGCGGGTGGCGTTGTCCAAGAGCGCGGTGGCCGCCTCCCGCTGCTCGGGGCTCATGTCCTTGCGGGTGAACGCGTCCGGCGCGTTCTTGTAGGCGCCCACCCGCGCCACATCCACCGTCACCCCCACCTTCTCCAGGGTTCCGCCCAGAAAGCGGCTGCGGGAGACCAGCCCGTTCACAGCCAGGTAGGACTGGGGCAGCGCGTAGATCCGGTCCGCCGCGGTGGCCAAGAGATATTCGGAGTCCTGCACGGTCATCAGCACCGCGGAGACATGCTTGCCGGCCGCGCGCAGCCGCAACAGCCCCGCCCGCAGCTCCTCCACCTTGGCCAGCCCCACGTCGGGGAGGCTGTCCAGCTTGAGGATCACGGAGGTCAGCTCCGGATCCCGCGCCGCCAGATCCAGCAGTTGGACGGTGCGGGTGAACGGGTCATCCTCCCCGAACCCCAAAAGCGCCCCCAGGGTGCTGCCGCCGCCGCGCAGCTGGTCCGCCAGATCGATCAGCACCACCTGTCCGCCCAAAGACGGGATGGACGGATAGCGCTGCAAGGACAGCCGCACCGCGGTGGCCAGCGAGTTGCCGTGCGGTCCGCTCCCGCCGCCCATCCACAGCCCCACCCGCTCCAGGTCCAGCCGCAGCCCCAGCTGGAAGGCCAAAGGCTCCAGCGAGGTCACCCCGTGGGCCACTCCCGCGGACAGCCCCACCCCCTTCCAGAGGGTGGCGTCCACCGTGTAGCCCAGGGTGCCCGCCCCCAGCCCGGCGTCATTGAACCGGTAGTCCACCCCCAGGGTCAGCCGCTCATCCAGGGGGCGCGCGGCGATCGCCAGCTCGAAGCTGCGCCGAAAGGCGGTGCCCACCTGGCCGTTGAGGTTCCGCCCCACCAGCCCCACCGAGAAGCGACGGTGGGGGCGGGAGAGCAGCCCGACATCCACCAGCCAGTCGTCGTTGAGCCCCGGCTGCTCGGTGCTGTGCAGGGATCCCACCGATGCGCCCAGCGACAGCCCCTCCCCACCGATCCCAAACCCATAGGTGACCCGCCGGGCGTCCAGCAGGCCGGGGCCGGAGACCCACTCCACCGACGCGCCGTAGCCCAGCCCGGGCAGCTTGCTGGCCAGGTAGAGGGCGTCCGCGCCGCCCCACAATCCGGGCAGGGGCGAGCGGCGGAACTCATGGGCGTAGAACAGCTCCAGCCCGCCCACCTGGGTCAGCGCCGCGGGGTTCAGCCGCAGCGCGGTGGCGTCCTCCACCATCGCCGCGGAGGTGGGCGGCAGGACCAGCCCGCGTCCGTGGGGGCTCTCCAGCAGCGAGGCGCTCTGGGCGAGCGCGGAGGTGGCGAAGATGGCGGAGAGGAGGAACAGACGCATGCACAGGCTCCTGGGGCAAAGGCAGCCGCCGAGCCTGTCAAAGCGGATGGGGCGCTACCAGTCTTCCGTTCCGGAAACGCCCTCCAGCGGATCATTGCCGGACTTGCGCCGGGTCCCCTCGGAGCCGGACTTCCCGCCGCGCTCCTCGCCGCTCCACTCCTCCTGGCCGCTGCGGCCCTCCAGCGGATCGGAGGCGCGCGACTTGGCCTCTCCCCCGGCGCTGTTGATCAGGTGGTTCACCACCCGGGCCACCTCTGATTTGAGCTGACCGTACTCGTCGCCTTCAAAGACGATCTTCTTCCCGGAGAGCTTGGCGCCGGACTTCATGTCGTAGAGGCCGACGATCAGCTCCAGGGCGCCTTTGTCGCTGATCTCCTTGACGGTGCCCACGATCGCCCGGTCCAGGCCCAGGGCCTTGCCCATCGCCTGTAGCCCTGGGCCCGGCTTGTCCCGGGAGACCTCGGCGGCGACCTTGTCCAGCAGCGCGTCGTAGGAGCGGTAGGCGGAGTTGGGCTGCAGCTCCAGCTTCACCTCCGCGTCCTCGGGGGTGATGTCCAGGTATTCGCCGTGCTGCTGGAACCCCGGCTTCTCCACCCGCAGCAGGTGCTTGCCGCAAGGCAGGGTCTGCAGCGCCGCGGGGGTAAAGCCCATGAACTCCCCGTCCAGGTAGACCCGCGCCCCCGCCGGCTTGCTGGTGATGCTGGCGTTGCCCCGCAGCGAGGCGTTGCGAGAGGTGGCCACCTGGCCGCGCAGGTTGATGAAGTCGCGGGAGAAGCGCTTGGGGGACAGCTCGTAGGTGGGGTGGAGGGACATCAGGTCCAGCAGTTGGAGCCGGGCCTCCTCCGCGTCGCCGGTCTCGAAGTTCACCGCCGCGAACATGGCGATCGCGTCGCAGAAGTTGCCGCACCCGCGCATCGCCCCGGCGGCCTTGTAGAACTCCCGCAACGTCGCCTTGAGCTTGGTGCCGGCGTCCTCGTACTGGCGGGCGTCGAAGGCCAGCCGGCTCTCGCGGTAGCCCTGCTCGGCCCGCTTGAAGGACCGCTCGGATTCGGCGTCGGGGGGGATCCCGAACAGGTCGTCGCTCTTCTTGAGGACGATCTGGGGATACTCCTCCAGCGCCTGGTTCATGTAGGTCTCCAGCTTGAGCGACTGGGCCTCCGCCCCTTGGTCCATGGGAATGAGCAGGGGGCTGATTCGGCGCGCTGTCGGCGGGGGAGCCGAGAGCGCCAGCGCGGGCACCAGGGCCAGCACAAGCGGGGGAAATCGCATGCTGCGGACGATACCAGCCGGGCTGGATCCATCCCATCGCGGCCCCATCCGCCGGATGTCCGAGGGGCCGGCCCGCTGACTGTACGTGCTTGCAGGTGCTGGCCGGAGGAGTGGGGGCAACCCCGCGAATTCTTTACACGCGATCTTCGCCGCGTATAGTCCGCGCCGCATGGCGCCCAAGACCGTGAAAGCCAAAGCCAAAGCTCCCCCCAAGCCCGCTCCCGGCAAGAAAGCCAAGGGTTCCGGGCACTTGTCGCAGGTAGAGGAGGAGGCCCCCGAAACGCTGGAGGCGGCCTCCGACGATGTCGGCAAGGGCCGCGGAAAGGCCGGTAAATCGGCCCCGCAGCCTGATTCCGGGGAGCCGGAAGCGGAGGAGGAGACCACCCCCGGCAACGCCAAGATCGCCCGGCGGGCCACCGCCGAGCAGATGGCCACCCGCCAGCGGGACATCTCCATCTCAGAGTTCTTCACCAAGAATCGCCACCTTCTGGGGTTCGACAGCCCAAGCAAGGCGCTCCTCACCGCGGTGAAGGAGGCCGTGGATAACTCACTGGACGCGTGCGAGGAGGCGGGAATTCTCCCCGACATCCTGGTGGAGATCCGCGAGGTGTCCGAGTCCCGCTATGTGATGGCGGTGGAGGACAACGGCCCGGGGATCGTCAAGGCCCAGGTCCCCAAGATCTTCGGCAAGCTGCTGTACGGGTCCAAGTTCCACCGGCTCAAGCAGTCCCGCGGACAGCAGGGCATCGGCATCTCGGCGGCGGCGATGTACGGGCAGCTGACCACCGGCCGGCCGATCGTGGTGACCTCCAAGACCGGCAAGGGGCGCAAGGCGCACCACTTCGAGATCCAGATCGACACCCGCAAGAACATGCCGGTGGTGTCCTCCGATCATGAGCTGGACTGGGAGAAGGACCACGGCACCCGCGTGGAGATCGAGATGGAGGCCGACTACCGCAACGGCAAGCGGTGGCTGGCCCGCTATCTGGAGCAGACCGCGTTGGCCAACCCGCACTGCGCGTTGGAGTACCGCCGGCCGGACGACACCCCGATCGTGTTCCCCCGGGCCGCCCCCATCCCTCCCCGGGAGGCGGTGGAGATCAAGCCGCACCCCCACGGCGTGGAGCTGGGCCAGCTGATCCTCAAGCTGCAGGACTCCACCCACCGCGAGGTGCGGGCCTCGCTGATGCACGACTTCTCGCGGGTCACCACCCCGGTGGCGAACGAGATCCTCAAGCGGGCGGGGCTCAAGCCCACCGCCCGGGCCCGGGACGTGGGCAACAACGTGGACCTGGCGCAGAAGCTCCACAAGTCCATCCAGGCGACCAAGATCATGGCGCCGCCCACCAACTGCCTCTCGCCGATCGGCGAGGAGCTGATCCACAAGGGGCTGATGAACTTCCTGGCTGTGACCCAGGAGATCGCCCAGCAGGAAGAGCTGGAGAGCCTGCAGGCCACCGCCGAGGGCGGCCGGGGCAAGCGCAAGGAGGAGGCGGCGCGCAAGCTGGAGGAGATCCAGAAGCGCCACAAGGAGGCCGCCGCCGAGGCCGCCAAGCCGGCGGAGGAGAAGGAGGAGGGCGAGGAGATCGTCGCCGGCCACAAGTTCTTCATCACCTCGGTGACGCGCCCGCCAAAAGTCTACAGGGGCAATCCGTTCCAGATCGAGGTCGGCCTGGCCTACGGGGGCCCGCTGCCGGCGGATCGTCCGGCCGAGCTGTACCGCTTCGCCAACCGGGTGCCGCTGCTGTTCCAGCGCGGCGCCTGCGGGGTGACCGAGGCGGCGATCCGCACCGACTGGCGCAACTACGAGCTCTCCCAGCCCAAGGGCTCACTGCCGGTGGGGCCGATGATCCTGTTCGTCCACATCGCCTCGGTGTGGGTGCCGTTCACCTCCGAGTCCAAGGAGGCGGTGGCGCACTACCCGGAGATCCTGGCGGAGATCAAGCTCGCCTCCCAGGAGTGCGGACGCCGGCTGGCGGCGTTCGTGCGCAAGCGGAAGGGCGCCGAATATGAGCTCCAGCGGCGGTCGATCTTCGAGATGTACATCGAGGAGCTGGCCCAGACGATGAACGGGCTGATCGGGGTGGAGCCGCAGGCGGTGAAGGAGGACTTCACCAGGCTGGCCAACAAGTTCACCGGCGGCGAGGTCACCGACGCGGTGCTCAACAAGGCCGCGGCGAAGCTGACCAAGAAGCCGCGCGCGCAAGACGAAGAGCTGGCGGAGTAGGGGACCTAGGCAATGGCGACCAAGAAGAAGCTGGAGAAGCAGCACCACTACGTCCCCGCCAAGGACAAGACGGCCAAGCGGCTGGAGCAGCTGGCGAAGGACACCCTGAACCAGGTGAGGACCGGGAAGAACCCGCACGTGGCGATCCCCACGCGCACCCTGGCCAACGTCCGCTTCAACCCCAAGAAGAAGATCATCGAGATGGGGGGGGACAAGCAGAAGCGGTACTTCTTCAACGTCGGTCAGGCGAAGAAGTTCATGCAGACCTTCCTGGTGGCCAACGCGGCCAAGGAGCTGATCGCCTCTGGCAAGACCACCAGCATCCGTGACCTCTACTACATGACCAAGCACACGCTTGGGGACAGCAAGCAGAACACCTTCGAGGAGCAGGAGGAGTCGGACCCAATCATCGAGGATCTGGAGGTGACGGTGGACGCGCTCCGCGAGGAGCTGCACCTGTTCGCCACCAGCCGCGGATCGATGGTGGGCGAGCTGACCATCGTGGACAACGGGGACACCATCGACCTGCGGAAGATGGGGTCGGGCGGTTGGAACGTGCCGTCGATCGTCGAAGACCACATGGTGCAGTTCCAGAAGAACGACGCCAAGTTCGTGCTCCTGGTGGAGAAGGACGCGGTGTGGCGCCGCCTCAACGAGGACAAGTTCTGGAAGAAGCACAAGTGCATCCTGATCACCGGTCAGGGGCAGCCGCCGCGCGGGGTGCGCCGGTTGTGCCGCCGGCTGACGCAGGAGCTGAAGCTGCCCCTGTACGTGATGGTCGATAACGACCCCTGGGGCTTCTACATCTACTCGGTGCTCAAGCAGGGGTCGATCAACCTGGCCTACGAGTCGATGCGGATGGCGGTCCCGGAGGCGCGCTTCATCGGGCTCTCCTCGTTCGACAAGGAGAAGTACAGCCTCTCGGACAACGTCACCATCCGGATGACGGATGAGGACAACAACCGCGCCAAGCAGATGCTGGCCTATCCGTGGTTCCAGCGGAAGGAGTGGCAAAGCGAGATCCAGCACATGGTCAAGGCCGGGGTGAAGCTGGAGATCGAAGCCCTCTCCAACCGCGGCATCTCCTTCATCACCGAGGAGTACCTGCCCAAGAAGCTGCGGGATCGGGACTGGCTGGCGTAGTCCTGGGCGCGGCGGAATAGGGCGGAGTGCAGTGCCTCCCGCCCCGCCTGGGCGCCCACCTGGGCACCGCTGTGAAGGACGGCGCCTGCCCGCCAAACGACCGGCGACGACCGGTTTGCGCCGAGCTCCTGTCCGGTGCTGGGATGGGTCCTTGGACAACGGGGACCTACGGGCGCAGTTCCAGCAACTCCGGGAGCTGGAGCGCGCTCCGATCACGGCTCCCGGGCTGGGCGTCTTCCGCCAGCTCTTTGTTCCGGTGTTCCTGCTCCTCTTGCTGGCGCCGTGGGTGGGGATCACGGGGACGCTCCAGCTGGGCGGCAAGGCCACCCAGACCACGATGCTGACGGTCGTCGCCCTGGCAATGCTGGGGACCTGGCTGGCCGAGCAGCTCTATCCGCGGGTGCCGGGCTGGAACGCGCGCCCGCTCTCCGCGGGACCCGGAGGGCGGGCGCAGCTGGCGCGAGATCTGTTCTATCTGCTGGCGGTGACCCGGGCGACCGCCTTCCTGGTAGAGGCGGCGGACCCGGTGCTCGGGGCCGCCAGTGCCTCTGCGGGATTGCCTTCCCTCTGGCCCTCCCAGGCCCCCTTTGCCGTACGGGCCGCGCTGGCCTTCGTGGTGATCGAGTTCTTCGCCTACTGGCTTCACCGTGCCGCGCATCATTCCCGGGTGCTGTGGCAGTTCCACAGCACCCACCATGTGATCACCGAGCTCGGCGCGCTCAAGGCGGTGCGGACCCATCCGGTGGACAACCTGCTCTTCCACCTCGCGCGGACGACCCCGCTGTTGCTGCTGGGAGCGGGGCCGGAGGAGCTGACCGCCGCCATCTACTTCGGGGCGCTGCTGGGAATCCTTGCCCACGCCAACCTCCAGTTGTCGGAGGGCGCGTTGGGGTGGCTGGTGAACTTCCCGCGCTGGCATGCGGTGCATCACTCCTCCGACCTGGAGGAGAGCCGGTCCAACTTCGGCTGCCACACCGTGCTCTGGGATCGTGTCTTTCGCACCTTCCGGAAGGACCCCGGCCAGGGGCTGGAGATCGGTGTCCAACCGGTCGGACCCCGCTCGTTGTGGCGCGAGCTGGCCTGGCCCTTCTACCGATGGGTCACCCCCCGAACCCGCCCTCCTCCTGCTCGCGCCAGCCACGTGCCAGCGCCGCCACCGCCAGCGGCGGCAGCAGGGTAACCAGCACCCCGAAGCCCTCGGTCATCTGGACCCTCCGGCCGCGAGGCGCTCACCATACGCCCCCGCCCGGGAGCGGGAACCTGGGCACCGCCGTGAAGGACTGTGCATCCGGGTGCACGGCCCGGTGCGCAAACCGCTCCCGGATGCCCCCAACCTCCTGAAGGGACGGAAGAACGGTGGGTGGCACGCGGGCCGCAATGGCCTCCCCCACGTTCGTGGTGAGGAGGATCGAATGACCCGCTGCTTCCCCAAGTTCTTCAAGCTGGTGCTGTTGTCCGCGGTGGTCGCCATCCAGGCGGTGGCCCAGACCGAGGCCCTCAGCGAGCCCCCGTTGGCTTCGGACCTGGAGATGGAAGAGGCACCCGCGGCTCCTCCTCCGGCCACGGCCTCCTCGGCGGAGAAGCCCCTCTCGCGGGTGACCCTGCGTGACGGTCAGCAGCTGCGAGGCCGGGTGGTGGCTGAATCCAAGGACGCGGTGACCCTGGAGCTGATCAGCGGCGGAAGGATGGCGCTGTCTCGGCACAGCATCAGCAAGATGGAAGTGGAGGAGGGAACGCTGGTCTCCAGCACCGGCCAGTTGTGGTTCCGGGACCCGAACCGGACCCGCTATCTGTACTCGCCCTCGGCGATGCGGCTGCGGAAGGGCGAAGGCTATTTTTCGCAGAAGGAGCTGGTGTTCTCCTCGGTGGCCTTCGGCCTCACCGACCACGTCACCTTGCTGGCCGGTGCGATGCTGCCGCTGTGGATGATGGGCGGCAATGGCCTGAACTTCATCGGCGGGATCAAGGCCGGCTTCTCCCCCTCTGAGAACTTCCACCTGGCTGCCGGCGCCGAGACCCTGGTGCTGCCCGCCTGGGGCTTCCAATCCAGTTCGGTGGTCGGCGCGGGCTTCGTCTTCGTGGGGGGCACGCTCGGCGATCACAACGCGCACTTCACCGTGAACGTGGGCCGCCCCTTCATGTTCGCCAACACCAGCCAGTCTCTGGGCGAGGCGATCGTGACCCTGAACGGCAACGTCCGGCTGGGCGCCAACTTCGCCCTGGTCACCGAGAACTGGCTGCTCCCCGGCTTCTTCGGCACCCCGCTGGCCATGATCAACAGCCTCGGCGGTCGGATCATGGGCGAGCGCTTTGCGGTCGACCTGGCCGTGCTCCGGGTGGAGACCTTCCAGTCCAATGGCCTCGGCATGATCCCCATCCCCTGGGTGGACTTCACCTACAACTTCGGGTGAGCCGGCGGAGGGAGGGGTAGGCTGCCCCTCCCATGAACAGGATCCCACTGACCCTCGCGCTGGCGGCGTGCCTCCTGGGAGCGGGATGCAAGGCCCCCCCGCCTGCTGCTCCCGCTGCAAAGGACTGGTCTCCGGAGGCCGTCCCCGGGCCGCTCCAGGCCTCGGTGCAGGAAGCCTCAACGGCGATCGGCGCGCTGCAGGCTTCCTTGCTGCAGCGGCTGACCTCCGCGCTGCAGTCCGCCGGTCCGGTCGGCGCCCTGGAGGTCTGCGCCGCCGAGGCCCAGCCGTTGACCCTGCAGGTGGCCCAGCAGGCCGGGGTCCAGGTGGGCCGGACCAGCCACCAGCTTCGAAACCCGATCAACGCTCCACGACCCTGGGCCGCTGCCTACGTGAAGCAGTCCGCGGGGGCGCGCTTCGCGGACGCGAAGCCCCGGGTGTTTGATCTGGGCGACCGCGTCGGGATGCTCAAGCCGATGCCGGTGGGGGCGATGTGCCTGACCTGTCACGGAACCCAGGTCGCAGCGGAGGTGGTGGCCGAGATCACCGCCCGCTATCCCCAGGACCAGGCCCGTGGCTTCTCCGAGGGGGACCTGCGCGGGTTCTTCTGGGCCGAGGTCCCCAAGCGTCCGGAAGGGAAGTAGCGCGGATGGCGCGCGCGCAGGCGGCGGAGACGGAGTCGACGGCTCCGGAGGCGATGATCCCGGCGGTGGCTTCCGAGCCTCCAAGGGCGGCCCTGGCCGCGGCGCTGATCGCCGCGGCGCTGCTCTCCCAGGAGGTGTTGGTGGGGCGGCTGCTCTCGGTGGCCACCTGGTACTCGCTGGGCTACCTGGCCCTGACGCTGGGGCTGCTGGGGATGACGGCCGGGGCGTTGGTGGTCTACCTGAGACCGGCGTGGTTCGAACAGGGCAGGGGGCTGTCCGCGGCGCTGGCCCTCTCCGCGTTGGGCACGGTGGCCTCCACGTTCTGGACCACCCGGACCCGGGTGGTGCTGGATCTGCACGCCCCCTGGTCGACCCTGGGGACGCTGGTGGTGCTCTCGGTCCTCTTCGCCTTGCCCTTTGCCGGGGGCGGCGCGGCGCTCTCGGTGCTGCTCACCCGGGCCAGGCGTCCGGGGATCGTCTACGGCGCGGATCTGTTGGGCTCGGCCGTCGGCGCGGCGCTGGCCGCACCGCTGATCGCCTGGCTGGGGGCTCCTCGCGCGCTGTTGGTGGCGGCGGTGCTGCCGCCGCTGGCGATGGCGGTGCTGGCCCGGGGCGGGCGCGAGCGGGGGAGGGCGGGGCTGTTGGCCCTGGCGGTGCTGCTGATTGCGCAGGCGCCGGACTCCGGAAGCCTCCGCTGGATCAAGGGCCACCGCTATCCCCAGGGCGAGCAGCCGTTGGCCCAGGCCTGGAACTCGATGTCCTACGTGCGCGCCGAGCACTTCCGTCAGCAGCGCCCGTTCTACTGGGCGCCGCTGGAGGGCGCGCCGATGCCTCAGGTGGAGGTGTCCTTCCTGCGCATCGACGGGGAGGCGGGGACCGCCGCCTACGCCTACCGGGATCTGCGCGCGGAGCTGGGCTTCCTGGACTGGGACATCACCTCCGCGGTGTACCGGATCCGCGAGGGGGGCCGGGCGCTGGTGATCGGCGTGGGAGGAGGACGGGACGTGGCCGCGGCCCGGCTGCACGGCGCCGAGGTGGACGCGGTGGAGTTCAACCCGATCTTCCTGCGGCTGCTGCGCGGTCCGATGGCAGAGAAGGTGCCGATCGTCAGCGAACCCCACACCCGCTTCCACGTCGAGGACGGCCGCTCCTGGGCGGCGCGCTCCGAAGGCGGGTTCCGGGTGATCGTGGCCTCACTGGTGGACACCTGGGCCTCCACCGGGATGGGGGCGATGACCCTCTCCGAGAACTCCCTCTACACCAAAGAGGCGTGGGCGCTGTTCCTCTCCCGCCTCGACCCCACCGGGGTGCTCAGCTTCTCCCGCTGGTATGAACCCTCGCGGCCGCTGGAGACCGGGCGCCTGTTGGCGCTGGCCGCCTCCGCGCTGCGCGCCCGCGGGGTCCAGCAGCCGGGGCTTCACCTGGCGCTGGTGGCCCGGGGGAACATCGCCACCCTGCTGACCTCGCCCTCTCCGTTCGACCCCGCCGATCTGGAGAAGCTGGCGGCGCTGGAGAAGCAGGGGGCCAGTCTGCTGTGGCTGCCGGGGCGGAGCGAGACGAGCTGGGCCCGCGAACTCCTGGAGGCCTCCGCGGGAGAGGAACTGGCCAGGCTGGGCGCGCGCCAGGGCGTGGACTTGAGCCCGCCCACCGACGACCGCCCGTTCTTCTTCCTTCAGGTGCCACTGCGGACCTGGTTCTCCCCCGCTCGGCTGGGCGCGCTGCTGGAGCAGGGCGGCGGGATGCTCTACGGCAACGTGGTGGCGGTGGGCGCGGTGGCAGCCGCCTTCCTGATCGCCGCGCTGCTGGGGGTGCTGTGGCTGATCGTCCCCTTGTGGCGCAGGCGCGGCGCCCTCTCCTCCCTGCCCAGGTCCCAGCGGATAATCGTGCTGGGGTACTTCGCCGGGCTGGGCCTGGGCTTCATGCTGTTCGAGATCGCCACCGCCCAGCGGCTGCATCTTTTGCTGGGAGATCCCACCTGGGCGCTGGCGCTGACCCTCACCCCGCTGACCCTGGCGGCGGGCGCGGGCGCCGCCCTCTCCGAACGGCTGGAGCCCCGGCGCAGGGTGCTGGCCGGCATCCCGGCGGTGGCCGCGCTGCTGATGGGGGCGTGGGCGCTGCTGCCCTCGGGAGTGATCGAGTCGGTGCTGGCCCAACCCTATCTGTGGCGCGCCACCTTCTCGGTGCTGGCGGTGGCCATCCCCGGCTTCGCGATGGGGTTCTTGTTCCCGCTGGGGCTGCGCCGGGTCCAGGTGGCCGCGCCTGAGGGGGCGGTGTGGTGCTGGGGCGTCAACGGCGCCTTGTCGGTGGCCGGCTCCGGGGCGGCGGTGTTCCTATCGGTGGGCTGGGGGATCTCGGTCACCCTGCTGTTGGCGGCCGGGGTCTACCTGGGGATCGCCGCGCTGGGCGCCGGGCTGGCCAGGGTCGGACCCGGGACGGATCAGCGGCTGACCGGCTCTTCGTAGGGCTTGGTCGTCACCCGCCGCTTGGAGTTGGTGCTGCGGAGGATGTCCGGGGCGCTGCCCGGCGAGAAGCCGCCCATCCCGCGGCAGGGGACGACCACCGGCTTGCTCAGCGGAGGCAGATAGATCAGCCGGCACTTCTTCCCGGCGGGGAGGGTGGCGCGCGAGGCATCCACCATGATCCGGACCTCCTTGCCCTCCACCCCCAGCCGCTCGCGATCCCGGCGGTGATCCAGGTCGGCGACCACGTCCCCTGATTCCATCCGGGCGTCGTTGTCCTCCAACGCCCGGATCTTCACCCGGATGTAGTGGGCCGCGCTCTCCTCGCCGAAGTCGGTGTAGCCCTGGACCAGGACCCCCAGATCCGCACCGGTCTGGGGCTTGCCCGCACCGGCCTGCAAGCCGGTCTTCGGGTCGCCGTCGGTGTCGATCAGCAGGGTGGCGTTGGCGCAGCGCTTCTTGCATTCCTCCCCCCAGGGGGTCTTGTCGAACTCCAGGGTGAGCGCGAAGTCGGTGCCCTGGGGCCGCACGCTGGCCCGCCGGACCACCGGCCGCTCCTCGTCCGGGTCCGGCTTGAAGGTCAAGGTCCCCTCTGCGCCCGGGGCCAGGGGAGAGAGAAGGGCGCCGAGGATCACCAGGGTTGAGCGCATGCCCCCATTCAACCCGGGCCGGGGGCCGGTCGTCTATTCTTGGCGCCACCATGCCCCCACCGCTCTATGTCCGCCAACTGCAGCTGGGAACGATGGACAACTTCGTCTACCTGGTCGGGGCCGAGGGCGCTGCCGAGGTCGCGGTGATCGATCCCGCCTGGGACGTGCCCGCCATCGAGCGGGCCGCCGCGGAGGACGGGAAGGTGATCACCGCCGCCTTCGCCTCCCACTGTCACCACGACCACATCAACGGGGTGCCAGAGCTGCTCTCCCGGCATGACATCCCGCTCTACGCCCAGCGGGAGGAGATCGCCTTCTCCCCGGAGCTGCGGCGGATCGGCGACGCGGTCCGGCCGCTGGATCCCGGGCAGCAGGTGCGAATCGGTCCCCTGGCGGTCCGGGCCCTGCACACCCCCGGACATACGCCCGGCTCGCAGTGCCTGCAGGTAGGCGACGCGGTGGTCTCCGGGGACACGGTGTTCGTCGGACGGTGTGGGCGGTGTGATCTCAATGGCGGCGACCCGGAGGCGATGCACCGGTCAATCACCCAGGTGCTGATGAAGCTGCCCGAGGCCACCCGGCTGCTTCCGGGGCACAACTACGGGGAGGTGCCCAGCTCCAACATCGGACGGGAGAAGGACCACAACCCGTACTTCCAGTTCGCGGACGTGGCCGACTTCGTGGCCTTCCGGATGAAGCCGCGGAAGTAGGGAGGCCTAGCTGCCCACGAAGCGGGACATCGAGGCGCGCACCCGGCGGGTGGGGCGGAGGCTGATCCACAGCGACAGCCCCAATATCCCCAGGGCGGCCACCGTCCACAGGGCGGCCCACAACAGCGAGGGCACGTAGGTCAGCTCCGCCAGCAGCGCGGCATCGCTCATCGCCCGCACCGAGGAGTTCCACAGGTCGTCCCGGACGTCGAACACCACGTACAGCCCGGAGAAGGCGGCGATGAACAGGTTGACCACGTCCACCGCGCCATCGGGGAGGAACTTGGCGCCCAGCCCCATCGCCGCGGCGGTGACCAGACAGAAGATCCAGGTGAACGGATCGCCTGCGTAGACCAGCCCCATCACCGCTAGCCAGACGCAGGCCGCGCCCAGCACCCAGCGGCGAAGCCCGAAGCGCAAGGTGGCGATCAGCAGCGCGCCGCCGGCGATGGCGCTGCCCACGTAGCCCGCCGAGTAGACGAAGACCTTCCCGAACAGGCCGGGGGGCAGCAGCGACAGACACTGGCCGGATTGATCGGGCCGGATGGAGATCGCATCCACCGCCCCACCGACAAGCAGGGTACCGAGCGCGTGCCCGCTCTCGTGCATCATCACCACCAGCAGCTTGAGCGGGTAGACCAGCGGGGAGTCCCAGAACACCACGCCCACCGCCACGCTGGCGATCACCGCGATCACACGCTTCGCAGTGAGGTTGGCTCCGCTGGGGGTCTTCATCGGTGGGCGTCCATCCTACCAAGCCACAACGAACGAGCGGCCAACCCATTTCCGGGCGGCGGTTGACTCGGGGGCGACAACTTGGTGGATCCGCCCTTCCCGATGAGTGACGACGCGCCCTCCGCCCTCCCGCCGATTCCGGTCTTCACCGCGGAGGAGCAGGTCTGCGGCAACTGCAAGCTGTGGCAGGCGCACTCGGTGGACGACCGGCGCGGCTGGGTAGGCCCCTGCCGGCTGCAGCCCCAGCGCGGGCTGTTTGTTCCCAGCGCCCCGGTGTGCGACGCCTTTGTGCCACGCGGCTCGGTGACCCGGGCCCGGCCGGTGGAGCCCCAGGCCCGCTCGCGGCTGGCCCGCAGCGTGGCTCCGTTGGTGGTCCGGCATGGTCCCCCAGGCACTCCGCCGATGGTGACCCGTGCTTCGCCGGTGTCCTCGGTGGGATACGCCCCGTCGCCCCAGGCGGCGGCCGCGTCCACCGGGGACACATTCGATTTTGGAGGAGGACTCATCTTGACCCGCGAAGAGCTGATCGATCTGTTCCGCCAGGCGCTGGGTGACCCGCACCCGCCGGAGATGGCCAACAAGTGGCAGGGCGGGGTGGTGCAGCTGGTCCCCGGCAACAAGGACTTGCAGGGCAAGGAGCTGCCAATCGACGCCCTGTTCCACAAGGTGGTGATGATCCGCGACCGCCTGCGCACCCTGGAGCAGAAGCTCAACGGCCACCCCAAGCTCAGCGACGCAGACAAGGTCGAGCTGCAGGCCTACGTCACCCGCGCCTACGGGTCGTTGACCAGCTTCAACATCCTCTTCCGCGACAAGGGCGACTTCTTCGTGGGACAGAAGGGCGACGAGTAGCTCAGGGGGAGATCCCCTCCTCCAGCAACAGCTGCTGCACACGCGCCCGCCCCCGGTTCAGCGCGCTCTTCACCGTGCCCTCCGGGATCTTCAGCAGCGCGGCGATCTCCGGGTAGCTCATCCCCCGCAGCTCCCGCAGCCAGACCACCTGCTGGTGCTGGGGGCTGATCTGGCGCAGGGCCTCTTCGAAGTGGCGGCGCAGCTCGCGGCCGGCGGCGGCGGCCTCTGGATCCAGCCCCGGCTCCGGGTCGTGCCGCAGCCGGGCCCGCCGGCGCTGGGATCGCAGCGAGTTGATGCTGCTGTTGACCATCACCCGGAACAGCCAGGTGGAGTAGGCGGACTTCCCGTCGAAGGGCACCTCGGCGAAGCACAGCCGGATGAACACCTCCTGGACCACGTCCTCCGCCTCGTCGGGGTCGTGGAGGATGCGCCGGGCAATGGACAGCGCCCGGGCGCGGTGCTGGCGGTACAGGTCCGAGACGGCTTGGGTCGATCGCGCGGCGGCAGGCATGGAAGGGAAAACGAACGGACCCGGAAAAGGATCTAACCGTGGCCCTTCACCCCCTGGTGCGACATTGCCGCACGTCCCCAGTTCGGGTAGCAACTGCCCATGGGACGCATTTTCGAGACGCGCAAGGCGACCATGTTCGCCCGCTGGAACAAGATGGCCAAGGTGTTCACCCGCGTGTCCAAGGACATCGCGATGGCGGTGAAGGCCGGGGGCCCCAGCCCGGACACCAACGCGGCCCTGCGCCGGGCCATCCAGAACGCCCGGGCGGCGAACATGCCCAAGGACAAGGTGGACAACGCGATCAAGCGCGCGTCCGGCCACGAGGTGGAGAACTACGAGATCGTCGTCTACGAGGGCTACGCGCCCCACGGCGTGGCGGTGTTGGTGGAGGCCGCCACCGACAACGTCACCCGGACGGTGGCCAACATCCGGATGCACTTCAAGGACTGGGGCGGGAACATGGGCGCCACCGGCAGCGTGGCCTTCGGCTTCCAGAAGATGGGCGTGTTCCGGCTGAACCCGGAGGGGCTCAACGCCGACGAGCTGGAGCTGGAGCTGATCGACCACGGGCTAGAGGAGATGGGGGAGGGGAAGGGGGAGAAGGACGAACCGCAGCTGATCCTGCGCTGCGCCTTCAACCACTTCGGTCAGCTGCAGTCGGCGATCGAGGCCAAGGGAATCGTCCCCCTCTCCGTGGAGGCCGAGTACATCCCCCAGACCCCGGTCTCGCTGCCGGAGGATCAGGCCACCGAGGTGCTGAAGATGGTGGACGCCCTGGAGCAGGACGAGGACGTCCGCGCGGTGTTCCACAACCTGGCCTGAGCGGCCGGGAAAGATCGGCACGGCAGATCGGCATCCAGGTGCTGCTGGGAGGGGGTTTCCTATCTAAGTTCAGATAGTTAACCTGTGTCGAAGATCGGCACGAAAGGCCCCCGGTTGGACCCCGAGTCTCCCTACCGCATTGAACCGTGCTTGTTGGATCCGCTTCCGGTTCGGTTGGCGGATCTGACCTCCGAGTTGGCGGGCCAGGCGGTCTCTTTGGGGGCCCGACTTCATCCGCAGACCGCCGCGAACCTCGCGGAGATGGTCCGGATGATGAACTGCTACTACTCGAACCTGATCGAGGGCCATAACACCCGGCCGCGCGACATCGAACGGGCGTTGGGTGGGGATCTGGAGGTCGAGCCGGAGCGGCGCTCGCTGCAGTTGGAGGCGTTGGCCCATATCAAGGTCCAGCGAAGCATCGACGCTGCCTTCACTGGGGGGACCTTGACCGAGCCGGCTTCGGTTCCGTTTCTGACCTCCACCCACCGCGCGTTCTACGCGGAGCTCCCTTCCGAGTTGCTCCGGGTGGAGGGCACCCAACGCAGCTTCACGCTGACTCCGGGTGAGTTTCGGACCCTCCCCGAACACGAGGTCTCGGTGGGGAGGCACTTGCCCCCGTCGAGCGCAAAGGTGGCGGAGTTCATGCGCCACTTCGAGCAACGCTATCGGCTGGCCTCGCTGGGGAGGACCAGCCGGATGGTGGCGATGGCTGCCGCGCATCACCGGTTCAACTTCATCCACCCCTTTCCGGACGGAAACGGACGGGTCAGCCGCCTGATGTCCCATGCGATCGCACTTGAGGCGGGGATCGGTGCCCACGGGCTGTGGTCCATCTCTCGCGGCCTCGCCAGGGGACTCAAGGAGCGTTCAGAGTACCGGCGGATGATGGACCTGGCCGACTCCCCACGAAGGGGAGACCTGGATGGACGGGGGAATCTGTCCCAGCAGGCGCTGGAGGAGTTCGTCCACTGGTTCCTCCAGGTTGCGCTCGATCAGGTGACCTTCATGGGCGCGCTGTTCCAACTGGAAACCCTCAGCGAGCGGTTGTCGGCCTTCGCCCTGGATCACCTCAGGCTCAAGCAGGAGGCGGCTCCACTGCTGGAGGAGGTGCTGATCCGAGGAGAGCTGCAACGCGGAGACGCGCCCCGGGCCACCGGCTTGAAGGATCGCGCGGCCCGGGCAGTGCTCGGAGAGCTGGTGGAGGTGGGGCTGCTGGGCTCGGCCACCCCCAAGGGTCCGGTCTCGATCCGTTTTCCGGACGCCGCCCGGGACGTGCTCTTCCCGCGGCTGTTCCTGGAGGCCTGAGGCTCAGGACTCCGGGTCGTCCTGCTTGGTCAGGCCCCAGTCCTTGAGCCGCTTGAAGAGGGTGGAGCGGGCCACCCCCAGCTCCTTGGCCACCCGCTCGCGGTTGCCGTTGTAGCGGCGCAGCGAGGTCTCGATGATCTGCTTCTCCAGCCGCTCCAGCATCTGCTCCAGGGTCAGCCCGGAGGGGAAGTCCTGGATCGGGATCCCGGTCTCGCGGTTGACCTCCTGATCGAAGGACAGGTCGGAGGCGTCTACCACCGGGCCCTTGCGCAGCAACAGCGCCCGGTGGACCACGTTGCGCAGCTCGCGGATGTTGCCCGGCCAGTGGTGGGTCTGCAGCCGCTCCATCGCCCCGGGGGTAAAGCGCACCGTCTGACCGCGGGGCGAGAACACCCGCACGAAGTGGTCGGTGAGGGAGACGATGTCTGACTTGCGGTTGCGCAGCGGGGGAAGGTGCAGCGGGATCACGCACAGCCGGTAGTAGAGGTCCTCGCGGAACTTCCCCTCCCTTGCCGCGGCCAGCAGGTCCCGGTTGGTGGCGGCGACGATCCGCACGTCCACGTTCATCGGACGGGACGCGCCCACCCGCTTGATCTCCCCCGACTCCAGGGCGCGCAGCAGCTTGGCCTGCAGGTCGACGGGCAGTTCGCCGATCTCGTCCAGGAACAGGGTGCCGCCGTCCGCCTCCTCGAAGGCGCCCTTGCGGGCGTTCATCGCCCCGGTGAAGGCGCCCTTCTCGTGGCCGAACAGCTCGCTTTCGATCAGCTCCTTGGAGATCGCCGCGCAGTTGACCGGGATGAAGGGCCGGTCGGCGCGGTTGCTGCGGGAGTGGACCGCGCGCGCCACCAGCTCCTTGCCGGTGCCGGACTCGCCGAAGATCGCCACCGCCGCCTGGGAGGGGGCCACCCGCTCGATCAGCTCCGCCAGCTGCCGGATCGACGGATCGTTGCCGATGATCCCCTGGAAGGACTTCTCCTTGGTGGGGGTGGAGACCGGCTCTAGCACCAGCTCGGTCTCGCCCACCCGCAGGGTGGTGAACAGCGGGACCTCCACCTCGAAGATGCGGGCGTTGCCCAGGTAGGTCCCGTTGGTGGACCCCCGGTCGGTCACCTGGAACAGGGTGTTGCGCCGCTGCAGCTTCAGGTGCCGGGAGGAGATGAACTTGTCGGTCACCACCAGGTCGTTGCCCGGATCCTTGCCAATGGACACCGCCTCCCCGGTCAACCGGTGCACCGTCTCCTGGTGGCCGTGACGGATCCGGATCTGCGCCGGCAGCCAGCGTTCGTTGGAGGGGTCCTTGGGTTGGGCCTGGGTCTGGGTGCCGCCCACCTCGGTGACCGTGTCCAGATCGCCGGACGAGGTCTTGCGGAAGATGGCCCGCCACTGCCCCAGCGCAATATCCGCCCCGTCCGCCAGCACTGTGTTGCGCATCACCGGGGCGCCGGAGACCAGGGTCCCCTTGCCGGAGAGATCCTCCAGCGCCACCTGGTTCCCGTCGTAGGTCAGCACCGCCTGCTGCCGGGAGACCTCCGAGTCCGGGATCACCACGTCGCTGCGATCACCCCGCCCCAGCACCGTCCGCGGGCGGTCCAGGGTGAAGCGCAGGACCTCTTCTCCGCGGCGTAGAAACACAAGCTCAGGCATCGGTCCGGCTCCTCCCCGAAAGGCGGGCGACTCTCCCATGCCGGAAATCATGTTTTCAACGGGGGACCGGGCCCGGAGGCCCGCGGCGCGCCCGGATTCCCCGGCTAGCGCGCCCCGGGGGCGAACTTGGGGAGCCCCGGCGCCGGATTCCTTCCGGTTAGCGCGCCCCGGGGGCGAACTTGGGGCTCATCAGGAAGCCGGTGATCTTGGCCACCCGGAAGGCGGGGTCGGCCTTGTCCGGGGGCAGCATCGACAGCCCGCTGCCGATCAGCCCCAGCCGCTTGACGAACTCCTGGTCGGCGCTGACCTTGAAGTCCAGGTTGGCCTCGCTGTGCTCCAGGGCCTTGGCCAGCTTCAGCGTCCCCTCAGTGCGGAGGCTGACGTCCGGGCCGACGCTGGTGAAGTTGGCCACTGTCCCCAGCCCCTTCTCGAACTTGATCTCCGCCTTCAGATCGCCGGCCTGGATCTTGGGCAGATCCAGCGGGGTGGGGGTGCCGTACATCGGCACGGTGATCGTGCCCCCGTTGACTGTCAGCCCGCGCAGCTGCAGCTCCAGGGTCCCGTCGGCCAAGGAGAGATCGTAGGCGCGCACCGGGCTGTTCGGCACCAGCGGGATGGTCAGCATCAGCTTGCCGTCCACCGTCCCCGCCAGGTCCACCCCGATCAGCCCCTTGAGGTCCCCCTTGGCTGTGTCCACCCCCTCCAGGTTCAGCTGGATGCTGCCGTTTCCCACCCCGCCCACCGCGCCTTCCACCTGGCCGCCGAACACGGTGGCCTCGAAGGCCAGCCCCAGCGGCACGAAAGATGGACCAAAGCGCACCTTGTTGATCAGGATCTCCACCGGCTCCGCCGCCGCGACCGGGACCGCCGCGCCGCCGCTGGCGGGCACGTAGCGGGGCCGCTCGATCCGCACCCCGGTGGCGGTGATCCCCATCAGCCCCGGGCCAATGTCCGCGATGGTGACCGCAAAGCCGGCGCGCCGGGCCTCGCCCACCAGCCGGTCGCGGAAGGCCTCGTAGGGGAAGGTCAGGTAGAGGAAGAGCAGAAAGCAGGACAGCCCGAACGCGGTGTAGGCCACGCCCACCCTCCAGCCGGTGGCGTTCTTGAGCGGCGCTGGGAGCTTGAGCTTGGCGGGGAGCTTGATCACTGTTTCATCCGGTAGGCGGCGATGTTCACCCAGGCGGTGAGGGTCTCCTGCCCGGGGCGCGGCTCGATCCGCAGGTACTTCACCTTGATCAGCCCCGGCCCCCGCTCCACCTCGGAGATGAAGTTGTAGAACTTGGCCAACGGCACGTCGGTGAGGGTCAGCTCCACCGAGCTCTCCACGATCTTCCCGTCCCCCAGGGCCACGTCCCCCTTGGGGTTCATGGCCGGGATCTCCAGCCCGGCGGCGGTGCCGCGCTCCTCCAGGTAGGAGATCAGCTGCAGGTTGCTGCCGGACAGTTGCTGCTCGGTGCGGCGCCGGGCGCCCTCCGCCTCCCGGTAGTTGTGGGCCAGCTCCTGGGCCTGCTGCAGCTTGCCCAGCTTCTCCGCCGTGCGCCGGCGGGTGGAGGCGGCGCTGCTGGCCGAGGTGTAGAGAATCAGGAACAGGGCGAACACCACTACCGCGGCGCCGGCCACCGACACCAAGGTCCGCTCCCGGGTGTTCAACGCCGAGAAGCGAATCTGCAGTTCACTCCACAATGCACGAATGCGTTCCATGGCGGGATCCTTGGCCTACAGCCGCGCCGCGGCGCCTTCGGCCGGGCACTGCACGTCGATGTCCAGGCGGAAGCTGAACTTCTGTCCATCCCGGCTCCGCTCCAGCCGTCCCTGCTTCACGTCCTGGAAGCAGGGGTAGCCGCGCAGCGCCGCGGTCAGCTCGTCCACGCTGCGGCTGGTGGCGGTCTCCCCCCGGATGCTGATCCGCTCCAGGTCCACCTGGATCTGATCGAAGCTCACCGACAGCTCGGGGGGGACCCGGTCGGTCACCTCCGCCAGCAGGCTCACCGCCGAGAGCCGGGGCACCACCGCCGCCGGGCTCTCCACCCCCTGCAACATGCTCAGCGCCCGGTCGTAGTTCTTCTCGCAGCGGCCCAGGACCTTCTGGGTGACGTCACACAGCGCGGTGTCCAGGGCGCGCTCGCGGCGTCCCAGCATGGTGCTGCGGACCAGCATCGAGGCCACCAGCAGCACCAGCAGGGTGGCGGCATAGGAGGCCAACAACCCCAGCCGGTCACGCAGGTAGTCGAAGTCCCCCTTGAAGGCGAACTCTCCTTTGCGGAGGTTGAAGCGGGGGGCCCGGGCCGGGGTCTGCACCCCGCGCAGCGCCAGGGCGTAGGCCTGGGCGGCGGCGGGGGTCTGGCCCTCCGGCATCGGCAGCACCGAACAGGAGACGCCCAGATCGTGGCCCAACTGGGTGGCCAGCCCGGGCAGCTGGGCGGTCCCGCCGCACAGGTAGACCCGGGTGACCTGCTTGCGGGTGCGCGCCCCGTACGCCTTGAAGGTAGCGCGCAGCTCTCGGAGGATCGGCTGCAGCGCGCGCAGGAACGCCGAGGCGCCGCGCTCACCCTCCGGACCGGAGATCGCGTCCGCCAGGGCGCCGTGCGACTCCTTCCAGCTCTCCGCCTCCAGGGGGGCGGTGCCGAACTCGGCGGCCAGCACCCGGGTCAGATCCCGGCCGCCGCCGGGGAAGGTCCGGGCCCACTCCACCGCGCCCCGTGGGCGGCCAATGGCGATCGCCGTCCGCTCGTGCCCCAGATCCACTATCGCCACCGCCTCGTTCTCCGGGATCTCCTCCAGGGTCGGCTGGGCCAGGATGCTCTGGTAGACGAAGGCCGGGTGGGTCACCACCCTGGGATCGATCTTCGCCTCGCTCAGCGCCTCCAGCAGGGCGCGCAGCTCTTCCCGCTTGACCACCCCGATCAACAATTCGCTCTTGTTGGTCTGGGCGGAGGCCACCTGGTAGTCGAAGGCCGCCTCGGAGACGTCGTAGGGCAGCTGCTCCTCCACCTCGAAGCTGAGGGTCTGATCGATCCGCTTGGGATCGGTGAACGGCAGCGCCACCTGGTGGGTGGTCACGGTGGCCCCCGGCAGCGAGACGATCACCTGTTCGGCGTGCAGCTCCGGGACCGAGAGCAGCTGCTGCACCGCGTCTTTCAGGGTCTGCAGCCGGTCGCCCTCGGTGTTGCGGCGCACGCTGTGGAACGACTTGAGCTGCGCCGGACCACGCCCAGACGCGTCCAGCAACAGGCCCTTCACCGAATGACTGCCCAGGTCCAGGCCGAGGATGCGGGCCATGGTTATTCCTCTCTCCAGTACACCAGCCGCCCCAGCCCCTCATCGAGCCGGACGACCGCGGTGATCTTCTTCATGACGTTCCCGGCCTCGCCGAAGGACTCGATCCGGTAGGTGGTGCTCTTGTCGCTGACCCAGCGGTTGTTGGCCACGTTGTTCTGGATGCTGGAGTTGATCGGCACCCCGGCGGCGGCCACCACGGTGATGAAGTCGTTCACCGACATCCCGAAGTAGGCGAACATCTTGGCCGCGCGGATCTGCTGGATCAGCCGGTCCACGAACACCGGGTCCGCCAGTCGGGGATCGGGCCGGGCTGGATCCGCCACCGAGCGGATCGCCGCGTACAGCATCATCGGGTCGTCGGTGTTGATGTTCAGCCGGGCGTTGACGTCCGGGTAAACGGTCAGCCGGTCCCGGAAGGCGGCCATGAAGGCGTCGTTCACCCCGTGGACCATGAACAGCTCGTCCACCGAGTCGAAGCGCGCGTTCTTGGCCTCGTAGCGGGTCTGATACGAGTCGTAGGGATAGTTCTCATCGGAGAAGCCGCGCAAAAAGACGTCCCCCTGGCCGGAGAGGTTCAAGGAGGACTGCATTTCGTCCTCGTCGATCCAATCCTTGAGGTTGATCAGCACCTCCTGCGGGTTGACCTTCACCCGGTTCGCGTCCTCCCGCTCGAAGAGGAACTCGAAGCGCTTGTCGGAGAGCAGCTCATACAGGCCCAGCACCACCGGCTGGCTGGAGAGCTGCGGCGCGTCCAGCCGGACCAGGTTCAGCCGCTCCTCCTCGTCGGAGATCCGGGCCTGGAAGCAGCCTTCGAAGCCGCCGAAGGAGCGGCGCTGCTGACGCTCGGCCACCTCGGAGAACTCGCGGTCGAACTCGGTGTCCGCCACCCTGGCCGGCGGCTGCTCACGCGGGTCCGGATCGGCCACCATCCCCTGCAGCATGTGGCAGTCGATCTTGATCATCCGCCACACCTGGAGGTTGATCCCGGCGGCGCCTCCGCCCGCCTGACCGGGGGGCAGCAGCGCCTGGGCCGCCGCCGGCAGCCCGGGGATGGGCGACTTGTCGATCTGCGCCTGGAACTTCAACACCAGCCGGGCCATCCCGATCCCGCTCTTGGCCAGAAAATAGGCCCGGGTGTCGTCACGGTGGTTGGCGGCCAGCTGCAGGTCCACCCGGGTGTTGAAGGCGAAGTCGGTGGCCACCACCGTGAGCAGGGTGATGGAGATGATCACGATCATCAGCGCCACGCCGCGCTCGCGTCGGGCCCGCTGGCGGGACAGCGGTCTGGAGGAGGGGGCGCGCATCTAGAACCTGGGCAGCTCCGTGTTGAGCATGATGCGGGCCTGGGTGGAGTAGCGGGCCTCCTTGCCATTCTCGTCAAGGGCCACCAGGGTGAAGCGCACCCGGGTGGGCAGGAGCGACTTGCGCTCCATCCGCCGGGTGTCCCACTCGTCGTCCCACTCCTTGCGCTCCGGATCCCAGTACTGGAACTCCAGCTGGCGGATCCCCTCGAAGAGCACGTCCTCGGTGCCCCCGCGGTCCATCCGGTCCTGCACGATCGGGTTCATCCGCCGGATCAGATCCTGCCGGCCGCGCGCCTGCGGTTCGGTGGAGTTGCGCACGTAGTACTCCACGATCATCTGGTCCGACTCCTTGGCGTCCGCGTACAGCCGCTGGTTGGCGAAGGAGGTGAACAGCAGCCGGTCCCGCTGCCCCACGAAGTTGGTGGGCCGGTCGTTCTGGTCCCGGTAGCGCTTGAGATCGAAGCGGTCACTGACGAAGGCGGCGCCGATCTCCCGGGCCATGCGGCTGGTGGCGGCGCGGATCATCCGGTAGTGCTCGGAGTCCTTCTCCACCACCTCCTTGGCCTGGAACGCGGTGTTGAAGGCCACGGTGACCATTCCGCCGATCAGGCCGGTGATCGCCACCGCGATCATCACCTCCATCAGGGTGAAGCCACGGGGCAGGGGACGGGCGCTCACCGCTTGCCCCCCTTGAGGCCCTTGCCGCCCAACACCCCCGGGCGGGTGCTGCCGGCCATCTGCCGGGCCACCCATGCCGAGCGGCGCTCCACCGGGACAGTGGGGTCCGCCGGATCGACGTACTGCCCGTTCTGCTGAGTGGGTTCGCCGGAGATCGGGCGGCCGTCGGCCACCCGCACCCAGGGGTCGGCGTTGGGCTGACCGGCCTGGTTCCCCGCGCCTCCGGCCGCGCCGCCGCCGTTGCGATCCGACCCCGGCCCGGTGGAGACGACGTGGGTGACCACATCCAGGGTCTCCACCTCGGTGCCCGCCTTCCAGCTCACCGTCAGGTGGACCTCGCGCACCGTCTGGGTGATCTGCTCCAAAAACTGGGTCAGCTGCTGCTGGGCCATTCCGGCCATCGCCCCGCCCATCATCCCCGCCATCCCGCCGGCGCCGGCCGCGTCCGCCCCCGCCGCGCCTCCGAACATGGAGGCAATCCCGGCCATCCCGTCTCCGCCCTCGCCGCCGCCCATCGGGACGTTGAACAGCGCGGCCAGCAGCTTCTCGGTGGAGACCCCGGTGGTCCGGGGGGCGATGATCCGCGCCCGCCACTTGTAGGAGGGCCAGCCCTCCTGCGAGAAGTCCCCCGACTCCTCGTCGTCCTGGCCCGGCAGCCCGTCTTCGAACAGCTGCTGCTCCAGATCGATCATCTTGGAGCGGGCCAACAGGGAGGCGACCGTCACCCGTTTGGCGTACGCGTGGTTGGCGATCGCCCCGCTGTTGAGGTTGAACACCGCCATCAGGGCCATGGTGAGGATGGCCAGCGCCACCACCACCTCCAACAGGGTAAAGCCCCGGGGCACGCGCGCGCTCATGACCGGGGGATCTCCTGCTTCTCGGAGAGCACCTGGGTGCGGCCGGTGAGCGGCGAGACGTCGATGGTCCAGGCGTTGTCGCCCTGTTCGACGAAGATCATGGCCCGCTCGGCGGTGCCCTGGGGGAAGAAGTAGACGTAGGCCACCCCGGTCTCCACCGCGTTCTTCTGGGCACGGGTCCACACCGAGACCTTGACGTTGCCCGGCAGCCGCGTGGAGCGCACCTCCTCGCTGGTGTATTCGGAGAAGCGGGCCGCGTCCTCCACCCGCTGCTGCTCGCCGGCCATCAGGTCCTCCAGGGTGGGCTCGTCGTCCCCGGAGCGCAGGGTCCGCTCGGCGTTGCGGGGGCGGTCCCGCCGGTCGCGTTCCCGCTCGCGGTTCTCGTCCCGCAGCGCCGCCTCGCGGTCGCGGGACATGGTCACCGCGCCCTCCGCGCACTCTGCCCGGTAGCTGGCCCCGCCCTCGTCCTCCTCCGCCCTGGCCGAGGGCAGCTCGAACACCAGCCGGCAGGTCTTCCCGGACAGCGCCGCGGTGTCGTACAGCGACCGGATCAGCGCCGCCAGCTCCCCGGTGGAGCTGCGCGCCTTGGCCCCGGTCAGGGCGCCAATCCCCATCGCCACCGCCCCGAAGAGGACGGCGACCACGCCGATGGCGATGGTCATCTCGACCAACGTCATCCCGCGCAAGCTGGAGGAGGACCGGCGCGCCATGGGCTACTTCCCGGCGTTCACCGCGCGGGTGTCGATGTCCGCGTCGGGACCTTCGCCACCCTGCTGCCCGTCACGGCCGTAGGAGACCACCACCGGACGGCCACTCTCGTTGAGGTAGAGGTACTCGTTGCCCCAGGGGTCGGTGACCTTCTCCAGATACTGCCCGTCCACCAGCGCCTTGAGGCCGGTGGCGGTGTCCGGGTAGTTGCCCTTCTTGGTGTAGTAGAGCTTCAGCGCGCTCTGGATGGCCTGCATGTCCAGCTTGGCGGTGTCCTGCTTGGCCTCCTCCATGCGGGGGACCACGGCCACCACCACCGCCCCGGCGATCAGCCCCAGGATCACCAGCACCACCATGATCTCCACCAGGGTCATTCCCCGGCGGGTGCGGCGGCGCCGCCGCTGATCCACGCCCACTGCCCACGCTGCAAAACCGGTCTGCGTCATCTCCATGGCTCCTTGTTCAGTGTCCGGGGGACAGCAGGGCCACCGCGGTGGCGATCAGCGCCGCGGCGGTCCCCACCGTCGCCAGGACGGTCATCCGTTGAATCCAGCGATCGAAGGTCGGGTTCATCTGGCGGTTCACCGGATCGCGCTGTTGATCTGCAGGATCGGCATCAGGATCGAGAAGGCCACGAACGCAATCACCGCGCCCATGGCGACGATGATCAGCGGTTCCATCAGGGCGGTCAGCGCGCCGATCCGCACGTCGACCTGGCTCTCGTAGCTATCCGCGATGGACAGCAGCATGTCCTCCAGCTGCCCGCTTTTCTCGCCGATCGTGATCATGTGGTAGACCAGCGGCGGGAACTCGCCCGACCGCTTGAGGGGCGCGGCAATGCTCTCGCCCTCGCGGATCGAGTCCCGGGCCGTCTCCACCACCGCAGCCAGCACCGAGTTGGTGACCACGTTGCGGACGATGTCCATCGCGGTCAGCAGCGGGACCCCGCTCTTGAGCAGGGTAGACAGCGTCCGGGCGAAGCGGGAGACGGCCAGCATCCGGACCAGCGGCCCCACCACCGGCCACTTGAGCTGCCAGCGATCGAAGACCGGCTTGCCCTTCTCGCTGCGCACCCAGTACAGCGCAGCCACCACCGCCCCGATCAGGGTGGGGAAGATGATGAACCACCAGTCCTGCAGCACGTTGCTGATCCAGATCAGCAGGGTGGTGGTCCAGGGGAGGGTGGCCTTCATGGAGGTGAAGATCTTGGTGACCTTGGGCACCACCACCGTCATCAGCATGATCAGGATTCCGCCGCCGATCACGCTCATGATCGCCGGGTAGATCATGGTCGCGATCAGCTTCTGCTTCAGCTTGGCCTGGCCTTCGGTGAAGTCCGCCAGCCGGATCAGCACCGCGTCCAGCGCGCCGGAGTGTTCGCCGGCGCGGATCATGTTCACGTACAGCGAGCCGAACACCTTCTGGTGGGGGGCCAGCGCGTCCGCCAGCGCCGAACCTTCGTTCACCCGCTGCTTGACCTCGGAGATGATCCGCTTGAGCTTCTCCTTCTCGATCTGATCCACCAGCGCGGTCAGCGCCTCCACCAGGGTCACCCCCGCGCCCAGCAGGGTGGCCAGCTGGCGGGTGGTGATGGCGATGTCTTCGGTGCTGACCCGCCCGCCGGCCAGCTTACGGAAGTTGATGTCGGTGGAGCGGGGCGCCACCAGCTTCTCCGCCTTCGCCCCCCGGCCGGTGCGTCCGCCGGTCTCGGCCTGGACCACCACCTCGGTGGGGAAGATCCCGGTCTTGCGCAGGTTCGCGCGCAGGGTCCGGGGGGAGTCGGCCTCCATCAGGCCGGTGACCTGTTTTCCTGCCTCCGAGAGGCCTCTGTATTCGAAGACGGGCACGGTGGCGGCCTTACAGATCTTCCTGGGTGACGCTCAGCACTTCGGCGATGGTGGTCTCTCCGGCGGCGATCTTGCGGGCGCCGTCGTCCAGCAGGGTGCGCATCCCCTTGGAGACGCCCACCTTCTTGATGCTGTTGCTGTCCACGTTCTTGAGCACCAACTGGCGGATGTCGTCGTCCATCCCCAAAAACTCGTAGATCCCGGTCCGGCCCTGGTAGCCGCTGCGGTTGCAGGACGGGCAGCCGGTGGCGCGGTACACCTGGTCCGCCCCATGGCGCTGCTTGAGCTCCGCCCGTCCCTGGCGCAGCCCGATCTCGGTCAGCTCCTCGTCGGTGGGGGTGTACAGCTGCCGGCAGTCCCGGCACACCCGGCGCACCAACCGCTGGGCCAGGATCCCGATCAGCGAGGAGGCGACCAGGAAGGGTTCCACCCCCATCTCCACCAGACGGGTGACCGCGCCGGCAGAGTCGTTGGTGTGGACGGTGGAGAACACCAGGTGGCCGGTGAGCGAGGCCTGGATGGCGATCTCCGCCGTCTCCTTGTCGCGGATCTCACCCACCATGATCACGTCCGGATCCTGGCGAAGAAACGCCCGCAGCCCCGACGCGAAGGACAGCCCGATCTTGGGGCTGATCGCCATCTGGCTGATCCCCTTGAGCTGGTACTCCACCGGATCCTCGACGGTGAGGATGTTCAGGTCCGGGGTGTTGATCCGGGACAGCGCCCCGTAGAGGGTGGTGGTCTTGCCGGAGCCGGTGGGGCCGGTGACCAGGATGATCCCGTGGGCCCGGTGGATCACCGAGTCCATGGACTTGAGCGTCCCGGGGGCCATGCCGATCTCGGCCAGGTCCAGCAGGGTGGCGCTCTTGTCCAAAAGGCGCATCACGATCCGCTCCCCGTACACGTTGGGGATGGTGGAGACGCGGATGTCGATGTCCCGGCCGGCCAGCTTGATCCGGATCCGGCCGTCCTGGGGCAGGCGCTTCTCGGCGATGTTCAGCTGCGCCATGATCTTCACGCGGCTGACGATTGAGTTCTGGTAGCGCTTGGGCGGCTTGATCACCTCGCGGAGCACGCCGTCCACCCGGAAGCGCACCATCAGCTCGCGCTCCATCGGTTCGATGTGGATGTCGCTGGCCTGCTCCTTGGCGGCGCGGAACAGCAGGGAGTTCACCAGCCGGATGATCGGTGCTTCGTCGTCGGTGTCGAGGAGGTCCTGGGGCTCCTCCAGCTCGTGGGCCAGGGTGTCCAGGTCCTGGGCCTCCATCTCGCCCACCAGCTGCTCGGCCTCGTTCACCGCCCGGTCGTAGACGCTGTTGATCGCGTCCACGATGGTGGAGGCCAGACAGACCTGGGGATTGACCGCCCGGCCCAGCAGGCTGCGGGCGTGGTCCAGCACCGCGGTGTCCAGCGGGTCGGCCACCGCCACCGCCACCGCCTCGTCGTCCGCGAAGAGGGGGAGGATTCGGGACTGCTTGGCGAAGTTGATCGGGACCTTCTTCACCAGCTCCGGGTCCACGTCGTCGGGGAGGATCCGCGCCAGGTAGGGCAGATCCAGCTGGATCCCCAGGGCGCGGGCCACCTGCTCTTCGCTCACCGACTTGAGGCCCACCAGCACCTCCCCCAGCCGCCCGCCCTTCTCCAGCTGGGCGGTCAGCGCCTCGTTGAGCTTCTCCTCGGTCAGCCCGGCGATGGCGCGCAGGATCTCTCCCAGCGGCCGGCCTACCAGGAAGGCGGGGGCGTGGGTGATCCGCTCGGTGCGCTCGGGGCCGCCGGCGTTTTGGCCCAGGTCGCTCATCGCTGGTCGTACTCGTCGATCGGGGGCGGACGGACCTCGAGCTGCTGTTTGTCCTCCACCGGCGGGGGCACGGCCTCCTCGGGGGGCGCCGCCACCGGCGCCTCGGAGGCGTCGCCCGGGGCCGCCTCGGCGGGCCGGGTGGTGGAACGCACCGTCCCCGGGGAACCGCCGGGGCCGATCAGCTGTTCACCGGGGGCGCCAGGGCCGCCGTTCTCCAGCTTCGCCTCTTCCCGCAGCGCGGTCTGGTGGATCCGCGCCAGCGGGCCGGCCTTGCGGGAGAAGTCCACCGCCATGTCGTAGCCCGGCACCTGGCCGTAGAACTGCTCCACGAACTGCTGACGCTCCTGCATCTTCCGCTCGAAGATTGCCCGGAAGTCCCCCTGGTCGTTGATGATGTAGGGGGTGAGGAACAACAGGAGGTTGGTCTTCACCTTGCGGCGGGTGGAATCCCTGAACAGGTGCCCGATCAGCGGCACGTCCCCCAGGATCGGCACCTTGCTGACCGACTCGATGGTGCGGTCCTGCATGATCCCGCCGATCACCACCGTCTCCTGGTTTCGGGCCACCACCGTGGTCTTGGCGCTGCGCTTGGAGGTGGTGGGCCCCAGCACCGGATCCTGGGAGGCGATCTCCTCGGTCTGCTCGCTGATCACCAGCCGGATCAGGTCCGACTCTCCGCCACCGATCTGCGGCTTGATGGTCAGCTTCAGCTCCACGTTCTGACGGTTGATCGGCGCGTACAGCGAGGAGAGTCCGCCGCCCAGCAGCGAGGCGGCCCCGCCAGCGCCGGCGCCCAGCAGCGAGCTGGCCCCGGTGGGGTTGAACCCCGCCTGGAAGGGCACGTTCTGGCCGACGGTGATCTCCGCCTCCTCGTTGTCGCTGGTCAAAAGGTGAGGGGTGGAGAGCACGTTCACATCCGAGCTCTGCTGCAGCGCGTGCAGCACCACCCCGAAGGCGGGGATGTTCACCCCCAGCTTGGAGAGGGCGGGGATCACCGGCCCCTGCAGGCCGGCCAGAAAGCCGCCGAAGGAGGCCAGGTTCCCCAGGGAGAAGGAGGGGGGCACCCCAGAGCCGGCGTAGTTGGTGCCGATCAGCGCGGGGACCACCCCGTCCGCGGTGTTCAGCGGGATGCCATGGTGGAAGGAGAGCCCGAACTCGGCGTTCCGATCCAGGTTCACCTCCATGATCACCGCCTCCACGAACACCTGGCGGCGGGGGATGTCCAGCTTCTCAATCACCCGCTGCAGGTTCCGGTAGTCGGACTGGCTGGCGATGATCACCAGCGAGTTGGTGGCCTTGTCGGCGGAGATCTTCACCTCCCCGGCGAACAGCTCCGCGGTGGTGGCCCCCTGGGCGGCGCCCGCCTGCCCCTGGGGGGTGGGCGGACGGTTGGGCCGGCCGGAGGAGGAGCTGTTGCCCTGGGCCAGGCTCTGCAGGGTGGAGGCGATGTCCTCGGCGCTGGCGTTCTCCAGGTAGTGGACGTTGATCCGCCCCTCGCCGGAGATCGGGATGTCGATCTCCCGGATCAGCTGGTTGATCCGGTCAAAGGCCGCCGGGCTGGCCACGATGATCAGCTTGTTGGTCCGCTCGTCGGGGATGATCTGGGACACGGTCACCGGCCCCCCGGCCCCGTCCTCCACCCCGCCCACGCTGGCCGCGGGCTGGGCCTGTGCCGCCGCCTGTCCGGGGGTGGCCCCGCGGCGCACCGTGGCCGAACCCGGCCGGGTCCCGGGCCGCGCGGTCTTGCTCTCGAAGATCTTCTGGATGGTGGCGGCCACGTCGGCGGCCGCGGCGTACTGGACCTGGATGATCGCCACCTCGTCGGTGGAGGCCTTGGTGTCCAGCTGATCAATGATCTTCTCCAGCCGGTGCAGGTTGGAGCCCACGTCGTTGCAGATCAGTGTGTCGGGGGCGTAGGGGATGCAGTCCCCCTCCTTGGACACCAGCTGGCTGAGCACCCCGCGCAGCGGTTCGATCTCCACGTTCTTGATCTTGAAGATGCGGGTCACCATCTGCTCGTTGAAGGTGTAGTCCGCCTCCGAACCGGTGATGGTGGGGATGGGGGACTGCTTGGCGCTGCGCTTGTCCACCACCTTCATGAACCGCCCGTGCTGGTAGACGGCCAGCCCGTTGGCATCCAGCGACGCCAGGAACGCGGCGTAGAACTGGTCCCCGGTCACCTCCACCCGGCCGTTCTCCGGACCGACGATGGAGATCTTCCCCCGCACGTTCTCCGGGAGGATGAAGGTCTTGCAGGTGGCGTCGGCCACCGTCTGGACCAGCTTCTCGATCTCCACCTTGTCGAAATAGATGCCGTAGCGCGCGTTGCGCTTGACCTCCTCACAGGTCGGCTTGGGCCGGTTGGTCTGCGCGCCCGGCGCGCCGGGGGCCGGGGCGATGGTCCGATCCGGGGCCTGCGCGGTGGTCCGGGGAGGGGTGGCCGCGGGAGGACGGCCGGGCGGCGTCACTGGCCGGTTCTGCGCGAGCGCAGGGGTGGACACGGCCAGCAGACAGAGGAGCGACAGGCTTCGGGAGGCCATGGGCATCATTGGGTCAGCGAATGGTGTACGTCTTGCGGAGGACGGAGCCGTTGCGCTCGAGTTCAATCTCGATCCGGCCCGCCTCCTTGAGCTTGGAGTAGACCTCCAGCGCCTTCTCCGGGCTGTTGAGGTCGTAGCCATTGATCCGGCGGATCACGTCGCCGTTCTGGACCCCGATCTTCGAATAGATGGAGTCCGGACGGATGGAGAACAGCTTGAAGCCGTGGGCCTGGCCGTCCTTGAAGGCGGGGACGATGCGGGCCTGCATCGCCACGTCGTTGAGGTTGGAGAGGGTCTTGTCGATCTCCCCTCGCGGCACCTCGTACTCGTTTTCGGACAGCGCGCGGATTCCGGTGCCCAGGTTGTTGGCGGGCGGGCCGGCCACCGCCGCTGCCACCGGGGGCGGAGGGCCGGAACCATCCCCCGCCTCGTTGTTGATGTACTCGCGGCGGCTGCCGTTGAGGATGATCACCCGCGCGCGCTCAATCTCCAGGATCTCGGCGTTCTGGATCCGGTCCCCGACCATGAAGGTCTCGGTCTTCTGGGTCACCGCGTCCTGGATGGAGGCGATGGACCAGGCGGGCAGCGCCGAGACCAGGGTCCCCAGCAGGCGCACCCGCAGTGAGCTCTTCACCGGCGCCGCGTTGAGGTCGATCTGTGCCTGCTCTGGCTCCTTGACCTCCACCATCAGCTGCGGGACCGGCAGGCCCAGGGCCTTGGCCAGCCGCTCCAGCTTCGGCTGGGCGGGGGGCGCCACCACCGCCGGCGCCGGACGCCCCTTGCCCAGGATCCCGGCCATCGGCCCGGGCGCCAGCCGCCACTCAATGAACGAGTTGACCGTCCGCGCCGCCAGGAAGGCGACCAGCAGCAGGAACAGGAGGGTCACGGTCCAGAAATACTTTTTGAAGAAGAGTTCCATCGGTCGCCAGGAGTCGGGAGACAGCAAGGCCGGTGCCAGCACTCCGGAACCAGCCCCGTCCGCGTTCAACCCGCAACCTCCAGGAATCGTTCCGGAATCTTCGGCGGCGGGTGGGAGCGGATTCCCACTGGCGGCGGCCAGGGACAATTTGTCAAAGGCGGCGATTGCGCGGTGACGCGCTGTCACCTAATCAGCGCCACCAACCCCAAGGGGCAGGAGCACTGAAGATGGCAGGCGAGCGCGTCGACAAGCAGTGGCAGCAAAAGGGCCTTTCCCCGTACTCCAACGACGCGATTCTCGGCACCCTGGGGCATTACGGCGTGGCCACCGACGAGGCTGGCTTCAGGTCCCAGGCCCAGGAGAAGTACCCCCTGGAGCTGGCGACCGCGTGGCAGGGCGACTGGAAGGGCACCGGCCAGTTCGCCCGCTTCCACTGGGCGGCCGCCGAGGAGCTGACCAAGCGCCTGTTCCCGGACCGGCTGATGCCGGGAGACTTCGCCCACGCGCTGCACCACCTGATGGGCCAGCTCTCCAAGCTGCTGACCGCTGCCCCGGACGCGGCGGTGGAGCCGGCGTTCGCCAAGGTGGACGGGCTGCAGCCCAAGGTCCCGCTGGTGGACGGCAAGGCGGATGGCCGCTTCGTCACCGAGGTACGGCTGCGGTTGGGCCAGGAGATGATGAAGGCCTTCGCCGGGCTCTCCCAGGAGCTGGCCAAGAAGGGCCACGTGGAAGCGGCGGAGCGGTTCGCCACCCTGGAGGAGTTCCTGTTCCCGATGTGGGCCGGCGTCTCCCGGGCGCTGGTCCGCGCCGCCAAGGGCGAGAAGGCCCAGGCGCTGGCGGATCTGGGCAGCCTGATCAAGGACCCCAGCCGGGACGGGCCCTCCAAGGCCGCGGCGGTGGACGCGCTGATCCACCTGGACGCGCTGCCCCAGGCCCGGGACGCGGCGCTGGAGGTGCTGGCCCAGGCGGAGCAGGGGGACGATCTCCACCTTGCCCTGGAGATCGGTGACCGCGCCGGCTACCTGATGGACAAGCTGAAGGATGGGGCGGGGATGGCGGCGCTGATGCCCCGGCTGCAGAAGCTGCACGACCGCCACGCCTCCGAGCACCACCATTAAGAGCGGTCGGGACGGCAAGTCCGGTCAACCCAGGGTAGGGTTGAAATCGTGTAGGGTGCGCGGCCATGAAACAGCGCGTCCTGGTTCCTGATCCAGCAGCAGAAGGCCAACGACGCGCTGGCCTTCGCGGCCCGTGCCACCCAGCTGGCGCCCTGGGCCTCGCACATCCTGGACACCCACGCGCTGGCGCTGGCCCGGACCGGCAAGTGTGCGGATGCGGTGCTGCTGCAAAAGCGCGCGGTGGACATGCTGGGGGAACGCGCCAGCGAGGACACCCGCCTCTCGTACCTCAAGCGCCTGGAAGGCTTCGAGAAGGGCTGCGGTCCGGTGGCGGCGGACTGACCGCTGGGGGGTGCCTCCAATCCGCCACCGGGCACTCCCGGTGGTGGAAACACAAAGGGCCGGCGCGCTGAAAGAGCGGGCCGACCCTGAAGGGATGCTGCGACTGGAAGGGGACGGTTAGTCGCCGATCGAGCCGACCTTGCCGCCGCCGCCGGAGCCCAGCGAGGCCCAGTCAGGGAAGGAGGCGTCGCCGGCGCCGCCGTCGATGCTGACGACCGGAGCGCCAGCCGCCGGTTCGAAGGTATCCGCGGCGGCGACCTGGACCGGCGCCGCGGCGGCCGTCTCGGCCTTGGCCGGGCTGGTCACGGCGCAACAGGAGCTGACCTGGGGTGCGGCGGGAGGCTTGATACCGAGGAAGTTGATGAGACCCATGTGGCGACCCTCGTGGGAAAAACTAGATGCTGAATTCTCGCACATCGCCGCCCAAGGTTGCGTGAGGCGACCGAATTTCCTAACGCACCGGGACTACGGCGCGTAGGGGGATGTAGGCAAGCCAGAGAGTTGGGGTAGATGCGCGCCGCCCCTCAATGGTGGTGAAATGTCTTCTCCATGGCGGAAGACCCCATCATCGGGGGCCCCGGAGCGACCCAGGCGGGTGAAGGCCCGGGACCGGAGGCACCCACCAATCCGGATCGCCGGCGGGGCAGGGCCCTTCCGATCGGCGAGGATCAGGCCACCGCCGCCGAACCGGGTCGCCAGCGCCCCGCCCCCCCGCGCGCCGCCGCGCCGATCCCGGACGCGCCGGTGATCGAGAAGGGGCAGAAGCTGGGCCGCTACCTGATGTTGGACAAGCTGGGCGAGGGCGGGATGGGGGTGGTGCACGCCGCCTACGATCCGGAGCTGGATCGCAAGGTGGCGCTGAAGATCCTCTCCGCGCGCTTCAACGCGTCGGCCGCCGGTCCCGCCCAACAGCGGCTGATGCGCGAGGCCCAGGCCATGGCCCGGGTCTCCCATCCCAACGTGATCGCGGTCCACGACGTGGGCACCGTGGGCGACCAGGTGTTCGTGGCGATGGAGCTGGTGGACGGCGGCACCCTCAACCGCTGGTTCAAGGACACCCAGCGCACCTGGAAGGAGATCCTCAAGGTCTTCGTGGACGCGGGCAAGGGGCTGGCCGCCGCGCACACCGCGGGGCTGGTGCACCGGGACTTCAAGCCAGACAATGTCCTGATCGGGCTGGATGGCCGGGTGCGGGTGACCGACTTCGGCCTGGCCCGGCTGCTCAACGGCCCCCGCCAGGAGGAGACCCCGCTGACCCCCAGCGGAGATCCGGAGGCGGTGGTGTCGCGCGGGCTGGAGGACAGCTCGCGGATGTTGGAGGCGCAGCTGACCCAGGTGGGGGCGGTGATGGGCACCCCCGCATACATGTCTCCCGAGCAGCACCTGGGAGAGGTCCCCGACGCGCGCTCCGATCAGTTCTCCTTCTGCGCGGCGCTGTTCTGGGCGCTGTTCCGCAAGCGGCCCTTCGATCCCCAGGTGCTGGCCGCGGTGGCCGGGCGCACCCTGGGCGGCGGCAACACCGACGCGGGCACCAAGGTGGAACGCCCCAACCTGGTCAGGGATCGCCAGACCATCCCCGGGCGGGGGATCATCCTCGACCCGCCGCGCGAGCCCAAGGTCCCCAAGTACGTCCGCCGGGCGCTGATGCGCGGGCTGGCCATCCACCCCGACGATCGCTTCCCCTCGATGGAGGCGCTGCTCAAGACCCTCTCCTACAACCCGCGCCGGGCGCAGCAGCGGTACCTTTTGGCCGGCGGGGCGGCGCTGATCGCCACCGCGGTGGTGGTCGCCTCCCAGCAGGTGGCCTCCCGCCAGCAGCTGTGCAGCGGCGCGGAGCGGAAGGTGGCCGCGGTGTGGAACCCGCAGGTCCAGCAGGTGATCGGCAAGACCTTCGAGGCGGTGGGTCAGGGCTGGTCCACCGACGCGGTCACCCGGATCGTCAAGGAGTTCGACGGGCACGCCCTCAAGTGGACCCGGATGCACACCGAGGCCTGCGAGGCGACCCGCATCAGAGGCGAGCAGACCGACCAGGTGATGTCGCTGCGGATGATCTGCCTGGACCGCAAGCTGGGCGAGGTCAAGGCGCTGTCCGAGCTGATCCAGAAGGGCGATCCCAAGGTGCTGGAGCGCGCCCTGGAGGCCACCTACTCGCTGACCCCGGTGGAGCGCTGCGCGGACATCGCCTCGCTGACCGCGGCGGTGCCCCGCCCGGAGAACCCGCAGACCCTGGCCCAGGTGGAGCGGGTGGAGAAGCTGCTGGCGGAGGTCAAGGCGCTGTTCGACGCCGGCCGCTACAAGTCCGCGCTGGAGGTGGCCCAGACCGCGGTGGAGAGCGCCCGCCCCCTGGCGTATCCGCCGGTGGAGGCGGAGGCGCTCAACTGGCTGGGCTGGAGCCAGGTGTACTCCGGCGACTTGAAGAGCGCCGAGCAGTCGCTGGATCAGGCGATCCTGGCCGCGGAGGCCGGGCACCACGACCTGGAGCGGCTGCAGGCCACCTCCCGGCAGATCTACAACGTGGGCTACAAGCAGACCCGCTTCGAGGACGGGGCCCGGTGGTTCGCTCGGGCGCAGGCGCTGCTGCAGCGGCTGGGCGGAAACCAGGAGCTGGAGGCGGAGGTGCTGTCCTACGAGGGCGGGCGGCTGACCGCCAACGGCCGCTTCGCGGAGGCCGCCGAGCGGTACGAGAAGGCGATCACCGTCGGCAACGAGGTGTTCTCCCCCTCCCACCCGCGTCGGGGATCGTTCCGCTCCAACCTGGCCGCGGTCTACGGCCGGATGGGAGAGGCGAAGCGGGCGGTGAAGCTGAGCGAGGAGGCGCTGGAGTTCCTCCAGCAGACCCTGGGGCCGCAGCATCCCAAGACCGGCTACGCCCATTACATCGTCGCGATGCAATATCTGGAACTGGAGGACTGGGCCCAGGCCCATCAGCACATCGCCCGGGCGCTGGAGATCCGCGAGCGCACCCTGGGGCCCACCGATCTGCTGGTGGGGGAGACCCACGACATCATCTCCACCCTCTACAAGGAGGAGGGCCGCTTCGATGAGGCGCTCAAGCACGGGCGGCTCTCGCTGGAGATCAAGCTTCGGTCGCTGGGACCGGACCACGTGGATCTGGCCTACGCCTACGAGAACATCGGCCAGGCGCTGATCGGACTGCACCAGCCCAAGGAGGCGATCACCCTGCTGGAGAAGGCGATCCGCCTGCGCGAGCGCAGCAAGCTGGAGGACTCGGAGATCGCCGAGCCAAGGTTCGCCCTGGCCCAGGCGGTCTGGGAGGACCGCAAGGATCGCAAGAAGGCCGAGTCCCTGGCCAGGCTGGCCAAGGACTCGTACCTCCAGTCCGGCGACGAGAAGCGGGCCGCCCGAGTCTCCGGCTGGCTGCGGCGGTTGCGTTAGGCCGCTTCAGCGCGAAGCGGCGAAGGTCCGGTAGCGCGCCTCCAGGAAGGCGTAGAGGGCGTAGGCGATGAAGCCCAGCGCCACCACTCCCAGCAGCACCGAGCCCATGGGGCGGTTGGCCAGGGTCCCCAGCACCGCCCCCAGGCCCTTGGCGCGGGAGGGATCAAAGCGCACCGCCGCCTGGGTCAGAAACCCGCCCATCAGAGTGAACACCGGCCCGCGGGAGATCACCGCTGATCCGGAGTGAGGCTCAAGGCTCGGGTTCTGCGCTCCGCTGCGGGGTGCTGTCGCGTCCGCCCAGCCGGAACCAGCGGAAGCCGTAGCCCTCCAGGGTGACCCGGTGGCGTCCGTCCTCCTCCGGCATCAACTCCTCCGTTTCGAAGAGGTTGACCAGGGTGGTGGCGTCCTCGGGCCGATCCGTGGAGGAGAAGCGCACCGTCAGCGGACGCTGGGAGAAGTTGTGCAGGGAGATCATGGTGCTGCCGCGCCAGGTGTGGCGGATGGCCAGCACAGCCTTGTTCCCGGCGCCCAGCACCTTCCAGTCGCCCCAGCCGATCTCCGGGCACTCCTTGCGCAGCCGGATCAGCCGCTCCAGCCAGTTGAGCTGCGAGTCCTGGTCGGTGCGCTGGTCGGCCACGTTCACCCGCCGGTAGGAGAACGGCCCGCGGTCCACCAGTGGTCTGAACGGCTTGAGCGCGGTGGTGAACCCGCCGTGGTGCTCGTCGGTCCAGTGCATCGGGGTGCGGACCGCCTGGCGCTCCTTGAGCGAGAGCCGCTCCCCCATCCCGATCTCCTCGCCGTACCAGAGCACCGGGGTGCCGGGCAGGGAGAACATCAGCGAGTAGGCCAGCCGCAGCTTGCGTGGATCTCCCCCGAACATCGGCGCCAGCCGGCGGCGCAGGCCGCGGCCATAGAGCTGCATGGTGGGCTCGGGGCCCAGGGCCTCGAATACCTCCTCCCGGACCTTGGCCGGCAGCCGGCCCAGGTCCAGCTCGTCGTGGTTGCGCATGAAGTTCGCCCACTGGGAGGTCTCCCGCATCGGGGGAGAGGTGCGCAGAGCCTCGGCCACCGCGCGCGCGTCCTCCTGGACGATCCCGGCGAAGAAGCCCTGGTTCGCCTGGAAGTTGAACACCATCTGCATCCGGTCCCCGTCGCCGAAGAAGTTCTTCACCTCCTCCATGGACACGTTGGCCTCCGCCAGCAGGATCGCGTCTCCCTTGCGCCAGGAGAGGAACTCGCGCAGGTCCCGCAGCAGCAGGTGGGGATCGCCCGGGGGCGGATTCTCCAGCCCCTTGTACTCGACCACGAAGGGCACCGCGTCCACCCGGAAGCCGCTGACTCCCAGCTGCAGCCAGTAGCCCATGATCTTGAAAATCTCCTCCCGCACCGCGGGGTGGGTGATGTTGAGATCCGGCTGGAAGTCGAAGAAGCGGTGGAAGTAGTACTCCTTGGCCTGCTTGTCGTAGGTCCAGGTGGACGTCTGCACCCCGGGGAAGACCATCCCCTGGTGCATCCCCTTGGGCTTCTTCTTGGACCACACGTAGTAGTCGCGGAACGGGCTCTGCGGATCCGAGCGCGCTGCCTGGAACCAGGGGTGGCGATCCGAGGTGTGGTTCACCACCAGATCCACGATCACCCGGAGCCCATGCGACTTGGCGGCGTGGGTGAAGGCCACGAAGTCGCCCAGATCGCCCAGCCGGGGATCGACCCCGTAGTAGTCGGTGATGTCGTAGCCGTTGTCCCGATTGGGCGTCGGATAGAACGGCAACAGCCAGATGCAGGTGACGCCCAGCCCGACCAGGTAGTCCAGGCGGCGCTTGAGGCCCCGGAAGTCACCGACCCCGTCCCCGTTCCCGTCCTGGAAGGTCTCGACGTCCAGACAGTAGATGACGGCGTTCTTGTACCAGAGGTCTTCGATCACGGTCTCAGGCTTGTAGCCCGCGGTGGCCGGGTCCACCTTGGAGGGGTGCCACCAATCGTCGGGTATCACGCGTCACACGAACAGCTCTAACCCTCCAACTGGTGCCGTTGCAGGATCGCGGTCACGTCCAGCCCGGAGGGGAGGGTGCCGAAGGTCTGGCCGTAGTCGCCCTCCAGCCGGGTCTGGCAGAAGGCGGCCGCGACCGCGGGGTGGGCGTGGCGGACCACCAGGGCCCCCTGCAGCGCCAGCGCCATCTTCTCCACCACCCGGCGGGCGCGCGGCTCGACGGTGGTGACATCGCCGGTCAGCTCCTGCTGCAGCCCGTCCACGAACCGGGCCAGCCGCGGCTCGGCCTGTGCCGCGTCGTTCACCTCCGCCAGGAACGCCTCCACCGAGGCCGGCTCCCGCGCCATCGCCCGTAGCACGTCCAGGCAGATCACGTTCCCCGACCCCTCCCAGATGGAGTTCACCGGCGCCTCCCGGTACAGCCGCGGCAGCCCGGACTCCTCCACGTAGCCAAAGCCGCCCAGACATTCAGAGGCCTCGTAGATCAGGGAGGGGGCGCGCTTGCAGATCCAGTACTTGGAGACCGCGGTGGCCAGCCGGCGGAAGTGGCCTTCCCGTTCGACTGTGCCGGCGCGATCATAGGCCCCGGCCAAACGCATCGCGGTCAGGGTGGCGGCCTCCGACTCCACGCACAGATCCGCCAGCACGCTCTGCATCAGCGGCTGCTCCACCAGCCGCTTGCCGAACGCCGCCCGCTGCGAGGTGTGGTGCAGGGCCTGCACCACCGCGGCGCGGATCAGCGCGGTGGATCCCAGCACGCAGTCCAGCCGGGTGTGGTTCACCATCTCGATGATCGTCCGCACCCCGCGGCCCTCCTCGCCCACCATCCACGCCACCGCCCCGTCGTACTCCACCTCGCTGGACGCATTGGAGCGGTTGCCCAGCTTGTCCTTGAGCCGCTGGATGAAGAACCGGTTCTTGGTGCCGTCGGGCAAAAAGCGCGGCAACAGGAAGCAGGAGAGGCCCCGGGCGGTCTGGGCCAGGGTGAGGAAGGCGTCACACATCGGGGCGGAGCAGAACCACTTGTGCCCGGTCAGCTCGTAGGCCTCACCCGGGCCCTCCCGTCCCATCGGCCGGGCGGTGGTGGAGTTGGCGCGGACGTCCGAACCGCCCTGCTTCTCGGTCAGCGCCATCCCCGCCAGCGCGCCCCGCTTCTGGGAGACCGGCAGGTGGCGGCCATCGTAGGTCAGCGAGGTGAAGCGCGGCTCCCACTCCCGGGCCAGCTCCGGCTGCGCGCGCAGTGCGGGGACCACCGAGTAGGTCATGGAGATCGGACAGCCGTGGCCGGCCTCCACCTGGGCCACGGTCATGAACATCGCCGCGCGGGCGGCGTGGGCGCCGGGCACCGGCTCCCGCCAGGGCAGGGCGTGCAGCCCGTAGCGGACCGACAGCTCCATCAGCGAGTGCCAGGCGGGGTGGAACTCCACCTCGTCCAGCCGGCGGCCGTAGCGATCATGGGTGCGCAGCCTGGGCGGGTTCTCGTTGGCCTGGGTGCCCCACAAGATCGCCTCCGCGCCCGCCTCCCGGCCCAGCGAGACCAGCCGTTCCTCGGCGAAGCCGGCGCCCTCCCTGACCACAGCCTCCTGCAGGACGCGGTGCTGGGAGTAGACGTTGTAGTTCTCCAGGGCGACGGGCTGGTTCTTCACCTCGTGGGTGCGGTGGGGCTCACGCGGTGCGGCGGCGACGGGGTCGTTCATCGGTCAGCTCCTGGAGGGTGACTGCACGGAGACAGAAACGGATCAGCTCGGAGATCACTGCCTCCGAAGCGGGACGGAAGGCTGGTGGAGAGAGAGGGGAGACCAGCGCCTCCCCGATGGCACCGACCAGCGCGGCGGCCACCACCTCCGGATCCTGCCGGGACAGCTCCTTGCGCTTCATCCCCGCGCTCAACAGCCCGGAGAACAGCGCGCGGTAGGCCCGCCGGAAGGTGAGGCGCTCGGCCTCGATCGCCGGGTCCACCGGTTCCACCAAGAGGGCGTAGGCCAGGGTGGGGTGGTCCAGCGCCCGTCGGGCGAAGGTCTCCACAGCGCCGGTCAGCCTGGCCCGGGTGTCCGGCCCTACCGCTCCGGCCGCGGTGGCCTCCACCTCACGGCCGGCGGCCTGGCGGAACACCTCGGCGAACAGCTCTTCTTTGGAGGGGAAGTGCCGGTAGACGGTGCCGGTGGCGACCTGGGCGGCCTCCGCCACCCCGGCCACCTGGACGCCGCGAAAGCCATGTTCGGCGATCAGGCGGAGCGCCACCCGGACGATCCGCTCGCGATCCTCACGTCGCTTGGACAGGGTCCGCGCTGTCTCCCGGTAGGCCACGCAAGGAATGAATCACCGTTCATTCCTTGGCGCAAGGCGGTCCTACTGCGAGGGGTTCCCGTCTCCCGGGGGCGCGGGCGCCGCGCTGCCCTCATCCGCGTTCTGCCGCTCCAGCTTCCGGTAGATGGTCCGGGCCGCGATCCCCAGCAGCCGGGCGGCCAGGGTCTTGTCCCCCTTGGTGTGGCGCAGCGTCTCGTGGATCACCCGGCGCTCGATCTCCTCCATCGGGGTGCCGATCGGGATCACCAGCTGTCCGGCCGACCCGCGGGGGCCGCGGCGCACGCTGTCCGGGAGATCCCCCCCGTCGATCATATCTCCGCGGCACAGCACCACCGCGCGCTCGATGGCGTGCTCCAACTCGCGCACGTTGCCCGGCCAGGCGTAGTCCTCCAGCGCCGCCATCGCCTCGGGGGTCAGCCCCTTGATCGGCTTGGAGTTCTTGGCGGCGAAGCGACGGACGAAGTGATCCGCCAGCAGGGAGATGTCCTCCCGCCGCGAGGCCAGCGACGGGATCCGCACCTCCACCACGTTGAGCCGGTAGTAGAGGTCCTCGCGGAAGCGGCCCTCGGCCACCTCCTTGATCAGATCCTTGTTGGTGGCCGCCACCAGCCGCACGTCCACCTTCACAGTCTGGGTCCCGCCCAGCCGCTCGATCTCCCCCTCCTGCAGCACCCGCAGCAGCTTCACCTGGGCGGAGGCGGACATCTCGCCCACCTCGTCCAGGAAGAGGGTGCCCCCGTGGGCGCGCTCGAAGCGGCCCTCCCGGCGGGCGTGGGCCCCGGTGTAGGCGCCCTTCTCCACGCCGAACAGCTCCGCCTCCAGGATGCTCTCCGGCAGCGCCGCGGCGTTCACCGCCACGAACGGCCCCTTGGCCCGGGTGGAGAGTTCGTGGATGGCCCGGGCCGCCAGCTCCTTGCCGGTGCCGGACTCGCCCATCAGCAGCACTGTGGCGGTGGAGGGCGCCGCCTGCCGGAGGGTGTCCATGAAGGCCCGGAACGCCGGCGCCTGCCCGACGATGGTCCGTCCCCCCGGAGCCCCCAGGTCCGCCAGCCGGGCCTTCAGATCCCGGTTCTCGGCCACCAGCGCCTGCCGCTCCAGCGCCTTCTGCACCGCCTTGACCAGCGAGTGCCGCTTGAGCGGCTTGGTGATGAAGTCGTAGGCGCCGTCCTTCATCGCGGTGACCGCGGTCTCCACGGTGCCATAGGCGGTCATCAGCACCACCTCCACGTCCGGCCGCAGGGTGCGCGCCACCCGCAGCAGCTCCTGGCCGTCCATCCCGGGCATCATCAAGTCGGTCACCATCACCGCCACCTCCGGCTTGCGCAGCTGCTCCAGCGCGTCCTTGCCGTTGGTGCAGGACAGCGTCTTGAGCCCCTCGCGCTGGAAGATCCGCGCGACCGACTCCAGATTGGCGTGGTCGTCGTCGACGACGAGGACGGTGGTCTCACTCATCTGGGAGGCTTCCTTCTTGGCGCCACGGTGTTCCGGCGGGGAATGCAATGCCCATGCGCAGCGGATCCGCGCAAGGTGCGGGCAGTCCCCCGGAGCGCCCGCAGTGATTCCAGAGACTTAATCGACGGGGCCCACCGGCAGCGCGCCAAACTGTCGGGCGCCCCGCCAGGATGTCAGCGGGGGATTTGCCAGAACGGCACGTGACCCGCCCCCTTGCCGGTCGCCAAGCAGGTCCCCCCACCCGGCGGCTACTCCTCATCCCCCCCGGCCGGAGCGCCGCCCATCTTGGCCAGGTCCTCCTTGCGGACGCCCTCCACGTCGAACTTCTCGGCCGACGCGGTCATCTTGTCGATGCTCTCGTCGAAGTCGGACAGGTCGCCTCCCTTCTTGAAGCGCAGGAAGTTCAGCCGGGCCACCACGAAGTTCTTCAGATAGGGGCTGGTCAGTCCGCGGGCCTTGAGGCCCTCCACGACCTTGATCACCGCGTCGTCAAGCCGCATCAGCTTCCCGGCGTGGGCGTCGTGGATCCGAGGGCCTTGCCCCCGTCGCTCTCGATCAGCCGGGCCAGCGCCTCTCCCTCCGGGGTGGCCTGGGCCACGTCGGCGGGGGACAGGCCCCGGGACCTCGGCTCTGCCTTCTTCCGGCGCGCCGGACGGCGGACCCGCGACTTGCCAGCAGCAGACGTCGTCTTCTTCTTGGCGGCCATCACTCCCCCAGTCGGTGCGGCGGGATTATGCGGACAGCTGGGCCAGGATGCGGCGCGACTGACGGCGGATGTTCGGCAGCACCCGCTCGATCGCCGGTGACTTTCCGTAGCGGGCAAGGAACTCGGCCTTGGCCGTCGCGGTGGCGTCCTCCATCCGCTCCGCGAGTTCCCTCACCTGACGAAGCACCAGCCCGGGGCCAATTCCGGCCGTTCGGGCCATCGCCTCCCAGTGGCGCCGCCGGAGGGCGCTGGGGTCACTCTCCCCACCAATCGACATCGCCAGCTCCTGGCTTAGCCGCTGATAGGCGCGCGTCGACACCAGATCGTAAGCGGCGGTGATCTGGACGCTGCTGCCGTCGTAGAGGATAGAGACGTTCTTCGCGTGGGCGTCTGCGTTCCAGACCAGCGCGTTGAAGATCAGCCAGTCGATCAACCGTTTGGTCGCGTCCAGGGGCTGGGTGCAGTGGCGTCGTACCGCCTCCAGGACCTGGACGAAGGTCGGTCCTCCCTCTTTCTCGTACTTCCTGGTCGAGGGAAGGCCCAGCGCCTGACACAGGTCCTCCTGATGGAGTCTGGCGATCCGACCGTTATCGCCGACGAAGCGATCGTAGCGCTCCACCACACAGACCCCTTCACGTCGCAGAGGTCGCAGCTCCGCGTTGACCACGTTCAAGCCCAGACTCCGGCCGATCAGGGTGGTCAGCACCTCGTTGGCGGGAAGGTGCCGGAAGGAACCGTTGGCGAACTTCAGGATGTGCGTGCTGGCGGCGTTCTTGAGGGGGAGCAGGATGCGGTCTCCGTCGAGGCGCACCGGCAGCTTGTCTTGAGCGCCCGCCAGGGACAGGCGCAGGCCGTTGCGGCCATCGATCGCCGGGAGGACCCGCTCCTTCGTCAGCAGCTCCAGCTCCACCGCGGTCAGCTCACGGTAGTCCTCGTCCTTCCAATCCAATGTCTCGGAGGGGACCAGCGAGAGTGCACCGGCGCACTCCCCACCGATTGCCGCCAGCAAGGCGAAATCATGGTCAGGCGAGAGCCCCAGGCGACGGCAGAGCGCCCGCCGCAGGTCCGCCTCCGGAAGCAGGTTGCCAAAGAAGGTCCTCGCCTCCTGCTCGAACGGTTCCGGTCGGAGGGGAAGGGTCACCGAGATGGGGAAGGCCTCGCGGTCACCGAGCCAACCCGGGTCGTACCGGAACGTCATCGACTGACCGTCTCCACCCTCCAGCATTCCGACGCGGCCCTGGGGGTGGTGGGCGAACAGGCGAGCAATCATCGGGGAGCCGCTCCGCGCGGGAGGACCCACACCTCAAGTCCGATCCGTTCGAGGATCTGAAGCAGCTTTCCGATCGAGGCGGTCCGCTTGCCGTGCTCGACCTCGTGCAGGAACCGGACGCTGACCCCGGCCAGGGCGGCGGCGTCCACCAGCGTGGTCCCGCTCGCCTTGCGTCGCTCACGAATCAAGGCCCCCAGGGCGAGGGGGGTGGTCACACGAACGCCTGGCAGCGAGGTCCTCATGATTTCCCGAGCGGGAAATATAGGCAGGCGCCGCGCCGGAGGCACAAGAAATGTCCCGATCGGGAAAAAGGCCGACCAGGCCGGGGCGCCGACCGTGGGAAATTTCCCGATCGGGAAAACTACTCCCCGGAGACTGTCAGCTCGCTAAAGCGGATCGTCGGCGCGCCGGTGGTCCCGCGGAACTGCAGATCGTTGCCGATCCCGTCGATGCTCTTGAGCATCCCCATCAGGTTGCCGGCCACCGTGACCTCCTGGACCGGGAAGGCAAGCTCCCCGTCCTGGATCCACATCCCGTTGGCGCCGCGGGAGTACTCGCCGGTGACCACGTTGGCCCCGTGGCCCAGCATGGCGGTGACGTAGAACCCGTTCTTCACCTCCCGGATCAGCTCCTCCGGGGGGCGGGTGCCGGCGTCCAGGTACAGGTTGTTGGTCCCGATGTGCGGCAGCGAGTTGTAGCTGCGCGACGCGTTCCCGGTGCTCCGGGCCTTCGCCTTGCGGGCGGTAAAAGTGTCGTAGAGGAAGTTCTTCAGCTTCCCGTTCTCGATGATCGGGGTGCGCCGGGTGGCCACGCCCTCGCCGTCAAACGGCGAGGTGGCCAGCCCGCGGGCCAGCACCCCGTCGTCCACCAGGGTGACCTCCGGGGCGGCCACCGTCTTGCCCAGCAGCGGGGCGAAGATGGAGGACTTCTTGAACACCGCGTCTCCGCTGGCCGCGCCGGAGACGTTGCGCACAAACGAGGCGGCCATCGAGGGGTCGAAGATCACCGGGACCTTCTGCGACTTCACCTTCCGGGCGCCCAGCATCCGCAGCGCGCGCCGGGCGGCCTCCTTGCCCACGCTCTCCGGGGTGTCCAGGTCCTTGAGGAAGCGCTTGTAGTCCATCCAGTAGCTGGTCTGGAGCTGGTCGCCCTCCGAGGCCACCGGGACCGCGTACAGGTACACGTAGGTGCCGGCGTAGTGCCCGGAGAAGCCCTCGCTGGTGGCCAGGTGGCACTCGAACACGTAGTCGCCCGCGCCCACGTCGTTGAACGTCGAGATCCGCGGGTCCACCGACTTGCCCGCCTTCTCGATCTCCAGCGCGGTCTTCACCTTCCACTCCGGGGGCAGCGCGGCCACCTCGGAGTCGTACAGCAGCCCCACGTCCGGCAGCTTCCCCAGATCCTTGCGGACCGGCAGCCCGTTGAGCTTGTTGGGAGCGGCGGCGCCGGCCAGCTGGATCGCCCGGTCCACGAAGTTGTCCAGGCTGGTGGCCTGAAAGTCCGAGGTGTACGCGAACCCCAGCCGCCCCTTGGAGAACACCCGCAGCCCCAGCCCCTTGGAGGCGGCCTCGGTGAGGTCCTCAATCTCCGCGTCGCGGACCTTGACGCTGCTGTTGCGGCCCACCTCCACGTAGGCCTCGGCCTGCTCCGCTCCGCGCTTCAACGCCCGCTGCACCAGCTTCTTCGCCAGCTGCTCGTAGTTCGTGCTCAAGCTCTTCCTCGGAAAATATCGCGCCCGCACAACCGCCCACTGCCGAACCGACCCGGCTCAGATCTTGGTGCCGCCCACGGTCATGTCGTCGATCCGCAGGGTGGGCAGGCCCACCCCCACCGGGACGCCCTGGCCGTCCTTGCCGCAGGTGCCCATCCCCGGATCCGGCATCGGGTCGCAGCCCACCATCGAGACCTTCTTCAACGCTTCGGGGCCGACGCCGATCAGCACCGCGCCCTTCACCGGACGGCCCAGCTTGCCGTTCTCAATCTGGTAGGCCTCGTTCACCTCGAACACGAAGTTCCCGTTGGTGATGTCCACCTGCCCGCCGCCGAACTGCGCGCAGTACAGGCCGCTCTTCACCGAGCCGATGATGTCCTCCGGCAGATCGTCGCCCGGCGCCAGATAGGTGTTGGTCATCCGCGGAAGCGGCATGTGCTTGAAGGACTCGCGCCGCCCGCTGCCGGTGCTGCGCTGCCCCATCAACTTGGCGTTGAGAGCGTCGTACATGTAGCCCTTGAGCACCCCGTTCTCGATCAGGACCTTTCGTTCGCCGGGGTTGCCCTCGTCGTCCAGGTTGATCGATCCGCGGCTGTTGGCCACCGTGCCGTCGTCGATCACGGTCACCTTGGAGGAGGCCACCTGCTGGCCCAGCTTCCCGGCGAACAGCGAGGTCTTCTTGCGGATGAAGTCCGCCTCCAGTCCGTGGCCCACCGCCTCGTGCAAGAGAATCCCCGACCAGCCCGGGGCCAGCACCACCGTCTGCTGACCGCCCTTGGCCTCCACCGCCCCCAGGGTGGCCACCGCCTGGCGGGCCGCCTCCCGGGCCACGTGCTCGGGGGTGAAGCTCTCCCAGTGGGAGAAGCCCACCCGGCCCCCACCGCCGTAGAAGCCGGTGCGGCGCTCCTGCTTCTTGCCCTCCGCCACCACCTGCACCGACAGCCGGCACAGATCCTGGACGTCTTCTGCGAAGCGCCCGTCGGTGTTGGCGATCCAGATCCGCTTGGTGGTGTCCGCGTAGCTGGCGGTGACCTGCTTGACCCGCGGATCGAAGGCGTGCGCCGCCTTGTCCGCCCGGACGATCAGCTCCACCTTCCGGTCCACGTCCACCTCCGAGAGCGGGGTGGGGACCCGGTAGTACATCGGGGTGGCGATCCGGCTGACCTTCACCGAACGCTCCGAGCCGCCTCCAGACGCGATCAGCGCCGCGGTGGCGGCGGCGCGGAACAGTGCCGGCTCATCCAGATCGTCCGAGTAGGCGTAGCCGACCTTGGCCCCGCTGATCACCCGGATGCCCACCCCCTGGGTGAGGCCGGTCTGGGCGCTCTTGACCTTGCGCTCCTCCAGCACCACCGCGGTCATCACCGCGCGCTCCACGTAGACTTCCGCGAAGTCCCCGCCGCGGGTCATCGCCGCCGCCAGCAGCCGCTCGATCAGCGGGATGGGGAGCAGCGGGCGCACCAGCACCGGCTCTGCCGCCCTCATCGATTTCGTCTTCTTTGCGGTCTCTTTTGCGGTCTTTGCAGCCTGCCTGCTCGCCAAGGAACAGCCTCCTTACCCATGCGCAAAGTCACGCAAAGGGACGGGGACAGTAACGACGCGCCTCGACACCGGCAACGGTCCGCGCTGTAATTCCAGCCACTTCCATGGGAACTCGCAGCGGCGCCCGGCCCGGCTACCAGACCGGCAACGAATATCCCGCAACGGACGAACCCGTTGAGGACGGGCGTGACATCTACGGCGAGGACGATCCGCTCCCCGAAGACCTGGCCGGCGGGGGGAGTCCGCTGGGCGACGAGGACGACGAGGTGGAGTCCACCCGCGCCGGTCCGCCCCGCAAGCTGGTGATCCTGGCCGGCCCGGAGAAGGGCAAGGTCAAGCGGCTGACCGGCGTGCGGATGGTGATCGGCCGCGCCACCGGCTGCCACATCCAGGTGGAGGACCGGTCAATCAGCCGCCGCCACCTGGAGCTGATCCAGGGAGAGAAGGGCGTGCTGTTGCGCGACCTGGTCTCCGGCAACGGCACCAAGGTCAACGGCGAGCGGGTGGACGAGAAGCTGCTGCGCCACGAGGACGTGATCGAGATCGGCGCCACCAAGCTCCAGTTCGTGGACGAGCTGGAGGCTGTCAAGAAGGCGCGGGAAGAGGCGGACCGCAAGCAGGAGGAGTCCCGCCGGTCCAAGGAGGAGCGCGAGCAGCGCAAGCAGGAGGAGGCCGCCGCCGCCCTGCAGAAGGCGGAGGACGACGCCAAGCGCGCCGAGGAGGAGAAGAAGGCCGCCGAAGAGGCCCGTTACAAGGCCAGCCTCAAGGGCCGCTGGGAGTCCTTTTCGCTGCAGCAGCGGATCGGCGCCATTGGCGGGTCCCTGCTGGCGGTGATCCTGATCTGGGTGGTGCTCTCCACGATCTTCCGCGAGGCTGTGGCCCCCCCGCCGGATGCCCGCGAGCTGGCCGCCACCCGGAAGATGGACGGGGCCCGGGTGGCGATGATGGATGGCCGCTTCGGCGACGCGGTGGATCTGATCGAGTCCGCGGAGCGGATCAAGGCCGGCATCGACGAGGACAACCTGGGCGACGTGGCCCGCAAGGAGCTGGCGGCCATCAAGTCGCTGGAGCTGGCCCGCTCGCTGGTGGAGCAGCAGCGGTTCGACGACGCCCGCGCCGAGCTGGCCCGCACCCCGGAGGCCTCGGAGAAGCGGATCCTGGAGCGGCAGGCGCTGGAGCAGGAGATCCTCTCCAAGCAGGCCGACTATCTGGAGAGGAGCGCCCAGGAGGCGCTGGACGCGCTGGATCCGGCCACCGCCGCCCAGTTCATTGAACAGCTCCCCGACGAACGGAAGACCCGGATGAAGGGCCGGCTGGAGGAGGTGGAGGCGCTGGTCCAAAAGCAGCAACAGATGGATCAGGCGCGCAGCAGCGCCGACCGGCAACGCAACCAGGTCCGGGCGGTGCAGGCCCGCAAGGCGTTCGTGGACAACGCCTTTCGCCCGGTGGAGCGGAAGTTCCACGCCATGGACTTTCCCCGCGCGGTGCTGGAGTGCGACCGGGTGGTGGACGCCTACCGCGGCGACGAGGACATCCGCAGCCGGGCCCGCACCCTCAAGACGTTGATCCCGACCTTTGCGCGCAGCTGGGAGGACGCGCAGAAGAAGGTCCGGGCCCGGGCAATGGAGAGCGCGCTGCGGCCCCTGCAGAAGGCCCACTCGCTGTACCAGCAGATCGCGCTCCCGGGCAGCCTGGGGGATCTTCTGGACGAGCAGCTTGCTGACGCCCAGAACGCGGCCGCCAAGGCGGCGGTGGCCCGCAACGATCTGGGGACCGCCACCCAGCTGTACCGGGACATCCTGCGCCGCTCCCCTGGCGACGAGCGTGCCCGGCAGGGCCTGACCAAGATGGGGCAGCGGGCGGACGAGCTGTACCTGGAGGCCTACATGATCCGGGAGCGGGATCCGAAGCAGTCCATCGCCAAGCTCAAGCTGGTGATGCAGGTCGCCCCCAGGGGTTCGGACGCCCATCAGAAGGCGGAATCACAGCTCCGCTTGATGGAGCCTTGAACTAACGCCACAGTCCCGCCCCATGAGCCACCTGCGTGAGCTGGGGATGGACCTCCTCGACGAGAAGCAGTTCGAGAAGGCGCTCGCCGTGTTTGCCGAGGCGGTGCGGCGGCTGCCCAACGACCACCGGTCGCGGATGCTGGCCGCCCGCTGCCTGGTGGAGCTGGGGGAGAAGGAACGCGCGGTCACCGCGCTGCACGCCTGCGCCGAGGGGCTGCTCAAGCGGGACTACCTGCTCTCCGCCATCGCCTCCTGCAAGATCGCGCTGGGCTACAGCCCCCACGAGCGCCGGCTCAAGGACACCCTCTCGCGGATCCACTCCCGTGCGGCCCGCGCGGTGGGCGGCAGGGCCCAGGTGCCTCCGCCGCTCCCTCCCGAACAGCTCTACGACGGCAAGGTGGAGACGGATCTGATGACCCTCCAGGGCGAGGAGCTGACCAACCGCGCCATCGAGGTGCTGGCCGCCCCCGACCCCGGCGGCGCCGCCGACCCCAACGCCCGCCCCCCGCTGCCGCTGTTCGCGGACCTGGAGCGCGACGCGTTCGTGGACCTGGTGGGCCGGATGACCTACCGGGAGGCCAAGCCGGACGAGGTCATCTCCCAGGAGGGGCAGGGCGGGGATGCGATCTGGGTGCTGGTGGCCGGGCGGGCCGCGGTCAGCCGGCAGATGGATTCGGAGCGCAAGACCCTCGGCTCGCTGGGCGGCGGGTCGATCTTCGGCGAGATCTCCATGCTCACCGGGGCCCAGCCTACCGCCACCGTCACCGCGGTGGTGGAGACCGACGTGTTCGAGATCAAGCGCGAGCACCTCAACCAGGTGGCCAAGACCCACCCCTCGGTGCCCCAGGTGCTGGCGGACTTCGCCCAGGCCCGCATGGCCAAGAACCTGATGGCCACCTCCCCCCTGTTCCAGCAGATCCCGGAGGCCGACCGGGCGAAGCTGCTGCAGCACTTCACCTTCCGCGCCCTGGCCCCCAACGAGAAGGCGCTGGTGGAGGGGGAACACTCCCCGGGGCTGTTCCTGGTCCTGGCCGGCGAATTGGTGGTCCAGAAGGAGGACCCGGCCGGCGGGCTGGTCTCGCTGGGCATCCTGCGGGAGGGCGACGTGGCCGGGGAGATCTCGCTGCTCACCGGGCTGCGGGCCACCGCCACCGTGGCCGCCACCCGCAAGACCGCCACCGCGTTCTTGGACCGCAAGGACTTCACCGAGCTGACGGTGGCCTTCCCCAACACCCGCACCTACCTGGAGACCCTCTCCGATCGCCGGCTCAAGCAGATCGGCGAGGCGCTGCGGCCGGCGGAGATCATCGACGCCGACGAGCTGGTGATGGAACCCGAGCTTCCCGAGCCTCCCAAGTCCGAGGCCCGGTAGCGCCATGCAGTTGGATCGCTCCAGGCTGATTGCGCTGGCCGCCGGGCTGGCGGCAGTGGGGTTGGGGCTGTGGTTCTGGCCCCGCCAGGCCCAGACCCCGGAGGACCGGATCCGCCACCAGGTGGAGCGGATGGCGGAGGCCGCCGGGACGCGCGACCTGGGCTTCATCCTCGAGCAGATCTCCGAGCAGTTCTCCGGGCAGGGCGGCGCGGACAAGGCCCAGCTCAAGGGGATCCTCGCCGCCCAGATGTTCCGGGGCGAGTGGGTGGAGGTGGTGCCGCTGGACCTGGAGGTCACCTTGGAGAGCGACACCCAGGCCACCTTCTCCGGCAAGTTCCTCTTCGCCCGGAAGGCCGGGCAGGATCTGGCGGCCGCCGCCGAGGCCGGGTCGCTGACCGGCTACCGGATCGACGCCACCCTGGTCCGGGAGGCGGACGGGGAGTGGCGGTTCCGCACCGCCCAGCACGGACGGCTGGGCGGCGCCGACCTGTTTCCCTAGGGGACGTCCACTGCCAGCGCGCTGGCCGCCGCGGTCCGGGAGGCCTCCACCCGCGCCGCCAGCGCCGGGGAGAAGGAGCCCTCCCGCTGCAGGGCGGCCACCGCCGCGTCAATCACCGCCGGGTCCCCGCTGCGCCGGGCCTGGGCCAGAGCCAGCCCCAGCCGGGCCGAGGGGTGCTGGGCATTCCCCGCCAGTGCCCGCCGGTAGCTGGCCACCGCCTCGCCCAGGTCGCCTACCTCCGCCAGCAGGTCCGCGTGCAGCGCGTGGATCCGCGGCTCGCCGGACGCGATCTGCGCCGCGCGGGCCAGGGTGGCCAGCGCCAGATCGGTGCGGCCGGTGGCCAGCTGGGCGCGGGCCAGCACGTACTCCAGATCCAGCCGCCGCATCCCGGTCTGGGTCAGCGCCATCATCTGGGTGACCCCGTCTGCGGCCCGGCCGGCGCCCACCGCCAGCAGCGCCTGGGCGGAGAAGCGCTCTTCTACCTCCGAGTCCTCCTTCGCCGCCGCCGCCAGGTGCACCGCGGCTTGCCGCTGGGCGTCGGCGTCTGCGTGGACCACCCCCAGCTCCGCCAGCACCCGGGCGGCCAGGGCGTGGGCGTCCCCGCCGCGCACCCTGGACTGCAGCGCCGGCTCCAGGATCTGCAGCGCCGCCCGGAGGTCCGAGGGCGCGTCCAGCCGGATCAGCTGCCGCGCCTGCTCGATGGCCGCGGTCGCCTCCTGCTTGTCCACCCCGCGGCGGTAGGCGAAGAACACCGCCAGCGCCAGCAGCGACCCCACCACCACCACCTGGGTCAGCACTGATCGCAGCGACTCCTGCCTCTTCCAGTCGCCTGGGCCTTGTGGAGGATGGGTTTCCATGCGGCGAAGGTTCTCCTCCGGAGAGGGACGCTGTCAAAGGAGACCCCGGTCGGTGGTAGTTGTTGGTTGGGCGGCACAATTCCCTTCGGTGCCCGGGAGACACGGTGGCGATCTACGCGGCGCTGACAGCACAGGATCTGGACGCGGTCTCCTTGGCGTACGGGCTGGGCCAGCCACTGGAGGCGACCGGGATTCCGCAGGGGTCGATCAACAGCAACTACCGGCTGCAGACCCCCGGGGGCCGCCTGTTCCTGCGTCACACCACCGCCCGCTCGGCGGAAGCTCTGGCCTTCGAGGCCCGGCTGCTGGCCCACCTGGGCGAGGCCGGCTTCCCTGGGCCGCGGATCGTCCCCACGGTTCGCGGCGAACCGTTCCTTCCCCTGGCTGGGGGCCGGGTGACCCTGTTCCACTACCTGGCGGGGGAGGAGCTGACCCGCGCCCAGTTGACCACCGACCACCTGGAGCGGCTGGGGGCGGAGCTGGGGAAGCTGCACCGGCTGGGCAACTCGTTTTTGGGGGAGCGGGAGAACCCCTACGACGACTCCACCGTGGAGGGCTGGCTGCGCGAGTTGGAGATCCACTCCGACCCCCAGCTGCGGGCGATCGCCGCCGAGCTGATCGCCCTGCTGGAGCGGACCCGCCGGCCACATCGGGCGCTGATCCCGCGCGGGGTGATCCACGCCGACATCTTCCTGGACAACGTGAAGTGGCTGGGGGACCGCGTGAGCGCGATCTTCGACTTCGAGATGGCCTGCCGGGACGCGCTGATCCTGGACGTGGCGATCACCCTCAACGCCTGGTGCTTCGAGGACCGCTACCAGCCACCGCTGTGCGCCGCCCTGCTGCGCGGCTACCAGCAGGAGCGTCCCTTCCGGCCGGGCGAGGCCGAGCACCTGCTGGACTTCGCCCTCTTCGGCGCCATCCGCTACACCGCCTCCCGCATCCGCGACTTCCACCTCTCGCCGCTGCCCCCGGAGCGGCTGGCCCGCAAGGACTTCCGCACCTACCTGGCCCGGGCCCGGCAGCTGGCGGCCCTGGACAGCGCCGGGTTCCAGCGGCTGCTGGGACTGGAGTGAGCCCCCGCCTCACCTGCGCCCAGGCGTCCGCTGCAGGAAAGAGCCGCTCGGAAGTCATGCGCGAAGGTGGTGGGCCCTGCACGATGGGGAGGTGGAACTGCTCTTCCTGATGGATCCCCTGGAGCGCGCGCAGCCGAACGCGGACACGACCTACGCGCTGCTCCGCGCCGCCCACACCCTGGGGCTGCGCACCCAGGTGGGGTTGGCCTCCTCCCTGTCCCTGGTGGGGGGAACCCCGATGGTGCGGAGCCGGGCGGTGCGTGTCCCCGGCGGCCCCGGCGCCCACTTCGAATACCTGGGGCCGCCCCAGCACCGCCGGGTGGACAGCTTCGGCTGCGCCTGGCTGCGCACCGACCCTCCCTTCAACCTGGCCTACGTGGAGTCCACCTGGATCCTGGATCGGGTGGACCGGAAGAGGACCCTGCTGGTCAACGACCCCACCGGGATCCGCGGCGCCAACGAGAAGCTCTATGGGCTGCGCTTTCCCCAGCTGTGTCCGCCCTCGCTGGTGACCGCCGATCGCGGTCTCTTGCTGGCCTTCGTGGCGGAGCACCGGGAGGTGGTGCTCAAGCCCCTGGATGCGGCGGGGGGCAGCGGGATCCTGTTTGCCCAGCAGGGGATGCGCGGGCTGAACTCGCTGCTGGAGGTGGCCACCGAGGGGGGCCGCCGCTGCGAGGCCCAGGCCTACCTGGCCGGCGCCTCCCAGGGGGACAAGCGGATCCTGCTGCTGGACGGAGCACCGCTGGGGGCGATCTTGCGGGTCCACGGGGAAGGGGAGGAGCGCAACAACCTCCACCTGGGCGGGCACGCGGAGAGCGCGTCGCTGGATCGGGCGGACCGGGAGATCATCGAGGCCCTGGCCCCGGCGCTGCGCGAAGACGGCTTGTACTTCGTGGGGATCGACGTGATCGGCGGGAAGCTGACCGAGGTCAACGTCACCTCCCCCACCGGGATCCAGGAGATGTCCCAGTTCGACGGAGAGGACTACGCGGCCCGGGTGATCCGCTGGTGCCAGGAGCGGGCCGCTGACGGTTTGTCCGCGGGCCCCACCCCGGCAGTGACAAACTGACGCTCTAGATTCCGGAGAGGATCTTCCACTCTCCGCCCACCTTCTTCAGCCACATCTTCATCAGATCTGTCTGCCGGACCGGCTTGGTCTTGAGGCCGGGCAGGTCGTACTGGGCGTCGAACTGATAGACCACCGCCGCGGTCTCCTTGTCCAACAGGTCCACGGTCCGGATGTTGAACGTGGCCCGCAGGTTCTCCAGCTGGCCCAGCCGCTTGGGGAGGACCTCCCGCATTTCTCGGTAGTGGAGGTCATCTTCCACCGAGCCGGTCCCGGCGCCGTCGTGGAAGGACTCGGAGAGCAGCGCCAGGATGGCGTTGGCGTCCCGACGCTCCAGCGCCTGCCGGTAGGTGTCCACCACAGCGATCAATGCCCGGGTGTCGTCGGTGTCCGGGATGTCCGTTCCCGGGATCTTGCGGGAGGCGCAGCCGGTGGCCAGGGCGGCGCCGACCAGCGCCAGCCCGAGGGTGCGAAGGGAAGAAACCATGGGGGCCTCTTTAGCAGCCTTCATGCCAAGGGCAGCCTTCCTGCCTACGACTTGCGGAAGACCTCCGCCAGGAAGCGGTTCATCACCGGCGGCTCGCCCTCCAGGATCTTCATCCCCTCCGCGTGGATCACCCGCTCGGCGATCATCGCCAGCGGCTTGAGGAAGAAGGGGACCTTGACCTGGATCTCCCCGCTGGCGGTGCGCTCCACCTGGCCGTTGACCTCGCGCAGCTTCAGCGCCCCGGTGTTGACCAGCATGCTGGCGATGGAGTGCGAGGTGGGCACGTTGGTGAAGGTCAGCTCCTTCTTCTTCTTGTCGTAGGAGGAGGTCTCCACGAAGGCGAACCACTCCGGCGGGATCTCCTTGGGGCCAATCGCCTTGATCACCGGCTTGGGCCGATAGCGCACCTTGCGGTGGATCACCGTGCCCTGATCCTTCAGCTCCAACACCTGGGCCTCCAGCAGCACCCCGTGGTGGGCCAGCAGGAAGGGCGTGTAGCGCTGGTCCATCATCGCCCGCTCCACCTCGTCCAGGGTCCCGGCGATCTGCTGCTTCAGCTCGAACTTCATGTGCTGGCTCTCCTCAAGGCGTGTGTGGCCGGCACCGCTTAGCGAAAGGGGGCGGGCGGGACCAGCGGGGACTCAAAGACCCGTTGCTCGAAATCACAGCGGGCGACCCAACCGTTCACCTGCCTTCTGAGCACCTCGCCCAGATCCGGCAGCTTGCCCGCCAGGTCGCGCACCCCCTGGCAGTCGCCGGCCAGATACAGCGCCTCGGCGCGCAGCCGCCAGGTCTCCTTGAGCAGCGAGTCCGGCACCCCGGCGGTGGCCAGCACCTGGGCCAGGTAGCCTTCGCCCATCCCCGGCTCGCCGGACTGCACCAACCGGCGGCCCAGCAGATACGCCACCGCGACGTTGGTGGGCTCCTTCTCCAGCGCGTCTCGCAGCCGCAACAGCCGCAGCTCGTCCGAGCCGGGTCGGAAGTAGTGCCACACCGCCGGGCCGGCCCAGGGAGAGGAGAGGGCGGCCAGCTTCACCCGCGCGGTCCGCTCCACCGCGGAGCTGGTGTGCAGCGCCAGCACTCGCTGCAATAGCGCCCCCGCCTGTTCGGCCGAGCCCACCTCGGTGGCCACGTCCGCCTGGGCCAGCAGCACCTCCGCCTCCAGCGACGGCTTGCCGGCCACCCCCTGGGCCACCTCGGTCAACAGCCGCAGCGCCTCGCCGCCGCGATCCATCCGCACCAGCGCCGCCGCCTCTCCCAACCGGTAGGTGGGTTCGCCCGGCTGCAGCAGCGCACAGCGCCGGAAGTCCGCCAGCGCCGCCTCCGGATCCGAGGCCAGCAGCTGGCTGGCCCGGGCGTGCAGCGTCGCCACCTCCCGCGCACAGGGCCGGACGAACAGGGAGGGCTGCCGGAAGCGGGCGAAGGCCTGGTTCAGCTGCGCGGGGGCAATGGTCACCGTCTCCAGATGGCGCTCCCACTCGGTGGCCAGCGCGTCCAGGGTCCGCCCGTAGCTGGTCTCGAAGTCCCCCCGGGCGTACAGCTGCCCCAGCTTCTGGGTGCCGTAGGTGTCCGCCAGGTAGCGCAGGAAGGACCCCACCAGGGTGTACGCCCGGGCCGGAGCGCTCTGGTAGAAGCCGCGCGGGCCCAGGATCTCCCGCACGTCCGGGGCCAGCCCCTCGCGGCGCATCCCGGCCGCCCACTGGTGCAAGGTCAGCTCGTCCACCGGATCATCGGCGGCCACAGCCAGCCCTTCGATGATCCCCATCACCGGTATCACTCCATGGCGGCTGGTCACCTGGAAGGGACCGGAGCCCAGCGGGGCGGCCATCACGTGGGCCAGCTCATGGCGGAGCACCCCGTGCGGGAAGGGGGCGTCGTTGACGTGCAGGCTGTGTTGCCAGGGCTTGGCGAACTGGGTCCTCCCGGCCCCCACCAGGATGCTCTTCGCCTCTGCGCTGGGGTACAGGTAGACCCGGATCCGTCCTGGGGGGGCGACGCCCAGGAACGCGGAGAGCTGCTGGTGCTGGAACTCCAGATCCCGCACCAGCCGGTCCACCTCCAGGCGGGGCTTGCCGCGGGGGTAGGTGATCAGGAAGTGCTCGCTCTCCCGGATCCCGCCCAGCTGCTCGGTGAGGTGGGCCTCGGTCATCCGGTACCCCAGCTGGGGGGCCCGCTCCTCCAGGGCAAACACACACACCAGCATCGATCCCAGCAAGACCAGCGGTCCTACTCTCAGGTAAGGCCGGCCCAGGCGGCCGTCCCGCATGTCCAGCAACACCGAGGACAGCAGCCACAGACAGGCGGCCAACAGCAGGGTCTGGAGTCGGAACCAGCCGATGGCGGGGGTGACCGCCAGGGCCTCGTCGTACAGCGGGCCGGGCAGCACTCCGCCGAAGTGGTTGAAGGCGGACACCTGGGGGCCGAACACGATCGGCCAAGCGGTGACCGCCGCGGAGACCGCCACCAGCAGCAGGTACCGGAAGAAGGCGCCGGTCTTGCCCCGGGCCCCCAGCGCGCAGAACACCCCCGCCGCGGAGGCCAGCAGGGCAGAGGGGAACGGCAGCAGGGGCACAAAACCCAGGTGTTCGAACGGATCGCAGACGGTGGAGGCGATGGCGTAGAGGGTGGCCGCCACCAACGGGGGCAGCAGGAACAACCCGTTGAGCAGGGCCCCGGCGGCGATGGCGTGCCAGACAGCCTGCGCCGGGGAATCGAACCGTTGGGCGCCCTTGGGCCGCGGATCCCGTCCCTGGATCAACTGGCGCTCCAGAAAGCCGGCGGAGGCCCCCACCACGCCCCCCAACAGGCCGATCCCCACCGAGAGCACCAGGGACAACTCAAAGCCGGGCATCCCCAACAGGGGGAGCCGGACCAGGAACACCCCGCCCCCGGCGATCAGCCCTCCCACCACCAGCACCGCCGGACTGCGCAACAGGAACGCAGCGCGGGAAACGACTTGTCGCATCGGGTCCCCTATACTCACGCCAGAATGAACGACCCCAAAAGCGCGGAGATCCGGCAGCACATCCGAGCGCCGATCGAACTCAAGGTCGACTACAAGAAGATGAACTCCTTCTTCGCGGACTACACGAAGAACATCTCCAAGGGTGGAACCTTCATCAAGACCAAGAAGCCGCTCCCGATCGGGACGCGCTTTTTGTTCAAGCTGAGCATCCCCCACCGCGACCATCCTTTCGAGCTGCTGGGGGAGGTGGTGTGGTCCAAGCCGGACGGAGAGGAGCCGGGGATGGGGATCCGCTTCATCTACAGCGGGGACCACCAGCGCTCGGACTTCGAGGGGGTGGTGGAGCAGCTGATGGCCGAGAGCCTGGGGCCGGAGCTCACCGGGAAGCTGCTCAACAAGCAGCTCAAGTCGTGAGCCGCCCCTTCCGCCGCCGCGCCCTGGCGCTGACCACCGGGGCGCTGCTGTTCACCTCCGGGTGTCCCGGCCAGAGCGCCAATGGTCAGGGCCAGTCCACACCCAAGGGCGCGCGCCTGAGCCGCCCGGACGTCACCGCCGAGGACTCTCTGCCCCCCGCCATGCCCCAAGGTCGCCTCTTCTTCCAGGACGCCTACGGCAGCCGCCAGGTGATCGAGGTGGAGATCGCCGCCACCACCGACGCCCGCACCCGCGGGATGATGTGGCGCACCGAGCTGCGCCCCGGACGGGGGATGCTGTTCCTGTTCGACCAGGACGAGGACCACTCCTTCTGGATGAGGAACACCCTGATCCCTCTGGACATGGTGTTCCTGACCGAGGACGGGACGGTGGTGGGGATCGTGGAGAGCGCGGTCCCCCGCTCCCTGGCCTCCCGCCACGTGGGCCGCCCCTCCCGGAATGTGCTGGAGGTCCCCGGCGGCTGGACCTCCAAGGTGGGGATGCGCACCGGGTCGAGGCTGGAGCTGCAGCTGCCCCCCGGGATCCAGATCCAGTAGCCCGCAAAAGAGAAATCCCCAGCAGGCGCAGGTGGCCGGCTGGGGATCTCCTGGAAGCAACGGCCGGGTCTTAGAAGAAGACCTGCAGACCCAGGGTTCCGCCCTGGGACAGACCGGTGGACAGCTGCAGGAACGAGTGGGTCGTCCGCTGGGTGGTGTTCTGGGTGGTGGTCGGGGTTCCGCCCGCCGAGTTCTCCACCGTGGTCCGGTTGTTCAGCTGGTTCAGCTGATAGAGGTTCACCGTCACCCCATACTCCGCGTAGAGCGCGAAGTTGGAGTGCAGGCGCCACTCGGCGCCCACGATGCCGTGACCGTTCACGTTGAAGTTGTCGGTGTGGTTATCGATCTCCAGCCGCTGATCGACCACGCTCACGTCGTCCAGCAGGTTGTTCCGGGTCCAGTTCCAGCCCACCGACACGCCGCCGCCCAGGTAGGGGGCGATGGAGCGCGTAGAGAGGCGCTTGAGGTAGTCGCCCCGGACACCCACCGAGTGGAACTCGGTGAAGCTGGAGGGGTTGGAGATGCTGTAGGTGGGGACGCTGTCGGTGCCGGTGAGGGTCACCACCTTGGTCAGCTGGTTGGGGCTGTGCTGGCGGCTGAGGCTGACGCCGGCGCGGACCGCCACATCGTCCGCCAGGAAGTAGCTGCCGGAGATGGAGCCGGTGCCGCTGGCGCCGAGGATGCTGCCGCTGGTGAGGATGTTGTTGAGCGAGAACAGCAGCGCCCAGTCGGAGTTCCAACCCTCGTCGGTGCTCAGCGACGGCTGGGCCTTGGGGGTGGCCGGAGCCGTGGTGGGCTCCGGAGCAGGAGCAGTCTGGGCGGTGGCCGAGGTGGCCACCAGGGCCACGGCCAGTGCCGCGATCTTCAGGGTCTTCATATGAATTGTGTCTTCCGTGAAGGGCGGGGGACTACGGCGCGGAGACGGCGTGCATCCTGGGGTTCACGTAGTTGTCGTTCCGGATCAGGACGTCTTCCAGGTAGTAGCAGCTGTTGGACCCCTGGGCCCGGACCCTGATCCCGTAGAAGTAGACGTCCAGGTGCCCGTCACCGGTATCCGGAGGAACCTCCCAGTTCGGGCTGATGGTCAGCACTGTGCCCGGGCTTTCCGCGCCGCTGCGGGCGATTGCGAACGGGTTGGGCAGCGCGGTGGCGAACGCCCCGTCCGCGTCGGCGTCGTAGTAGCCCCCGTTGAAGGCGATGTAGTGGTCGTCGACCTCGCTGCACACCTCCACCTGGTAGGGGAACTTCACCCAGAAGGAAGCCTGACTGCCGACGTGGCTCAGCTCCTCCGAGGAGGTGGCGAGCGCCACCGGGTACTCGGTGGGCGCACCCAGGAACAGGGTCAGCTCCGGGAAGCCTCGGCCGGCCTGGAAGGTCTCGTTCTCCACCGGGGTCAGGAGCTGATCTGAGGCGCTGACCGCGTTGTAGATGTCGACGCTGTAGTTAGAGCCCAGCACCAGATCGGCGGCCGGGAACACCGCCGCGCCGTTCACCAGATCCACCACCAGGGTGTTGGGACGCTCGGCGAACGAACCGGGCAGCACGGTCCAGCCGGAGACGGGGACCAGCGAGGACACGGAGGTCAAGGTGGCCACCGCGGTGCCCGACTTGAGCGCGATCCCGTTGGTCTCCTCGAAGGCGCGCACGGTCACAGCGCTCTGGACGCTGTCGGTGGGGAACATCGCCACCTGGTAGGTCTGGTAGCACTGACCGGAGGGACCGCTGGAGTAGTTATAGCTGCAGCTGCCCTGGGGGCGGCCCAGGAAGCTGAGGTAGCCGGGGGCGGTGATCAGCGCCCGGTGGGTCCCGTAGGGGACCTGGGCCAGCACCAGTACGTTGTCGCCCTGGTGGGTGGCCGTCAGCTCGTAGGTCCCGATGGTGACGGTGACGGCGGCGGTGGCGTCGGTGATCGCCTGCCCGGTCAGCGCGTTGTAGAGCATGAAGGTGATGGTGTTCACCCCATCATTGAACCGCGGACGATCAGACAGCTCGATCTGCGGACCACAGCCAACTGCGGACACGGCAAGCGCAAGCGCGAACAACTTCTTCATGATTTGGAGTCCCCTCGTTTTTCGTTCGCCCAGTGATGACGCCGGTTCCGGCCCTGGTGGCGTGTTGGGGCGAACGCAGGGTCGATAGTCGACATCCGGACATTCCGCAAGCTGACCCCGGGATGAGCAAAAACTGCTTTTCCCCAAACTGATGGGACCCATCCGGCCGCGCCATTGCGCGGCGCGGCAACCCTGGATCAGATCTTGAGTCGGGTCGGCTCGGACCCACCGCCGGCGGCCGCCAGCGGGTCCACCGGGGAGGAGACCACGAACGGCTGGGCCTCCAGCTCCGCGGAGGTGGCCACTGCGCCGGCCAGCCGGGCCTCGGCCACCTGCAGCGAGGAGAGTGAGTTGAACTTGCGGGCCAACGCGGACAGCTCGGCGGCCTTGAGCTGCATCTGGCCGCTGCGCATCCCGATCAGCGCCACCCGGGCCCGCTCCAACAGCGCCACCTCCGCCTTGAGCTTGGCCACCACCCGCTCCCGCTGCAGCGACAGCTCGTCCAGGTGCGCCATCTCCTCGCGGATCGCCGAGGCGGCCAGCTGCAGTTGTTGGCGGGCCACCGGATCCCGCGCGGTCAGGATGCTGGCCTCCAACTCCGCCTGCTGGGCGGAGAGATCCTGCACCGCGCCGCTCTGCAGCTGGGTCTCCAGGCCGGACCACTCCGCCGCCAGGTCCACTGCCTCGCGGGTCATCAGCCCCAGGGTGCGGGCCATCTCCTCCCGGGCCGGTTCGCGGGGCAGCGCCGCCAGCGACTTGCCGCACTGCTGGTAGAGGGTCAGCGCGCGGGAGGCCAGCGTCTTGAGTTCGCCGCTCAGCTGCGGGATCACCTCCTCGCAGCGGGCCTCCACCGGATCGGCGGAGAGCGCCACGTGGGCGGCGATCGATCCCAGCCCCACGAACAGCGCCAGCACCACCCCGGCCAGCACCGCGGCGATCAGCGGCGGGGTGGAGAAGTCCTCCATCCGAAAGGACAGCGCCCGGGCCACCTGGGTGCCGGCCACCGCCAGGCCTCCGGTCAGCCCGGCGCCCAGCAGGTAGTTGAGGACCCCGGGGCGGCCCCCACCCACGTTGCCCTCCTCGCCGCGGTCACTGAGGTGGGATCGAACCATCAGCGCGCCGGCCGCCGCCGCCGCCAGCCCCACCGTCCAGGCTGCGGAGAACCCGAACAGCCAGGGCACCGCCGGCAGCACCACCCCCAGGGCGGCCAGCATCAGCCGATCCAGCTTGTCCCCCCGGGCGGTGGCCACCGCCACCCCGGCGATGGTGGCGTAGCTGAGGGGGAGGAACTGCAGCACGTCCGCGGAGGGGAACAGCTGGGTGGGCGCGGTGCCCAGCACCGAGGCGGCCAGGTTCGCCGCCTGGGCGGACAGGAAGTGCACCGCCCCCGCCACGCCCCCGGCGATCAGGGACCGGGTGACGTTCCGCTCGAAGGTCTCGCGGTGGTGCAGTTGGAGGGTCGCAGTCGACGATGCCATGGGGAATTCCCTTCCTAGTAGGTGGAGCCGACCCGGCCGTAGTCCTTCATCGCCTTGCGCTTGGTGCCCTTCACCTGGTGCTGGATCTCCTCCTCGGTGCGAGCGGTGCCGATCCCCTCGATCATCGCTGCCTGCTCCTGCACGTCCGCCGCCACCGCCGGGGCACCGGCCACCGAGGCCGCCTGGCGGAACAGCTGCTGGTTCTGCTGCAGCAGCTCCACCGCCCGCTGGCGATCCCCGCGCTTGAGCGACTCCGCGGCCTCGTGGGTGTTCCGGGCGCTGCGGGCCCGGGTGGCATAGACGGTGGCGTCCTTGTCCTGGTGCAGGGTGATCTCCTCCTGCTGGTCGGTGACCATCGCGGTCAGCTGGGCCAGGGCCTCGGCCGGCGCGTCCCGCAGGAGGTCACGGTACCCAAGTGAGAGCTTGGCCACATCCACCGCTTGACCGACCCGCCCGGCGCGCACCACCAGCCGCACCACCACCCGCTCCAGCTGGCCACTGGAGAAGTCGGGCAGGGCGATCCGGATCTTGTTGCCCACCTGGGTGCTGCTGTAGCCCAGCACCTCACCCAGCTCGGTGCGCTCCGGCAGGTCCAGGTTCAATTCCACGTTGCGCGCCACCTGGGTGGTGGCGGCCTGCAGATCGCGCTGGAAGATGTTGGAGAGCCGCAGCGAGTCCTGCAGGTAGGCGTAGGAGCCGGCGCCGACCTCGGAGAAGGCCTGCATCAGGTCCTCGTTGAAGTCGGTGCCCACCCCAATGGAGCTGACCGAGATCCCGTGGGTGCGGATCTGCCGGACGATGTTCACTAGGTCCGCGTGGTCGGTGAGGCCCTCGGTGGGCTGCCCGTCGCTGATCAAGATCACCCGGTTGACGCGGAACTCCTTGAGCCCGGAGAGCAGCTGGTCCCGCCCGGCGGAGAGCCCGTCCCCGATGTTGGTCCCCCCGTCGTCGAAGATGCCGTCCACGTAGCGCAGCATCCGCTCCCGGTTGGAAGAAGTGGCCTGGGCGCTGGAGAAGGCGCGCACGTCGGAGCCGTAGTGGATGATCGCCAGCCGGTCCTCGTCCCGCAGCTGCCCCACCAGCACCCGCGCCGCCTGCTTGGCGTCCGTCAGCTTCTGCCCGCTCATCGATCCGGAGCGGTCCAGCACCAGGGCCAGGTTGACCGGGCTGCGGGTGGCGCCGGGGAGCTCCTTGCCGGTCACCTCCAGGGTGAGGAACTGGTCGGACTGTCCCGGCCCCAGGTACGGATGGGACAACCTGGCCTGCAGGGTCAACGACCCCTCGCCGCTCACCGCCACCGGGGGAGGGGTGAGGGGGGAGGGGACCACCACCCGCGGCCCCGGTCCCCCCCGGAGTTCGGGCAGGCCCACCACCAGGGCCAGCAGGGAGAGGACGGCGGCGAGACCCAGAAAGAGGGCGGTGCGGTTCATGTGCGGGCTCCTGGACACGGCGGACAGAACTCTCCGCGTATCCCTTTCACGAACCAGACCGCGAAAAGATCTGGCGCCCGTCGATTGCAGTGTCCAGGGGAGGTGGGTGGACTACGTACCCGCGTCGGCCGCGGCCTTGGCGTCCGGGCGGGTGGCTCCCTGGGCACAGTAGTTGGACTGCGCGGTACTTCCACAGATCGGAGGCGGATCGGGCTGCGCACAAAGCACGGTCAGGGTCTCCTCATCCAGCACCAGCGATCGGCAGGTGAACGGACCGTCCGCGTTGGAGGCCTCCGGATGGAGCGCCACGCAGCCGCGCGTGTCTCCCGCGGTGCAATCCCGGCTGCAGACTCCATTGGCCGGGGCGTTGGGCTCCCCCACGATCTGCGCATAGCGGTGCCGTACGCAGGTGAAGTCCTCGCACTCGAAGGACCCGAAGGAGACGATGTCGGTGTTGGGCTGCAGCTCTCCGTTGGTGATGGGAACCACCCCGCCATCCCCGTCGGAGCGCACCAGCACGCACGGAAAGCCGATGTCACCGGACTCGCTGCATCCGCTGGAGACCAGCGCCACCAGCGCCACCAGCCCCATCCACCTGCTCGAACGTCCCAGCCGCATCAGAAGAGCCCTCCAGGCCCGGAGTCGCCGTGGACCGTACCATAGAGGTTCGCGAACGCGACCTGCTTCGTGTCTTCTCTGCCGCATCGCGCTTCAACGTTGCCGCATGGGTAAGCGACGACTACGCTCCCGCGCCGCATGGTCGATCGGTCGAGGGGACGCGTGGTCAAGAGCGCCTTCCTCCTGAGCTTGCTGTTCGCCTTCCCGGCGGTGGCTCAGGACGAGGGCGGTGGATTGGGCCTGGACCTGTCTGGGGACCAGGAGAATCCGCCTGCGGAAGAACAACCGGCGGTACAACCCGAGGAGACACCGCCACCGCCCCCGGTGGCAGAAACCGCGCCCGCCCCGGAGGCTGGGCGACCCCAGCCGATTGGCGAGCGGGACATCACCCAGGATGACCGGGTGAAAAGCGTGCAGCGCAAGCTGTACCTGAAGAGCAACCGCTTCGAGGTCACCCCGATGGTGACCGCCACCATCAACGACCCCTTCTTTTTGAAGTGGGGCGGGGTGCTGCGGGTGGCCTACTACCTCAGTGACTCGCTGGCGCTGGTGGCCCGCGGCGCGCTGCTGCAGACCCTCCGCTCTAGCGACGTGCCGATCGCCAACCGCACCTTCTTCAGCCGGATCCGCAACTCCAATCCGCTCTGGTACGGGATGGGGGACGTGGAGTGGAGCCCGATCTACGGGAAGGTGGCGGTGATGAACTCCATCTTCCACTTTGACGCCTTCCTGGTGGGAGGTCTGGGCGCGGTGTACCCGGTGACCGCCGGCCTGCCGGGCAGGGCGCCCAGCCTGGGCGTGGACGTAGGAGGCGGGCTGCGCTTCGTGGCCAAGGACTGGCTGGCGATCACCGCCTCGGTCATCAACACCTCCTATGTAGACAGCGGCCCCGGTCAGACCACCAAGGGGTCGATGCAGAACATGCTGGCGGTCAACGCCGGGGTCTCCATCTTCTTCCCGTTCAGCTCCACGGGCCGGGAGGCCGAGTGATGGACCGCATCCCCCGCCTGCTGCTGGCGCTCTGTCTGCTGGCGGCCTCCCCCTCCTTCGCCCAGTCGGAGGAGGCGGAGGCCGGTGACACCACCGAGGTGGCCACCGACCAGGGCGAGCCGCTGCGCGACCGGATTCCCCCGGTCTCCGGGCACGCCTTCCTCAAGAAGGGCCGCTTCGAGTTCTCACCCTCCGCGGTGCTCTCGGTAAAGGACCCCTTCTTCAGCAAGTACATCTTCGGCGGCACCCTGAACTTCCACCTGCTGGAGGAGCTGTCGGTGGGGCTGCGCGCCGGCTATTCCCTGAACACGGTCGCCGGCTCGGCGATGATCTGTCCCACCGACGGTAGCGCCTGCCGGGCTCCCACCTTCCAGGAGGTGGACGGACGCGCCCCGGGACAGATCGGGTTGATCACCGGCCTGGATGTCCAGTGGGCGCCGCTCTACGGAAAGATCGCGGTGATGGCCGAGCAGTTCCTGCACTTCGATCTGTACGCCGTCGCCGGGCCCACCGCGATCCAGTACATGGGCCCGGATGCCTCCGGAATCGGCAGCACCCCGCTGTGGGCGGTGGGGGGCAGCATCGGTGGAGGCGGGAGGGTGTTCATCAACCGGTGGTTCACCGTCCGCGCCGAGGTCCGGGACCTGATCTACCTGGAGCAGATCTACCCGAGGCCCGCCAGCGACTGGCGACACCAGATCCTGGTCGAGCTGGGCGTCTCGCTGTTCTTCCCGCTCGACTTCAAGGAGGGCTAAGCCACCATGCACCGTCTGCTCCGCCCGTTCGCGGTCCTGGTGGCACTGCTGCTGGCCGCTCCCGCCTTTCCCCAGAGCTTCGAGGGGCTGGATCTCTCCGAGCCGAAGAAGAAGAAGCGCCCCCGCCGCAAGCCGGCCGCCAAGAAGCCGGACGCGCAGACCGCGGACAAGCCGGAGGAGGAGACCCAGACCCAGCCGGAGGAGGGCAGCGCCGCTCCCGCCGCCAAGCCGGACGAGGGCGGGCTGGGGCTGGATCTGACTGCGCCCACCGAGGCCGCCCGACCCAAGCCGGAGAAGACCGCCCCCACCATGTCCTTCGACGCGGTGGACGTGTCCGGCAAGTCGGCGGATCGCCAGCGGCTGGAGATCGCCATCGGCCAGTTCAAGAACAAGCAGTACGAACTCTCCGCGCTCAGCTCCTTTGAACTGCTGCAGGACAAGAAGATGGCGGAGTTGGCCGCCGAGTCCCAGTACGTGCTGGCCAAGTCCCTCTACCGGATGGGCCTCTACCACTCGTCGCTGGCTCAGTTCTCCAAGATCCTGGCGCGCGGCCCCAACACCAGGTTCTTCAAGAACAGCCTGGAGTGGCTGTTCTTCATCAGCCACAAGACCGTCAACGAGACGGTGATCCTGGATGAGATCGCCAAGTACGCGAACTTCGAGTTCCCGGACAAATTCCGCAACGAGTTCCGCTACCTGCTGGCTCGCTACCACTTCGTGCGCGGCCGGGCCCTGGACATCGCCGAACAGAAGGGCGAGGCCAACGAGAGCTTCGACCAGGTCCGGCGGATCACCATGCTGATCCCGCGCGGGGACGCCTTCTACCCCCGGGCCAAGTACCTGGAGGCGCTGGCCTTCTTCCGGGACAACAAGTTCCAGCAGTCGGTGGAGTCGCTCAAGGAGGTGGTGCGGCTGACCCGCCCCGGCGGCGAGAAGACCAACGAGATCGCCAAGATGAACAAGCAGCTGCGGGAGATGGCCTTCATGCAGCTGGCCCGCACCCACTACGGCCACCGCCAGAACCGCTACGCCATCCAGTACTACGGCAAGGTGGAGCGCGGCTCGCCGCAGTGGCTGCAGGCCCTGTTCGAGGCCTCCTGGGGCCACTACCGGATCGGCCAGTACGAGCAGGCGTTGGGGAACCTGATCACCCTCTCCTCGCCCTTCTTCCAGGACGAGTACTTCCCCGAGGCGCTGATCCTCAAGGCGGTCATCTATTACGAGAACTGCCGCTACCGGGAGTCCACGATGATCATCGAGGACTTCGAGCGGCTGTATCAGCCGGTGATCGCCGAGCTGGAGCGGGTGACCTCCAAGGATCAGGATCCGTCCGAGTACTACAACGTGCTGGCCGAGGTGCAGAAGAAGACCCGGACCGGCGGCGCGCGCAGCACCACCGACCGGATCCTGGAGCGGGTGCTCAAGCTGGCCCTGACCGACCAGGACTTCAAGAAGGTCAACGAGTCGATCCTGGAGCTGGAGAGCGAACTGGACACCTACGGAAACAAGGGTGACACCTTCAAATACTCCGAGCTCTCCAAGTCGCTGATGGAGAACCTCAAGGTCCAGCGCACCGAGCTGATCAGCAAGGCGGGGCGGATGGCCAAGAGCAAGCTGGAGGTGGAGCTGGACGCGCTGCGCGAGCTGCTGGGCAACGCGCTGCGGATCCGGTTCGAGACCATCAACAAGGAGAAGCAGTTCCTGGAGGAGATGCTGGCCAAAGGCGGCGAGGTGAGCATCGTCAAGTCCTACCGCTACTCGGTGGCGGTGGCGGACGACGAGCTGTACTGGCCCTACGAGGGCGAGTACTGGCGCGACGAGCTGGGCACCTACCAGTACACGCTGACCAAGGGCTGCGTGGAGCGGGACACTGCCAACGTCTCCGCTCCCCAGAGCTCGCTCTAGAGAGGTTGCCGGCCTTCGACGATGCAGCCACCGATCGCCATCGCATTTGACGTGATGGGCAGCGATCACGGACCCGCGGAGGTGATCCGCGGGGCCGCGCAGCTGTCACTGGACGCCCCCCACATCCACGTGGTGCTGGTCGGAGACCGCGCGGAGATCGACCGGGTGCTGGCCCAGACCCGGCACCACGGGGAGCGGATCTCCGTCCACCACGCCTCGCAGTTCGTGGGGATGGACGAGAAGCCGGCAGAGGCCCTGGCCCAAAAGCCGGACGCCTCCATCCTCTCCGCCTGCAGGCTGGTGGCCGACGGGGACGCGGACGCCCTGGTCTCCGCCGGCAACACCGGGGCCTGCGTGCTGGCCTGCGCCAAGACCTTCAAGCTGATCCCCGGGGTGCGCCGGGCGGCCCTGGCGGCGGTCTATCCGACCCGGCTGCGCCACGGAGAGAAGCAGGACCCGTTCTCGCTGATCCTGGACGTGGGCTGCACGGTGGAGGCCAGCGCCGAGGACCTGGTGGCGTTCGCGGTGATGGGCGCCTCCTACGCCAAGGTGATCTCCAAGAATCCGAACCCCACCGTGGCGCTGCTCTCCAACGGCACCGAGCCGGGCAAGGGCCCGCAGCGGGTGGTGGAGGCGCACCAGCGACTGCAGGGGATGGGCGGCCTGCGCTTCGTGGGCAACGTGGAGGGGGTGGACATCCCCAAGGGCACCGCGGACGTGATCGTCACCGACGGGTTCGTGGGCAACGTGTGCCTAAAGATGTTGGAGGGGGTGGCGGAGACGGTGCTGGACCTGGCGCGCTACGCGTACAAGGAGAAGCTGCGTTGGCGGCTGGGGATCGGGATGCTCTCCACCGGGATCAAGAAGATCAAGGACGTCACCGACTGGCAGCAATACGGCGGCGCGCCGATCCTGGGCTTTGACCGGATCTTCATCAAGGCCCACGGGCGCAGCAAGGCCCAGGCGGTGACCAACGCCGGCAAGGTGGCGGCCAAGGCGGTCTCCGCCCGGCTGTCCGAGACCATTGCCCAGGGACTCTCCGGGTGAGCCTGCCGGACCGCATCGATCCCCTTCCGCCCAAGCGGATCATCCGCTGGGATCTGGACAAGACGTATTTGAAGACGGAGTTCGACACCCTCCGTCAGATGGTGCGGACCTTCACCCAGAAGGCCCGGCAGAAGGTCGCCGTCCCCGGGGCCACCGCGCTGATCCGCGAGCTGCGGGCCAAGGGAGACACCCGGGTGTGCATCATCAGCGGCAGCCCCCGGCAGATGCGGGCGGTGCTGGAGGAGAAGCTGCGCCTGGACGGGGTGGTGTTCGACGAGTTCATCCTCAAGGACAACGTGAAGAACGTCCTGCGGGGACGGTTCCGGGCCCTCAAGGGGCAGGTGGGCTACAAGCTGCCGGCCCTGCTGGAGAGCCGGATCAACGCTCCCCTGGAGTCCGAGGAGATCCTGTTCGGGGACGACGCCGAGGCGGACGCCTTCATCTATTCGCTCTACGCGGACCTGATCGCCGGACGGGTGGATGAGCGGACCCTGGTGGAGGTCCTGGATCACGCCCGGGTGTACCCGGACGAGAAGGAGCGGATCCTCACCGCCTGGAAGAAGGTCACCCCGGCCGATCCGGTGCGGCGGATCTTCATCAACCTGGACCGGCTGACCCCGCCGGCGCGCTTCTCCCACTACGGCCCCCGGCTGGTGCCGGTGTTCAACTATTTCCAGGCCGCGCTGGTGCTGGCGGCGGACGGCATCTTCACCGCCCCGCAGGTGGTGAAGATCGGCTTCGAGATGGCCCAACACGCAGGCTACAACCTGCTCACCCTGGCCAACTCCTTCCAGGACCTGCTTCGCCGCGGGCACCCGCTGCAGGACCTGGCCAAGCCGCTGGTGGAGGCGCTGCAGACGCCCAACCCGCTGTTCAGCTTCACCCGGCCGGTCCCGGACATCGTGGCCGCCTTCTCCCGGCGCCTGGCGGTGCTGGGGACCAGCTCCCCGCCGCCGCCGTTGGTGAAGGTGGACTACCTGAAGCTGATTGACGACGCCCGCCCGAGGGGAAAGAAGGACGGGAAGGAAGACCCGGAGGACGCCCTGTTCCTGGGGGACCAGCCGGAGCCAGAGCCGGAAGGTTGAGCCTCAAATTGGTTGGCGAGCGGCCAGGAAGGCGTTACCCACAGGGGTCCAAGGTAGGTGGTACGCGCCTTTGACCTCATCCTGGGGTATGACGCTCCCGCTAGGCCGCTCCCCGGAGCGACAACACACGATGACGACAGACTCGCTCGCGCAGCCCCAAGACGGCTCGCGCACAGACGAGCAGACAGATTCCGCAGCAGGCGCCCCGCTCACTGAGGCCACCGCGTATCCCGCGGCAAAGCCCCCGTCCGCGCCCACGCCCCACGCGTCCTCTGCTGCCCCCCCGCAGGACGAACTCCACCCCTCCGCCCCCGCCAACGGGGCGCCCTGCCGGGAGGACGCGCCTGCGTCCGCCGAGCGCGCGCCCTGGACCGGCGGGCCGGACCAGCCGGACATCCCGCTGCACAAGCTGGATCCGGACGCCGCCAAGGTGGTGGCCCGGCTGGTCCAGCACGGGCACCAGGCCTACTTCGTGGGCGGCTGCGTGCGCGATCTCCTGGTGGGCAAGCGCCCCAAGGACTTCGACATCGCCACCTCCGCGCATCCCAACGATGTGCGGAACGTGTTCCGCAACTGCCGGCTGATCGGCCGCCGGTTCCGGCTGGCGCACGTGTACTTCAAGGGCGGGAAGATCGTGGAGGTGTCCACCTTCCGCGCCAACCCCATTGAGGTGGGCGCGGTGCTGGCGCTGGCCGACGAGGAAGCGGAGGCCCACGAGATCGCCTCCCACGGTGAGCTGGTGGAGAACCCGCCGCCGCCGATCGAGCCCAACGGAGAGGGGGAGGAGCCGGAGACCGCGGGGGATCTGCTGATCACCCACGACAACGTCTTTGGCACCGACGAGCAGGACGCCCGCCGCCGGGACTTCACCGTCAACGGGCTGTTCTACGATCTCTCCTCCGGCAAGGTGATCGACTACGTGCGCGGGATGCGCGATCTGCAGCTGCAGCGGATCCGCACCATCGGCGATCCGGAGATCCGGCTGCGCGAGGATCCGGTGCGGATCCTCCGGGCGGTGAGGTTCGCCTGCAAGCTGGGCTTCGACATCGAGTCCCGCACCTACGCGGCGATGGAGGGCGCGGTGGAGGATCTGCCGCGCTGCTCCCCGCCCCGGCTGCTGGAGGAGACCTTCCGGCTGCTGCGCGGTGGGGTGGCCGCCCCCAGCCTCAAGCTGGTGGCCGCGCTGGACGCGCTGCGGATCCTGCTTCCCCCGGTGGCGCAGTTCCTCAAGGACAACGGCCCGGAGGCGGAGAGGTCCTTCTACGCCCACGCCGAGGCCCTGGACCGCAAGGTGGACTCCACCTCCCATCCGCTGGAGGACGCGATCCTGCTGGCGGCGCTGCTGTTGCCGATCTCCCGGACGGTGCCCGTCTCCGCCCAGCCGGACGAAGGCCCCCGGGCCTCGGTGGGGACGATCATCGAGGAGCTGCTGGCGGACCTGGTGCGCAACGCCCGGCTCCCGCGGCGGATCGCCGAGCGCTGCCGGATGATCCTGCTCAACCAGCGGACCCTCTCCGGAGAGCGCCGCCGTCGCTCCGGGCTGGCCTCCTTCCGCCGTCATCCGCTCTTCAACGAGTCGATGCTGGTGTTCGAGATCGGCGTGGAGGCCACCGGCCAGTTCAAGGACCAGCTGGAGACCTGGAAGGCCGGCGGAGTTCCCACCCCCCAGCCGCAGCAGCCCGGTCAGGCCGCTGGCCCCGGTGCACCGGAGGGGGAGGGCACTGGCAAGCGCCGGCGTCGCCGTCGCCGTCGTGGCCCCCGCAAGGAGGAGGGCGAGGCCCAGGCGGGCTCCGGCTCCCCGGGTTCCGACTCCGAAGCGGGGTCTGACTCCGGGCCGGACTCTGACTCCGGGGCGGACTCGGACTCCGGGTCGGACTCGGACTCCGGGTCGGATTCGGACTCCGGGTCGGATTCGGACTCCGGGTCGGATTCGGACTCCGGGTCGGATTCGGACTCCGGGTCGGATTCGGACTCCGGCGGCTCTTCGGACGAGGGCTCCGAGCCGTAGTAGGCCAGGTTTCCCGTCCGCAGGCGGCAGGAGCTGCGGGCGCATCTTTGTCCTGGGCCTGGTCGCTCTGTCGCGGGCTCAGCCTTGTCCTGGGACCAGTCTCCCTCCCGCGGGCTCAGGCGCTGCGCCGTGACCCCGTGCCCCGCTCAGGAAACCGCGGAGTGGGTCAAAGGCTGCTGCGTCTCCGCAGTGCCCTGCAGGAAGGCTACCGCCTGGGCCGCCAGCTCGGGGGCCTTGAGGAGCTTGAGGTGCCCCAGCCCGCGGGTGCGCACCAGCGAGGCCCCCGGCCAGGCGGCGACAGGATCTTGCCCACGTCGGAGCCCAGCTGAGGGCTGACCATGGCGTGCTGGGTGGCGACGGGGACGTCGCGGAACTGCCGCTGCAGCAGGTTGGTGGCGTAGACGCTCGGACGGCGCGGGACTCCTCCATGGCCCCGTCCCACCCGCTGCTATGGTCCCCGCCAATGGATGGAATCTTCCTCGGTCTGGGTGAACCCGCGCGAGAGCTGGCCCTTCGCGGCGCGGTGATCGGGCGCCGCTTCCCGCTGGGCGCGGTGCGCGGGATCTGGAGCGGGAGCCACGGTTCGCTGGACGCGGCCGCCGAATTGCTGGCGGGGAGCGGGGCCCAGCTGACAGCTTCCTCCTCCTTCGCCCAGGACCGGGAGATCGACCTGGGCCCGCTGCACGCCGCGGCGCTGGAGGCGGTGCCTGCTGGGGTGCGGCGGGAGTGGCTGGCGGTGCTGGAGGGCTGGGCGCTGGGCGAGCTCTCCTCCCGCCCTCCCGCGGATGAGGCGCTGGGCTTCCTTGCGCCGCTGTTGGCCTCCGCGCTGGCGGAGCGCAACGAGGTCCGGGAGGCCAGCTTCTGGCTGGAGCTGACGGGATTGGAGCTGAAGCGGCGGAACCTTCCGGAGGAGGCGTCGGAGGCGCTGCGCCGCGCGCTGGAGCAGGCGGAGGGGACCCGCCGGCTGGTGCTGCTGCGGCGGCTGACGGAGCAGGAGATCTCCGCGGGGAGGGTGAGGCCCGCCCTGGAGCGCCTCACCGCAGGCTATGCCCGCCCCGCGACCCTGGGCCCGGTTCCAGCGCCGGTCCGCGCGGCCCTGCTGGCGCTGACCACCGACCCGCTGGACGACTGGACGCGGCTGGGGACGGAGGAGGCCTCGATCGCCCTGGAGCTGGTGCGGGGAGAGGCGCTCAGCCAGTTGGGGGAGAGCGTGGAGACCCGGCGCGCGTTCGAGGCGCTGCAGAGGCGGCTGGGGGCGCTGCGCTCGGACAGCTCCGCCGCGCTGTGGGCCCGGTGGATCAAGGTCTGGGCCTGGTTCCTGGGAGAGATCCTGGGTCAGCCCAGGGAGGCGGAGCGGGCCTGCGCCCACGTCCGAGCGGTGGTCAGTCCGCAGGCGCTGCAGACCCCCACCCTCAAGGCGGCGCTGCTGCGGGCGGAGCAGATCTCCGCCTCCCGGGTGGGCGACTCGCCCCGCGCCCGGGCGCTGGCGGACGAGTACCTGGCGCTGACTCAGCAGACCGGGGAGGTGCGCGAGGAGCTGACCGCCTGGAACGCCAAGGGCATCCTCCACCTGAGCATGGGGGAGCTGGTCCCGGCCCGCACCGCCTTTGACCGGTCCCGGCAGCTGGCGCGGGAGCTGGGGATCAAGCGGCGGGAGGCGATTGCCCTGCACAACCTGGGGCTGACCCTGGGAGAGCTGGGCGAGTTCGACGCGGCGGTGGCGGCGCAGCAGGAGTACCTGGTCCGCAGCGCGGAGATCGCCAACGAGCCTGCCCGCGCCTACGGCCCCGCCTCGCTGGCCGCGGTGGAGATCGCCCGGGGAGATCCGGGCAGCGCCGAGGCCCACCTGGCCGCCGCCCGCAAGGTGGCCCAGGAGAACGCCTGGCCGTTCATCCTCGCATGGTGCCGCGGGCTCTCCGGGCACCTGCGGCTGTCCCACTTCCTGCAGAGCCGCGACTCCCTCCACCTGGGCCTGGCCCGCAGCGACTACCTGGCCTGCCTGGACGTGCTGGAGGAGCAGGCCATCAGCTGGACCGAGGAGTTGGACCCCGGCGAGTTCCAGGTGGGGCACGCGCTGACCCTGGCCCACTCCGGCAAGCAGAGGGAGGCGGTGGAGGCGCTGCAGCGGGCCGCCGCCACCCTGGACCCGACCTTCGTGACCTCCCACGCCTGGATTCGCGCCGGGCTGGCGCTGGTGGAGCGGCGCCCGCTCCAGCCAGAGCTGGAGTGGTTTCTGGAACGGGGACACGCCCGGGTGGTGGGCTTTCTGCGGGCCGCGGTCGTCGAGTAGACCGTCGCCGGCCTGACCCCGTCAGCTGGAGCGCTTCCGCTTGGGCACCGGCGGGTTGGGGAAGATCTCCGGGCCCGGCTCCGGCCAGTGGGGGATGAAGCGAAACCCCAGCAGTCCTGCCTGGGTGACCCTTTCCACGAAAGGGGTCTGCACCATGAGCGTTCCGACCAGTCCCTGGGTCCGGAAGATGGGAATGCCGGCAATTGCCTGCGGTCGAAACGCAAGGCGGCGGAAGTCCCACATGCCTCCCCCTTCGACCCAATCCGCGTCGCACTTCGCACGGTCGAAGGCGTCGATCACCCGGGTCACGTTGAAGACGTGAAACCGTCCCTTCACCCCGGGTGGAGGATGGATCTCCAGCAGCTCCCCGGCCGGCTCCAGCAGATCCCGCAACGCCTCCACCGCACGTGAAGAGAGGACCGGCAGATCTGGACCGAGACAAGGTAGATCTCCGAGCCGCATGCTGGATTTCCTGCCGCCCGGGGAGACGACGGTCTCCAGCATTATGCACGACGCGGCGAGAGACTGGCCGTGTCTCGGGCTCAGCCAATTCCATACCGAGTCATCCTTGGGGGAGAAGGTGACGTAACGATTGACGTCCGCTCTCCATTCGAAAACTGCCTGGGCAGTCGTAGAGGGGGTCATTTGATTGGGAAGGTCCCTCTGAGGAGGTCGGTCCGGATTTTTTCCAGGGCGTTGAGTACCGCGTTGGCGCCACCTCCCGAATTGACGGCGCGGGTGAGGCGATCGGTCACCTCCTCGTAATACTTCTTGGTGTGGAGGGTGGAGTGGGTCATCGCCGTCCCGTTGGCGAACTTGGTGTTCTTGGGGAGGAACACCCCATTGAAGGAGTCGTCAATCGGGATTCCGGCCTTCTTCAGGATCTCGCGAGCCGCAACTGCAGCCTTCGACCGCGAGGCGACGATGTGGTGCGCGGCGGCATCCGTCGCGTCGCTCACCGTACCGCCCATCCTGGATTCAGAGTTCAGGTTCTTGGCGAGCTCCTTCGAGGACCCCGGACGGTTGGGGAGGCTGCAGGAGACGTTGTGGACCAGGACGCTGCTGTTGCCCACGTAGTAGGCGTGGGCGTCGGCGACCTCTAGGTTGAAGACCTCGGTCGGTCGCTGGACCAGATCCGCCTGGACGATCCAGGTCAGGTTGCTGCCGGCGTGGACCGAATCTCCCACCCGGAGCTGGTCCGCCCGCAGCCACCTTGACCCGTGCTGGGTCCACTGCGCGAAGGGGTGCTCGGGGGTGGTGGTCAGTGACTCGCGGTGGCCGGAGCTGTCCTCCACCACCAGCTCGATCACCTCCTCGGTGACCCGGCCCGGGGTGGCGACCACCGGATAGCCATGGACCACCGCCGCCGCGCTGAGCGAGGCGGGCGCCGCCACCACGTCGCCGATCGCGATCTGCTCGATCGGCATCAGCTGGCCGGAGGCGAGCAGGACCAGGGTCCCGGCCACGAAGCAGCCACACCCCGGGCGGCCGGCGGAGGGCCGCTTGGCGGCGGCCTCCAGCGCGTCTCCGGAGGCGCTGCCCATCCTTCCCTTCACCGCGCCGACCACCTTCTTGCCGACGCTGCCGGCCACCTTGGCCAGCCCGGCGCCGGCCGCGCCGACGGCGGCGTCCACCAGCACCGCCTTGGGATTGAGCGCCTCGGAGACGCTGCCGGTGTTGATGCCGCGCTCCACAACTCCGCCCGCCGCGCTGGACAGCGCCCCGGAGACCAGGAGGCCGGCGCCACCGGTGGTCGCCACCACCGCGCCGCTGACTGCGCCACTGGCGGCGGAGGCCAGGGCCCCCCGCATGGTGTAGCTCTCGCCGTTGATCGCCCCCTTGACCAGGTAGATCCCGGTGTTCACCACCGCCCCGGCCAGGGCGCCGACCAGGATGTGGGCGAACTGTCCGTCGCGGTCGCGCAGACTGGTGGGGGTGTTGCGGGCGTAGGCGTAGGGGTTGAGGGCCTGCGGATCGTCGATCGATCGCTGAGGATCGCGCAGCGCCACCGGGTCCACCGAGAGGAACCGACCCAGGCGCGGATCGTAGGAACGCGCGCCGGCGTTGTAGACGCCCGCCTCCGCGTCCCACTCCTGCCCGCCGAACCCGTAGGGGTCGGTGGTGCCGACGATCGGCACTCCCCACGGGTCGAAGGACCCTTCGGCCACCACCTTCCCGTGGACGTCGGTGAGCACCTCCGCGCTGCCGAGGTGATCCGCCACGTAGAAGATCGTCCCCTCCGGTGGTCCGGGGGGAGCGCCGCAGTTGCAGCCGGCAAGGCTGGAGGCCAGGGCCACCGCGGTGACCCGCATCGCCAATCGCTGCGGCCGCAGCGGCCGGATCAGCCCCAGCACCGCTCCCAGCGGGAGCAACAGCAGGCCGATCGCCGCCAGGGCGCCACCCGCGAACCGCACCCCGGAGGTGGCCACCGCCACCGAGGTGGGGGTGCCCCCGCCAATCCGCGCCAGGCGGGTGTCACCGGAGAACACGTACTTCACCAGCTTCCCGTCGCGCTCCTCGGCGTCCAGGTACACGGTGCGGTGGGTCTCCGAACCCTTGCGCACCACCTTCACCGCGCGCTGCCCCTCGTAATCGTAGGTCAGCTCGGTGATGGCGCCGTTGCCCTCCACCCGCTGCAGCTGGCCGCGGGGGTCGTAGCTGAACGTCCGGCCGAAGGCGGAGGTCACCGCCCCGTTGGCGTCGTACTCCACCTCCCGGCCACCCACGGTGCGGACCGCGTTCGGCTTGGTCGCCGCGTTGTAGGAGAAGGTCCCCAGGTCGCTCTTCTGGATCAGGTTACCGACCGGATCGTAGTCGTGGCTGAAGCGGCCGCTGGGGCCCTCCGCGTCCTTGAGCCGGTAGAGGTTGTCGTAGGCGAAGGACCAGGCCCCGCTCAGCGGACCGGTGGGATGGACCCCATCCGCAATGGTCTTCAGGGTTCCGGAGCGGTCGTAGCCGTACTCCAGCGCCTGGATCTTGGCGGGCGACCTTGAAATAGCCGATCGCCGCGTCCCACACCCCTACCTCCGCGCTCAGGGTCTGGGTCTTCCAGGCCTCCACCGCCCGCACCACTTCGTTGCCGCCGAAGAGCATCGAGTAGTCCCCCAGCGTGGCCAGGGTGTCCATCAGGCCGGTCTCGGCGCTGCTGCCGCTCTTGGGGGAGGCCACCACCGACCGCGCGAAGCGGTACTGGGCACAGCGCAGGTTCACCGCGTTCAAACAGCCGGTGGTGCTGCAGTTGGTGGCCACCTCGAGGAAGGGGCTGCCGCTGGCCGCGGCCGCGCTGGCGAACTGGCTGTAGAAGTCGGCGGCGCGGGTGAGGTAGGTGGTCCCTGCCTCCAGATCGTCGTCACAGCCGCCGACCACCGGGCACTCGTCCAGGCAGGCCTGGTAGGCCGCTCCGGTGAACGGGCTGGCCACGATGGGAGGGGAGTACTGGGCCGCACTCGCCGGGAGTTCGGCCAGGGGCTCACCCACCCGCTCCAGCCGGAAGGTGCCGGTGAGGATCAGCGGGTGGTCCGCGACCGCGCCCTCGATAAGCTCGGTGACGGTACCCTCCAGGACTCCGGCCCCGGTGACGCTGCCGGTGAGGGTGACCGTCCGCCGCACCGGGGTGGTGAAGGAGGGGTTGAGTGCGGAACTGGGCAGCCCGACCAGGTTGAACTGCAGATTCAGGTCGTTGCCAGTGACGGTGCCAGAGACCTGGGCGCGGAACGGGTACAGCAGGGACCGCTCCGGATCGACCAGGCCGGTCAGCGCGCCGGTCCCGCCCTCGGTGAAGCTGAGGTGGAGAGAGGAGACCGCGAAGGGGTAGGGGGTGGTGAACTGGACGTTGCCCGAATACAGCCCGCTGAGGTTCCGGGGCAGGAGCACGTCCACGTCGGCCGCGCCGCCGGTGGAGTTGAAGCGCACCCGAGCCACCTCCTCGGCCCCCACCTGGGCAGGATCGACTGTGGCGACGACCGTCACCGGCTGGCCACTGATCTCCCCCTGTGCTGGAGATATGCTGATCCACGAGCGGGAGGAGAGGGCGCGGAAGGTGAGCGGCTCCCCGCCCTCGTTGGAGAGGGTCAGTTGCTGGGTCAGCTGGCCACGCTCGTAGCGCAGGGTACCGGTGGAAACCGCCAGCCGGGCGGCGCCCGGACCGGTGGAGGTGGCGACGATCTCCGGCGGCTGGGACACCTGCTCCGGCGCGGCACACCGCCCCCGGTTCGAGCACACCTCACCGTTGGTGCAGTCCCGATCAGAGATGCACTGGTGGGTGCAGGCGCCGAGGGCGCAGTGGTCTCCCCGCGGGCAGTCCGCGTCCAGCGCGCAGGCGCTGTAGGCGATGGAGGTCGGGGGGGGCCTGGGCACAGAACCCGTCACTGCAAAGCTCGCCCTCCGCGCAGGCACTGGTGGCCTCGCAGACGACTGGACAGGCACGGCCTTCCACCTGGCAGGGGTCCGATGAGGGACACCCGGAGCTGAGGAAAACGAGGAGGACCCCGGCCAGGGCGGTGACCGACGAGCGCATTGCGAACAACTCCTGGATTGAGGAAGGCCCGTGCTTTAGCACACATTTCACGCATCCCCGTCATACCTGTATTGAAGGAAAAGGGCTTGGTCCATGGTTCCGCGCCATCGAGCTTCGCTTGGAATTTTCGCCCTGGGATTCGCGGGCGGAGCGCTGCTGGGCGCGTGCACGCCCACTGAGCCAGAGGGTGAGGCTCCGCGGATCACCACCACCTCGGTGGGAACCGCGACGGTGGGGACCGCCTTTTCGCAGCAGTTGGCGGCGGCGAAGGGCACCGCCCCGCTGGCGTGGAGTCTCCGGGATCGCGATGAGGCCCTGGGCTGGCTGACCATCCACGGCGGGACTGGAGAGCTGGGCGGAACGCCGACCACCGCCGGATCCGCGCTGCCAGTCACGGTGGTGGTGGTGGACGCGGACGGGGACGAAGGGAGGGCGGAGTTCAAGGTGACGGTGATTGCCTGCCCGACCCCTGTCCGGATGGCGTCTGCGCCTACCAGTGCGATGGGACCTGGGAGAACTGCAATCAGGCGATGGAGGCCGACGGGTGCGAGACCAACCTGGACACCGACGAGCAGCACTGCGGCGACTGCCAGACGGTCTGTTCCGGCCCGGTGAACGGCTATCCAGAGTGCATCTTCGGGGCCTGCATCCAGAAGTGCAACACCGGCACCGACCGGGTCTGCAACGTCCAGGGAAAGGACACCTGCGTCCCGAACAACTCCACCGCCCACTGTGGCGGGTGTGACAATCCGTGCCCGGCCAGCGCCCCCCGTGCCAGCGCGGTGATCTGCAGTGGGACCGACTGCGTCGCGGTGTGCCACGAGGGCTGGAGGAACTGCAACGGCAGCCTGATCGACGGGTGCGAGCAGGACATCACCACCCAGGACCACTGCGGCAGCTGCGCGACCACCGCGTGCGCCGCGTGCGTGGACGGCCAGTGCTGCAGTGAGTGCGGAGGGGCGATCTGTTGCGGCGCCTGCATCATCAATTCCAAGGGCCTTGAGATCTGCAATTAGTAGCGGGTCAGGAGCAGCAACGCCGTTCCAGCGGCTGGCCTCCAATCCCGCTGGGGTCACTCCGCGACCAGCTGGAACGGCTCGGAGATGCGGCTGGGGAGCGGGACCTCGTGGTTCCCTTCCCGGTCGGTGGTCACGAAGTAGACCGCGCGGTACTCGCCGGCCTCGGGGAGGATCAGGAAGTTGCGCTCCTCCGCGGGGCGGCTGACGTCGTCGTAGAAGATGAGGGCGCGGGTCAGGGATGCGCCGGGCGCGACCTCGACCGGGAACTCGCCGATGGGCCCTCCCCCGCCCCAGCCCAGGCCCCAGGAGCCGTCCGCGTTCTTCCGCTCGAAGACGTACTTCAAGGCGGCGTCGGAGCCCATGTAGTGCCACAGGTAGGTCGTGGCCCCGGTGCGGTTGGTGTACGTCGCCTCGAGGGACGCTCGGAGGTAGCCATCCTGATCGATCGTGTAGGCGACCGACTCGGTGGGCACCGTGATCGGTGGGGTATCCACGTCCTGGGAGAAGTCGTGACCGCAGCCGACCAGCGAGGTGGCAGCAGGGAGAAACAGGCAGGTAAAGGCAGCAAAGCGTGGAAATACCATTCGACGACCCTAGTCAGTCCGGCGCACCGGATCAAGGCAGGGGCGCCGACTTCGAACTCTGGGGCTCGGTGCTGGGGCACATCGACTGTTGTAACGATCGAGGCTGTCGACGGGCGCGCGCGGAGGGGTTCCAGAAGCCCGTACCCCCGGCCGAAACCGCGGTTCGCTCCGCGCCTTGGCCGGGGCCTGGAACTCCTTGAGCTGAGGGGCGTTTGGATCCCGCAACCGCGAGGCCAGCTCCTGAAGCTTCTTCTTCTGCTCCCGCGGCTTGGACTGCTGCGGCCGCTTTGGAACCAGGTCGCTGCCGAAGTCCGCGCCTCCGGCCACCGGCGCCGGGTCCTGGCCGGTGAGGGCGATCGCCGCCGCCCCGAAGGCGTCCAGGGCCGGGCGCAAGGGAGAGAGCGCGCTGGTGAGGATCACCGCTGCGGCGCCGGCCGGGAGCAGCCGGCCGAAGAGCAGCTTGATCATCGGCCGGACTCCGCGCGCTCCCCGGCGATCTCCTCCAGCCGGGTGGAGAGGGAGAGATCGGCGGCCATCGCGCCGATGAACTCGGCCTTGTCCAGCACCAGCAGCTCCGCGGGGGCGGTGGCCCGGACGGTGGCGGTGCGTGGCACATCGCGCAGCAGGGCGATCTCCCCGAAGTGATCGCCGGGCCCCAATTGGGTGACCGCGCTGCCCTGGGCGTCCACCACCTCCAGCGCGCCGGAGCTGACCAGGAAGAACTCATGCCCGGACTCACCCTCCTGGACCAACACCTGCCCCTGCGCGGCCTCCCTTCGGGAGAGCTTGAGGGCCAGCGCAGAGAGCCGTTCGGGGGAGAGGGCGCCGAACAGGGCGCTGCGGTGCAACGCGGCGGTGGCGCGCAAGATCTGGGTAATCCCCCCGTCGCCGACGCTGTGGCGAACCCGGTCGAAGGCGTCGCGGGCCAACTGCAGCACCACCACCTCGGTCACCGCGCGGACGGTGGCGGTGCGAGGTCGCTGCTCTAGCAGCGCGGTCTCGCCGAAGCAGTCCCCTGGACCCAGGTGGGCGATCTCCCGCACCAGCCCGGAGGGATCCTCCAACTGGACGGCCACCTCTCCTTGACCGAGGGCGAAGAAGGCGTCGCCCGGCTCGCCCTGGCCGACGATCCGCTGACCGGGCTTGAACTTCAGCTCCCGCGCCGCCTGGGCAATCGCCGCCAACTCCCGGGGCGCAACCTGGGAGAAGAGCGGGATCCGCGCCAGGTCCGCTGCCTCCAGCGCTGGGCGGGTCTGTTCTCCCCCCGAGGTCTGCGCCCGCGGCAACAGCGACAGCCCCGCCCGCACCACCGCGGCGCCCAGGGCCAGCAGGGAGACGGGGATCAACACCGCCACCACCGCGGCCCCGGCGGTGGCCAGGGCCTTCTCCGCCCCCTGCGCGTCCACCGCCAGCGCCAGGAACTCCAGCACCCGCACCGAACCGAGGGTCAGCAGCAGCCGGACCACCATCCCCAGCCAGGCCAGGGAGAGGAGGGTAGAGAGGATCAGCGACCCCTCCCCGGAGAAGAAGTCCGAAGAGCCGATCCGCCGCAGCAGCCGGCGGGAGAGATAGGCGCGGGCGTGCTCGCGCAGGTCCACCCGGCCGGCGAGGGTGGCCAGCAGCTTGCCGAAGCTGGTGGGGGCGAACGGACACAGGTCCACCACCAGCACCGCCGCCGCGCCCATCAGCGGACCGGGCAGCCCCCAGGCGCCGAACACCGCCACCCCGGCGCCGATCAGCGCCGCCAGGTGGGACAGCGCGCGCGGCCCGCGGTCCAAGAGCGCGGTGCCGGTGTTGTCCAGGGCGAGGTGGAGGACCCCGAAGCCAGAGGCCAGGTAGACCCGGCGGGGAGGCTCGCCGGAGAAGGCCGCGACCTCTGCCTTGAACAGCGAGCGGAAGGTCAGCGCCACCGAGGCGCCCAGATAGGCCAGCGCCAGATCCCAGGCGCCCAGCGCCCGGTGGGGACCGGTGAAGGTCCACACCGCGATCACCAGCGCCAGGGTGGAGAGGATGGGAGCGAACCAGGGACGGGGCGGCACCGGCAGCGCGGTGAGGACCTGCAGCCCCAGGCGCTGCATCCAGTTGGGCTGGGCGTAGACCTTGGCCCGGTGCAGCTCCGCGCGCGAGTGGGCCAGGATCCCGGCCGCGGACAGCGAGCGGAGCAGATCGCGCAGCGCGGAGAAGGGGACGAAGCGGTGCTGGGCCAGGTGGACCTCGGCGATCTGCGCCAGGTTCCGCTCCCCGTCGATCAGACCGATCAATGTGTCCTGGTCGGGCGCCAGCTCCACCGCGCGCCCCGACTCCGGATTGGCCACACCCCACGAACCGTCGGATCTCCGCCGCAGCCGAGCCCCGTCCGCAAGGCGGGGGCGAATCGTGTCGAGCATCCGAGCAGCATGTCGCAACGCGTCCAAAAAGGGGACAGGCTACATTCTTCGGCACGTGGATTGCCGTGGGTGGGCACTACCTCGGCATCTGCAGCCGGATGTGGACGCCGGACCCTGGGTCAGCCACAGGGCGCCCAGCACCAGGGCGGTGTGTGCCCCCACCGAGATCACCGCGCCCGCCAACACCCGTCCCCGTGAGCCGGGGGTCTTCCCAAGCGCTCCTTCGAACATGACGCCCTCCAAAGGAGCTGGGACCCCGGCGGGCGGCGAACCGTTCCGCCATCCTGGCGGAGGTGAGGTAGATTGCGTCCCGTGCGCCAGCTCTTCATCGCCGCGTGGATCGTCGCAGGGGCCGCCATGGCCGCAGACCAGCACCTGGCTATCGATGGCGGAGTGCCTGATGACGAGGCCCGCTACTTCGAGATCCCGTTCACCGTTCCCGCCGGGACCCAGGAGATCGAGGTCCGCCACGACGATCTCTCCGGCAGCAACATCCTCGACTGGGGACTGGAGGACCCCAACGGCTTCCGCGGCTGGGGTGGTGGCAACGAGGAGCCGGCGGTGGTCGGCGTGCAGTCCGCCTCCCGCAGCTACCTGACCGGGGCGATCCTCCCCGGCGAGTGGAAGGTGGTGGTGGGCAAGGCGAAGATCGTCAGCAGGCCGGCGCGCTTCGAGGTGGACATCCACCTGCGCGAGTCGCCCACCCTCCCGGCGCAGACCCGCAGCCCGTACACCCCCTCACCGCCGCTGGAGAACACCGCCCGCTGGTACGCCGGCGACTTCCACGTCCACTCGGAGGAGAGCGGCGACGCCCGTCCGCCGCTGGACGAGATCGCCATCTTCTCCCGGGCGGCGGGCCTGGACTTCGTGCTGCTGTCGGATCACAACACCACCTCCACCCTGGACTTCATCTCCGACGCCCAGGCGCGGCATCCCCAACTGCTGCTGATCCCGGGGATGGAGTACACGACCTACCAGGGGCACGCCAACGCCATCGGCTCCACCGTGTTCGCCGACTCCCGCGTCGGCTACCAGGGCCGGACCCTGGAGCAGGCGGTGGACGCCTTCCACGCCGACGGCGCGCTCTTCTCCATCAACCACCCGGTGCTGGATCTGCCCGTAGAGATGTGCATCGGCTGTGCCTGGGAGCAGCCGGTCCCGGCGAACATCGACGCTGTGGAGATCGCCACCACCGGCTGGCAGGCGATGAACGTGTTCTTCAGCGAGCCGACCCTGGCCTTCTGGGACTCGCTCTCCGCGCGCGGGATCCACGCCAAGGCCCTGGGAGGCAGCGACGATCACCGGGCAGGCGTGGACCTGAACGACACCCAGAGCGCGATCGGCTCGCCCACCACCATGGTCTTCGCCGAAGAGCTGTCGGTGGCCGGGATCCTCCAGGGGATCCGCGACGGCCGCACCGTGGTGAAGCTGCAGGGCCCGGACGATCCAATGGTGGAGCTGGAGGCGCCGGGCCGTGTCGGGGACACGGTGATCGACGATGACGTGCACCTGACCGCCACCCTCACCGGAGCGATCGGGCACACCGCGCGCTTCGTGCGCAACGGCCGCCCGCTGGGCGAGCTGCGGATCGACTCCGACCCCTTTCTGCTGGAACACCACGCCGTGCCCGGCGACACCGCCGACCGGTACCGCGTGGAGGTGCTGGTGGGCGGGCGTGCCCGGACCATCACCAGCAACCTGTGGGTGCAGAAGACGGCCGACGCCGCGCCCTCCCTTCACGAGCTGGAGGCAGCGGAGTCCTGTGCCTGCGGCGGAGCGCCTGGCGCCCTCCCGGTGCTCGCTGCGCTGACCGGGCTGCTCCTGGCCCGTCGGCGCACGAGGATGGTTGGGGGCCCTCGAGATTGATCCGGGCAGAGCTTCGCCGCGGGCGCTAAGGTCCGCGACCCATGGATGGCGCAGCCGCATCGCTTCGAGAGCTCTCCCTCTTCGAACACCTGGGACCGGAGGAGCTGACCCTGCTGGCACAGCAGCTTCGGCCCAACACCTTCGCCTCGGGCGACCACATCTTCCGCCGAGGAGATCCCTCCGGGGGCCTGTACCTGGTCACCTCCGGCCAGGTGGAGCTGTCGGTCACAAACAGCGCCGGGCAACGGGTGGTGCTGGAGACGGTGGGAGAGAAGGGCTTCTTCGGCGAGGTCTCGCTGTTGGACGGCGAGGCCCGCAGCGCCGACGCGGTGGCGGTGGAGGCGGTCCAGACCCTGCGGCTGGAGCGCGAGGCGCTGGAGCTGCTCTTCGCCCAGCACCCCAGCTCGGCGTTCGACGTGATGGGGCAGGTGACCCGCAGGTTGCGGCAGGCCAACGCGCTTTTGCGCAACGCCGCGCGGCCCAACCCGAACACCGAGATCGCCGCACAGTCCACGCCCTTCGAGCGCTTCGCCGACTGGCTGGCCCACGTCAGTGGCACCTTGCCGTTCCTGCTGTTGCATGTTGCCTGGTTCGCAGGCTGGGTGTTGATCAACCAGGGCCTGCTGCCGGTGGGGGCCCCGTTCGATCCGTTCCCCTTCGGCCTGCTCACCATGGTGGTGTCGCTGGAGGCGATCTTCCTCTCCTGCGTGGTGCTGATCAGCCAGAACCGCGGCGCTGCCCGGGATCGCATCCGCTCGGATGCCGAGTACGAGGCCAACATCCGCAGCGCGGTGGAGGTCAGCCAGCTGCACGTCAAGGTGGACAAGTTCGAAGACCTGGTGATCTCGCGCCTGGACGCGATCTCCCGCGGCGAGGCCCAGAAGCCCCCGCGCAAGACCGGGTAGGCAGCCGGGAATTCCGGGTTGGGCGCGGTGCGTCATCGGAGGCTATGATGGAGGGGCCTTTTCCGCCGACCAGGGGTCCCTTTGATGTCGCAGCTTCCAAGCAAGCACGGGTTGTACGATCCGCAGATGGAGCACGACGCGTGTGGCGTCGGCTTCGTCGCCCAGATCAAGGGTGAGAAGTCGCGGGATCTGGTGGAGCAGGCGCTGGAGCTGCTGAACCGGCTGAGCCACCGCGCCGCCTCGGGCAGCGATCCGGAGTCGGGAGACGGGGCCGGGATCCTGCTCCAGTTGCCCCACCGCTTCTTCAAGCGCGAGGGCCTGGCGCTGGGCTTTCAGATGCCCAAGCGCCGCTGCTACGCGGTGGGCCAGGTGTTCCTGCCCCGCGATCCTGTGGCTCGGCGCCGGTGCGAGCAGATCCTGGAGGAGATCTCGGTGGAGGAGGGCCAGCGCTTTTTGGGCTGGCGGGAGGTCCCGGTGGATCGCTCCCAGGTCGGCCCCTCCGCGCTGGCCTCGCTGCCGGTGATCCGCCAGGCGTACATCGCCCGGCGGCGGGTGGTGCCCAGCGCGTTTGAGCGCAAGCTGTACGTGATCCGCAAGCGGGTGGAGAACCGGATCACCGAGGAGAAGGCTGACCCGGAGGGCTTGTTCCACATCGCCAGCCTCTCGGCGGAGACGATCATCTACAAGGGGATGCTGCTGCCGCGGCAGCTGCCGGCGTTCTACGCGGACCTGCGGGACTCGGAGATGGTCAGCGCGCTGGCGCTGGTGCACTCGCGCTTCTCCACCAACACCTTCCCCAGCTGGGAGCTGGCCCAGCCGTTCCGGTTCATCGCCCACAACGGGGAGATCAACACCGTGCGCGGCAACCGGAATTGGATGAACGCCCGCCGCGGGGTGACCCAGTCCGCCAAGTTCGGCGGCAACCTGGACCGGCTGTTCCCGGTGATCGTCCCCGGCAAAAGCGACTCGGCGCAGTTCGACAACATGCTGGAGCTGCTGACCCTGGGCGGACGGACACTGCCCCACGCGATGATGATGATGATCCCCGAGGCGTGGGAGTCCAACCCGCTGATGGACAACGAGCGGCGCGCCTTCTACGAGTACACCTCTTCGCTGCTGGAGCCGTGGGACGGGCCGGCGGCGATCGCGTTTACCGATGGGCAGCTGATCGGCGCCACCCTGGATCGCAACGGGCTGCGGCCGGCCCGCTACGTGATCACCGACGACGACCGGGTGATCCTGGCCTCGGAGACCGGCGTGATCGACGTGCCCCCCTCGCAGATCGTCCGCAAGGGGCGGCTGCAGCCAGGCCGGATGTTCCTGGTGGACACCGTGGAGGGACGGATCGTCCAGGACGACGAGGTGAAGAAGGAGATCTCCACCCGCTGGCCGTACCGCCGTTGGCTGCAGGGCAACGTCTACACCTTCGACGAGCTGACTCCTGGCACCTCCCCAGCGCCGCTGGTGGGGGAGGAGGGCTGGAGGCTGCAGCGCGCCTTTGGCTACACCGACGAGGATCTTCGGCTGGTGCTGTCCCCGATGGCGGAGACCGGCAAGGAGGCCACCGGCTCGATGGGGACCGACACCCCGCTGGCGGTGCTCAGCGACGGGGCGCCGAACCTGTTCCGCTACTTCCACCAGCTGTTCGCGCAGGTGACCAACCCGCCCATCGATCCGATCCGGGAGTCGCTGGTGATGACCCTGGCCACCACCGTGGGCCCGGACGGAAACATCTTCGAGGAGACCCCGGAGCAGTGTCACCGGCTGTCCCTCCCAGCGCCGATCCTCACCAACGTCCAGCTGGCCACCCTGGCCGGGATCGCCGGGGACGGGGTGTTCGATCCGCGCAAGCTCTCCCTGTTGTGGGACGTGGAGGGCGGGGCGGCGGCGCTGGCGCAGGCGGTGGATAGGCTGTGCCAGGCGGCGGTGGAGGCGGTGGACGAGGGGATCAACCTGATCATCCTCACCGACCGCGGCGCCGACGCGCGGAGGGCGGCCATCCCGTCCTTGCTGGCGGTCTCCGCGGTGCAGCAGCGGCTGGTGCGCGATGGCATCCGGATGCACACCAGTCTGCTCCTGGAGACGGCCGAGGCCCGCGAGGTCCATCACATTGCGCTGTTGATCGGCTACGGCGCCTCGGCGGTGAACCCGTACCTGGCGCTGGATTCGGTGCGGGACCTGGCCGCCCGCGGGGAGGTGAAGGTCACCCCGGAGCAGGCGGAGGAGAACTACCTCCACGCGATCGGGGAGGGGCTGTTGAAGGTGATGTCCAAGATGGGCATCTCCACCATCCAGTCCTACCGGGGGGCGCAGATCTTCGAGGCGGTGGGGCTGAACCAGGGCTTGATCGAGCGGCACTTCACCGGCACCCCCTCGCGGATCGAAGGCATCGGGCTGGGAGAGCTGGGCGAAGAGGTGCTGCAGCGCCACCGCCGGGGCTTTGGCGAGGAGGCGGTGCACGCCGAGGGCGAGCTGACCACCGGCGGGCTTTACCAGTGGCGCCGCCGTGGCGAGCCGCACAAGTGGAACCCGGGCACCATCGCCAAGCTGCAGGCCGCGGTGCGGACCGACGATCCGGCGCTGTTCGCCGAGTACTCGGCGCTGGCGGACGAGGAGTCGGACCAGCTGATCACCCTGCGGGGCCTGCTGGAGTTCGGCGAGGCCACCCCGGTTCCGCTGGAGGAGGTGGAGTCGGCAGCCGAGCTGGTCAAGCGCTTCGTCACCGGGGCGATGTCCTTTGGTTCGATCAGCGCCGAGGCCCACGAGACGCTGGCCATCGCCATGAACCGGATTGGCGGCAAGTCCAACAGCGGCGAGGGCGGGGAGGAGGCGCGGCGGTTCATCCCGGATGAGAACGGAGACCTGCGGCGCAGCGCGATCAAGCAGGTGGCCTCGGCCCGCTTTGGGGTCACCACCGAATACCTGGTCAACGCCGACGAGCTGCAGATCAAGGTCGCCCAGGGCGCCAAGCCGGGGGAGGGCGGTCAGCTCCCCGGGCACAAGGTGGACGAGCGGATCGCCAAGGTGCGCTGGTCCACCGCCGGGGTGACGCTGATCTCCCCTCCGCCGCACCACGACATCTACTCCATCGAGGATCTTGCCCAGCTGATCTACGACCTGCAGTCGGTGAACGCCGGGGCGCGGATCAGCGTGAAGCTGGTCAGCGAGGTGGGGGTGGGGACGATCGCCGCGGGCGTGGCCAAGGCCGGCGCCGGGGCGGTGGTGATCTCCGGCTACGAGGGAGGCACCGGGGCCTCGCCGCTCTCCAGCATCAAGTACGCCGGGCTGCCCTGGGAGCTGGGGCTGGCGGAGGCGCAACAGGTCTTGGTCCAGAACGGGCTGCGGGACCGGATCCGGCTGCAGACAGACGGCGGGCTGCGCACCAGCCGGGACGTGATGGTGGCCACGCTGCTGGGCGCCGAGGAGTTCGGAATGGCCACCGCCAGCCTGATCGCGGTGGGCTGCATCATGCTGCGCAAGTGCCACCTCAACACCTGCTCGGTAGGGATCGCCACCCAGGACCCGGAGCTGCGGGCGCACTTCAAGGGCCAGCCGGACTTCGTGGTGAACTTCTTCTTCCTGATCGCCGAATCGCTGCGCCAGCAGCTGGCCCGCCTGGGCTTCCGCAAGCTGGAGGACGCGGTGGGTCGGGTGGACCTGCTGCGCAAGAAGTCCAAGGTGGACCACTGGAAGGCCCGCTGCGTGGATCTCTCCGCGCTGCTGGCCCAGCCCAACGCGCCGGCCACCGCGGCCCGGCGCTGCCAGGAGGGGCAGCACAAGAACGTCTCCGACAGCCTGGATCTGCAGTTGCTGGAGAAGGCCCGCCCGGCGATCGAGCATGGGACGCCGACCACCCTGAACTCCGCGGTGAGCAACGCACACCGCACCGTGGGCGCCCGGATCTCCGGGCTGATCGCCCAGCGCTACGGCAGCCATGGGCTGGGGGACGACACCCTGCGCTTAAAGCTGAAGGGTTCGGCCGGTCAGAGCTTCGGGGCCTGGCTGATCTCCGGGGTCACCCTGGAGCTGGAGGGCGACGCCAACGACTACGTGGGCAAGGGGCTGTCCGGGGGGCGGATCATCGCCTATCCGCCGACGGGCAGCCGCTTCAACGCCGAGGAGAACATCATCGTCGGGAACACCGTGCTGTACGGGGCGACCAGCGGCGAGGCGTACTTCGCCGGGGTGGCCGGCGAGCGGTTCGCGGTGCGCAACAGCGGCGCCAAGGCGGTGGTGGAGGGCGTAGGCGACCACGGCTGCGAGTACATGACCGGCGGGATGGTGGTGGTGCTGGGCTCGACCGGGCGGAACTTCGCGGCCGGGATGAGCGGCGGCACAGCCTACGTGTTCGACCGCGAGCGGCAGTTCCGGTCGCGCTGCAACCTGGAGATGGTGGAGCTGGAGTCACTGGTGGACGAGTCGGAGATCTGGCTGGTGTACGGGATGATCGAGAACCACTTCCGGCACACCGGCAGCGCACAGGCCCGGCGGATCCTGGACAACTGGGAGCACCTGGTGCCGCAGTTCGTGAAGGTGATGCCCACCGACTACAAGCGGGCCCTGCAGGCCAGGAGGGCCTCGCTGCGGCCACCCAACGCCACCCCGGTCGCCCACCTGCGCGTCGTGGCGGGGACCTGAAGCGATGGGAAAGCCGACCGGATTCATCGAATGGGGCCGCCAGAATGCCCCCAAGCGCGAGAAGCACGAACGCCTCCACGACTATCGGGAGCTGGTGTTGCCGCTGGCGCCAGAGCACGCCAAGGCCCAGGCCGGCCGCTGCATGGACTGCGGGGTACCGTTCTGTCACCAGGGTTGTCCGCTGGGGAATCAGATCCCGGAGTTCAACGATCTGGTCTACCGCAACCATTGGGAGGCCGCGTTCCGCACGCTCTCCCAGACCAACAACTTCCCCGAGTTCACCGGGAGATTGTGCCCCGCGCCCTGCGAGTCGGCCTGCGTGCTGGGGATCAACCAGGACCCGGTGACCATCGAGCAGATGGAGAAGGAGATCGTGGAGCGGGCGTTTGCCGAAGGCTGGGTCCGCGCCCGGCCACCTTCTTCCAGGACCGGGAAGAGGGTGGCGGTGGTGGGCTCCGGACCGGCCGGACTGGCGGCCGCGGCACAACTGAACCAGGCGGGCCATCGGGTCACGGTGTTCGAGCGGTCGGATCGGCTGGGCGGGTTGCTGCGCTACGGGATCCCGGACTTCAAGCTGGAGAAGCAGATCATCGAGCGGCGGCTGGAGCTGCTCCGCGCCGAGGGCGTGGAGTTCCAGACCGGCGTGGACGTGGGCGGCGAGGGTCTCTCGTACCAGCAGCTGCGGGATCAGCACGACGCGGTGGTGCTGACGATGGGCGCTCGCAAGGCCCGCGAGCTGGAGGTCTCGGGGCGTGAGCTGACCGGGGTGATCCAGGCGATGGACTACCTGGAGGCGCAGAACCGGATCGTGGCTGGAGATCGCCAGGACACGCCCTGGAACGCGGCGGGCAAGAAGGTGGTGATCCTGGGAGGCGGGGACACAGGCTCCGACTGTCTGGGCACCGCGCTGCGACAGGGCGCGGCCTCGGTCACCCAGATCGAGCTGCTCCCGGCGCCGCCGTCCGAACGAACGCTCGACAACCCCTGGCCCCAGTGGCCGATGATCTTCCGTACCTCCAGCAGCCAGGAGGAGGGCGGAGACCGCGAGTTCGGCTGGATGACCCAGCGGCTCTCGGGCGTAGAGGGAAGGCTGACCACGCTGCACGCCCAGGCCATCCACCAGGCCCGCGGCCCGGATGGCCGGCTGTCGCTGGTACCCAGCTCCGATCAGGAGACCCGCCGGGAGGTAGATCTCCTGATCCTGGCCCTGGGCTTCGTCGGCCCGGAGACCCAGGCACTGACAGCACAGCTGGGGATGAAGCTGGACTCCCGAGGCAACGTCGCCGCCGACGCCCGGTTCCAGACCAGCGTGGACGGAGTCTTCAGCGCCGGAGACGTCCGCCGGGGAGCAAGTCTGATCGTGTGGGCAATCTCCGAGGGCCGCGAGGCTGCCCGGGCCGTGGACGCCTATCTGATGGGGCAGCCGTCGCAGCTGCCCACCCGCGGGGCCCATCTCCCCTTCGGGGGGCGGTAGGGCAGAATGACTCAGCCCGGCTGATCGTGCCCTGGGCCACCTCATCGGCACCTTTTGGGCGCCTCGTGTCTCCTCCCGTTCGGAGGTAGATGAAGGGATCGCCTGCCCAGGAGGCAGGGCCACGATCCCTCGCCGGCCTTCCCCTCTGTGTCGGCCCTTCGTTCCAATCGGTCCCATCCTCAAAGCCGAGGAGAGAACCTCATGGAGAACGAACTGCTCGCCGACGTCGAACTTCTCACCGGAATCCTGGACGAGACCATCCAGGACCGCAGCGGCAAGGACGCCCTGGCGGTGGTGCGAAGGCTGAGGGAGACCGCGCGGGCCCTCCGTGGGCAGGGCGAAGGCGCGAACGCGCGTCAGCAGTTCGCGGACCAGTTGGCCACCCTCCCGGTGGAGAGGCTGGCCTTCCTGGCCCGCACCTTCACCGCGCACTTCCTTTTGATCAACGCCGCCGAGGAGCAGCACCGCATCCGCGTGCTGCGACAGCGCGACAATCCCTCCTCTCCTCCCGCAGGCTCGATCGCCGCGGCGGTCCAGGCGCTGCGCGAGAGTGGGGTCTCGGCAGCGGAGCTCCAGGGGCTCCTCGATCAGGGCCTGGTGATGCCGGTGCTCACCGCCCATCCCTCCGAGGCGCGGAGGGCCACAGTCCTGGACCACCTCCAGGACCTCGCGGTCGCCCTGGACCAGCTGGACGACCCGCGGGTGCAGGGGCGGGCCCGGGAGCGGCTGATAGAAGCCCTGCGCTCCTCTGTGCTGGCACTGGAGGTCACGGACGAGGCCCGGGCCCACCGGCCCACGCCCCTGGACGAGGTCAGCGCCGGCTTGCACGTCTTCGAGCGGACCCTGATGGACGCGATCCCCAGGATCTACCGCGCCTTGGAGGATGCGCTGGAGCGGTACTACCCCGGCCAGTCGTTCCAGGTCCCGAGCTTCTTGCGCTTCGGGACCTGGATCGGCGGTGACCGGGACGGCAACCCCAACGTCACCGCCGAGATCACCCGGGCTGCCTTCTCCCGTCAGCGAGCGACTGCGATTGGCCGGCTGGTCCGAGACGTGGAGGCCCTCGGGCGGGAGCTCTCGGTCTCCGCTGCGCGGGCCGGAGAGGTGCCGCCTGCCCTGGCCGAGGCCATCGAAGCTGAGCGGGAGCGTCTGCCGGAGGTTGCCGCGCGGGTCCATCGCAAGCGCGGGGTCGAACCCTGGCGGGAGTATCTGGCCTTCATCCGTGCCCGCCTGCAAGGAGCGCTGACCCGCGAGGAGTCCGCCTATGCCTCCGCGACGGAGTACCTGACCGACCTGCGTCTGCTGGACCGGACGCTGCGCGAGGCAGGGCTGTCCCGTCTCGCCGCTGGCACCCTTCGGGACGCCATCCGCCGGACCGAGGTGTTCGGGTTCCACCTGGCCTCCGTGGACATCCGGCAGCACTCGGCCGTGCATGAGGCGGCAGTGGCCGAGCTGCTGCTCCCCGCGGGTATCGACTACCGATCCCTGGATGAGGAGGAGCGGGTCCGGCAGCTCACCGGACTGCTGGGGCGGCCCGATGTGGGAATCCGGCCGGACCGGACCGCGGTGAGTGACCAGACCCGCGAGCTGCTCGCCTCCCTGGAGGTGGTGGGGAGGGCGCGTCGCGACCTGGGACCCCGCGCCTGCGAGCGATGGGTCATCAGCTTTGCCCAGTCCGCCAGCGACCTGCTGGAGGTGCTGCTGCTGGCGAGGGTGGCGCGCCTGGCCCCGGACGAGCTGCGCCCCGTCCCGCTGTTCGAGCAGCTGGAGGATCTGGAGGCCGCGGGTCCGCGGGTGGAGGCGATGCTGGCGAACGACGCGATCCGCGCGGCGCTCCAGGGCGAACTGGAGGTGATGGTCGGGTACTCCGACAGTGGAAAGCAGGCCGGCTATGTCGCCAGCACCGTGGCGTTGCGCGAGGCGCAGGAGGCGCTGGCCAAGGTGGCGGACCAGGCCGGAGTCACCCTCACCGTGTTCCACGGCCGGGGCGGAGCGGTGGGGCGCGGGGGCGGACCGTCCATCCGTGCCATCCGCGCGCAGCCACGGGAGGCGCTGCGCGGGCGGTTCCGCGTCACCGAGCAGGGGGAGACGATTGCCACCCGCTACGGCCGTCCGGAGATCGCTATTCGAGACCTCGCGCAGATGGTGCATGGGGTGCTGCTCAGGTCGCTGATCCCAGATCCCCCCTTGGCGCCGGAGGATCGGCGCCGTCGCGACGGGGCGCTCCATGCGGGAGCAGAGGCGGCGCGCCGCAGCTACCAGGAGCTGGTCGGAGATCGCGAGCGGCTCACCGCTTATGTGACCCGGGCCACGCCCATCCTGGAGATCACCCGCCTGCGGATCGCCTCACGGCCGGCCTCCCGGAAGGGCGGGCTGAGCTTCGAGGATCTCCGGGCGATTCCCTGGGTGTTCTCCTGGAACCAGAGCCGCCATGGCGTGCCAGGGTGGTTCGGCCTGGGGACCGCGCTCAAGGCGGTGGCGGCCAGCATCGGACCCCAGGGCGCCCGGCAGCTCTACGACGGCTGGCCCTTCTTCCGGGCCATGGTGGACAACGCCCAGCTCGCCCTGGTGCGCTCGGACATCGACGTGGCCTCGCACTACGCTCAGCTGGCCGATGAGGGTGCGCGAGGATTGTTCGCACTCATCCGGGAGGAGTACCGGCTGACGTTGGAGCAGATCCTGGAGCTGACCGGCGAGCGGGACCTGCTCGCCGCCTGGCCGACCATCGCCCGGACGGTGGAGCGGAGGAACCCGTTCGTGGACGTCCTGAGCCACGTCCAGATCGAATTGATGCGCAGGCTCCGCCCAGACGGAGACACCGCGGAGCAGGAGCGGCTCCACCGCGCCCTGGCGATCACCATCAACGGCATCGCCGCGGGCCTCCAGACCGCAGGGTAGGGACAGCTCTACCTGCCGGCCTCCAGCACCCGATAGGCAGGCTCCCCCGATGCCATCGACCGAAAGAGCTGCCGGGCGACGCGCTGCCCATCGTCAGCGCGCCCTCCAGGAGTCCCTGGGCCGACCCCTCGCCAGCGCGAGCTGGACTGTTGAACCCTCGCACCGCCAACCTCGACCTCCCTGGCCCCCGGTGCCTGCTCGCCCGCTCTCCGTCCGGGAGTGCGCCCCCTCCCATGCCTAGGTGTGGCAGCTCCGCGGGCAGGGATCGACCTTGAAGGACACGGCGCGAGGACGCGCCCCAGTCCACGAAGGGTTAGGGGGAAGATATGAAGAACTGGTTCTTGGCTCAGACGTTTGCAGGCGTTCTGGTGCTCGGCGCTGCGGGCTGTACTGATCGAAGCGACGTCCAGTCGCAGCGCGAAGACGTGGCAGAGGCGGAGCAGGACCTTGCGCAGACCCGCCAGGAGGCGCGGTCGGACTTCACCTCCGACGCCCGGGAGGCGCGTGAGGACGCGCAGCAGGACATCGCCGAGGGACGTCAGGACATGCAGCATGAGATCGCGAGCGAGCGTCAGGACGTACAGGAGTCGAAGGAGGATCTCGCGCAGGCGAAGCAGGATCTCCGCGAAGACTCCCGTTTCCAGAACGAGCTCGGCACGGGCGGAGCGGGCGTCGCAGCCCAGACCGCGACGGTGACCGGAACGCTCGCCGCCGCATCGGCTGACAGCCTGAAGATCGAGGCCGGTCAGGGCCAGCCGCTGGAACTCGACGTCGAGCAGCAGACGCAGATCACCCACAACGGCCGTCCGGTTCAGCTCGACCAGTTCGGTGAGGGCACCGAGGTTCGCGCGTCCTACCGGACCTTGGGTGACAACCACATCGCGACGTCCGTCGAGATCGTGAAGCCCGTCCAGAAGCAGTAGCGCACGCGAAATGCAGAACCGGAGGCCGGCCCGCGCAAGCGGGTCGGCTTTCCGCCGGGCCTGGGCGCGCGGACGATGGGCAGCACGTCGGCCGGCAGCGTCGAGGGCTGACCCGCTGCTCCAGGCGGGCGCCCGCGAAGGGGGAGAGCGGGTCGGGGTGGTAGACCAGCAGCCCCTCGGAGCCCACCTGGGCCCGGAGCAGATTCCGGGTGCCTCCCGGAGAGCGATACGCGCGGGTCGCGCCCTGGGTGGAGAGGAAGGCCCGGGCCTGGGGCTCGACCTCCACCTCCAGCCGGATCGTGTCCCCGTCCACCAGCCCACCGCCCAGGCCGGTGGTGTAGACCCAGGCCGCGCGGCCATGGTTGCGCGGGGTGAGCAGCCGAAGCGGAGAGCGCGCGGCCGCCTCGGCGACGATGGTCCGCTCGCGAACCTGACGGAACACCAGCGAGCCACTCCCCGGCTCGACGGTCTGCTCCGGGCTGCTGCTCATCACGCGCAAGGGGACCCTTCCTGAAGCAGTCGGCAGCTTCGCATCCCGGGGCCGCCGCCGCTGCCGCGAAAGTGAACCCCCTCGCGCGCAATCCCGGTGCAGGGGCCGGACGCCGCCTGCCCCGGACGAACTCGCAGCGCCCGCCTACTTCGTCCGGGGTCCCGCGCCCCACCGGACCGGAGTCCTCCGGTTCGAACCGGGCCAGGCACGGTCAGAGGTTGGCGCGGATGCCCAGCATCGGGAGGATCACCGGGAAGCGCATCGCCCCGCGCTCCAGGGTGAACTCGCCGGTCAGCCGATCCTCCTGGCGGTTGTAGTTGATCCGCAGCACCTCCTGGTTCACCGAGAGGTTCAGGATGTCCAGGTAGGCCTGCAGCGACCAGTCCTTCATGTTCCAGGTCTTGGCCACCCGCGCGTCCACCCGCCAGTAGACCGGCATCCGTCCCACCTGGTCGCGATCCACCGGGAGCCAGTCCGGGGCGCCCTCGGCGTTGGTCCCCTCGGTCCGGGTGAAGGAGGCCACGTTCCCCGCCTCTGGGAAGCCGGTGTTGAAGTGGAGGTTGGCGCCAAAACTCCAGCCGCCCGCCAGCTGGTACTGGCCGACCACGTCCACCACGTGCTCCCGTTCCAGCGGGGACGCCAGCAGCTGGGTCACCGGCGCGCCCTGGGGCTGCCCCAGCGCGTCGTGGCGCTGGAAGGTGGTGTTCCTCAGGCTCTTGGTGAAGGTGTAGGAGATCCACCCGGAGAGGCCAGGGAGCGGCTGGGCGTAGACGAAGGCCTCCAGGCCCGCGGAGAGCCCGGACTCCACCCGGTTCGCCAGCAGGTCGGCGATCACCGCGGGGTTCCAGCTCAGCTGCTGCTGGAAGTGCGGGTCGAACAAGGACAGCTCGATCGCCCGCTGGATGGGGTTCACGAACACCGCCACCCTTCCGCGCAGGGCGGGGCTGACGGTGTGGCTGGCCGAGGCGTCCAGCTTGAGCACCTCCTGCAGCCCCATGGGGGCGCGGGCGAACTCGGCGCCGGTGAAGTCCACCAGGGTGGTGCCCAACTGGTGGTACAGCCCGCCGCTGACCCCGAAGCTGCTGGCTCCCTGCTGGTACTGCACCGCCAGCCGCGGCTCGTAGGTCAACATCGGGTCCAAATCGCCGATGGCGTAGGTGTCGAAGCGGAACGACGGTTCGAACACCAGCCGGGAGGCGTCCAGCTCCAGGGTGTAGGCGCCCCGGACATAGGCGCCGCCCAGCAGCGCCGGGCCCAGGGCCTGACGGACGGTGGTGATCAGCGGGTCCGGGGTCTCGGTGCCCGGGACCTCCGGGGCGATGACCTCGCTGCGCTGCACCGTCTGAGGATCCCGCCGCTCCAGGTCCGCGCCCAGCTCCAACTCCAGGGCGGGCAGGACCCTTCCGGTCCAGCCGGCGCGCCCGGCGAAGGTGGTGTCCCGCAGCCCCAGCCCGAAGACGTTGCCGCCGCCCACGTCAATCCCCATCCGTTCCACGCCCCAGGTCCCGGCCACCGAGACCTCTCCGCCGGCCAGCGGCTGGGCGTAGCGCAGGTCGATCCGGTGGAAGGCGTCGTAGGGGGCGATGGTGTCCCCGCGGTTGGCACCCTCCATCCCGCCGCCGGTGGAGGCACCCAACGCCAGCAGCCGCAGCTCACCGGAGGCGATCTTCTGGGTCACCTTCGCCTGGTAGTCGTACATCTGTGCGGAGAGAGAGGTGCTGGAGGAGAGCGCGCTGGCGATCGCCCCGCCTGCCAGGGCCGAGTAGCCCACCCGTCCGGAGAACAGGAACCGGGTCCCGGTGTCCTCCAGGGTCTGCTGCCAGGTGGCGGACACGTTGAGCAGGTCCATCCCAGCGGTCAGCCGGTCCGGTCCGTCGTAGGTGCGCGCGTCGATCACCGCGCCCAGCGAGCGGCCGTAGGCCACCGGGGTGGCGCCAGCGAGCAGCTTCACCGCGCCCAGGAAGTCCGGGTTGACAGTGGAGGGACCGGCCAGCAGATGGAAGCGGAGCGGGACGCGCACCCCGTCGATCCGCAGCTGGCTGGTGGCGGGCTGGAAGCCACGGATCACCGGCTGCGCCACCCCGGAGGCCAGGTGGGTCACCCCGGGCAGGAACAGCAGGGTGCGGAGCGGATCCCCGAAGGTCCCCGCCACCTCCTGTGGCCCGGTGACCGAGATCCCCTCCGCGTCCGCCTGCGGTCCGCCCTCTTCGGCGGAGACCGGGGGAGTGGTCTCGTCCGCGGGCTGCTGCCCCGCCGCGTTCAATCCGACCATCGCCACTGCCACGAGCAACGGATAGCGCAACGTCCACCCCTTGGGGATCAGCACGGACCGCAGCGTACTCCGGGAGGGGGGAGGGGAGCACCGGCGAACGTTGCACCAAGACAGGCCATCCAGGGCAGAGGCCTGGTGCAGGGAAAGGGAAGCGCCACGTGGAGGGCGCCCCTCGCGTGGTGGAAATGCCAGCAGGGCGGCCCGAGTCTGGAGGCTTCCTCGGACGGCCGCCGGGTCTCCCTCAGTCGTCGGCGACGCTGACCTGGCCGGGAGTCTGCAGACGCAGCTGCGCCACGCGTCTGCGGCGGGGTCCGGCGATCACCAGGTGGGCCCCGGCCACCGCCAGTCCCAACAGCAGACAGCCGATCCACAGGGTCCGGCCCCCGTGCCATTCCAGCACCCAGGTGCCCAGGGCGGGGGCCAGGAAGAAGGCCGCTCCCCACACCACCTGCAGCGCTCCCTGATAGCTGCCCCGGCTCTGTTCCGGGGCCAGGTCCGCCACGATCGCCTGGCTGATTGGGGAATTGAGGATCTCCCCCAGGGTCCAGATCACGATCCCCAGGGCGAAGATGGTCACCGTGGGCATCAGCGCCGGGAGGCCGAAGCCCACCCCGAACAACACCGCCGACGCGGCCAGCACCCGCGAGCGTCGGAACCGGGCCACCCAGCCGGAGGAGAACGGCTGGAGCACCGCGATCAGGATCCCGTTGATCGCGATCAGCGCCCCGTACTGATCCGGCTGGACCCCATGGACCCGCATGTCGATCGGCAGCGCCGCTTCGAACTGGAAGAACACCAGGGCCAGCAAAAAGCCCAACAGCCCGAAGGCCAGGAAGTTCCGGTCGCCCAGCGGGGCGGCCAGGTTCTTGAACAGGGGAGGGCGGACGTGCAGGGACATGGGCCGGGTCTCCGGGACCTTGAACAGCACGAAGCAGGCGTAGGCGAACGTCGTCAGCGCGTCGGCCACGAACAGCGCCAGATAGTTCCGGGTGGCCAGATAGCCGGCGATCAGCGGCGCCACCGAGAAGCCGATGTTCACCGCCCAGTGCAACAGCCCGTAGGCCCGGGCGCGGTCCGCAGGTGGAACCACGTCCGAGATGATCGCCGACACCGCCGGCCGGGAGAGGTCGGAGAAGAAGCCGACCCCGAAGGTGCACAGCCCAATCCAGGTCAGCTGGGTGGAGAGCCCCAGCCCCAGCATCGCCACCGATCCAATCCCCAGGCCCAGCACCAGGGTGGGCTTGCGGCCGAAGCGGTCGCTGACCGTTCCTCCCACCAGCCCGGCCATCAACGAGCCCAGGCCGTAGAGCGCGGCGATCTTCCCCGCGGTGCTGATCGGCAGGCCCACCTGATCGGTCAGATACAGCGCCAGGAAGGGGACCACGAAGCCCCCCAGGCGGTTGATCAGTGTCCCTCCCCACACGTACCAATAGATGGAGGGGAGACCGCCCAGGTGGTTCCGCAGCAGGGGGATCATCGGGGGGCGGACCATGTCAGGCGGGAACACCGGCCTCAACCACCGCCTCTTGGGGTGCACAGTCCCCGTTTTCGTCCCCGGAGAGCGCCGAGCCGCCTGCGCCGCTAAGGTCGCGGCTTGGGGTGATCCACCCGCGAACTCCCCATCGATCTGCGGGCCTCGTCCTCCTCGTCCCCGCCCGCCTCCGGCGCCAGGTCCGCGGTCCGGATCGCCTGGCTGCCGAACCGGGCGGCGATCTTGTCCAGCGCCGCGTTGAGCTTGTCCGACTTGACCGGCGCGGGGGCCTCGTCGAACAGCGACAGCTGGGGCGGCTCCACTCCACCTCCCAGGTCCTGGGCGCTGACCCCGGTCAGCCGGACCTTCCGGGACAGCGAGACCCGCTCCAGCAGCTCGCTCACCTCGCGGTACAGCGTCTGGCCATCGTCGGTGGGGGACTCCAGGGTCTTGCGCCGGGTGAGCGACTCGAAGTCCGCGTACTTGATCTTCAGCTGCACCACCCGGGTCTTCACCCCCGCCCTCCGCAGCCGCCGGCCCACCCTCAGCGCCTGGGCGTGCAGCTGGGGGAGCAGCGCCTCGCGCCCCTCCAGATCCTCCTCCGAGGTGTCCTCGGCGCCGATGCTCTTGGCCTCACCGTCCGGGATCACCGGACGATCATCGATCCCCTGGGACAGCTCCCACAGGTGTCGGCCCCCGTCGCCCAGCTTCTGCACCAGCCACTGCGCTTCGCGCAGGGCAATGTCCCCGATCGTCCGCAGCCCCAGCCGCTGGAGGGTCTCCTCGGTCTTGGGGCCCACCCCCCACAGCCGGCCCACCGGCAGCGCCGCCAGGAAGGTCTTCACCTCCTCCTCCCGGACCTCCTTCTGCCCGTTGGGCTTGGCGTGATCGGAGGCGATCTTGGCCACGAACTTGGAAGGGGCGATTCCAGCGGAGGCCGGCAGCCCCAGCTCCGAGGCGATCTCCGCCCGGATCCGGGTGGCGATCCCCCAGGGCGCCCCGAACAGCCGCTGAGAGGCGCTGACGTCCAGGAACGCCTCGTCCAGGGAGAGGGGTTCGATCAGCGGGGTGTAGCGGGAGAAGATCCCGAACACCTGCTCGCTGGCCTCCGCGTAGGCCAGCGGACGGGGAGGGACCACGATCGCCTGGGGGGCCCGTTGCACCGCCCAGGACATGGGCATGGCGCTCTTCACCCCGAACGGTCGGACCTCGTAGGAGGCGGCCAGCACCACCCCTCGCTTGGGATGCCCACCTACGATCACCGGTTTGCCCCTCAGGCGGGGATCGTCGCGCTGCTCGACCGACGCGTAGAAGGCGTCCATGTCGATGTGGAGGATCCCCCGGGACACCCAGCGCCTCAGTTCCGCAGGACCGCGGCCTTCAGCTCGCGCAGCAGATCCTGCTCCACCTCCCGGGCCTGCCGGACCGCGCCCTCCGCGGGGTACAGCTCGTCCCCCTCGGTGTCCCAGTACATCCCGTCCGCCAGCTGGGTCAGCACCGCCGCCGCGATGATCGCGCAGGTCAGCTCACGCAGATCCCCGTGGCTGACGAAGCTGACCACCGTGTCCCGGTCGCCCACTCCTTCCGTGATCTCCGGGTCCAGCTCCACGTCCTCCAGGTCGTCCCGGTAGTACTCGAAGCCGGAGTCCTTGCCGCCGTACCGGCAGGGCAGATAGCCGGTGTGGGTGGTCAGCTGCACGCTGGGATCCAGCTGGGCATCGAAGCCGGCGGCAATGATCGCATCCGCCCACTGCTGGGCGGTGGGGAGTCGGTCGGCGCGGAGGAACACGTTCATCTCAACGGACATGGGCTCCTCCTACCTCGGGACGCGGTGCCGCCCCAACGACTGCGTGGGCGCCCGTCAGCCAGGCAGCGAAATCCCCACCACCTGCATCGCCTGCTGGAGATCTTCGGGCAGCGGGCTCTCCACCCGGATCGTCTCACCGGTCTCCGGGTGCCGGACCTCCAGGCTGCGGGCGTGCAGGAAGAACCGCCCCAGGCCCTCCTGGGGCCGCCCGCCGTACAGGCCGTCTCCCACGATCGGCGCCCCAATCGCCGCCAGGTGGGCGCGGACCTGGTGCAGCACCCCGGTGTGGATCCGGACCTCCACCAGCGAGAAGTCTCCACGGCGGGCCAGCACGGTGAACTCCGAACGCGCGTCGCGGCCGCCCTCGCCCTCCAGCGCCGGCTCCACCCGGTCCGCGTGGCGGGGGTGGTGGCGCAGCGGCAGCTCCACCTCGCCCGAGTCACCCAGCGGCCCGCTGACCAGGGCCAGGTAGCGCTTGTCCACCGCCTGGTCGGTGAAGGCCCGGCGCATCGCCTCCCAGGCGGTCCGGCTGCGGGCGGCCAGCAGGACTCCGGAGGTCTCCACGTCCAGCCGGTGGCACAGCCCGCCCTCGCGCGAGTCCTCGCTGGCGGTGGCGCACTCCGGGTAGCGGGCGATCAGCGCGTTGGCCACCGTCCCCGTCTCACCGGGGCGCAGCGGGTGGCAGGGGGCGCCGGCCGGCTTGTCCACGAACAGCAGCGCCGGATCCTCCCGGAGCACGGTTAGCGGCACCTCCAGGTCGGCCACCGCGGCCTTGTCCTCCTCCACCACCGTGACCCGGATCTTCTGCCCGGCGGTGACCAGCTGGCCCTTCTTGGCCGTGCGGCCGTCCACCCGCAGCGTGCCCTCCTCGAACAGCCGCTTCACCCGCGCCCGCGAGAGCCCCAGCGCCTCCCCCACGAACAGGTCCAGGCGCTTGCCGGCCGCCTCGGTCCCCACCTCCAGCTCCCGCTCCACGCTGCTCACTCGTTGAGTGCCTCGAAGACCTCTTCGGCGGTCTGATACCGCTCCCAGGGCTCCTTGCGCATCAGCCGAATCGCCACCCGGACCAGCTGCAGATCGGCGTCCGGGTTCAGCGCCAGGATGGAGGGGGCCTCGGTCTCCAGCACCTTCTGCCACAGCTCGTACGGGGTGCGGGCATCAAACGGCGGCCGGCCCACCAGCAGTTCGTAGAGGATCACCCCCAGGCTGTAGAGGTCGGCGCGGGCGTCCAGGGGCTCGCCCAGGATCTGCTCCGGGGCCATGTAGCGGAACGTCCCCACCAGCCGACCGTCGGCGGTGACCGCGGCGTCGTCGGCAAGGAACTTGGCCAGCCCGAAGTCCATCAGCCGGACCATCCGCTCCTCGTCCACCATCACGTTGGAGGGCTTGAGGTCCCGGTGGATCAGCCCGCGGGCGTGGATGTACGAGAGCGCCTCGCACAGCTGCAGCATCGAGTCCTTCATCCGCCCCACGCGCTCCTCGCGGTTGAGCAGCTCCAGGTTGGGCCGGGCGATCGGCGCCAGCGGCGACTCCACCGCGGTGTCGGTGGCGCGCTCGAAGGGCAGGGGCTGCGCGGAGTCGGAGTCTTCGGTGTCCGGTTCGTCCATCGCCTTGGCGAACCCCAACAGCGAGCCGGGGCCCTGGCCGTAGCCGCTGACCTCCTCGCTGGGCGGTTCGGTGGCGAAGTCCGCCAGCCCAAACGCTCCGTCCTCTCCCAGCGCATCCGCCAGGCCCGCGCCGTCGGAGGAAGAAGGCGGATCCAGCAGCGCCCGCCGCAGCGCCTCGCCGGAGGAGGAGTGGGAGAAGCTCCGGTTGGAGCTGACGTCGTCGGAGGAGAGCGAGAGGTAGTGACGCAGGGTCAGCCCCTCCACCAGCTCCATGGTCAGGTACGGGTAGCCCTGGAAGACGCCGGTGTCGAAGACCTTCACCACGTGCGGATGGGACAGGTCCGCCAGGGTCTCGAACTCACGCGCCAGTCGCCGCGCGGCCCGGGGATCCAGCGCCGGACCGGTGGAGAGCAGCTTGAGCGCCACCGTCTCGTTGGTCCGCTTGTCCAGCGCGCGGAAGACGGTGCCCACCCCTCCGCTGCCGAGCGTCTCTACAACCCGGTACGGACCAATCAACTTGGGGGGCATGGGGGAGGCGAATCCTAGGGACTGATTTTGTAACCGGTCAAACCCACCGCCGCAGTGACGCGGGGGCCCGGCCTCATCGCTCGGTGAAGCAACGGTTCAGGCGGCACCGTGACCTTTCAGATTTGAAAGACCCTGGGTCAATGTCCACGCGCCAAAACGCCGTCCCCCGCTGCCGATGGCGTGATGTATGGTCCGCGCCCTCATGGATTCTGCCGCGTCGCTGCAAGAGCGCGAGACCCTGGTCAGACAGCGCCCGCTCCCACGCCACGTCGGCGTGATCATGGACGGCAACGGCCGCTGGGCGGAGTCCAGGGGACTTGCGCGGATCGAAGGTCACCGCGAAGGTTCCAACAGCGTCCGGGAGGTCACCCGCTGTGCTCGCCGGGTAGGCATCCAGGCGTTGACCCTGTACGCCTTCTCCTCACAGAACTGGGCCCGCCCCGCAGACGAGGTGGCCGGCCTGATGGAGCTGCTCCGGGATTATCTGGAGAAGGAGCGGGCGGAGATCCTGGACAACCAGATCCGCCTCACCGCGATCGGCGATCTGGACCGGCTTCCCCGCTACGTGCGCGATCCGCTGGAGCGGCTGCGGGAGGACTCGGCCAGGAACACCGGGATGGTGCTGGCCCTGGCGCTCTCCTACGGCGGCCGGGAGGAGATCCTCCAGGCGGCGGCGAAGCTGGCCGAACGGCTGTCCCAGGACGGACTGCCGCGCGGAGGCCTGAAGGAGGCGGACCTGGAACGTCACCTGTGGACCCGCGACCTGCCGCCGCTGGACCTGGTGATCCGCACCAGCGGTGAGCACCGGATCTCCAACTTCCTGCTCTGGCAGGCGGCGTACTCGGAGCTGGCGTTCACTGAGGTGCTGTGGCCCGAGTTCCGCGAGCACCAGTTTCTGGACTGCCTCTTCGAATACCAGCAGCGTGAGCGCCGCTTCGGCCTCACCTCCGCGCAGCTCAAGCAGTCACCACCGGCCCCTCCGGCGTCCACGTGAACGACAAGAACAAGAACCTCGTCCTGCGGATCGTCACGGCGCTGCTGGCCCTGCCGATCCTGCTCTACCTCATCTATCTGGGCGGCTATCCGGTGGCGTGTCTGTTCGCCTTCGCCGCCGGGGCCACCGCCTACGAGTACTACAGCATCACCCTGGGGAAGCTGTCCGTCCCCGGGTGGGCGGGGGTGGTGGGCGCCGCGGCAATGCCGCTGTTGCCGGTGTCCATCCCCCAGCACGCCGGCGATCTGGCCTTCTGGTGGATCGTGACGTTTTTTGTCTTCTTCTTCGCCTGGCACCTGATCAAGGACGCCAGCAAGGAGGCGCCCACCCGCATCGCCCACCACGTCACCGGGATGGTCTACGGCACCTCGGGGATGATGGCCCTGGCCTTCATCAGCATGCGCCCCAGCGCCGGGTGGTGGACCTTCATCACCATGTTCTGCACCTGGATGAACGACACCTGCGCCTACTTCGCCGGCCGGGCCCTGGGGCGGCACAAGCTGTACGTGGAGGTGAGCCCCAACAAGACCTGGGAGGGCTTCTTTGGCGGGATGGTGGGCTCCACCGTGGGGCTGTTCGTGATCGGCCACTGGTTCTTCACCGAGCTGACCTGGGTGGACTGTCTGATCCTGGGCATCGGCAGCGGGATCCTGGGGCCGGTGGGCGACCTCTGCGAGTCGATGCTCAAGCGGTCCTACGGGGTGAAGGACTCCGGAAAGACCCTCCCCGGCCACGGGGGTGTCCTGGACCGGATTGATGCCCTGCAGTTCAACGCCATCCTGGTCTTCGTCTACCTGCAGTTCGCTCGCGGCTTCGTGTAGCGCTCACGCGTTGTCGCAGCGGGGGGCGGCGGTTACTGTTGCCCCCTGATGCCACTTCAGAATCTGGCGTACACGGCCCTGCTGCTGGGCGTCCTGGTGACGGTGCACGAGTTGGGGCACTTCCTGGTCGCCAAGGCGTGCAGGGTGAAGGTCCTGCGCTTCTCCATCGGCTTTGGTCCGGCCCTCCTGCGCTTCACCCGCGGGGAGACCGAGTACCGGCTGGCCGCGCTGCCCCTGGGCGGCTACGTGAAGATGGCCGGCGACATGCCGGACGAGGAGCTGCCTCCAGAGGAGGCCTCCCGCGGCTTTCTGGCCCAGCCCCCCTGGAAGCGCGCGTTGATCGTGGCCGCCGGTCCGGCCTTCAGCCTGCTGTTCCCGGTGCTGGTGTACTTCGCGGTGTTCTTCGGCGCCCACGAGGCGATCTCCAACCGGATCGGCGGGGTGGAGCCGGGGATGCCGGCGGCGGCGGCCGGGCTCAAGGCCGGAGACCGGATCCTGGCGGTGGACGGGGAGAAGACGGAGACCTTCGAGCAGTACAAAGACGCGCTCCAGTCCCGCTACGGGCAGTCCACCACCCTGACCATCGAGCGGGAGGGGAAGACCTTCACCGTCCAGCTCAACCCGGCGACCACGGTGGAGAGCAACGCCATCGAGTCGCTGACCCGGGGCACCATCGGAGTCAGCCCGGTGGCCCGCCCCCCGGTGGTGGGGGTGCCGCTGGACTCGCCGGCCCACGCGGCCGGGCTGCGGACCTTTGACCGGATCCTGTCCATCAACGATCAGCCGGTGAAGGACGAGGGGGCGTTGAACGCCATCGTCCACCCGCTGGAGGGCGCCCTGACCGTGGAGGTGATGCGCGCAGACCCGGTGGAGTTGCCAGGGACGATGGCCGCCCTGCCCCGGCTGGAGCGGCTGACGCTGCCCCGGCAGGCAGGGGAGGGCTACGCGGCGCTGGGCGCCGAGCGGAACGACCTCTACGTGTACTACGTGCTCCCCGGGAGCTCGGCGGAGAAGGCCGGGCTCCGCCACGGGGATCGGCTGCTGGAGACCGACGGCAAGCCCATCCCCTCGATGCTGGCCCTGGGCTACACCCTCAAGGCGTTGGAGCAGCGGCCGTTCCAGCTGACCTGGCGCTCGGGCCTGGAGCGGCGCACCGCCGAGGTGGCGCAGTTGCCGATCGAGGACAAGGACGAGCTGGGCCAGGTGACCCGCACCCCGGCGCTGGGGGTGGCGGGCCGGCCGCTGGGCACCGAGGAGGACTTCTCCGCCGAGCGGGTCACCCTCCACATGGGCGCCATGGACGCGCTGGTGGAGTCGGTGCGGATCGTCCCGGACATCATCCGCAAGACGGTGCTGGTGCTGGGCCGGCTGATCACCGGGCACATCCCGTTCGAGAACGTGGGCGGGCCGATCATGCTCTACGAGATCGCCTCCAAGAGCGCCGAGCAGGGCTTCGACATGTTCCTGCAGTCGATGGCGATCATCTCCATCAACCTGGGGGTGATGAACCTGCTGCCGATCCCGATGCTGGACGGGTTCCACCTGGTGGCCGCGATCTGGGAGGGAATCCGTCGCCGCCCGATCCCGGTCAAGGCCCGGGAGATCGCCAACTGGGTGGGCTTGTGCATGCTGATCCTGCTGATGGTGCTGGTGTTCAAGAACGATCTGACCCGCTAGAGGCCGCGCTTGAACCGTCTGGCGCCCGCGATCCTGACCGCCGCCCTGTTGTTCGGGGCGGGGTGCGTCCGCGCAACCACCGCTACCCGGGAGGAGGAGGAGCGGGCCACCGGGGGCGCCCTGGCGGTGGGGAAGGTCTCCTTCTACGGGGAGTGGTTCCGCGGAAAGCTGACCGCCAGCGGGGAGAAGTTCAACCCGGACGCGCTGACCGCCGCCCACCCGCGCCTCAAGTTCGGCAGCTGCCTGGTGGTGGAGAACACCGAGAACGGCCGCCGGGTGCAGGTCCGGGTCAATGATCGGGGCCCCTACGTCAAGGGCCGGATCCTGGACGTCTCCCTGGGCGCGGCCCGGGTGCTGGGGATGGTGGATTCGGGGGTGGTGCGCGCGCGGCTTTGGCGGTGTGACAAGCCGCGCTAAGAGGTCTGGCGCACCATGTACCTCTCCTTGGACACCTCCACCCTGACCCTCTCCCTGGCCCTGGTGGAGGGGCATGGCGCCGACGCCCGTGCGGTGGAGATTGTCACCGTCGGGCCTCCCACCAAGCAGACCGAGATGCTTCCCTCGGCGATCGGTGAACTGCTGGACCGCCACTTGCTGCGCGCGGAGCAATTGGAGGGGATCGTGCTGGGGCTGGGCCCGGGCTCGTTCACCGGGCTGCGGATCGGGATGGCCTCGGTGAAGGGGCTGGCCTACGCGGCGGGGATCAAGCTGGTGGGCGTTCCCTCCCTGGCCGCGCTGGCGCTGGACGGTCCGGAGGGGGTGCCGCTGTTCATCACCGCGGTGGCCCGGACCAACGATCTGTACCTGGGTCAGTTCCGCCGCACCGGGCTGGAGGTGGAGCGGCTGGCCCCGGAGGACGCGCTGTCTCCTTCGGAGCTGGCCTCCCGCGCACTGGCCGCGGGGGCGTTCATCCTCGGTCCGGCGGTGACCCAGTACCGTCCCGCCTTCGAGGCCGCCCTGGTGCCGCCGGAGCGGATCCTGGACACCGCGCCCTGGCCGCAGGCGCTGAACCTGGCCCGGCTGGCGCGCTTTCCCGCCACCTTTGAACTGGCCGCGCTCTTTTCGCTCGAGCCGATGTACGTCCGCGCCTCCGAGCCCGAACGCAACCCGAAGTTTCCGCCGCTCCCCGGGCCAACCCCGACCGCGCGGCTCAAGGAGGATTGACCATGGACAACAAGGTCCAGGTGGCAGTGGTGGGTGGTGGCGGCGTGGTGGGCAAGGAGATCCTCTCCGCGCTGCTGGAGCGCGGGTTCCCCGCCGATCAGCTGACGATCCTGGGCTCCGAGCGCAGCGAGGGTTCGGAGGTGGAGTACGGGGAGGAGTCGCTGGAGATCGAGAAGGCCACCCTGGACAGCTTCCGGGGGATCTCGGTGGCGCTGTTCGCCACCCCGGCGGAGGTCTCGGAGAAGCTGGCCCCGGCGGCGCAGGCGGCGGGCGCCTGGGTGGTGGACGCCAGCTCGGCCTTCCGCGGCAACCGCGACGTCCCGCTGGCCTTCCCGCTGTTCAAGGGCCAGAGCTTCACCCCCCAGCGGGGGCGGATCGTCCGCATCCCCTCCGCGCTCTCTACCGCGCTGGTGCTGTCCCTGGAGCCGCTGCGGCAGCGCTTCGGGATCCTGCAGGTGGAGGGGACAGCCCTGATGTGCGTCTCCGCCTCCGGGGATCGCGGGGTGGTGGAGCTGGAGAAGCAGACCGCCTCGCTGCTCTCCGGACGCGATCCGGATCCGTCCTTCTTCCCCTACCGGGTGGGCTTCAACCTCATCCCCCAGGTGGGGACGATGACCGAGAAGGGCTGGTCGGAGGAGGAGCTGTGGGCCATCGACGACACCCGCCAACTGTGGGGCGAGGGCAGCCGCGGGGTGGCGGTCTCGCTGACCGCGATCCAGGTCCCGATCTTCTACGGCCACGCGCTGTCCCTGGCGGTGCGGCTGCGCAGCCCGGTCAGCGCCGAGGCGGTACGGGACGCCCTGCGCGGGGTGGAGGCGCTCAAGCTGCTGGATGATCCCACCCAGAAGATCTACCCGCTGACGATGACAGTCACCGCAGACGACTCGGTCCACGTGGGGCGGATCCGTTCGGTCCCCGAGGCCCCGGACTGGATCCGGATGTACGCGGTGATCGACAACGCCGGCCGGGGCGCCGCCCTCAACGCCATCGAGGCGGCGGAGGTCTTGCTGGGCACTGAGCTGGGCGATCCGGACGAACAGGACGAAGACGAGGACGACGACACCGACGATCTGGACGACACCTCGGAGGTGGAGCCGTCGGAGCCCACGGCCCCGGCCGAGGAGGACGCCGCCGCCCCGGAGGGCGACGAGGAGGACGAGGCGGATCCGGAGGACGAGGACGGCGAGGAGGAGGACCTGGAGGACCCGGAGTCGGACGAGGACGACCATGGCGGCCCGAAGAACTGACACTTTGGCAAACCGGATCCCCTCCGGACCGGCATTGGCCTCCGATTCCGTCCTGCAACCCGCTGGAACTGTTGGGGTTGCGGTACCGCGCCCGTGGCCCGTCACTTGCTAAACCTCCGCCCCATGCGTCTTGGTCCCCTGCTCCTGTTGGTGCTCTCTCCCGCTGCGTTCGCGCAGAGCGGAACCCTGACGGTCGAATTCCAGGAGGAGGTGGAGCTGGTGGTCGGACCCACCCAGTGCGACGCCACCATCCCCCTGGACTGGACCGCCACCGTCACTGGCGGCGCGACCCCCTGCACCGATCTCCGGTTGTGGGTGACCTCCCGGACCACCTGCGGGGACGCTCCCCAGGGCAGCGATCTGGATCGGGGGACGGTCACCGCCACCGAGCTCGCTGCCGGCTCCGGACGCAAGAGCTTCCTGCTCTCCGAGCTGACCGGGATCTCGGGCGGAGTGGACGCCGGCACCGGCTGCGGCGCGCTGGGCTTCGAGCAGACCTTCATCGGCTGTGGCCGCTACGTGCTGCCGAGCGGGTTCCCCGCTAGCTGCTCCACCACCACCGCGGTGACCAACTCGTCCATCCCCAAGCTGATCTACGACGCCAAGGCGCCGGCGGTGCCGGTGCTGGACGCAGTGGTCCCCCTGGACGGGGCGCTGCAGGCCCGGGTGACCACCGGGGCGGACGCGGTGACAGTGATCCTCTTCGTCAAGGAGACCTCGGCGCCGGAGGCGGCCTACGCCCAGGCCACCACCTTCTCCGCCGAGGCCGGCAGCGGGAGGATCGAAGGGCTGGTCAACGGCACCCCCTACTCGGTGAAGGCCTACGCGGAGGATCTGGTGTCCAACCGCAGCGCGGTCTCCGCGGAGCTTGGCGGGACTCCCCAGGCCAGCGAGGGGTTCTTTGGCAACTACCGCCGGATGGGCGGCGCCGAGGAGGGTGGCTGTTCGGCGGTGGGCGGCGGTTCGATGATCTCTGCGCTGATGCTGGTGGTGCTCGGCGCGTCTTGCTTCAGGAGGCGGCGGTGAAGAAGTCGCGGCGGAATGGCTGGGCGGTGTTGGGCGGGCTGGTGCTGGGCCTGACCTCCAGTCCGGTGCTGGCCCAGGGCTCCACGGTGGTCGGCGCGACCTCCCGGATGGAGTCCCCCAAGAACCAGATGTTGGAGATCAAGCTGGGCAGCATCCGGCCGCTGATCAATGAGGAGGCCGGCCTGGGCGGCAATCCCTACGAGGAGGCCTTCGGCTCCTCGGGGATGCTGCTGCTGGAGCTGGAGATGGAACGCTACTTCTACCAGGGCATCGGCACCGCCGGGGTCGGGTTCTCGGTGGGCTACGCGGAGAAGTACGGCCGGGCCCAGGTGCTTGACGGGTCGGGCAACATCACCGGCGACGCGGCGGAGGCCACTGGGCTGATGGTGCTGCCCTTGCGGCTGCACGCGGTCTACCGGTTCGACTGGGCGGCGCTCAAGTTCAACATCCCCTTCGTGCCCTACGCCAAGGCCGGGCTGGCCGCTACCCCCTGGTGGGTGAGCAAGGGCGGGGAGCTGGAGGAGGTGGACGGCAAGAAGGCGATCGGCACCCGCTTCGGCTACGCCGGCACCCTGGGGATCAGCTTCCTGATGGATTTCTTGGAGCCGCGGCTGGCGCGCGACTTCGACTCCGATTTGGGCGTGAACCACAGCTACCTGTTTGCCGAGTTCACCTACGCGGACGTGAACAACTTCGGGCGGGAGGGGCTGAACCTCTCCACCCGGCACTGGATGTTCGGGCTGGCGCTGGAGTTCTAGGTCCATGCGGCTGACCGTCCTGTACTTCGCCGCCGCGCGCGAGCGGGCCGGGCGGGAGGGGGAGCCGCTGGAGGTCGCCTCCGGGCTGACGGTGCGCGAGCTGACAGCGCAGCTGGCCCAGAGACATCCTCCGCTGGGGCCGCTGTTGCCGCATCTCCGGGTGGCGGTGAACCAGGAGTTCGTCGCCCCAGACAGCGTGATCCCCGACGGCGCGGAGGTGGCGCTGATCCCCCCGGTGGCCGGCGGTGGGGGCGGGCTGTTCCGGGTGGTGGACCGCCCGCTGCAACTCTCCGAGGTGGTGGACGCGGTCGCAGCCGAGGGGATGGGCGGGGTGGTGACCTTCACCGGCAGCGTCCGCAACCTGACCCGCGGCCGCAAGGTGGAGCGGCTGGAGTACGAGGCCTACGCCCCGATGGCCGAGCAGACCTTCGAGCGGATCGCCGCCGAGGCCCAGCAGCAGTGGCCAGGATCGCAGCTGGCCATCGTCCACCGGGTGGGGACGCTGCTGCCAGGCGAGCTGGCGGTGGTGATCGCCGCCGCCGCCCCGCACCGGGACGCGGCCTTTGCCGCCTGCCGCCACGCGATCGAACGGCTCAAGCAGGATGCGCCGATCTGGAAGAAGGAGCGGTACGAAGACGGCGAGGTCTGGGTCGGCCTCGGGCCCTGAGCAAAGACGGCTACAGGCTGCCGGCGCGGAAGAGGGCGGCCACCACCGCCAAAGCAGCCAGCAGCAAAAAGCCCAGCAACTGGATCGCCGCGCGTTGGGTGGGGGAGTAGGGCGCGCCCCGGCGCCGTTCCCACAGGGCCAGCAGGGCCGCCCCGGTGTCCAGCGGCGGCAGCGGGACCAGGTGCAGCGCGCCCAGCACCACCGAGACCGAGGCCAGCGCGCGCAGCCAGCGATCCAGCCCCCAGCCGGTGCCCAACTGGCGGGGCGAGAAGCGCCTTGGGGTCAGCGCGCCCACCACCACGTCCCGGACCACACTCCAAGCGTGGAGGGCGGAGGACTCCACCGCCTCCCCCAGGGGCAGCCTGCGGAAGACGTACTGCTGGGAGATGCCGATCCGTCCCGACCCCTCCGCGTCCGGGCGGGGGATCAGGCTCACCTCCCGCAGCTCCTCCCCCCGGCGGACCGACAGCGCCAGCGGGGTACCGGTGCCCTCCTCGATCTGCTCGGTCAGCTCCCGCCAGTTGGCCACCTTGGCGCCGTTGACTGCCTCCACCCGATCGCCGGGCAGCAGCTGGGCGCGGGCGGCCTCCGAGCCCGGCTGGATCTGTCCCACCGTCAGCGGCACCACCACGTGGGTGCCGGCCAGGTGCAGCCCGGTGAGCACCGAGAGCCCAAAGCCGAGGCTGACCAGGGGGCCGCACAGCAGCACCAGCGCCCGGCGCAGCGACCGGACCGGCGCGCCGGGGGGCTCCACCTCCACCGCAGACTCCGCCCACAGCGGCAAGGCCCGGATCACCAGCTCCATTCCCCCCGGCCACCGGGTCAGCAGCCGGGGACCCAGCCCGAACACCAGCCGGTGCACCCGCAGCCCGGCCACCCGGGCGGCCAGCACGTGGCCGGCCTCGTGGACCCACAGGGCCACTCCCAGGGACAACAATGCGGCGAGCACGAACACGCAGCGGTCAGTATCTCGTGCTCGGGCGGGGCTGCCACCTTAGTATCCTCCCCGTGCGCTCGACCCGGGTTGCGCAGTCCCTTTGCGTGGTGCTGGCCGCGGCGTCGCTGGCCTGCAGCGGCAGCCGTGGTCACGACCTGCAAGAGGGCCAGTACGCCTTCACCGAACTGGAAGTCCTCCAGGATCCGTGCGGGTTGTTGCCCGCCTCCGGCCTGTGGGACGGGGTGATGGTCCGCTCCGGGGACTACGTGCGGATCGACTACCAGCTGCTGGAGCTGGGGCTGATCGGCTACTACCTCTATTCGGCGGAGGAGTTCTACGCGGACGGCACCGCGGAGGAGGTCACCGTGCCGCTGGCCTCCGGTGGCAGCTGCCAGGTGGATCAGCTGGCGGTCCACCTGACCGCGATCACCCGCAGCCCCACCCAGTTCGAGGGCGCGCTGACCGTGCGCACCTACGCCCGGGCGGACAACGCCTGCGAGTGCGAACTGTCGGTCACCTATCGGGCGGACCGTCAGTAAGTTCCAGACGCTGACGTCCCCGGAACCCTTGTGGGGTGGGGGGGATGAACCTAGATCGGTACCCTCGAGCGGAACGATTCGCCCCCCAGGGAGCCAGCGCACATGTCCGAGATCAAGTCGGTGATGACGGAGACGCGGACCTTTCCGCCTCCCGAGGAGTTCTCCCGCCACGCCCACCTGCGCAGCCTGGACGAGTATCGCAAGCTGGCCGAGGAGGCGGAGCGGGATCCGCAAGCCTACTGGGGCGCGCGGGCCCGCGAGGAGCTGGACTGGAAGGAGCCCTTCACCCAGGTGTTGGAGTGGAAGCCTCCGCACGCGCGCTGGTTCCAGGGCGGCAAGCTCAACCTCACCTACAACTGTCTGGACCGCCATCTGGAGAAGCGCGGGGAAAAGATCGCCATCCGTTACGAGGGCGAGCCGGGAGACCAGCGGCGAATCACCTACCGGCAATTGCATGAGGACGTGTGCCGGCTGGCCAACGGGTTGCGCAGCCTGGGGGTGAAGGCCGGGGACCGGGTGGGGATCTACCTGCCGATGGTGCCGGAGGCGGCGGTGGCGATGCTGGCCTGCGCGCGGATCGGCGCGGTGCACTCGGTGGTGTTCGGCGGCTTCTCCGCCGAGGCGCTGCGGGACCGGATGAACGACGCTGGCGCCAAGGTCCTGCTCACCGCGGACGGCGGGTTCCGCAAGGGCGCGGTGGTGCCGCTGCGCAAGAACATGCTGGAGGCGATTGAGAACATCCCCACCCTGGAAAAAGTCGTGATCCTCAACCGCACCGGGGCCCCGCTGACCACCGGCGAGAAGGAGGTCCACTGGGAGGACCTGGTGCTGGAGCAGAGCACCGAGTGCGAGCCGGAGTGGGTGGACAGCGAGCACCCGCTGTTCATCCTCTACACCTCCGGCTCCACCGGGAAGCCCAAGGGGGTGCTGCACACCACCGCCGGGTATGCGGTCAACGTGTCACTGACCACCCGCTGGACGTTCGATCTGCGCGAGGACGACGTGTACTGGTGCACCGCGGACGTGGGCTGGGTGACCGGGCACTCCTACGTGGTGTACGGGCCGCTGCTCAACGGGGCCACCACGGTGATCTACGAGGGCGCGCCCACCACCCCCGGGCCGGATCGGTTCTGGGATCTGATCGAACGGCACAAGGTCACCATCCTCTACACCGCGCCCACCGCGATCCGGGCCTTCATGCGGCTGGGCACCGAACACGTGGAGAAGCACAACCTCTCCTCGCTGCGGCTGCTGGGTTCGGTGGGCGAGCCCATCAACCCCGAGGCCTGGATGTGGTACCGCAGCGTGGTGGGCAAGGACCGCTGCCCGGTGGTGGACACCTGGTGGCAGACTGAGACCGGGGCGATCATGATCGCGCCCTTCCCGGGAGCCACCCCCACCAAGCCCGGGTCGGCCACCCTGCCGCTGCCGGGGATCTCGGCCCGCATCCTGGACCACCTGGGCCAGGAGGTGCCCCGGGGCACCGGCGGCAAGCTGTTCATCACCCGGCCCTGGCCCTCGATGCTGCGCAGCATCTGGGGGGACGCCAAGCGCTACGAGGACACCTACTTTGGCGAGCTGCCCGGGATGTACTTCACCGGGGACGGCGCCCGGCAGGACGCCGACGGCTACTTCTGGTTGATGGGCCGGGTGGACGACGTGGTGAACATCGCCGGGCACCGCCTGGGCACCGCCGAGGTGGAGAGCGCCCTGGTGTCCGAGCCGCGGGTGGCCGAGGCTGCGGTGGTGGGCCGACCCGACGAGCTGAAGGGGACCGCGCTGGTGGCCTTCGTGACCCTCAAGAAGGGGGTGCCGGTGAGCGGGGAGATCAAGCAGCAGCTGGCCGCGCACGTGACCAGGGAGATCGGCGCCATCGCCCGGCCTGACGAGATCCGCTTCGCCGAGGCCCTGCCCAAGACCCGCTCCGGCAAGATCATGCGCCGCCTGCTCCGCGACGTGGCCGCCGGAAACCAGAGCACCGGCGACACCACCACCCTGGAAGACCTCTCGGTGATGGCCACCCTCCGCAACAACGAGGACTAGCCGCAACGCGTCAATAAAGGGGACAGGCTACATTTCCTGGCCGCCAGATTGCAGCGGGGCGCCTTCATGCCCCGGATCCCACGTGCTGCCACTGGCTCCAACATCCTCCACATCATCAACCGGGGAAACGCCCGGGCGACGGTGTTCCACAGCGACTCGGACTACGCCGGCTGCATCAACCTGTTGAGCAAGGCGCTGGACCGCTTCGAGTTGGAGCTCTACGCCTTCACCTTGATGCCCAACCACTTCCACCTGGTGGTGCATCCGCAAACCCCGACTCAGCTCAGTGAGTTCATGCAGTGGTGGCTCACCGCGCAGGTCCGGCGCCATCACAGCCTGCGCCAGACCAGCGGGCATGTCTGGCAGGGGCGGTTCAAGAGCTTCCCCATCCAGCAGGACGAACATCTGCTGACGGTCCTCCGCTACGTACTTCTCAATCCGGTTCGCGCCGGGTTGGTTCGCGAGGCCCAGGCCTGGCGCTGGTCCAGTCTGCGCTTTCCGAGGTTCACTACCCGCTGGCCCGTCCGATACGCCGGATCGCTGGAGTCCTGGCTTGCGGACCCGCTGGCCGCGGAGGAGCTGGATCGGCTTCGCACGAGCGTGGCGCGCAAGGCGCCTTTCGGAGATCCGCAGTGGCAGCGTACAGTCGCGGGCGCCGCTGGCCTGGCCACCTCCCTGCGTCCCCTGGGCCGGCCCAAGCATGGGCCTCGCCACCTGGAGGAGCAGTCACCGCTCCCGGAAATGTAGCCTTGTATCTCGACAAGGCAGGACGTGAGCGGTCAGACGCAGCGGGGTATTCTGGGTTTGCGCCTGAAAGTTTGGTTGGGGAGCGCGCGGTAGACCGACGTAGCCGAGGCCATTCAA
>JALYOC010000133.1 GCA_030857095.1 Myxococcota bacterium | reverse complement strand
CTGGTACTCCCGCTGGAGCCAGAAGCAAGGCGGCCGGTGACGGAGGGGTGTGCTCCGTCCTCCGATGCGGGCCGGGTGCCTGCGGGGCAACTGGCCTCATCCACCTCGGTGGGGAGCCGGGAGACGTTGGCGAACTGCGCCTCACGCCAGTCGGTGTTGGTGAGGTTCTGGGCGCCAGGGCGACCGCGTCCGCGTTGCCGGCGTTCTCGACGTAGGTGGCGCTGGACACCGAGGCGTCCGCGAACAGCCAGGGCAGGATTTTCACCCGCAGCTCCGCCTCGGCGCCGATCCGTCGCGTCGGTCCGCGGGCCTCGGTAGTTCCCTCGTCGCCCACCCAGACGATCTCGCTGGCCAAATCGAGCAGGTAGACCGCGCCGGCGAGATCAACCCGGTCGAAGAGGAAGCTGCGCGCACCCAGCTCCATTCCCAGGGCGCGGGTCAACGGAGTGACCGGCTCCTGCCTCCGGACCACGCCTCGCGCGTCGTTGGAGTGAAAGCCGGAGCCGAAGTTCGCATAGAGCTCGGTGGAGGGGATGGCGCTGAAGACCAGGCTGGCCTTGGGGCTCAACAACGACGCCTGGCGGACCCCGGAGGTGCCAGAGCCCAGGGTGGCGGTGTCCTCCAGTCGATCCTCCACATCGAACCCGAAGGAGTCGGCGCGAAGCCCGAGGATGGCGCGCAGCCACGGGGTGAGGCGCACGTCCTCCTGGGCATACAGGCCCAGGCTTCCCTCCCGGATGCTGGCGTCGACCCGGGTGTCCAGGCGCTCCCGCGCCAGACTGTGGTGGAGGGCGTTTTCGATCGCGTCGGTGCGCAGCTGCACACCGAAGCTGGTCTCGAACGCGACCGGACCCAGGGTGCGCGAGAACCGGTACCGGCCGGAGAACCCTCCGAAGAGGCGGGCATCGTGCTGTTCGATCATGTCTCCGTGGACCGGATCGCCGCTGAAGAAGGTGAAGTTGGAGAACAGGTTCAGGCGGTACTGGGCGACGTACGCCATCAGCTGCAGCTCACCTTGATCTTCAGTCCGCACGCCCAGGGAGACCTGGGCCGAGTGTCGCTGCGAGTTGCCGCCCTCGGTGGGATCGATGCTCCCGAAGCGAGCGAGGCGGCCCAAGGTCACCTCCCGGAGCGGCACCTGTCCCGACGCGTTCCAGCCGCTGCTGTAGGAGTTCAGGATCAGGGAGAGGGTCGCGTTCTCCGCCAACCTCCCGCTGACCTTGGTGAAGAGACTAAAGCGCTCCAGCCGCTCAGGGCTCTCGAAGGGACCATTGGTCCCGTAGACGTTCCCCGCGATCAGCGTGCGCAGCTGCCCCACCCGCGGGCTGGCGACCAACAACGCCCGATATGTCTGAAACGAACCTCCCCCCAGGGTGACCTGATGGGTCTGGAAGTCGTCGCGGGTGACGAGGTTGATGGCCCCCGCGGTGGCGAAGTCGCCGTGCTGGGCGGAGTACGGGCCCTTGGCCACCTCCACCCGTTGAATCAGCTCGGGGATGATCCAGTTGAGGTCCGCATAGCCCTGTCCATGGCCGTGGCTCACCATGTTCACCGGCACCCCGTCCACGGTCAGCAGGACGTCGGTTCCGTGATCCGCGTCGAAGCCCCGCAGGAAGAGCTGGTTGGCCTTCCCGCCCCCCGCGTGCTGGTTCACGTACAGGCCGGGGACCACCTGCAGGATGTCCGCGGGGCGAGGGTGGGGCCGCAGCAGGAAGTCCCGGTCCCGCACCACCGAGGAGGACGCGGCGGTGAACTCCCGCCGGGCGGTGACCACCGTCTCCAGGGTCTTCACCGGCGTCGGCTGACTGGCCAGGTCTGCCCCGCCGTCCACGCCGGCCTCGCTCTCCGCAGGCCCTTCGTTTTCGCCAGCGAATGCCGCGCCTGGGTTCTCGGGGAGAGGGGGGACGCCCGCGTCGGGTTCTCCGGGCTGCGCCAACGTGGATGGGACGTGAAGACAGACGAGTGCAAATGCAGCGGCGCGCGCCGCTCGAAACGAGCAGGACATAGGGGTGCCTCAGGAAAGGGGGTGGGGGGTACGGCGTCCGGAGAATGCGTTCGGAACGACGACCGCCGACCTACGGCGCCTGAGGTCTGGCCCGCGGCCTGGGAACAGTTCCCTGACGCGGGCGAGCCCGTCCCTCGCGAAGGACCGGTGCTGCGGGTTGGACCCGGGGGTCGGCCGAGTCCGGGGGACTTTCGGCCACCAGCGCATTGACGTGGAGGACGCTCCCGGCCCCGTGGGAGTGCGAGTCTCCGCCCTGGTCCGCCGGGGGGGATTGAGAGGGCGGGTCCTGGGGGTGGGCGTCGTGATGATGCGAATGCTCCGAGCGCTGCTGATGCGTCGCCCAGGCCGAAGCATGTCCTGAGCCCCGGACGCCGTGATCGAGGACCGCGTGGAGCAGGGGCGCCGCCGCGAAGCCGTACCCGAGGACGTAGAGTCCGAGGACGGCGACAAGCTCGCGACGGCGTTCGTAACGGGTCACAGCGCGGTCAGGGTGCCGGACCGGTGCTGTTGGACCAAGCGCTGTCGCGACGTCTAGCGCAGAGTGTCCAGTTGTTGGAACGGGCCCCGGATGGCGAGGGTGAGTCCATCCGCCTGCAGGTTGCAGAACAGGGTGTCGCCCGAGGGGGAGAAGCACACCCCGGCGAACTCACTGGAGGAGAGCGCGTTGTGGGCCAGGTCCAGCAGCCTTCCTTGGGGGGTGAGGACGCGCAGCGAGTTGCCCGCCCAGCGCGGGTCGTAGCTGTCCTCGGCCAGCACCACGTCTCCCCAGGGGGCGACGCAGAGGTTGTCGGGGGTGTCCAGCAGGTGGCGGTCCTGGGCCTGGGCCAGCAGCTCCAGCTCACCGTTCTGGGGAGGGTAGCGCCACACCTGGCCGCCGCCCGCGGGGCCGCCGGTGGTGGCGGTGAACAGCACCGCGCCCTGGTCGAAGAACGCGCCTTCACCCCGGCGGAACCTCGCCGCGCCCAGGTCGTGCGCCTGGGTGCGCAGGTCGTCGTTCGGAGAGTCCACCTGGGACAGGTCCACCCACTCCACCGCCAATCGCGCGCCGGGTGAGACGTCCCGATCCATGTCCCGTCCGGGCGCGCCCACCACCCGCAGCGCCTGCAGCTTCCCGGTGGTGGAGGGGCCGGGGACCTGCTCGGGCGAGTCGGGGACGAAGCGGTAGAGGCAACCATCGTCGCGATCCTCGGTCAGGTAGGCCGCGTGGGTGAGGGGGTCCACCACCGCCGCCTCGTGGTTCATCCGTCCCCAGGCGGGGATGCGCACCGGCGGTTGGACCGAGGCCGCGCTGGGATCGCAGAGGAACACGAAGCCGTGGTTGTCGCTGACGTCCTCCTCGCAGGTCAGCCAGCCCCAGGGGGAGACGCCCCCCGCGCAGTTGCGGCGGGTTCCGGTGAGGACCAGGTTGCTGGAGAGGACGTTCAAGGTGGTGGCGTCCAGCACCAGACGGGTGACCCCACCCACCGAAGCCGGGTCGTAGGCCTCCGACGGGGAAGGCGAGCCTGGCCCACCAGAGGTGGTCAGCTCGTGGTTGCGCATCAGCACCAGGGTGTTGGCGTCCGCGCCCTGGAAGCAGCCCATCCCGTCCGGGGCATCCGGAACACGCAGTCCGTCGGTCATGGTGGCGCCGCTGCGCTGCAGGATGAGGAAGCTGAACCCCTCTGGGAGATCGAGGATCCCGCTGGGGTCGCGCCTGAGCAGCGGTCCGTTGCCGGTCGGGGTCTTGCAGCGGGTGAACAGCAGCGGCAACGCCAGCGCCGCTCCTGCCTGGAGCAGCCGTCGACGGTCGAGGGTCAGCGGAGAACTCACCGCCGCAGTATCCGCCCGCGACCGGGGGCCGGGGCAAGTTCCGGTGAGGACGGGAGGCGCAAACCGCTCTTGGGTCAAGCGACCCGACCCGCCGGCCCCTCTTCCGCGGAACTGGTGCACGCGCTGATCAACGCCGTGGCGGCAGGTGGAAAGCTTGCGGGGCTGATCGGCGTTGCAGCTAGTGATGCGCCTGCGGTCCCCCTGCGTCCTCCATGCCTCCGGGCGCTTCTTCCGCAGCAGCCGGCGGAAGCGCGGTGTTGTCCGCATGGAAGACCGGTGTGGCGCCCATCTCCGCGGCCCACCGCTCATGCCGTCGTGCGAGCACATCCTGGAGAATGACCTGGATGGCCCCCGCGATCGGCAGGGCGAGCAGGGCTCCCAGGATCCCTCCGAAGGCGGTTCCAAAGAGCATCGCCAGCGCGATCAGCAACGGGTTCATCTTCAGCGTCTTTCGCTGCACCACCGGCTGCAACAGGTGGCCCTCGATCTGCTGGTACACCAGGAAGCCGACCACGGCGATGATCCCCGCCTGCACCCCCGCGGTCGCGAAGGTGGTCCCGACCACCAGCACCGCGGCGATGGCCGTGCCCACGAAGGGGATGATGGCCAGCAGCCCCATCAGGAACCCCAGGGGCAGGAAGTAGGGGACGCCCAGCAGCAACATTCCCAACGCGGTGACTACCCCACCGATGAGCGCGATGAGCAGGGTCCCCGCCACATATCCGCCCACGCTGCGGATCATCTGCCGCGCCAGCCGCTCGAAGCGAGGCCGACGCGTGGGGTGAAGCCAGAGCAGGGCCCGTTCGAAGACCTCCTTGCCGAAGAGCAACATGAACACCGTCAACGCCGTCACCGTGACCAGCGCCAGCGCGCCCTTCAGCACGTTGGCCACCGCAGCCAGCACCGGTCCCGCCGCATCGGGGGCAAACTCCGCCAGCTCCTGCTGCGCGCGCTGGAGCACGCCGTAGCGCTGGTCCATCTTCTGGATCCACTCGTTCGATTCGACCTTGGAGAGCAGATCGGGCGCTGCCTGCTGGAGCGCGCGGCCCTGCTCGATGAGCATCGGCACCAGGGTCACCATCAGCCCGGTGACCAGGACGGCGGCCAGGGTGAACACCGCCAGAACGCCGAACCCTCGCCGCAGGCCCTTCTTCTCCAGCCACCGGACGGCAGGCGCCAGGGCCACTGCAAGGAACAGGGCGACCAGGAACCAGGAGACGATCTGCCTCGCCCCGTCCAGGAACCAGAGCACGGCCGCGAGCAGCAGCAGGTTGAACAGCACCTTCCAGATCGTCGAGGCGGAGAGCTCCAGGCGCGTTTGGACACGATCCATCCCTGGAAGGTAAGGGGCGCTGTGCCCCGCGGGCGTGCGCAGGGAAAGTGGCTGGCTGCCTGGTGGGGAAGCAAGGTTGCTAGCAAGCAACAACCTTGACTTGCCGTTTCCTTGGTCAAGGTCAGTGATTAAGGTGGACCATGGAGGTCGCCCTTCGAAGGGTCGGATCCAGGTGCCACGTCACGTTGAGCTCAGCTGGGAGGCGGATCCGCTCCTGCCGGGGCCGCGAAAGGTCCGGGCGGGATTCCGCTACCAGGCCTTCGTTCCCGAGGCCCTGTCGGAGATGGACCTCACCCTGGGCGGCGACGCGATCGCGCGGGTGAGCGCGGCCGAGCGGGCGATCGCGGAGTTGAACCAGAACCCGCCGTTGCTGGGGCCTCTCGAGGTACTCGAACTCTCGCAGCGACGGTTGGCGCGGGCGGAGGTGGTCGGTGATGACTCTCGCGATGAGACGGCGCGGAGCGTCCTGGGGAATGTCGCAGCGATGGATGCTGCCATCTCGGCGCCGCGTTCGTGCCTCCTCCGCCGGACCACGTACCGAGCCTCATGGTGGACCTGGCGGACTTCCTGAATCGAGCTGACGTGTCGCCGCTGATGCAGGCGGCGGTCGCCCATGCGCAGTTCGAGACCATCCACCCCTACGCCGACGGAAATGGCCGTGTCGGACGTGCGCTCGTTCACGTCGTCCTGCGCCGACGTGGACTTGCGCCGAGGTACGTCCCGCCGATCAGCCTTGTGCTCGCCGGAACATCGGTGCAGTACATCGACGGGCTGTCCCGGTTCCGAGCGGGTGACTTCGCGGGTTGGTGCGCCTTCTTTGCGGACTCCGCCGCGACAGCGGCCGCGAGGAGTGTCGATCTTGCGGAGCGATTCCGCCAGCTCCAGTCTGAATGGCTGACGCGGGGTGGGCGCCTTCGGTCAGACTCCAGCGCCAGCGCGCTCATCGCGATGCTACCCGCGTACCCCATCTTGAGCGTCGCAACGGCCCAGAAGGTCACGGGCCGTTCCAAGCAGGCGGCGAACGAAGCGCTGGCGGAGCTCGAGGGTCGAGGGGTATTGAAAAGGGGCGACCGCCCCGATAGAAGATCGCAAGCTCCGCTGGCGGACTGAACGTGGACGCGCGGCTGGCGGCGCCGAAACCAACCGCGTCTACGGACCCCTGTACAGCCACATGGGGCCGTCCATCGCACCACCTCGCGCCGGAGACATCTGGAACACGTGCCGCAGGCCGCCATCCTCGGCGACCACCGCAGCGACCGGAAGGTACATCGGCGCTTCGATCACCCCGGTCGCCACAGGCTCGGCACCGTCGAGGTCGAGCTCGTACCTGCGCAGCTTCGCGTAGTCGGAGGCCCAGGCGACGATCCGCCGCCCCTTCACCGCCGCGGCGACCATCCAGCTCAACGGTTCTGCGCTCAGCCGAACGGGCTTCGACACCGAGCCGTCGTCGCCGACTTCAGCGGCCAGCACCCCGCCCGGGTGGGTATAGACGAGGAAGCTGCTTGAGGGGCCGCGGGCCCACGCAATCTGGCCGAGGCTCGTGGGAATGCTGCCGGCTCGGTTCGGCACCCCGTTCATCGCGATCTGGGCAAACAGCCCCGCCGGAAAGTAGGTGCCGTTGGTGCCGAGGCTGGCAATCCAACCAGCCCGTGTCGCCACTGCCGCGCCGCGCACGTAGCCGGTGGTCTGCGGTGCCGTGAGCGCGACCTGTGGGGTCCCCGTGGGCCTTCCCATGACGTCGACGACGAGGGTCTCGAGTTGTGGCCCGCGGCGCTGGGTGTAGACGCCAAGCAGGGCGCGCTCACCGTTGCCGACCAGGAAGAGGGCCCGGCCCGGAATCACCGTGCCGGTGTCGACGAGGTTCGAGTCCTCACCCAGCCGCAGCAGCACCGTTTCAGGTGAACGACCAGAGCGCGTGACCGCGATCAGCAGCGTCTTCCCGACCACGGCGACGACCGGTGTACTCACCGTCGCGTCGGAGCCCGGCGCCATCATCCAGGTGGACTTCGGTCCGACCGGCACGAGGAGGTCGTTGAAGCGGGTGACCTCGACGCCGCGGTGAGTCGTGGCGACGACGACCAACGTTCCGTCTTCGAGGACGGCGAGCCCGGCGCCTTCTCCCAGGATCGCGCTCGGTAGCACCCGCGCCTCGCTGCCTGCGACCACGCACGAGTCGGTTCGCGTCGTGCAATCTGCGGTGCACGCGAGGGCGCCCCCCAAAAATCCAAGGCCAGCGCAGGTCGCGCCGCCGAAGTCCGATTGGTCGCACGCCTCGTCCATCCCTCCGCGCGACTCGCGGGTTCCGTTTCCACACTTCGCTGACGGGACCGCCTCGCCGGAAGGATCGGCGGGGAGCTCCGGAACCTGCTGCGGTACCGGATAGTTGCGATTGAGGCCCGGCGATCCTGGGCAGATGCGCTGCGGCCCCATCTCCTCCTGGAGTTCCACATTCGGAGCAATGCTGAGTCCCGCGGGCGTGAAGTACCGCAGGGAACTGAGTGCACCGTTGGCCGCCACCTCGACCTTCACACCCAGCTCCACCCCGTAGCCATACCGATAGGGCATCGAGCTGTGCTCGGGTGGCATCCCCTCATAGGTCCTCATGCAGGGAAGGCTGCCCTGAATCATCCGCATCACCCGCCGATGGAACAGCACCACCAGCGTCTTCCGACCGTCGTCCCAGAGCGGAAAGAGGGTGTCGGTGGTTCGAGCGTCCGAAGGTGCCGTTGCCCCCGGCACCGTGAACTTCGCCTTCTCGGCAGCGAGCACCTGGTCAAGATCGGATCCCTGGTCCCGGACGAACCGATCGAACTGGGCGCGCGCCGCGTCCATCAGCGCCTCGGCGCTCTTTGGATAGTCGGCCTGCCCTTCGACGATTCGCAGCGCAGTCGCCTCGGCTTCGTAGGTGGATGCCGCGCTGATGCCATAGCCACCTCCGAACTCGACCCGGGCGAGATGGGCCGGCGCGCGCAGGCCCCACGCGCCCGTCTTGCCGGGCATCAGGGGGGAACCCGCGCGCCTGAGGATCCGCGGCGCGAGGTCGTTCGCGTAGAGCTGGTAGCCACGCTTCTCGTCACCGGGGAAGACGTAGGAGTCCGGGAGCAGCGAGACCTGCTCGCCAATCCACTCGAGGCTCCGACCCCACTTCGAGTCGGCCGGCATCACCAGGCCCACCACCTGACCCGGGAGCGGACCGAGGTTGGCGAGCATCGCGGTGTATTGGGTCGTGAGCATCCCCCGCGCGGACGCGGTGGTGGCCTGCGGGGCCGGTGTTCCCGCAGGCTCCGACGCAGCTCGACCCGCGACGGCGCACGCAACGTTGAGCGCGAGGATGAAGAGAACGAGCTGGCGGACCATTCGCACCTCTCGGGAATTCTGGCGGACGGGGAGCTGGGGGGGACTCGCCCCCAGTCCGAAGGAAGGTGGGACGAGCCAACAATGTCATGACTTCACTTCAAGGACGAACAAGGCGGTGCCCGCAGCGTGCGCGGGTGGCCGCGATCTTGGTGTGCATGGTGGGTGAAAGGACGAAGGCGGAAAGCGATCGGGCAGCGCGGTCCCCCGGCTCGTCGGTCAGTCCGTGCATTTCGAGGTCTCGGCAAAGCACCGTCAATCCTGGCGCCTCTCCGCAGAACGCACCGCGCTTGCAGAGGCACGGATGAAGACCAGGTGTCGTCCGGTGTGCTCTTCAGCCGCGACCACGAAGCATTGCCCTTGTCATCGCTTTCGGCGAAATCCGAGGGTCGTCCTCTTCGCCATCTTCGAGGAACTGAAGCTCCGCGCCCGGGTACACGAGTACGTCGCCGGACTGGAGGATGCATGTCTTGATCCTCGAAGCTTTCGAGCCGCCGCGACGGACCCATGTCCCTCCGCTGCTACCGAGATCTGTCGCCTCCCAGCCGAGATCGGTCCTCAAAACGCTGGTGTGCCTTCGAGCCACTGCTCCGAGGGCCAGCCTTACCCTCGCGAGTGGATCGCGTCCGATGACATTGGGGAGGCGCCCAGTAAGCGGCCAGCGCTCTCCCGTCCTGAGATTGGTCAGCCGGACCGTCATTGGCGCCACCATAGCGCCTTCCGCACCAATGACCGGACGGTCGCGGAGGTAGCGCGGGGTGGGGCCGCAGATGTCCATCCACCAGAGGATGGAACCGTCAAACCCCGCGCGGCCGCCATTGAAGGAGGTACCGGCAGGGCTGAGCGGTCAGTCGCGGAGCAGGGCGTCGGCGATCGCGTCGGTGATCGGCGCTCCGGTCTTGAGTTCGATGTCGAGGTAGACCGGCGAGGAGTTCGCCTCGAGGAAGACGTACTCGCCCGAGGCGGTCCGCTTCAGATCCACGCCCGAGAGAATCTGTCCGCAGGACTTCGCGGCCAGGATGCACTGCGAGGCGATCTCCGAAGGGAGCGCGTGCGCCACGTAACGCTGACCCCCGCGCTGGTAGGTCGTGTCGGCGCGGTAGTCGACCTCGGCCTCGGTGGGGAGCTCGACCGAGCTGATGATCCGCCCGTCGACCAGGGTGACGCGGATGTCTGGACCCCGGATGCGCTCCTGGAAGATCACCGGCGCATGCGCGATGGCCGAGATGCGCCCTAGCGCCTCGGGAGTGACGACCTGGGTTTCAGCGCCGCCGGCGGTCGGCTTGTAGATGACCTCGCCGACGTCCTGGACGAACGCCTTGACCGCCGCGGGGAAGTTGGTGATCAGCGTCCGCGGGATTCGCAGCCCGAGCCGCTTGAAGGCCGCGAGCTGCAGCGGCTTCTGATCGTAAAGGCTGACGTTCAGGACGCCGTTGATGACCCGCTTGCCGGCCAGCTCCAGGTCCATCACCAGGCCCTGGGCAACGTGCGCGCGCTCCTTGGCCAGCAGCGCATTGCGGTACCAGAGCTCCGCGGTCGCGGTGACCTCGGGGGCCGCGAGCAGCACGGTCTCCGCCGGGATCTTCCGCAGGAAGAAGGCGTGGCACTCGCTGAGCGCCTCGCCCTCGTACAGCCACTCCTCGCCGTCCCAGGTGATCGGCGACCCCGCGCCGAGGCCGGAGAGGTCGAGCGGGAGCACCTGCGCACCGCGCGCCCGGAGCTTTCCCTCCAGGTGCGTCGCGATCGGGTCGCCCCCGCGACCAAAGATGCCAAGCTTCTTCACGCCCGGAGCCTACCGGCCGCTGTCGCTGCCGTTCTCCGGGATGGCCATCGTGCGGAAGACGCCGCTCGAGTCGCGCGGGAGCCAGCAGTTGCCGGTCGGGTCGCCGGCGTCCGGGAGGGCCCTGGTGACCAGGCCGCCGTTGCCGGGCTGGGTCACGTCGCCGCCGTTCTCCGGGTACGCGCGGGTGGCCACGCCGCCGGTCTCGTTCGCGGCGCCAGTGTCCTTGCCGGGCGTGCCCGCGTCGCCGCCGTTCTCGGGGTAGGCGCGGGTCGAGGGACCGGCGTCGGTGCCCGTCTCCGGGATCGCCATCGTCTGGACCGGGCCCAAGGAGACCGGGAGGTTGTGCTTCACGAAGAAGCCCTCGACCTTGTCGGTCCGGCTGAACTCGTCGGCCTGACCGCGGACCTGGACCGAAGCCGGTGCGGCCGGAGCGGGACGCGACGTCGCCTCGGACTTCGCGACCTTCATCGCCTCACGAACTGCGGTCTGCACGGACTTGATCGACATGGACTCCCCCGAAAAGGACCGCTGAGTTGGTAGTTGCTGAATTGTCGGAGCGACCTCGTGTGAGTTTTGTCGCACATATTCGGGCCCATTCGTGTGGTAGCGTGTGTGCATCAACAATACTAATGAAGATGGCATGTAGTACTGTAAAACCAATGGGTTAGCAAAGCACACCCGTAGTCATGGGCTCCGCACCCAGCGTGTGAGTCCGCGCCCGGGCTACGCATCGGTCAGGGCCCCAACAGGAACCCTTCGGCGATGGCCTGATCCAGCGCCGCCTGGATCACCTGAACCTGGGCGCCGCTCGCGGCAGCCGCGGCCTCCACGGAGAGCCCCTCCACCGCCAACTTCAAGGCCAGCAACCGCGCCGGATCCGCGGCGACGAAGGTGGTGCGAAGCGTGTTCGCATCCCGCCAGAGCAGGGCGAGCTCGTCGGCCCGCGCTGGTTCCGGCGGTCGGTGCTCAGCCGTCGTGGCCAACCAGGCGCACAACCTGAACGGGTGCTGCAGCACGGTGAGGGTCGGGTTCACGCCGAACGTCGGGAGGCTGGAGATTGGCTGGGCCTCGCTGGCGTAGACCGCAAAGTCGGTCCACTCGAAGCGGGCCAGCGGCACCAGGTGCTGGGGGTGGCGATCAGGCTCGGCCTGCTCCAGGAAGTCCACGAACCCCTCCGCAGCGCGGTTGAGCTCGAAGTGGCGTGCCGGGCGGGTGCGGTAGTAGCTGGCCGCCAGCGGCGCAAAGTCCTCTCCCAGCAACCGGACGCTGAGCGGATAGACCTTCTTGAGCACCGAGGTGATGTGCCCCTCCACGAAGCGGCCATAGACGGCCACGCCCTCCACCTTGGCGTCGGTGAGCGCCTGGGCCGCCGGGTCGGCGAAGAACCGATCCATGGACGCGAAGAACCGCTCCAGCTCCGGGGTCACGAAGCGGCCTCGAAGAGGGCACGGGCGCGATCCGCCTCGTCCAGCACCGCATCCAGAGAGGGAATGTCCTGGTCCCACTCGATCAAGGTCGAGACCGGGCCGGTGTGCGCGAGGGTGAAGCGGTACAGGTCCCACACCTCATCGCAGACCCGGTCACCATGGGTGTCGATGAGCCGCTCGGGGGTGCGCAGGTGGCCGGCGAGGTGGATCTGGACCACCCGCTCCAGCGGGAGCCGCAAGATGAACGCCTGCGGATCGTAGCCGTGGTTCCGGGCGTTGACGTAGACGTTGTTCACATCCAGCAGCAGCCCGCAGTCTGCGCCCTCCAGAACGGCGCCGAGGAAGGCTGCCTCGTCCAGCGTCTGCCCCGGCATCTGAGCGTAGTAGCTGGGGTTCTCCAGCACGAAGGGCAGCCCCACCTGTGAGGACGCCTGGACGATTCGCGGCACCACGTGCTCCACCGCCGCCTCGGAGAAGGGAAGCGGCAGCAGGTCGTGGAGGTACACCCCGCCCAGGCGGCTGTAGCTTAGATGGTCGGAGAAGAACGGGGCGGCGATCTCCCGGGTCAGCGCCTCCAGCCCGCGCACGTAGTTCTCGTCCAGCGCGTCCGGGCCCCCCAGGTTCAACCCCACCCCGTGCGAGGACATTGGGAACCGCTCGCGCGCGGCATGGAGCGCGCGCCGCGGCCGGCCTCCGAAGGTGAGGAAGTTCTCGGGGGTGATCTCCAGCCAGTCCAGCCGCCGCCCGGAGCGGGGGAGCGACTCATAGAACTCGCGGCGCAGCCCGATCCCCACGCCCAGCTGGGGGAGGTGATGGCGGCTGGCCCTGTTCACAGAAGGCAAGGAGCAGGGGAGCGCGCGGAGGCTTCCGGGAAGAAAGCCTCCGCGC
>JALYOC010000114.1 GCA_030857095.1 Myxococcota bacterium | reverse complement strand
ATGGTGGAGCTGCTGATCGAACGGGGCGTGTTTACCCGCGAGGAATACCTCGCCAAGGTGAAGCGGTAGGCCGTGCCGGTCCGCAAGAAGATCGGCGAGCTGCTGGTCGAGGCGGGAGTCGTCAAGGACGACGAGGTCCGCCAGGCACTGGGTCACCAGAAGGCCTGGGGCGGCGGCAAGCGGCTGGGGGAGCTGCTGGTGGCGACCCACGGGGTCAGCCTCACCGCCCTGGCCCGGGCCCTGGCCACCCAGTTCGACCTGCCCTTCGTCCAGCTGCCGGAGATCCCGCTGAGCGTCTCCCAGAGCGTGCCGCTGGCCTTCCAGGACGAGCACAAGGTGGTCCCCTTCCGGATCGAGGTGGAGGGGAAAAGCGAACGGCTGCATTTGGCGGTGGCCGACCCCTCCCAGCAGGACCTGATGGACGAGCTTCGCTTCAACCTGCGCAAGACGCTGCGGGTGTACGTGGCGGCGGCGGACGACATCGACAACGCGCTCTCGGTGCTCAAGGGCGAGCGGGTGGAGGAGCTGCAGCCGATTCCGCTGGAGGAGGAGGCGGGCGAGCTGCAGGTGGAGCGCAGTGCCAACAGCATGGTGGTGGGCAGCTGGTTCGGCCCCGCTGCCGGGGGGCCGCCCCCGGACGTGGACCTGGACATCGATCTGGGGGAGACCCCGCCGGTGGGCTCGGCTGCGCCTGCCCCCGGGGCGGAGGCCCGCGCCCCGTCGACCCCGTCCATCCGGGTCGCCGCCGCCGATCTGCTGGACGATCTCCTGGGAGGTATGGAGGGCAAGCCGGCCGCCCCGCCTCCCGCCGCCAAGCCCGCCCCGGTGGAGGGGGTGGCGATCATCCACAAGTTCACCGCGCGCAAGGCGGAGGAGCCCACGCAGGAGAAGTTCGAGTTCTCCGACTCCGACCTGCACATCCTGGACAACCTGGAGCGGATGGCGACCGGGCAGGAGGCGGTGCTGGAGGGGGACAAGATCCGGCCGGAGCGGATGGTGGCCACCCTGATCCGGCTGTTGATCCGCAAGGGCGTGATCCACGAACTGGAGTTCCTGGAGGAGCTGGCGCGCAAGTAGCGGTCCGGCACTCCCATGGACGCACCCCTGCTGGAGGTGAAGGAGCTGAGGACCGCGTTCGCCTCCGCGCGGGGCCCGCTGCTGGCGGTGGATGGCGCCTCCTTCACCCTGGAGGCCGGCGGCACCCTGGCGCTGGTGGGCGAGTCGGGCAGCGGCAAGAGCGTCACCGCCCGCTCGCTGCTGCGGCTGGTGCCGGATCCACCCGGGAGGATCGTCTCCGGAGAGGTGTGGTTCCGGGGAGAGGACCTGTTGTCGGTGCCCGAGGCCCGCCTGCGCCAGCTCCGGGGCAATTCGATCGCCATGGTGTTCCAGGAGCCGATGAGCGCCCTGAACCCGGTGCGGCGGGTGGGCGACCAGATCGGCGAGGTCCTGCGCCTGCACCAGGGAGCCTCGCGCCAGCAGGCGGCGGCGCGCGCGGTGGAGTTGTTGGAGCAGGTGGGGATCTCCGATCCGCGGGTCCGGGCCCGGCAGCACCCCCACCAGCTGTCGGGAGGGATGCGGCAGCGGGTGGTGATCGCCATGGCCCTGGCCTGCGATCCGGCGCTGCTGATCGCCGACGAGCCGACCACCGCCCTGGACGTGACAGTTCAGGCGCAGATCCTGGAGCTGATCCGCAAGCTGCAGCAGGAGCGGGGGACGGCGGTGCTGTTGATCACCCACGATCTGGCGGTGGTGGCGGAGACCTGCGATCAGGTGGCGGTGATGTACGCGGGGCGGGTGGTGGAGCGGGCCCCGGTGCGCAGCGTGTTCCGCGCCCCCGCCCATCCGTACACCGCCGGCCTGCTGCGGGCGCTGCCCAGCCTCACCCCGGGGCGCAAGCTGGAGCCCATCCCCGGCACCGTCCCGCCGCCGTGGGCGCTGCCCACTGGCTGCCGATACCGCAACCGCTGCGACCGGGCCCTGGAGGTCTGCGCCCGCCTCGATCCCCTCCTGGAGGAGAAGCGCCCCGCCCAGCTGGCCGCCTGCCACAACCCGGTGCCGGAGCCCCACCGTGGATAGCCAAAAGCAAAAAAGGGGACAGGCTACATTTTCGGGCCTCCAGCTTGCACACACTGCAATCGGCGCACCCGAAAATGTAGCCTGTCCCCTTTTTTGGCGGGGTGCGTCGCCGTGAGCGCGGGCCGGCCCTTGCTGGAGGTTCGGGACCTCTGCGTGGAGTACCGGAGCAGGGAGGGCACCTTCCGGGCGGTGGAGGGGGTCAGCTTCGATCTGTCCCGCGGTGAGACGCTGGCCCTGGTGGGGGAGAGTGGCTCGGGGAAGAGCACGCTGGGTCGGGCGGTGTTGCGGCTGATCGAACCGTGCGCCGGATCGATCCGCTTCGATGGGATCGAGGTCCGTTCCCTCAAGGGTCCGGCGCTGCGCGCGCTGCGTCGGAGGATGCAGATGGTCTTCCAGGATCCTTACGGATCACTCAATCCGCGGATGCGGGTCGGAGAGATCGTGGGCGAGCCGCTGCAGGTGCACCGCCTGGCCACAGCTGTGGAGCGGAAGGCGCAGGTGGCGGCGCTTTTGGCCCGGATGGGGCTTCCCGAGGACGCCGCCGGCCGGTTTCCGCACGCCTTCTCCGGAGGTCAGCGTCAGCGGATCGGCCTGGCCCGGGCGGTGGCCTTGCGGCCGGAGCTGATCGTGGCCGACGAGCCGCTAAGCGCCCTGGACGTCTCGGTCCAGGCCCAGGTGGTCAATCTGCTTCTGGAACTGCAGCAGGAGCTGGGCCTCTCCTACCTGTTCATCGCCCATGACCTGCGGGTGGTCCGGCAGATCGCCCACCGGGTGGCGGTGATGCACCGCGGCCGTCTGGTGGAGGTGGGCCCGGTGGACCAGATCTTCAACGCGCCCCAAGAGCCGTACACCCGGGCGCTGCTGGCGGCGATCCCCCAACCGGATCCAGACCGTCACCGCGCCCTTGGCGCCCGTGAGTCCTGAGTGCCGCCCTTCTGGCTCAGCCACCACCATCCCGAGGAGTGGAACCGGACCTACCGGCTGGGCGGCCTGCGGATCTGCGCCCGCTGTCTGGGCACCTACCCGGTGATGTTCGCGGCGATCGCCGTCCAGTTCGCAGTCCACGCGCCGCTCTCCTGGACCCACGACGGCGTCTGGTCGGTGGGGCTGCTGCTGCCGGCGCTGCTGGACTGGGCGTACGGCCGCTTTCGCCCCCACGCCGGCTCCAACGAAACGCGCACCCTCACCGGGGTACTGCTTGGGCTGGCGCTTGCTCGCACGCTCTACATCCACATCCAACGGCCCCTGCCCCTCTGGCTGCTGATGCAGGCGGGTGTGGTGACAGTGATCGCGCTCCCTGTCATTCTCGCCACTTACAAGCGGAGCCACGGCCGGTAGATCCTTTCCGGGGGTCGTGCGTTCCAGGTCTTCGTGTAGACGAGGACACAGTGCCCGGAAGCCGGGGTGAAGTTGAAGCTGGAGCGCTCAGACGAGCAACTGATGGAGGCCTTCCGGTCCGGTGATGCCCGGGCCTTCGAGGCACTGGTCCGTCGGCACCGTGCTCCGGTCTTCAACTTCGTCTTCCGGTACACCGGTCACCGGGCGAGGGCCGAGGATCTGCTGCAGGAGATCTGGCTGAAGGTGATCCGGGGCTCCGAGACGTGGGAGCAGAAGGCCCGGTTCACCACCTGGGTATTTACGATTGCGAGGAACCTCTGCGTGGACAGTGCGCGAAAGGAGAGCTACCGGCAGACCGACTCGCTGGACGCGCCCGCGCGCGGGGACCTGGACGCAGAGGGGCCGGCGCTGGGGGAGTCGGTCTCCGACGACGGCGCCGGGGACCCGGAGCGGGGTGCCCACAACGCCCGGCTGCGGCCGATGCTGGAACGGGCGCTGCAATCGCTGCCCGAGGAGCAGCGTGAGGTGTTCATCCTCCGCGAGTACAGCGGGGTCCCCTTCAAGGAGATCGCCGAGGTTACAGGGACCAGTGAGAACACGGTGAAGAGCCGGATGCGTTACGCCCTGGAGGGGCTGCGCAAGAGATTGGCCGAGCTGGGGCTAGACGCCGAGCCGGCGATGGATGGAAGGACGGCAGCGGGATGAAGCAGCAGGCGGCACACAGCCACGAGGACAAGCTCCTCGACTTTGCCTACGGCGAGTTGCCGGAGGCGGAGGCCCGCTCGGTGGAGACCCACCTGGCAGGGTGCGCCCGGTGCGCCGGGTCCCTGGAGTCGATCCGCGGCGTGCGTCGGACGATGTCCCTGCTGGAGACCGAGCCGGCGCCCGATTCGGGGATGGAGTCGCTGCTGGCCTATGCCCAACAGACCGCCCGCCGCATCCAGGCGGGTCCCAGCGCCCCGCCGTCGCGCTGGCGGGCCTGGGTGTTCGGCCTCGCCGGGGCCGCCTCGCTGGTGGTGGTGGGGATCGTCGGGACCACGGTGTCCAAGGAGTTCAGTCCGCAGGCGGTGATCCAGCAGAAGGCCCAGGTCTCAACCCCCGCCCCGGCGGAGGAGCCGGAGCCGGTCAGGGCGGAGCCCGCCAGCGAGGGGCTCGCCGCCGGCGCAGCCAGCAACACCCTGGCCGAGCGCGCCACCCGGGTGACGCCCACGGTGCCTCCGCAAAGGGGCAGGGTGGTCAGCGACAAGGAGGGACAGCTCGCTGACGGGAGGGAGGCCGAGCTGGACGTGGGCCGGCTGGGCGAGCGCGCCAAGCGCGACGTCTCCCGCCGCGGCTCGCTGGATGGCCTCAATGATGATCAGGACATGACCCAGGGGGGGCGGAACCTGGGAGGGCTGGGGGCAGGGATGACCACCGGGGGCGCGTCCTCCGCGCCGGAGCCGCTCCGGGCCCCTCCCGCCGTGACGAAGGAGGAGCGGAGGCAGCTGGAGAACCTTTCCAACTACCGGGATTCGCGGACCGCGATGAGCGCCCCTCCTCCTCCCCCTCCCGCCAGGCCCAGCCCCGACTCCAGCCCGCCCAAGGACGCGGAACAGAAGGTCGCCGCCTCCCGCATCAGCATGGGGAAGGGCGCCGCGGCCCCCGCCGGCGCGGCCATGGACGAGGACCGCTACGAGTCCAGTGCCTACCGGAAGAAGGCGGAGGCCCAGGAGGCGGAGGAGAGCGGCGCGGACGATCAGGCCCAGGCGGCGCCGGCCGAGCCGATGGCCCAGGCGCCGATGGAGTCTGCGCCGGTGGCTGCCGAGGCGCCCATGCCCCGCAAGTCCGCGCCCACGCCCCCCCAGGCCCCGCCTACCACCCGGTCCGCGGCCAGCGCCGAGAAGCCGTCGCCGAAGAAGAAGCTCTCCTCGCTCAGCGCCACCGACTACGAGCGGCTGGCGAACCGGTCCCGCGCAGCGGGCCAGCCCAAGGAGGAGATCCGCTATCTGTGGGAGGCAGTGGGGCGGACCACCGCCGGCGGTCAGCAGATCGGCCTGCTCTCCCGGCTCTGTGAGCTGGAGGTCTCCGCGGAGATGTACCAGCCGCAGTCCTGTCACCGGCTGATCACCGACTACCCGCGGCACAACGCCGGCCTGCTGGCCAAGAAGCGGCTGCAGGCGCAAGAGCAGCAGATGCAGCGCAAGTAGCTGCGCGCCTCGGCGATTCGAAGTCCTCCGGGGGCGGGTTCCGCTGCTCGAGTCCGGTCCGGGGGGTGGGACGGGATGTCCGCGGCACCGCACCACTTTCGCGGACCCCTCGCCCCGGAGAGTCGCTGGCATCACTCCTGCTACCTGTCCCTACCTCGGGAGGTGACCGTGGGCAGAGAGTCCGGACAGGCGGTGGTGGAGTCGGCGCTGATCCTTCCCCTGTGGCTGATGGTGGCCCTGGGCGCGATCCAGCTGGCCCTGCTGCAGCAGGCGAGGCTGGTCACCGAGTACGGCGCCTACTCCGCGGTCCGCGCCGGGGTGGTGTGGAGCGGCAACAACGAACGGATGCGGGATGCGGCGTTGCTGTCCGTCCTGCCCAGCCATGGCGCGGCCGCCTCGGTGGAGGCGCTGGGGAAGAGCTATCAACGGCTGCGAGTCGAGGATCGCGTGGTCCACGACGCGTTGGCGCCCGCCGCCTCCGCCCCGGTGGCCTTCAAGCAGTCCGGCCTGCTGGGGCTGGTCCGGGTGAAGGTGCTCTCTCCCCGGGGGTGGCCGGGGGAAGGGGAGGAGCTGGACTTCGACGCCCCCGACACCTACCCGGACGAGGAGGGCCATCGCTACCGGCACTTCCTCTCCGGCCAGCTGGATCCGGACCAGGAATCGCTGCGGGACGCGACCGTGCTCACCGTCCAGGTGCGCTACCTGTACGAGCTGAAGTTGCCGTTCGCCAACCAGCTGCTGTTCGCCGCGTGGCAGGCCAACACCGCCGCCCCCTGGAACAGCGGGGATCCGATCCCGCCCGAGGAGCGGGAGTTCCTGCGGGTCTCCGCGGCCGGCGGCGGGCCGCTCCCCGGCCGGCGGTACTTCATCCCCCTGCGCGCCCGCTGGAGTCAGCGGATGCAGTCCAACTTCCATCGCAAGTGGCTGGAGGTGGAGGGATGAACCCCCGAGGGCAGACCCTGGTGCTGGCAGCGCTGATGGGCCTGGTGGTGGCGGTGGCGCTGCTGGCCACCCTCCAGGTGGGCGTGGCGGTACACCAGCGGGTGCAGCTGCAGGACAGCGCGGATGCCGCGGTGTATTCGGTGGCGGCATTGGAGGCGCGGGCCTTCAACTTCTACGGTTACGCCAACCGCACCCAGGCCTCGCACTACACCTCGGCGATGTTGCTGCAGTCGCTGCTCTCCTTCGCCTTCTTCACCGAGTCCTTCCTCACCGACGTCTACGGGGTGATGCGCACCCTGGACCCCTGCAGTGGCGAGGAGCAGGGCCTGTGGCGGGTGACCTGTCCGGCGCTGGAGGGCCTGCCGGTGGTGGGCCCGGCGCTGCGCTTTTTGGAGGGGGCCCTGGGGCTGCTGGAGGGACTGGTGGTGTCCTACCAGCAGACCCTGCGGCTCTCGGGGTTGGACGAGCAGATCGGCGGGGAGGCGATCCCGATGCTGCGCACCATGAACTCCGCGCTGGCGCTGATCTCCACCTCGGTGATGAAGGCCACCTTGAGACACGTGCAGACGGGTGCCCAGGAGGTGCTGGCGGCCAACACCTCCGGCCTTCCGCCGCCGGACTGGAAGGGCAGCGCGCTCTCTGCCTGCATGTTCGATCGGGCCCACCTGCGCGAGTCCAATGGAAGCCCGTTGGCGCCGGTGGAGGATCCTTCCCGTCCGCTCCTCCCGCGCGCCCGGGAGGAGTGGGATCGCCGCGCCCACGCCAAGCGGACCATGGCCCAGATCGCCAACGCCTCCCGGCACGGCTGTGACGGCGGGGGCGACGACTGCCCGGTGGACTTCGCCACCCGCCGCTCACTGGACGCCCTCGCGGTCCCCAGTTGGATGGCGCCGCTGCGGAGCCTGTTGGCCTCCGTCCCCAAGTGGGGAACCTCCCGGCTGCTGACCCACCGGCTGGGGCGCGGGCTGGAGGATCCGGAGGGAGGCAACTACCTTCGCGAACCCACCGACACCCCGGGTGCGGGGATGGCGATGCTGGCGCAGGGGGACGTGCTGGGGGCGGATGACCCGTACTCGCTGTCCCTCGGACCGGCGCGGCTGGGCGCGCTCTCCAACCCGCTGGCGTGCGAGGCCTCGGACTCGCCCCAGGGCTGCTGGGGAGACCCCCGCTACGGCAAGCGGGAGGACCGGCCCTACCGGTACCTGCTGGAGTCCAGCGTCTGGGCTGGGGGCGACGACGAGCCAGGGTTTGATCGCGGCGGGGTGCACTGGCGGATCGCCCACCGGGGCTGGCCGCTGGGCCGGGGCTGGCACCCGCCCACCGCGCCCGGCGCGTTGGGAGGGCTGGGGCTCAACGCGGTGTCCAGACGGTTGGCGCCGGGAGTGAGCGTCACCGTCTGGGTGGCAAACGTCCGGCCGATCATGGACGGCAACCACCGCTGGCCGGGGCTTGCTCCGTTCATGCACTTTGAGCCGGGTCAGTTCGCCGCCGCCTGCGACCCATCCGGTACCCGCAATGGCGAGGCGCGCTGGGATCGGGCCACCGCCCGGAATCGGGAGTTCAACCAGCCCTCGGCCTGGGTGCTGCTGGGCGCCACCGGCGCTGGACAGCCCCGCTTCGGTCCCTGGATGCTCAATGCCGCGGGCAAGCTGGAGGCCCTGGGGGGATCGCTGGAGTTCCGGCGCCCGGGGACCCTGGGGGCACTGGACACCACGGTGCTGGCGCGGGCGCAGGCCTACTACCACCGGCCCGGCAACTGGACCGAGCCGCCGAACTTCTTCAATCCCTACTGGCGCCCCCGGCTGGCCAGCGTCTGGCAGGGACGGGACGAGAATCCGCTGATTGAACAGCTGGTGGAGGTCCTGCCCGATCCCCTTCGCAGCGCGCCCCAGCGCGTGGTGACCCACTGATGCGGCCCGCGAATAGACGACCACGCGTGGATCGACGGCAATGGGGGAGCCGACGCCTGCGCGGCACCGCGCTGGTGGAGTTTGCGTTGTTGCTCCCGCTGACCGTGCTGCTGCTCACCGCCGGCCAGTGGGGAGCCGAGCTGCTGGTGGTGAAGCTCAAGCTGCGGGAGGCGGCGCGCTTCGCAGCCTGGGAGACCGCGGCCTACCCGCAGACCGATCTGGCCGGGGGCGAGCCGACCCAGCGGCCGGCCCGGGTGCGGGAGGCGGCGCTGCGCCGCGCCAGCTTGCGGTACTCCCAAATCCTCCATGCCGGTCAAGGTGAGCGGCTGTTGGCCCATGGCGGAGAGGTGCGGTTCACCCTGCAACCCTCGGCGCTCGCCTGGGACCACGAGGGAGGGGGAAGCCTGCGGCCCGACGCGGGCGGGAGGGCCAGCCTGGTGGCGGCGATGGTGCGCTCCTCTCCGCTGGAGTTCCCGGCGCGGTGGGGGCTGGCCGCGCCGCAGTGGCTGACCGCCGAGGCCAGCGCCGAGGTCCGGATGCCCAGGCTGGGACTCCCCGGACCCCGCCCGGCATTCGGGGGAACCTACCGCTTCTCCGAGCGGGTGGCGGTGATCACCGATGCCTGGTTCCTCCCCGATGGCGGGGATTCGACGGTAGTGGGAGCTTCCACCGGGGTGCACCCAGACGGCCAGCGCAGCGGCCTGTGGATGCAGGTGCGCCGGATGCGGATGCTGGGCCGCCCGGGGCTGCTGCAGCCGGAGCGGATCGCTGCCACCGCGCTGACCACCTTGATGCCGTTCACGCCCCCCCAGTTCGACGGGGCCTTCGTGGTGGACCACGCCCTGGGGCGGGAGGTCCGCCGGGGCTGCGAAGGCGTGCCCGGCTATCCGCGGGAGGCGCTCAGCGGCCTCCGCGACTTTGGCGCGGCGGTGGAGGAGGGGGCCCCCCGCTGCTTCGGGACCCAGCCGCTGCGCGAGACGCAGGCGTACGAAGGATCGCTCCAGCTCCAGGCGCTGCGCGCGCGCGGGGCCAACTTCCTGGGTTGCCCCAATCCGGGCGCGGATGATCCCAGCCGGGCCTCGGACCAGGACCTTCACGACAGCAACGTGCTCAAGGAGAGCTGTGGAGGTGCACCGTGATCGCGCTGGTGTTGGCGGTTCTGGCTGCCGCTTTGGATCCCTCTTTGTTGCCGCGGTTCCCCGGCGCGGAGAGCGTGGCCATCGGCACCACGGTCCAACTCGGCCAGGCGACGGCGCGGCTGGCGTACTTTGTGACCCCGGCGCAGGTGGAGGAGGTGGGGGAGTACTTCCTGCGCCGCTGGCAGTCGGAGGGATGGCCCACCGTGGTGGACGGAACCCCTCACCGGGAGCTGGTGATCAGCGCCTTTCTGACCCGCACCGGGCAGCAGTGGGCGGTGGTGGCGAGCCGGCAGGGGGCCGTCACCCTGGGCTTTGCGGTGGTGGTGGACCTGTGGGACGCGGAGGCCCCGGGACCGACCCAGGCCCCGGCCGGCGTCGGTGGTTCTGAGGCCGCCTCCTTTCGGCCAGGGGAGGTCCTCTTCACGGCCGCGGCGGTGGCCGAGGTCCGCCAGGCCATCGATCGGGCGGCTGGCGAGGCGGGGTTGAGCGCCGGCCCCAGCCAGGAGGAGGGGGCGACCCAGCTGCTCGAGCACCGGGGGCCGGGAACCCGGGTGCTCACGGTGCTCCTCTCCCTGGGCCCGCGGAGCACCGCGGTGTGGCAGCTGGAACAGCCGGTGACGCGATGAGGAGCCAGGGGCAGTACCGCTGGGGGAGGGCGCTGGCGGGGGGCGGCCTGGCCGTCCTGCTCACCGCCGCGCCGTCCGCCGCGGCCGGGGCGCCCGGTCTCGGCTCGAGGACGCCTCACGCACGCGGGAAGGCTGCCTCTCCGGTCCCGGGAGGGCGCTTGCCCGCGGTGGACCCGGGTGCCGGCTCCCCGGCGGTCCTCCAG
>JALYOC010000108.1 GCA_030857095.1 Myxococcota bacterium | reverse complement strand
GGCCACCGGCGGGCGGGGCGCAGCGGGAGCGGCGGCCAAAGGCGCAGTGGCGGCGGCGGGCTTGGGGGCCATTCCACCGACCAGGGCCCGGACCTTGTCCAACAGGGCCTGGCTCTCGAAGGGCTTGGTGATGTGGTCGTCGGCGCGGGCCGAGCGGGCGCGGTTCTCGTCGAAGGCCTCGAAGGTACCGGCCAGCAGCACCACCGGGATCCCCTGGGTGGCCGGATCCGCCTTGAGGGCCTCACAGACCTCGTAGCCGCTCTTGCCGGGCATCATCACGTCCGCCAGCACGATGTCCGGACGCAGCTCACGGGCCTTGTTGATGGCGTCGATCCCGTTATCGACCGCCGTGATCTGGAAGTCCTCGGTAGAGAAGATCATCCCGACCACCTTACGGATGGTGACCGAGTCGTCGGCGACGAGGAGGTTCTTCGGCATCGGTGGCAGTCCCAGGTCAGCTGACCCGTGAAAATCGCAAGAGAAAGTCGAGGCAGTTCCGCCCCGGGGGCAGAACACGCTTCGTAGAGCACGACTTTAAGGTCCCCGCACCTGGCCAATCAAGAAAACATGCGCTGCAGGTCCAGGAAGAGCGCGGCAGTAGAAAGTCCAGGCGCGGTGTACTCCCCTCTTTCGGTGGCCGGAATCAGCCCCGCGTGGACGCCCAACACCCGGGACGCGGTCAGCCCCACGTTCTGACCCGCCAGCTCGGTCATCACCAGCAGCTCCTCCCGGACCGCTCCCCCGCCCAGCAGGCCGGCGGGCGTGTACACCGGCCACAGCGCCTGGGCGTGGGGGAAGAACCCGGCCACCGGGCCTTTGGCCATGGGCATGGGGGTGAAGGCCTCGGTGGCGGGCACCACCTGGGAGACCAGCGCCAGGGGGATGCCGTACAGCTTCCCCTGGGACTCGAACACCAGCGCCCGGTCCGGCGGCTGGTCCAGCAGGTAGATCGGCCGGCTCAGCGCCGCCCCGTGCGCAGGCTTGGGGTGCGGCAGGGCCTCGGCGATCAGCTCCAGGTACAGCCGCCCCCCATGCAGGATCGCCCCCCGCACCAGCAGGGCCAGGGTCTCCCCCATCCCGGGAGGAATCAGGAACAGCGGATCGCGGGCCACGTCCGCCACCTCCACGATCCGCTTGACCCGCACCGCCAGGGTGGGGCTGACGTCCAGCACCACCCCCACCCCGGGGGGCGGTTCGGGGGCGCCCCCCAGCCGCTGGGAGAGATCGACCAGGTCCAGGTGCCCGCGGATGGAGACCCCGTCGGCGTCCGGGTTGGCCACCTCCATCACCGAGGTGGCCTCCACGGCAAACCGGCCCAGTCCCGACTCAAACAGGAGGCACAACCGCCGGCCGCTCTCGAATCCCGCCACGGGCCGCAAGCTAGCAGCGTGTGGAGAGTCCTGCTAAGCCGATCCCATGCCCCGCATCCTGCTGGTGGATGACGAGAAGGTCGCCCGAGCCGTCTACGGCGATTGTCTGATCGCCGCCGGTCACCAGGTGACCGCGGTGGGGACCATTGCCGAGGCCAAGCAGGCCCTGTCCGAGCAGACCTTCGACGCGGTGGTGACCGATCTGCTCCTCCCCGGCGGGGACGGGATGGAGGTGCTGCAGTTCGCCAAGGAGCGGGCCGCGGGGCTGGAGGTGATCGTGATCACCGCGCTGGACAAGGTGGCCCCCGCGGTGCGGGCGATCAAGAGCGGCGCCGCCGAGTACCTGGTCAAGCCGGTGGCCCCCGAGACCCTGCAGCACGCCATCCACCGGGCGCTGACCACCAAGCAGCTGCTGCGCGAGAACGAGAGCCTGCGCGCGCATGTGGCCCTGCTGGAGGCGGGCCAGCGGATCTCCACCACCCTGGATCGGGAGCGGATGATCGCCAGCGCCACCACTGCGTTCGGGCAGCAGGCCCGCGCCTCGGGGATGGTGCTGCTGGCCCGCAACGGCGGCGCCGAGCCCCGGCTGGTGGGCAGCGGGGGGATCGCCCCCGAGATCCAGACCCAGGTGCTGGCCCAGTTGGAGGGGCTTTCGCCCGACGCGCCCTGGCCCACCACCCTCCCCCCTCCGCGGGGGCACGCCGCGGCCCGGCTGCTGGCGGCCACCGAGGGCGAGGTCACCTTCGGCTGGGTGCTGCTCTTGTTTGCCCAGCCCCCCACCGAGGCGGATCTCTCCGCGGCCGGCTACCTCAGCTCCCACCTGGCGCTGGCCTGGCGGAACCTGGATCGCTTCGCCGAGGTGGAGGATCTGGCCTACCTGGACGACCTGACCCGGCTGTTCAACATGCGCTACCTGCACCACGTGCTGGAGAGGGACATTGACAGCGCGCGGGCCAGCGGGACGGCGTTTAGCCTGTTGTTCCTGGACCTGGACTACTTCAAGACCATCAACGACACCCACGGACACCTGGTCGGATCGCGGCTGCTGGTGGAGGTGGGCCGGGTGATCAAGGGCTGCGTCCGCGACAACGACGTGGTCTGCCGCTACGGCGGGGATGAGTACGTGGTGCTGCTGCGCGACACAGACTCCGGCGGGGCGCTGAAGGTCTCCGAGCGCATCCGCCGCACCATGGAGAGCCACAAGTTCCTCGCCCGCGAGGGCTACGCGCTCTCGATCAGCACCTGCATCGGGGTGGCCAGCTTCCCGGAGCACGCGCAGGACAAGGCGGCGCTGCTGGACCTGGCGGATCGCGCCATGTACCGGGGCAAGAAGAGCACCCGGAACGTGATCTACATGGCGGCGCGGGATCTGGAGGCCACCCCGGCCTCGCGGCACTCCGAGGCCTGAGCCCACCCCAGGGGCTACCCGGCCGGCGCTCCGGCGCAGATCCACCGGCGGAGCAGCGCCTTCTTCTCCTCCGCCAGGGCCGGGCCACCGCGGGGCATCAGCACCCCGGTGTCCTCGCCGAGGGGGCCGGTGTAGCCGGCGTCGGTGCCGCCCATCACCTTGAGGTACATCAGGCTGCGACGCAGATCGCCGGGGGCGATGATCTTCAGCGGCGGATAGAGCGCGGAGTCGGCGTCGATCAGCGCGGCCAGCGCCTCCGGGGAGGACTGATCGGGCGCCTGCGAACCGGGGAAGTGGCAGTTGCCGCAGATCGGCGACTGCAGCTGGGCGTAGACCTCCAGCAGGGTGGGCGCGGGGGCCTCGCCCTCCACCGGGCAATCCAGCACCGGCGGAGGAGGCTCCGGATCGCAGCCCCAAAGCCCCAGGGAGATCAACAGCAGGGCCGGGCGCATCCTCAGCCGCGGCGCATGTTGCCGACGGTGAGCGTCTTGGCCAACGGCAGCTCCGGTTCGCCGTCCGAGGGAGCCTCGCCCGCGGCCTCCACCGCCTCGTGGGAGGCGCCAGAGACGATCAGCCGGTACTTGGCGCCCGCCTCGGCGGCGTGCTGGGCCTGCTCCGGATCCAGCCGGCGGATCAGCTCCCAGAAGAGGGCGGCGTGCTCCTTCTCCTCGTCCATCACGTGCCGCAAGATGGCCTTGGCCTCCTCGTTGTCGGTCGCGTCCAGGTGCGCCGCGTAGAGGTTGATGGCGTCCAGCTCCGCTTCAATGTTCAAGCGGATCGACCGCGCCAGCTCGGTGTCGGTGAGCTTGCGGGGAACGAGCGAGTGGAAGGGATTGGTCTGGGGCATGTGGGCGGCTCTGCTCCAGAGCATCGGGGCCGTCCCCTCAAGGCGTCAACAGGCGAATACGTTGTTGTCCTCCGCGGCATCCGCCATGCTTCGGGGCCAATGCCCCTGGAGACTCCCCTCGACGCGCTCCGCCGGGCGCTGGCCGCCGGAGACCTGGCGGCGGCGCGCACGGCCGAGCAGGCGCTGCGCAAGGCCGGCTCCACCCAATTGGCGGCGGAGGTGCTCCACGAACTCCGCCAGCCGCTGCTGGGGATCAAGGCCTACGGCCAGATGATGGCCGACGAGGGCAGCGCCAAGGGGCCGATCCACCAGCTGTTGGCGCAGGTGGAGCGGATGGAGCAGATCATCTCGGACTTCACCCGGCTGGCCTCGGAGAAGCCCCCCCCCAAGGAGAAGACCCGGCTGGGGACGGCGGTGGAGAAGGCGGCGTCCCTGTTCCGGCTCAACCCGGAGTCGGCGCTGATCAGCCTGGAGGTCGACGCTGCCCCGGAGCTGGAGCTTCTGGCCAACCCGCGGCTGTTGGAGCAGCTGACCTTGAACCTGATGAACAACGCCCGGGACGCGATGGGCGGGCGCGGCAAGCTCAAGGTGATCGCCACCCGGGGGGAGAAGAACGCCCCGGTGCTGATGGTGGCGGACTGGGGCCCGGGCATTCCCCCCGAGTTGCGGGAGCGGATCTTCGACCCGTACCTGACCACCAAGAGCAAGGGCAGCGGCCTGGGCCTGGCGGTGTGCAAGCGGATCGCCAAGGAGCACGACGCGGTGATCGCGCTGGTGCACCCCGAGCAGGTCCACGACGTCCCTCCCCCGGCCACGGTGTTCAAGGTGACCTTCGCCGGCGGCCCCGCCCCGGCCGTCCAGCGGCGACGGCTGTTGGTGGTGGACGACGAGGAGATCATCCGGATGGTGTTCCGGGATCTGATGGGCAAGGAGTGCGAGATCACCGAGGCGGCCACCGCCGAGGAGGCGCTGGAGCACCTGCGGCATTCGTCCTTCGATCTGGTGGTCACCGACAAGAACCTCCCCGGGCTCTCCGGCCTGGAATTGGCGCAGGAGGCGCGGCGGATGAACCCCGCCTCCAAGGTGATCCTGATGACCGGCTACCCTTCGGTGGTCACCGCGCAGCAGGCCACCGAGCTGGGGGTGATGGACTACCTGCTCAAGCCCTTCGACGAGATCCGGGAGGTGCGGGAGAAGCTGCGCCACGCGCTGGCCGCCTCCGCCCACCAGGACTTCCAGGCGCAGAACCGGCGGGTGGACGTCTACGAGGACAACCCCACCACCTCCCACCAGGTCTCCGAGGCCCTGTCCCTGCTGGGCTACGAGGCCAACATCCTCACCGAGCCCCGCTCCGGCGGCGACACCCCGCCCGCGGGGGTGGTGGTCTCCTGGGACTTCGGTCCGGCCCACGGGCGGGCCGCGCTGGAGCTTGCCCGGCAGGTCACCCGCGGCGCGCCCTTCGTGGTGCTGGCCGAGCACCTGACGATGGAGTCGGCGATCGACTCGCTGCGCGGCGGGGCGGTGGCCTGTCTGCCCAAGCTGATCTCGGACACCAAGGCGCTGAGCCGGGAGCTGGCCCGGGCGCTGAAGCTCAAGCCGATCACCCCATGATCCCCCTCATGCACCGGCCGCGTCTGCTAGCGATCGCCGCCTGCGCGGCGCTGGCGGGCTGTGACTGCGGCGGGGGCTTCGATCCTGGGCGGGATCCCCGCAAGCAGGATGCGGGCACGGTCCCCTTGTGCAGCCCGCCGCTGGTGGGGTCGGGGGTGACTCTGGCCGGCGGGCTGGATGGCCCCCGCAAGCTGGCCACCGATGGGACGCACCTGTACTTCACCGAGGCCGGCGCCCCCGGCACCGGGAGGGTCTCCCGGGTCCCCCTGGACTCCGACGGAGGCGCAGCGGTCGAGGAGCTGGCCACCGGGTTCAACACCCCGGACGCGCTGGCGGTGGACGCGGATTACGTCTACTTCCTGGATGAGGAAGGGCTGTGGCGGGTCAACAAGACCACCGGGCAGGAGACCCGGCTGGACACCCTGGCCAGCAACGCGCTGGTGGGCGAGAGCGCGATCCGGATCCACGAACAGTGGCTGATCATCGCCACCGGGCTGGAGTACCTGGTGCGGATCGGCAAGGACGGGACCGGGCAGATCCTGCTTTACCAGGCCCCGCCCGGCGCCACAGTGACCGGCGTTGCGCTGGAGGGGACCGACGTCTTCTTCCTGGTCGCAGGCAGCGGGGCAACCGCGTCCGCCGCCGGGCTGTATCGGGTGCCGGTGGACGGGTCCTCCGCCGCGACACGGGTGGCCTCCTCCCCTACCCTGGGCCGCGATCTGACAGTGAGCCCCGACGCCTTCTTGTGGACCGAGGGTTCGGCGGCGCGGGACGGCGCGGTGCGCGCGCTTTCCCGGGTGGATGGCGGAGTGACCACCTACGCAGACCAGCTGTGGGCCCCGTCATCCCCGGTGGCGGTGAGAGGGTTCGTCTACTTCCAGGCCCGCACCGACCCGTCGCCCAGTAGTCCAGCGTCCGAGCTGTTCCTGCGGATGGCCGCAGCCTGCGATCCCCTGGGCGCCCCGGTGGTGGGTCCGTCGGGGTACGGCCCCGGGGATCTGCTGCTCCACGAGGGAACTTTGTACTTCACCTCCCTGGGGGTGGCCGGTCAGGGGCACGTGGGGCGGCTTCGGTAGCGCTTTGTCCGAAACACACCTCCCGGACCTCCCCCCCGGCGGCGGGGGTTCTCCGTTCGCGCTAGGAGGGGCCCGCCATGAGCACTTCGAAGCCCTCCGAACGCAACCAGACCGACCAGAGCCTCCGCAGCGAACGGAACAAGGCGGATCAGGAGTACGACGTCAGCCGGGCTGCGATCGAGGAGCAGTCCAATCAGGTGCGGGAGGTGGCGCAATCTCGTGCGGATGGAGTGCTCAAGAAGGCCCGCGACAAGGCGGACGCCAAGCTAGAGGGCAGCTCCGGCGCGATGAGGACCCTGCGCAAGGAGGAGGATCGGGCCCTGGAGAAGGAGCGTCAGGCGGAGACGACCTTGCTGGAAAAGGAGCGGGAGGCCCGGAGCAAGGCGCTGGCCGAGCTGCTGCGGTTGGAGCGGGAGATCACCGACCAGGACCTGCTCCGCGAGCGGAGCGGCGCGGACGCGGCGCTGGTCACCCGGGACGACTTTTTGGGGATGGTCAGCCACGATCTACGGGCGCTGCTGGGAGCGATCGCGCTCAACGCCCAGATGCTGCAGCGGGAGGTGTCCACCGAGGGCGAGCTGGGCGCGCGGGTGAACAAGCGGGCGGAGTCCATCCTGCGCTGTTCGGCGGGGATGAAGCGGCTGGTGGGAGACCTGCTGGACCTGGTGAGCATTGAGGCCGGCCAACTGGGCGTCAGCCCGAGGCCCGGCGATCTCGGCGCGGTGATCCGCGACGTGGTGGAGGCCTTCGAGCTGAGCGCCTCCGCGGCCGGGATCTCACTGTCGGCCAGCGAGCCCACCGAAGCGCTTTGGGCACAGTTCGACTACGAGCGGCTGGTCCAGGTCGGCGGAAATCTGGTGGGCAACGCGCTGAAGTTCACCGGACCGGGCGGCAGTGTGCGCCTGAGCGCTCGCGCGGACGGGGACCAGGTCCGACTCTCCGTCTCCGATACCGGGGCCGGGATCCCCGCTGATCAGCTGGAGGTCATCTTCTCGCCGTTCCAGCAGGTGAACCGGCTGGATCGCCGCGGCCTGGGGCTGGGGCTGCACATCGCCCGCACCCTGATCAACGCCCATGGGGGCAAGATCTGGGCGGAGAGCGTGGAGGGCCAGGGCAGCAGCTTCCAAGTCACCCTCCCCCGCGTCCCGCGCCCCTAGAGTCCTCCCCTCACGAACGAAGGCCCCGGCGGCGAGTGGATCGCGACCGGGGCCCTCCTTCACTTCAGGCTGGGACTGGACCTAGTAGTCCATGTCCTCGCCGCCGTACTCCGGACCGCCGCCGCCGCCGTTGCCGCCCTTGGACCTCTTCTTGGGCTTGTCGGCGATCATCGCCTCGGTGGTCAGCAGCAGGGAGGCCACGGAGGCCGCGTTCTGCAGCGCGGTGCGCTCCACCTTGGTGGGGTCGATCACGCCGGCCTTGATCAGGTCCTCGTACTCGCCGGAGCGCGCGTTGTAGCCGTACGCGTCCTTGCCATCCTTGACCTTGTTGATCACCACCGCGCCCTCCACGCCGGCGTTGGAGGCGATCTTGCGCAGCGGCTCCTGGAGCGCGCGCTTGATGATGTCCACGCCGAAGTCCAGCTCACCGCCCAGCTTGAGCTTCTCCAGCGCGGGCAGGGTGCGCAGGTAGGCGACGCCGCCGCCGGCGACGACCCCCTCCTCCACGGCGGCGCGGGTGGCGTGCAGCGCGTCCTCCACCCGGGCCTTCTTCTCCTTCATCTCGGTCTCGGTGGCGGCGCCGACGTTGATCACCGCCACGCCGCCGACCAGCTTGGCCAGCCGCTCCTGCAGCTTCTCCTTGTCGTAGTCGGAGGTGGTCTCGTCGATCTGGCGGCGGATCAGCTTGATCCGGCCTTCGATCTCCGCCTTGGCGCCAACCCCGTCGATGATCGTGGTCTCGTCCTTGTTGATCACGATCCGCTTGGCGCGGCCCAGCTCGTTGAGGGTCAGGGTCTCGAACTTGATCCCCAGCTCCTCGGTGACCACCTGGCCGCCGGTGAGGGTGGCCAGATCCTTGAGCATCTCCTTGCGGCGATCCCCGAAGCCGGGCGACTTGACCGCGCAGACGTTGAGCACGCCGCGGATCTTGTTCACCACCAGGGTGGCCAGCGCCTCGCCCTCCAGGTCCTCGGCGATCAGCAGCAGGGGCTTACCGGCCCGGGCCACCTGCTCCAGGATCGGCACCATGTCCGCCATGGAGGAGATCTTCTTCTCGCTGATCAGGATGAACGCATCCTCCAGCACCGCCTCCATCCGCTCGCGGTTGGTGACGAAGTACGGGGAGAGGTAGCCGCGGTCGAACTGCATGCCCTCCACGACCTTCAGGTCGGTCTCCAGGCCCTTGGCCTCCTCGACCGTGATCACGCCCTCCTTGCCGACCTTCTCCATCGCCTCGGCGAGGATGGTGCCGATCGACTCGTCGCCGTTGGCGGAGATGGTGCCCACCTGGGCGATCTCGCCGCGGGTGTTGCAGGGCTTGGACTGCTTCTTCAGCTCCTCCACCACCACTTCCACGGCCTTGTCGATGCCGCGCTTCAGATCCATCGGGTTGTGCCCGGCGGCCACCAGCTTGAGCCCCTCCTCGTAGATGGCGCGGGCCAGCACGGTGGCGGTGGTGGTGCCGTCTCCGGCCTTGTCGGAGGTCTGGCTGGCGACCTCCTTCACCATCTGGGCGCCCATGTTCTCGAACCTGTTCTCGAGATCGATCTCCTTGGCGACGGTGACGCCGTCCTTGGTGACCGTGGGAGAGCCGAACGACTTCTCAATCACCACGTTGCGGCCCTTGGGGCCAAGCGTCACCGCGACCGCGTCGGCGAGAATGCGGACACCGCGGAGAATCTGCTCGCGGGCTGCCGCGTGAAAATGGATCTCTTTCGCTGCCATGGGTACGAACCTCCTGAAAATCTAGTGATATTGGGGCTTTGGCCGTTAGCACTCGGCCAGGGCGAGCGCTAAACTAACGGTCGCTCCCCGCTTGTCAACACCGCCGGCGCCACAATGACGCCCGGACCCCAGAAAGGGCCGAGGGGTCGCCTACTGGGCGAAGCGAACGAGGGTGAGCAGGCGGTCGAAGTCGATGGGCTTGGAGAGGGTCATGGCCACGCCCTTTCGCAGGCCGCGGTCCACCAGCTCGTCGGTGGAGTGGGCGGTGATCATGATCACCGGAACGTTCTTGTAGGTGGGGTCGGCCTTGAGCTGGGTGACAAAGCCGATCCCGTCCAGGTGCGGCATCATGTAATCGGTGATCACCAGCTGGATCTGCTCGCGGCCCAGCACGTCCAGGGCCTGCAGCGCGTCCCCGGCGGAGAACACCCGGAACCCCTGCTTCTCCAGATAGCGGGAGAGCATCCGGCACAGGTCGGGATCGTCGTCGACCACCAGGATGTTCACGCCGTCACCTTCACGAGGGTGGCTTGTAACCACGCAGGGGGCGGTTGACAACGTGGGGAGGGACGCTTACCTCGCGCTCCATGCTGCGGTCCCGCCCCCGCCCCCCTGCGCCGCAGCTGGACGCGATCCTGGATCGGGCGGCGGACGCCTTCGATCAGGAACAGTTCCAGACCGCGCTGGCCCAGGCGGAGGAGGCGCTGGCGCTGGTGCCCCGCTCGGCGGAGGCGCTGCACTTCAAGGCGGCGGCACTGGTGGAGCTGGAGCGCAGCGCGGAGGCCAGGGAATTCTATTCCCAGGCGCTGAGGGAGGCTCCGGAGACCCCAGAGCTCCTGCTGGGGTTGGCGGATCTGCTGATCGCCACCGCGGGCGAGGAGCGGGAGGCCCTGGCGGAGGGGGTGGCCCTGGCCGCCCGGGGGCGGAAGCTGTGCCGCAAGCGGGGGCTGCCCGAGCTGCAGTTCGAGTTCGCCCTGCTGGAGGGCACCGCGCTCAACCAGGTGGGCGAATGCACCCAGGCCCTGGAGCGGCTGGACGAGGCGCTGTCGTTGATCCCCGAGTCACTGGACGCGCTGCTGGAGCGGGGGATCTCCCACTTCGAGCTGTGCCGGTTCGACCTGGCCCGGGCGGATTTGACCGCGGTGCTGGAGGCTGAGGAGGCGGATCCCTTCGCCCACCACTATCTGGGGTTGATCGCCGAGCGGGCCGGGGACCCCAAGGAGGCCAGGCGGCGGTTTTCCCGCGCCACCGAGCTGTCCGCCGAGGACTTCCCTCCCCCCACCCGGCTCTCCGAGGCGCAGTTCGATCAGGTGGTGACCGACGCGGTGGAGCGGCTGCCGTCGCACGTGAAGAAGTACCTGGAGAACACCACCCTGGCGGTGGAGCCGATCCCCACGGATGAGGATCTGGTTGGGGAACAGCCGCCGCTCTCTCCTTCCATCCTGGGGGTGTTTCGCGGCACCCCGGTGGGAGAGCGCAGCTTCGCCAACGCCGCCGACCACTTCACCGCCTCCATCGTGCTCTACCAGCGGAATCTGGAGCGGTTCGCCCGATCCAGGGAGGAGCTGATCGAGCAGATCGGGATCACCTTGATGCACGAGGTGGGGCATCTGATCGGACTGGACGAGGAGGAGCTGTGGGAGCGGGGCCTGGATTGAGCGCGCCGGGGAGCGCGGGCTGATGGCGCGGAAGGGACACCGGGGACTGCTGGTGGATCTGGACGGCACGGTGCGGACCACCCGCAGCGGCCGGCCGCATCCGGTGAAGGCCTGGGACCAGGTAATCCGCCCGGGGGTGGAGGCCCGGCTCCGGGAGTTCAAGGAGCGCCGCTTCAAGATCGTGGGGGTCACCAATCAAGGCGGGGTGGCCTTCGGGTACCTCACCGAACTGGATGTGGAGGCGGTGAACCGGCACCTGGAGGAGGAGCTGCTCCCCGGGGTGTTCGAGCTGATCCTCTACTGTCCGTTCCATCCCAAGGGTCAGGTGGGGCAGTACCGGAAGGATTCCCAGGACCGGAAGCCCAACCCGGGAATGGCGATCAAGGCCCAGGCCTCACTGGGATTGGACCTGTCCCGGTCGGTGATGATCGGAGACATGGAGTCGGACCGGCACTTCGCTCGCAACGCCGGGATCCCTGACTTCCTCTCACCGGAAGAGGCGTTTGGTCCCAATCCACACCCGAGGCTGGCCCAGCTCCTCGAGGATCCGAAGAGCCCGGAGGCCAAGGCAAGGACCGCCAGCGAGAAGGTGGCCCGAAGGGCGGAGGCGGCCTCGGTCCGCAAGCGGGAGCGGGAGATCCGACAGGCGGACGCTCAGGCCAGATTGGCCCGGCAGGCAGAGCTGCGGCAGACGGAGCGTGAGGCGATCCAGGCCAAGAGGGCAGCGGCCAAGCGCGCCCTCGCCGAGGCGAAGCGCGCGCAGCAGGACAGGATCCGTCGCGCGCAGGATGAGGCGAAGCGGGCGGAGAAGGCGATCGCCACCGCGGGAAAGAAGGCCGCTGCGGAGGCCCGGCGCGCCGCGGCCGTCGAGATCAAGGCTCGGGCCGCAGAGGCGAGGCGGGCGAAGGAACTGAGGGCGAGGCTCCGGAAGGACGCTGCGGCAAAGCGCGCCAGGGACGCTGCGGCAAAGCGCGCGAAGGCGAAGGGGGCCAAGTCTCTTTGGGCGCGTTGGCTCGGCTGAACTCAACTGCCCTGCTTGAATTCAAGAAGCACACGCGCTTGGCGGATGAAAGGATGCGCAGGGCTCGTCAGTGGATGCACCCGCCCCGCAATCCAGGCGTCGGCCGGCGTGGGCGAGCCCCTTCTCCGCTGTGATGAGCCCACGCCTTTGCCTGCTTAGGAATCCAGGGGCTCAACGTCGGTCATCGACCGAGCGCGACCCGAGGGTGGGCCGAGAGCCTCGGTCGAATAATATTAAGATCATCATCTTATTTTCGGCCCCAGGATCGCACCGCGGCGGCCCCAGAATAGGAAGATGATCATCTTATTTCGACCTGCGCTGGTTTGACCTGGAACTCGATCTCGCGGGGCCTCACCGCGAGCTTGAGGCTCATCGCGCAGGGCGTGGCCGAGCGTCACCGACGCGCACCAGCACCCGGGCGTTAACCTCCCCGCGGGAGCGGTCGGCGCGGCACCTGGCTCGCCGGCTTTCCCCCAGCGCGACGGGGTATCGACGGAGTCCTGCTCCGGTCTTGCTCGTGGCAAGGGCTTGGCAGCATTGGTGATTGCCGCAGAGGTCGACGTGCTCCCGAGACGGACCGCGAGCGGTTTGCACCCGATACTGCCGTCGCGCGAGAGCGCTTCGAACGAACGCGGACGGAGTCCGTCCTACGCCACAGTCTGGTCGTTCTCGCGGAACTGCTGCCACTGTTCCTGCATCCGGGTCACCTGTCCGGGTGTGAACTCCGACATCCAGGCGTCGTCGGTGTAATTCATGTAATTGTGGACCGGATCGAAGCCGGGCTTCTTGGGGAGGGTGTCGGTGTTCTCCGGCGGCTTGCCGTAGTTCACCTCGTGGGCGGGGGTATCTGACACCAGGTCGCCCTTGGGGAGGCCTGCCCCCTTCTCCTGGTCGAAGGTGTGGAACAGACCCATCCAGTGACCCACCTCGTGGGTGGCGGTGTCCCCCTCGTTGTAGGGTGCACCCGAACCGCCCGGCAGGCTGCTGTTGAGCAGCACCACTCCATCCTGCTTGGGCGCGCCGCGATAGTCGTTGGGGAAGGTGGCCCAGCCCAGCAGCCCGCCCGAAGGGCTGGCGCTGTAGAGGTTCAGGGCCTCCGAATCGCCCTTGCGCAGGGTGCGCTTCATCCGCACTTCCGCCGCGGACCCCGGCTCGGCGGTGTACCACTTGGCATTCTGGGTCCGATCCACGTCCGCCAACCGGAACTGGAAGCCAGTCCCCTGGTACGCGTCGTTGAGGACCTTCACCTGGGCGTTGATCTGTTCGCGGGTGATGTTTCCGTTCTTCGCCCCCGGCCCCTTGGTGATGACGTGGAAATAGACGTCAATCACCTCGGGAGAACGGACCGACAGCGCGCCGGACTCGGGGGTGCTGTACATGGCTCCCGCCTCCGGAGCCACCGCCGGGCTTGAGGCGCGTCCGGCCTGCGGGCTGCCCTGCTGGAAACTGTCCCGCTGAAGAGCGGGATTCGCGGCGGGATTCGCGAAGGGAGAGTCCACCCTCACGGCGGTGGGCAAAGGACGGGGCGAGACCTGCTTGATGTCGATGGTCATGGGAGACGGGCTGGACAGATTATCGGCGCCCAGGTTGGTGGGTTTCCATGCCACAGGATGATTATTGCCGCCATTCGGGTGACACCTCGCGAGCAGGTGTGGAACACCATCGACGCCGCGTGGCCCTCCAGGCGGGGGAGGAGAGCTGCGCCCGGGCGGAACCCTCCCGGCGCTGAACCTGGCTGTTGTTGGGCTCGACTCCATCGACATAGACGAAGGTCCACAGCGCGCCCCCTAGCTTGAGAATCTCGCGGCGTTCACCACCCACGGCCGCAGGCGGAGCTGGGGGTCGGGGGGCGGGCCGGGCTGTTCGGAGGCGCCGGGCTCGGAGTCCTGGGCCTCACCCGTGAGCTTTGGTTCCCCTCGCAGCAGACTGCCGCCGGGAACAGTTTCCTGCGACGGAAGGGGCGGTGGACGTCGCAGGAGTTTGTCTCCGCGCGCAGTCTCCTGCGATCCACCAGCAGCCCCAGCCGCAGCGGCTGCAGGTCCACCTCGAAGCTGTGGATCTCACGTCAGTTGCGGCTGAGAGGACTGGGCTGCAGGTTCGAGGATGGTGAAGCCCACCGGAGAGTCGAGCTGCTCGCCCACGAGCCCCAGGTCCGCGGGCTGACCGCCGATGCCGACGGTGGGGCACTGACCGGTCGCGCGTCCGCGCCAAGCAAGGGCGTCGAGGTCCGGGCGGGATTCCACCAGGTCGAGGGTCTTGCGCGGCACCCCGGTAAAAGCGGAGCGACTCCGTTCCCTTAACCCTGGCGGGGTCCGCTGACCGCAGAGGAGATCCCCAGAGGATTGACACCACCGTCCCTCGGGGGCAGAACCGACGACGGTAGGGCCTCTGGATCTGGTGGCCGGCTCGGTCTTCAAAACCGATGGAGGGGCGCGAAGGCGTTCTTCGGGGGGTTCGATTCCCCTGCTCTACCGCTCCTTGGCCCCACCCCCCGGTCGAGCGGCCGGAGCCCTTGACCGCCTTCCTGCCGTTGCCCGGGGCGGCCTACGCTGGAACAGCCAAAGGAGTGGAGAGGTTCAACCTGGAAGTGATGGGGGCCAAGGCATGCGTTTGAGGTTGGTACTGGCGGGTCGTTCCGAGGCGCTCCTCTACAGCCCGGCTCTGCCCGCGCCCTGGCTGGGGCGGGTGGAGGCCTGGCTCAAGCGCGAGACCGCGGAGCTGCTGGAGGGTGCGCGCTTCGACGTGGACTCCCAGGGCCGTCCCAACCTGTTCCTGCGCCTGCACCCGGCCGCCGACGATGTCTCCTTCGCCGCGGCCGGCGGGGGGCGCTTTGTCGTCGCCGCCAACACCTACACCGTGGGGCCCGGCTACCACCGCTACCTGTGCGATCTGCTGCGCCGGTTGGGCGAGGAGTTCCAGATCGTGTGGGCCGATCCGGACGCGGAGAACCAGGTGGGCGATCCCACCGGCTACTTCCACTCGCATGACGCCTCGGCCCTGGAGCAGAACATGCTGGCCTGGCTCTCCGATGCGGCCGGCCAGGCGCTGGCGCTGCACCGGGCCGGACAGGGCAACGTCGCCCTCTCGTTGAGATTTGGCCACGCCTTCGACTCCCAGGCCCCGCTCTTGACCCCGATGGGCCCCCGCGACCTCTCCTGGCTGAAGGCGGTGCACGCTGACCCTCGCTCTGGGATGGACGTGTTCCCCTGGTGGGAGGAGGGCACCCGCGGCGCCACCCAGCTGGGCCGGGCGATGACCCGGCTGTGGACAGAGATGGTGTGGCGTCCGCCGCTGCTGGAGGAGGAGCGCAAGCTGTTCCGGGACGTGGCGGTGCGGCTGGCCGCGGCCTACCGGGACGATCCCTCCCTGGACTTCCCCTGGAGCGAGTGGCGCGACCTTTTGGGCTACCTGGGGATGGGCGGGACCCTCTCCGAGGAGGTCTCCCGCCGCGCCGCCAGCAAGGACACCGACCACAAGATCGGCTACCGGCGCCGGCCGGTGCGGGTGCTGCTGGAGCAGGGCTGGTCCTTGCGCATCCCCGGCTCGCTGGCGGAGTCACTGCTGCCCAGCAAGACCTGGGTGGGACGGGATCACCGCCGCACCATCCGCTTCACCCCGCTAGAGCCGGCCACCGGCGCCCCCCAACTTCCGGAGGGCGCGGTCTCCACCTCCATCGTCGAGCACCGGGGAGCGCGGGTCCGCTCCCGGGCCATGGTCCGCACCGGGGGCGGGGCCTGCAGCCTGATCGCCCTCTGCCACTCCGGAGATCGCCGGGCGCTGTGCGCGATCACCTCCGAGGATCCGGAGGATCACGACTGGATGATGGAGACCTGGCGGTCGATCGACATGCTTCCGCTGGCCTGAGACCCAGATGACGCCGCGACGCACTGTTGCGCGTGATGCGACGAAGAAGACCTTCGCCGGCCTCACCGTCTATCCGGTGGGGCACTCCACGCGGTCCCAGGAAGAGCTGATCGCCCTGCTGTGGGCCCATGGGGTGGCCACCCTGGTCGACATCCGCACGGTGCCGCGGTCACGCACCAACCCCCAGTTCAATCGCGACGAACTGACCCGGGTGATGCCCAAGGTGGGCCTCGGCTATCTCCACCTCGCCGAGCTGGGGGGACTCCGGTACGGCCTGGGCGCGGCTTCGCCGAACCAGGGTTGGAGGAACAAGAGCTTCCGCGGATACGCGGACCACATGCTCACCGAGGAGTTCGCCTCCGGGCTGGAGCGGCTCCGGGAGTTGTGCGCCATGGGCCCCTGCGCGGTGATGTGCGCGGAGGCCCTGCGTTGGCGCTGCCACCGGAGTCTGCTGGCCGATGCGCTCTGGGTCCGCGGGGCGACGGTCCTGCACCTGGAGACCGAGAAACGCGCGGTTCCGCACCGGCTGACGCCGTTCGCGAAGGTGCGAGGGCAGAGGATCACCTACCCCGAGGATCTTCGGCCCACCGGGAACGCTTCGCACCCAGAAACCTGACCGCCTACGGGCGGAACACCTCCACCGTCCGGCGCACCACCTCGTAGTCGTCGCGCTTGATCTGCGAGAACCCCTCGGCGAGGAAGGCCACCTGAAGGGTGCGCTTCCCCTCCTCCGAACTGCCCAGCATGGTGGCCCCGATCAGCAGCCGACCCTTGGCCTCGGGGGGGAAGCCTTCGCGGACCGCCAGCACGTCGTTGGGGATGTCCTCGGTGGCGGCGATCACCACCAACCCTGCGACCTCCTCCCCCAGCACCGCCCGGCAGCCCTGCACCTCGGTGGAGGCCGGATCGTTGAGGAAGGTGGCGCCCACCTCCGCCTTCCCACCGGCCACCGCCTGGCAGACCGCATCGTGGCTGCCCAGGAAGTCCTGCGAGGAGAACAGCCCCGCCGGATCCAGCCCCCGCTGCACCATCATCGCCTTGGGGAACATGTACCCGGTGGCAGACGACGCATCCACCCACGCCGCGCGCAGGTTGCGGGCGCGGCCCAGCGCCTCCAGGCTGTCCAGCCCCGTGCCCCGCCGGGCGAAGAGCACCGAGCGGTAGGTGTCCCGTCCGTCGCGCACCGCCCGCAACACCGCTTGCACCTTCCCCTGGTCGGTGGCCCGCACGAACGCCAGCGGGCTCAAGAAGGCGATGTCCACCTTCCCTTCCCCCAGCGCTACCGCCAGCGAGTCGTAGTCCGGGAACACCACCCCCCGGGTGGGCTGGCCGGTGGACTCCTGCACGAAGGCGGCGAAGGCCTCCGCCTGCGGCTGGGGATCGGCGGCCGAGGAGGTCAGCGCCACCACCAGCCCTCCCTCCGGGCGGGTCAGCTCCGGGGCGCGACCCGCTGGCCGCACCGGGGTGGATGCACATCCCACGCACAGCCCCACCACCATCCACAGCGCACTTCGCATGGCTTCCCCTCCGGGACGGCTGATTCCAGCCTTCCCTACACTACCGCCGGGCACACTGTTCGCAATGGACCCGAAGGGTGCGGTCTAATGCCGCCCTGGGAGTCCCGGATGAACCCTCGCGCCCTTGCCATGCTGATCTGCCTCTCCCCCGCCGCGCTGGGCGGCGATGGGGTCTACCGCTGGGTGGATGCCAACGGAGAGGTCCACTACACCAACGATCTGCAGTCGCTGCCGGGGGACGTGGTGCTGACCCCGGTGGAGGGTGAGGCGCTGGGAGAGCTGACCACCCATCGCCCCCAGGCTCCGGCACGGCTGGACGCCCCGCCGGCCTCCCCCCAGAAGCTGGAGCTGGCCCGGGTGGTGGCGGAGACGCGCCGCGCCCAGGCCGAGGCCCGGGCGGCGGAGCTGGAGGTGCAGCGCGGCCTGCGCGAGGAGGAGGAGTTCTGGCGCGGTGCCTTCCGCGACGCCCGGCGGCGGATCCTGCTGCTGCAGGACTCGCTGCAGCGGGAGAAGGCGCTGTTCGAGACCAGCGGGCTGCCTGTCACCCTGCGGATCCACCAGCCGTATGGCCACCCATGCGTTCATCGGAACGACTGCGGATCGGCGGAGCAGTTCGAGAAGGCCAGACTGACGGTCCAGGAGCTGGAGCGCGACCTCTCCCTGGCGGAGGGCGAGCTGGCGGAGCTGGAGCGGCGCGCCTCCCATCAGGCTGTCCCCCTGGAGTGGCGTCGCTAGCCGTACCTATCGGTTCAATCCGCTGACCCGGCTGCCCCTCCCAGGGCAACCCCACATGGCCAGTGCCCGTGCAACCCGCTAACAGCAGGGGACTTTCCCTGCCGGCGGGTGAGGGGACACGGTCTTGCAGTCCCCCTCCCCGGCCTCTCTCAAGGAGTTGGACTTTGAAGCGTTTGCTCAGCCTGTGCGCGGTGTTCACCGCGGTGGTGGTGGCCACCGGATGTGGTCCCAAGGAATGTTCGCTGGACGATCCCAGCAGCTGCGAGAGCGGCCTGGTGTGTGCGCCGGTGGAGAGCCGCGAGCGTCCGCTCTGCGCCCGCCCGGTCCAGCTGGAAGGCAAGGTCTTCGATCTGGAGTCCGGCGCCGGAATCGAAGGCGCGCTGGTCGCCGCCCGGGACGAGAACGGAGCCCCGGTGGGTGAGATCGTGGCCACCGACGCGGAGGGCAACTACGTGCTCCCCGTCCCCAGCACCCGCACCGACGAGCAGGGCACCTTCGTGGGCAAGCGAGTGACCCTCTCCGCCTCGGCGTCGGACTACGTGCGCTTCCCTTCCGGAATCCGCACCGCCCTGCCGGTGGACACCGCCGAGGCTACCCGCGATGCGGACAACCAGCCGTTCGTGCTCGGTGGCGCCCCGGTGGAGATTGGGCTGCAGCCGCTGCCGGAGGCGGACCGCGGGCAGCCCTCCATCTCCGGGGTGGTGGACTTCGGAGACACCCTGCGCTCGGCGCTGGTGGTGGCGGAGAGCACCTCCACCAGCGGGCTGACCCGCAGCAGCTACGCCAGCTCGGATGGGGCGTACACGATCTTCAACGTGCCCGCCGGGACCTACCGGGTGCGGGCCTATAGCCGGGGGATCAACTACGATCCGGTGGAGCCGGTGACTGTGGCCGACGCGAACGTGATCGACGTCGATCTGGCCTCCAACGCGGTGGCCACTGCCACCGTCAGCGGATCGATCCAGATCGTGGCCACCAACGGCGCCACCAGCATCATCCTGGCGGTGCGCAGCACCTTCGATCCGGGCAGCGCCCGCGGGGAGGCTCCGGCCGGACTGCGCGCTCCCGAGCCGGGCGTGGCCCCCAACCTGACCGGTGGCAGCTTCACCATCACCGGGGTGCCGGACGGCGAGTACGTGGCCCTGGCGGCCTTTGAGAACGACGGGCTGGTCCGCGATCCGGACACCTCGTTGGGCGGCACCGATCTGCAGTACGTGACCGTGACCAACGGCACCGCCTCGGCCCTGGAGGCCTTCAAGGTCACCGACGCTGTCACCCTGGTCGGCCCGGGTGCGGACGCGCTGGAGGTGGTCACCTCCGCCACGCCCACCTTCACCTGGGCCAAGTACCCCTCCACCGCCCAGTACGAACTGTTTGTCTTCGACTCGCTGGGCAACCAGGTGGACGCCCAGACCGTGGCCTCGGCGGGTGGGGGCAACGCGTCCCTGACCTACGCCGGCCAGCCGCTGGTCCCGGGTGGAATCTACCAGTGGAAGGTGTACGCCAAGGACACCGGGGGCACCCGGATCAGCGCCAGCGAGGATCTGCGCGGCGTCTTCCAGCTGGCGCGGTAGTCCCCGACCCGGCCGGCCGCCCCGGGTACGGGCGCGGCGGCCGGCGGGGCCAATGAGTTCAAAGTGATTTTGGCGCGCGGCATCCGGGTCACGTAGACTCCCCGCCGCCTTGACCATCGCGATCACTCCCAAGCCTTCGGATGGACCCGCGTTCCGGGTCCGGGCCGGCCGTCGCGGCGACGCCGACTCGATCGCCACCCTGTTCGCCGAGCTGGGCTACCCGGGCACCCCGGACTCCTCGTCGGTGCACTGGGTGATCAGCCATCCGGAGATGGAGGTGATCATCGCCGCCGACTCGCTGGACAAGGCGGTGGGGGTGATCACCCTCTCCCACCGGCCGCAGCTGCGGATGAAGGGCCGGATCGCCACCATCGACGAGCTGGTGGTCTCCAGCGCCTGGCGCCGGCGAGGGGTGGGCAAGGCGCTGGTCCGACGCGCCATCGAGCGGGCCAAGATCCTCTCGGTGCGCCGAATCGAGCTGTTGACCCACGGCCCGCTCACCCCGGAGCTGACCACCTTCTTCCACGCTGTGGGCTTCGACCAGGCCGAGGTCAGCGTGTTCCGCCTGGGCGAGCTGGACTTCCAGAAGTCCCGCTAGCTCACCGCCGGAAGGTGGTGAGCAGCTGGGTCAGCTGCTCACGATCCTGATCGGTCAGGTCCACGAAGCGCACGCCGATCGCCCCGTCGCGCGCCCAGGACACCACGCCCTTGAACTTGAACTCCTTGCCGGTGATCTTCATCTCCAGCCGGAGCGGATCGCCGATCGCATACGCCTTCTGGGTCCGCAGGCACAGCCCACCCACCGAGAAGTTCAGCGAGTAGGCCCGCAGGGCCTTGGCGGCCTCCGAGGGGTGGGAGAACCGGACCTCGATCTTCCCCGGGAAGCGTTGAAACTCGCGGCGATCGGCCCCCGAGCCCTGAGGCGCGCTGGATGTGCTCATTGGAGAACGGAGTGTACCGGAAAGCCACTGGTTGAGAATGGGTTCGTTGGGACCCGCACCGGGATCGAAACCTGGCTAAGCTCTCGCGCGCCAACGACGGAGGCCTTGAGTGGTGGAGCTGACCGGGTTCGGGGAGTTCGAGGGGGTGGAGTTGCTCCAGCGGCTGCCCATCTTCTCCAAGCTGTCCTTTGATGAGACCTCCCGCCTGGCCGCGATCATCGTGCGGACCGAGGTGGGCGAGGGAACCATCGTCATCGAGCAGAACGCGCTGGGGGACGCGCTGTACGTGATCCAGGAGGGAGAGGCGCGGGTGACCCGCGACCTGGATCTGGACGGCCGACACGACAGCGCGGAGGAGATCGGCCGGCTGGGCCCGGGGGATCTGTTCGGGGAGATGTCCCTGGTGGACGACCTGCTCACCTCGGCGCGGGTGACCGCGATGGGGCCGCTGCGGCTGCTCAAGATGCCCAAGCAGGGCTTCACCCAGCTGCTGGCCACGGATGATCGCTTCGCCGCCAAGGTCTACCAGTCCTTCTGCCGCACCCTCTCGGACCGGCTGCGCCGCGCCAATGAGCTGCTGTCCGGCAACAAGGTCCACTCCGTTCAGGTCCGCTAGCACCTACGCCTCGAGGTCGACACCGTGGAGCTCCCGACGTTCAATCAGTTCCTGGCGGCGGCCGTGAAGAACGGCGCCTCCGACATCCACTTCAAGGTCGGCTCCTCGCCGGCGCTGCGGATCAACGGGCAGCTGTTGCCGGTGAAGGTCCCGGCGATGGCCCCGGAGGACACCCAGCGGATCGCCGGGCACATCCTCCAGCAGATCCGCTGGAAGGGTTCGGTGGACGGGCTGCAGGAGCACGACGCCTCCTACGCGCTAGAGGGCGTGGGCCGGTTCCGGGCCAGCATCTTCCGCAACAAGGGGAACCTGGCGGCGATCCTGCGCTCCATCCCCTTCAACGTCCCCGACTTCCAGAAGCTGGGCCTGCCGCCGGTGATGGATCGGATCTCCCAGGAGGACCGGGGGCTGATCCTGGTCACCGGGGTCACCGGGTCGGGCAAGAGCTCCACCCTGGCGGCGATCGTCAACTACATCAACCAGCACTACCGCAAACACATCCTCACCATCGAGGACCCGATCGAGTTCCTGCACGAGGACAAGTTCTCGCGGATCACCCAGCGGGAGATCGGGCCCGACTCGCCCTCCTTCTCCTCGGCGCTGAGGGCCGCGCTGCGGCAGGACCCGGACGTGATCCTGGTGGGCGAGATGCGAGACACCGAGACCATCGAGATCGCGCTCAAGGCGGCGGAGACCGGGCACCTGGTGCTCTCCACCGTGCACACCACCGACTGCGTGCGCACCATCGGCCGGATCGTGGGGGTGTTCCCACCCGAGGCGCAGCACGGGGTGCGCAACCGGCTGGCGGACAACCTCAAGGCCACCATCTCCCAGCGGCTGTTGCCGCACGCGTCGGGCAAGGGCCGGGTGGTGGCGGCGGAGATCATGGTCTCCACCCTCTCGGTGGTGGAGTACATCAAGGACGAGAACCGGACCTCGCACATCAAGGACTACCTGGAGAAGTCCACCGGCACCCTGGGCACCCAGTCCTTCGACCAGCACCTGGTCCAGCTGCTGAGCCAGGGGCTGATCACCGAGGCGGCGGCGAAGGAGGCGGCTACCAACGCCGCGGACTTCGAGCGGGCGTTGGCGTTCGAGTAACGCACCCAGTCAATAAAGGGGACAGGCTACATTATCTACGCAGTGCGTAGATAATGTAGCCTGTCCCCTTTTTCTGTGCCGGCTACCGCGCGGACACCGAATACTGCCGCGCCCACAGCGGGCGCAGCTGTCCCAGCAGCCGGACGAACTCCTCGCGGTCCGGGTCTCGCTCGGTGGCGCTGCGGGCCAGCTTCTCCGCGGTGGCCAGGCTCCAGGACTCGGAGGCCTGGCTCTTGCGGAGGATGTCAGCGGTCCCGGCCACCGCCACCGCGAAGCGCAGATCGGACGAGGCGTCGGCCAGCGTCTCCTTGAGGTCCTTCCGGGTGAAGGGGAACGCCTGCTCCGAGGCCTGGGTGCCGTTGGGGGTCTTGGCGCGGATCCGCACCATCCCCAGGTCCTGGCTCTTGCCGGTCAGCTGGACTTCATACAGCGCGGTGACGCTGTGCCCGGCGCCGATCTCCCCCGCGTCGACCTTGTCGTTGCGGAAGTCCCGATCAGCGATGTCCCGGTTCTCGTAGCCCACCAGCCGGTAGGCGGCCACCGCGTCGGGGTTGAACTCCACCTGCAGCTTCACGTCCTTGGCGATCACCTCCAGGGTGCCGGTCAGCTGGGTCTCGAAGACCTTCTTCGCCTCCCGCATCCCGTCCACGTAGAAGCAGTTGCCGTTGCCGGAGTCGGCCAGCTTCTCCATCAGGTCGTCGCGGTAGTTGCCCATCCCGAAGCCGACGGTGGTCATGGTCACCCCCTCCGCCACGTACTTCTTGATGCTCTCCAGCATCGAGGCCGCGGAGAGGTTGGGGCCGATGTTGGTGTCCCCGTCGGTGAGCACGATCACCCGCGAGACCACGTTCCCGCCCGCCTTCTTCACCGCCTGCTTGTAGGCCAGCTCCATCCCCGATCCCATCGAGGTCCCGCCCCCGGAGCCCAGCGAGTCGATCGCCGCGTAGATCCGGTTGCGGTCACCGGCGGAGGTGGAGGGCAGCACCAGCCGCGAGCTGCCCGCGTAGGTGGCGATGGCCACGGTGTCGTTCTCGCCCAGGTTCTTCACCGCCAGCTTCATCGCCTGTTGGGCCAGGCCCAGCCGGTCGGGGCCGCCCATCGATCCGGAGGTGTCCACCAGGAAGGTCAGATGCGCGGTCTTGCGCTCCGAGCGGGACACCGCCTTGCCCTGCACCCCCACCCGCAGCAGCTGGTGCCCGCGGGTGAACGGGGAGGGGGCGCCCTCCAGGTTGACGGAGAAGGCGCCGCTGCTGGGCGGGGCGTAGCGGTACTTGAAGTAGTTGACGTACTCCTCCACCCGGACCGAGGCCGCCGGGGGAAGGGCCTGCTGTCCCACGTAGCTGCGCATCAGCGAGTAGGAGGCGGTGTCCACGTCGATGGCGAAGGTGGAGAGCCGGTCCTTCTTCGGATCCACGAACGGGTTCGCGGCGTGGGCCTGGAAGGCGTTCCCGTCCGCCGCGTCCAGCGGGGCCCGGCGATCCTCCATCGGCTTGGGCTCGGGACGGGGCAGGCCACCTGTGGGGGCAATGGCCATCCCCTTCCCCTGCGCGCTGGTGACTGGCGGAGGCGGGGCGCGCGGCGGGAGGATCCTGGTCGGTGCGGGTGCCGGCGCGGCCACCGATCCGCCGCTCACCCCACCCACCACGCCTCCGGCCACTGCGCCCTCCACGCCACCCGAGGCGGCGATCTCGGAGGGGCCTTGCTGGTCGGTCTCCTCCCCGGAGGTGGGCGCCTGTTCCCTCTTCTCCGACTCGGCGGCGACGCTGCGCTGCTTCACCTTCCGCGGTGCCTGGTAGTCCGTGGTGCCCCCCCCGGGGGCGGCGCGTTCGGAGAGGGTGCAACCACTCAGCGAGATGGCAACCAGCAGGGCAGTGACACGGTGTGGCGAGCGGCGCATGTGGGTTCCTCGGGCGATGGGGACCCGGGCGGAAACGGATGGGCCGCCGAATCGATTTTCCAGCAGCATTTCCCGGTCGCGTTGCTAGCGTCGCGCGCCATGCGCTTTCCCTCCTTTTCCCCGGTGCTCCTGCTTGCGGTGATCACCGGCTGTGCCTCCTCCACTCCGGCGGTCCGACCGGAGCCCTCCCCTGCCGAGAAGCCCGCACCGGAGGCCTCGCCGGCCCCCGCCGAGGCCAAGCCGGCGCCGATGACCCTCCAGGCCGCCCTGGCGCGCGAGTTCGACGCACTGCCGATCAAGGAGGTGACCTTCCCCGCCGACACCTTCCGCGGGCAGGCGGAGACCAGCGGCCAGCCGGAGGTCACTGCCCACGACGGCTTCCTCCAGGTGTCGATCCCGGTGGGGACCGCGGTGAACATGGAATGCTTCGTCTACCCCAAGCACCTGGACAGCGGCGCCGCCCTGCTGGGGTTCGTCCAGAGCGTCACCGAAGGCGTGCAGCTGATGCAGCTGCGGACGGTGGAGATCGCCGCGGTGGGCGTGGACGCGGTGGTGGTGGCCCACGCCAACTACGTGACCCAGACCCCGGCCGGCCAACAGGGCGGCGTGCTGAAGATCGCGGTCCGCGCCAAGAGCGGCAACTCGGTGCTCTGCTACCACGACGAGCCGGGCTTCTCGAAGTCGTTCAGCCGGATGGTGCAGACCTTCGCAGGGTCGCTGGAGGCCACCGACACCGAAGAGGTGCCCAGCCTCTACTCGGAGCTGCAGCGGGTCAGCTTCCGGGACGTCCCGGTGGGGTTCGAGCGTCGGCGGGTGTTGGCCGGCAAGGACGGCGGCAAGGTGCACGAGGTGGTCAGCATGATGCTGATGCCGCGCTCGGCGGTGGACCTGCTGGCCGAGGACAGCTCGCACGTGACCACCACCGACAACAAGGGCCGGGTGGTGTCGATCCGCAACGCGGAGGGGATCTCGGGAGAGGCCACCGTGGACCTGACCGTGGAGCGCACCGCCAAGAACGCCTACGCCTACCAGGGCGCGCTGAGCGGCAAGGAGGTCTCCGGGACCTTCAAGTCCAGGGACAAGGCGGGCCTGCCGGGCGACGAACTGGTGGAGGCCCGGCTGCGGGACCAGCTGTTCGACGGCAAGACGAAGTCGCTGACCTTCGAGTCCTACGATCCGGAGCTGGATCTCAACGCCCCCACCCAGCTGACCATCACCCCGCAGAACGCGGCCGAGCGCACCGCGCAGGTGGCAATGGGGGCGATCAAGATCGACGGCCAGGTGGACGCCTACGGCCGGCTGAGCAAGGCGAACATCAACCTCGGCCCCGCGGTGTTGACCATGGAGCGGATCGCCGAGGCGGGGAAGCCGTGACGCTAACGGCGCTGGTGACCGCGGTGCTGATCGTGAAGAAGAACCTCCGCCGCGCCTTCGACTTTGCCTCGGTGGTGGCCCGCCGGGCGGAGGGCGACTGCACCGAGCACGCGGTCTTGCTGGCGGCGCTGGCCCGGTCCTTCCAGATCCCCACCCGGGTGGTGCTGGGGCTGGCGCTGGTGGAGGGTAAAGAAGGGCTCAAGGCCTTCGGGCACGCCTGGGTGGAGTACCGGGACGGCAAGCACTGGCGGCCGGCGGACGCGGCCCTGCGCGGGGTGACCGAACTGCAGTACCTGCCGCTCAACGTGCTGGAGGACGAGAGCGCCTCCTACCTGGGCGTCGCGATCCGGCAGGGATCGCTGATGGCGGTGCAGGGCCTGCTGCTGGAGGACGGCCCGCCCGGTGGGTGACCCGATGAGTTCCCCGCCCGTGCCCCTCCCCTTCCCGGACAGCCTCTGCCACCGCTGCGCCGCCCCGCCCCGGTACGTGACCACCGGGAGGTCCACCTTCATCCTCTGCCCGCTGCTGCCCAACAAGTACCCCCCGCAGCCGGTGCGCGGCTGCCCGCTGTTCCGTCCCCGGGAGGAGCCGGCGTGAACCGACGCCAGGAGGCGGCCGGGCGGCTGGAGGCGGCGGCCTGCGATGGCGGGATCACCCTGGTGCTGGGCGCGGGGGTGTCGATCACGCGCGGGGTGCCCGGGTGGGGCGCGGTGACCTCGCATCTGTGGTCAGAGGCCTTCCCCGACTCGCCGTTGCCCCCGCTCTCCGGCACCCCGCAGGCCTTCCCGCTGGCGCTGGAGCTGTGCGCCCGGCAGCTGGGGGCAGAGCGCTTCGTGACCAGCCTCAAGGCCCGGCTGTACCGCGACCTCCAGATGCCGCAGCGCGCGGAGAGCCACCGGGCCCAGGACACCCTGGGGGTGCTGGCCCGGCTGGTCACCCAGGAGCACGCCCGGGGCAGCGAGCGGCGGATCGTCCGGATCATCAGCTTCAACGCCGACGACCTGCTGGAGCAGGCGGTGGTGGCGGTAATGCACCGAGTCAATAAAGGGGACAGGCTACATTTTCGGGCCTCCAGATTGCATTTAATGCAATTGACACACCCGAAAATGTAGCCTGTCCCCTTTATTGACTCGGCGTGTCGGTTCCGGCGCGGTCCTTGGAGAGCCAGGCGGCGATGAACAGCTCCAGCTCGCCGCGGAGCACGTCCTTGATCCGCGGGGTCTCGGCGCCGGTGCGGGGGTCCTCCACCCGGGCCGCCCGTCCCACGAAGTAGCGGCGGACCTCTCCGGTGGGCGGCGGTCCGTCCAGCAGCGCGGCGGCCAGCTGCCGGGCCTCGACCAGCTCGCCTATCCCCTGCAGCACCACCTGGCGGCCGCTGGTGTCGTCCTTGGCCCGCGCCTCGGAGCCCACCCGCTCTACGAAGAAGCCGGCGTGGCGGCGGATCTCCCGGGCCTCCACCTCCACCGTTCCTTGCGGCTCCTTGGGCCAGGGGCGGCTGCGCACGTACGCACCGATCCGGCTGCTCTCATCCACCCGACGGTGCAGCCCGGACTCGCTGGCCAGGTAGCCCAGCACCCCGGGCCCGGCGATCCGCAACAGCACCCGGGCCGGATCGCTGCCCTCCGCCACCGCCAGCGCCTCGTAGCCCCGCTTCTGCGCCCAACCCAGGTACATGTAGCCCAGCTCGCGGATCCAGCCCTTGGCCGCCGGTCCCTCGCTGGCGGCCACGATCTCCAGCAAGGCCTCGTCGATCTCGCTGCCCCCTCCACCCTGGGTGCGCGCCTCCGCCAATTGCACCTCGCGGCCCACCTCCTCCACCGCGCGCGCGGCGGAGCCCAGCTGCCCCTCGCTCTTGGCCTCCCGCACCAGCCGGCGGGCGAACTGGGCGGTCTGCACCAGCCGCTCCAGATCCCCCAGCTGCGCCTCCACGGTGCGAAAGTCGCGCAGCTTTCCGGCCGCCCGCTCCGGATCGTCCCAGAAGTCGGGGGCCTGGGACTCGGCCAACAGCTGGGCGCGCCGGCGCTCCAACCCGGGGCGGCCCACCGCGGTGCCCACGTGGGTGGCCCGGTTCAACAGCCCGTCCGCCTCGCTCTGCAGCGCCCGGCGATCCACCTTCTTGCGGATCCGCGCCGCGCCCGGAGAGGGCACCGTGACCTGGGTGGTGCGCTCGCGGACCGGGGGCGGACTGGAGACCGCCACCACCCGTCCGCCGGGGCGGGCCTCCACCCGCACCGGGGTCCCCGGGGGCAGCGGCCGCTTGACGATCTCCACCGCCAGCGCCGCGGTGAGGGTCTTCTCGATCTCCCGCTGCAGGAAGCGGGCGCCGGAGAGCGGCGAGTACCCGCGCTCCACCAGCAGCTCCACCACGTCCGGGGTGACCTCCACGTCCAGCCCCCGGGCGCGGATCCCCTCCCGCTCCAGCACCCGGCCCACCTCGCGGTGGGCGATCTTCCGGATCTCCACCCGGGACAGCGGCTGGAAGTGGCAGAGGGCGTCGAAGCGGTTGAGGAACTCCGGCCGGAAGGCATCCGCGATCCGCCGGTCCACCTCCGCCATCAGCTCCCGGGGACCGCGGCTGCCGGAGAAGCCGATCGGCGGCTCGCGGTACACCTCCGCGCCGACGTTTGAGGTCGCGATGATCAGGGTGTTGTTGCAGGGCACCACCTCGCCGGCGGCGTTGACGAACTGCCCCTCGTCGAACAGCTGCAGGAACCGGTCGTGCACCGAAGGGTGGGCCTTCTCGAACTCGTCCAACAACAGGACCGCGAACACCTTGCCGTCCAGCAAGCGGGTCAGCTCGCCCCGCCGCTGCTGCCAGCTGTCCGCCCAGGGCGCGCCGAAGGGGAGGGTGTCGTCGTTCTCGTCCGGGTAGTCGGCCATGTTCAGCCGCACCAGCCGGTCTCCCGAGCCGAACAGGAACTCCGCCAGCAGCTTGGCCAGGTGGGTCTTGCCCACCCCGGTGGGGCCGGCGAACAGGAACACCCCCAGCGGGCGCCGGGGATCGTTCAGTCCCGCCTTGAGCAGGGCCACCGCCCGCAAGACCACCGCCACCGCGTCCTGCTGCCCCAGGATCCGATCCCCGAAGAAGCGCTCGGTCTCCGCCAGATCCAGCGGCACCGAGTCGTCCACCACGAAGCGCGGCAGCCGGGTGGCGGAGCAGAACCGGGTCACCACCTCGTCCGGCCCCACCCGCTCCCGCTTGGCGGTGATCGCCTCCGCGGCGGTCTCCCGCAACAGCTCAATCGCCTTGCGCGGCATCCTTTGCGCGAGCAGGAACTTGGCCGCCATCCGCTGGGCCATGTCGCAGGCGGAGGGCTCGATCGGCACCCCCAGCTCGGACTCCAGGTCCTCGGCCACCTTGCCCAGGATCCAGCGCACCCGCTCCGGAGGAGGCTCTTCGATCGCCAGGAGATGAAGCCGCTCGGCCACCGCCTCATCCGACCGGAGCAGGTCGTGGGCCCGCCGCTGATCCGCCTCCAAGACGAAGCGCAGCGCGCCGGCGCGCAGGGCCTTGATCATCACCGGGATCACCGGGCCGCCCAGCCCGCTGGCCAGATCCCGGATGTAGACGATGGTCCGGGGCACCCGGGCCAGCGACTCCAACAGCTCGTCCAGGGTCTCCGCGGCCCGGCGTTCGCCGCGGGCCAGGATCCCGGCCATGGAGATCTCCACCAGCCGCGAGTCGTCGTCTGCGACCAGCTTGCGGGCCACCTCGTGGACGATGGCGCTCTTGCCCACCCCGGCCTCGCCGGCCAGCAGCGGGTGCTTGTCCCCGCGGGACAACAGGCCCAGCACCTCGGCCACCGCGGCGTCCACCCCGTGGGCGGGGGGGAGCTTGCCCTCTCTGGCCAGGGCGGTCAGTTCACGTTCCACCAGCCGGGAAAGCTCGTCCTCCACTCCGGGCGTCTTGCGTTTCGACATGGATCCAATCGGCGCTATAGGCCTCAACCCAAATGACCTATCGGAAGGTGACCCGCTACGTCCCGGGCGAAGACGGGACGCGCATTGCCTATCACACGCACCTGGGTGTGGACCCTGACATCACCGACGAGGCGGCGCTGCGCGGCCGGCCCGCGGTGGTGCTCACCAGCGGGATCGGCACCACCGAGAACTTCTGGCGCTACCTGGTGGAGACGCTGACCCCCGAGCACCGGGTGGTGCACTGGGACTACCGGGGCCACGGCAGCAGCGACACCGCGAAGGGCGGGGACTACTCCGTTGCCACCCAGGTAGACGATCTGGAGCGGGTGACCCAAGAGGCGATCGCCCACGGCGACGGCCGCACCCCGCCATTGCATGTGGCCTTCTCGATGGGGGTCTCGGTGCTGCTGGAGCTGTACCGCCGCTCGCCCCAGCTGGTGCCGGCGATGGTCCTGGTGGCCGGCGCCGCCGAGGCCCCGGGCACCGGCGCCCTGCCGTTCCGGATCCCAGGCAGCATGGCCGCGCTGCGCCGGGGGATGAAGCTGCTGACCCCCGCGGTGCCGGCACTGGCGCCGGCGGTGTTCGCCTTCATCGCCTCGCCGCTGCTCTATCCGCTGGGGCGGCTGACCGGAGTGCTTCGCCCAAGGGCCCCCCGCTCGGACATTGAACACTTCATGCGCGAGCTGGGGCGGATGGATCCGATGGCCTTCTGGCAGACCCTGCAGGGGCTGATGGCGGTGGACGCCACCGCGGTGCTGCCCACCGTCTCGGTGCCGGTGCTGATCGTGGCCCCCACCCACGACCTGATGATGCCAGTCTCCCAGGTGGAGAAGCTGCACCGGGCCATCCCCGGCGCGCAGCTGCTCAAGGTCGAGGACGCAGGCCACGCCGGGCTGCTGGAGGCGGGCACCGAGGTGGCGACGGCGATCCGCGAGTTCCTGCGCCCGCTGGCCGGGGGCTGAGGACGAAGCGGCGGGAGTCAGCCCGCTGCGGAAGCACCGCGGCTGCGTCCACCGCCTCCCCCACACCAAAGAAAATGACGACCTCCCGGGTGCGGTCTAGCGTCGCCGCTTCCTGTGAACTGGGGAAGGTCGCACATGAACAAAAAAATCGGGATTGCCGCGCTGGCGCTCTGGTTGGGCGCCGGCTGCGTGAATCCGCGGTCGGTGGTGTTGGGACAGACGCCGCGGATGATGTCCCAAGGCGAGGTGGAGGTGGGGATCGCCACCGGGGTGGCCTGGGACTCCTTCTCGGATGGGCAGGGCAACTCCGCCTCCGCCACGGTGCAGCTGCCCGCCGCCGAGGCGAACATCGCCTACGGGCTCTCCGACGGCCTGGACCTCAACCTCCACGCCAGCACCGCCGGGCTGCAGCCGGGAGTGAAGATCAAGCTCCCCACCGCCGGGATGCTGGAGATGGCGCTGATGCCGTCGCTGGCCGGCGGCCTCTATGTGGGCCGGACCTACAGCACGGTGAACGGGAGCTCCTCCAGCACGCCGATCAACGCCTGGACGGTGCTGGGGGGAGTGAAGTTCCTGGCCTCCATCCCCGCCGGCCTCTACGGCGGGGTGGGCTACGACTTCCAGTACTTCCGCTACCGGTTCGACCAGGACGGCGGCGGCAGCGTGAACGATGGCAGCGGGCTGACCTCCCACCACGTGAACATCAACCTCGGCTGGGAGCTGAAGGTGGGGATGATGCGGGTGCGGCCGGAGTTCGCCTTCAGCTTCTCCCCCTTCGTGTACCAGCACCAGCCGGAGGGTTCGACCAACTCCCCGGAGCCGATGAATGAGCTGATGGTGATGCCGAATGTGACCATCGCCTTTGCCGCCCCTACTGGCGGAGGGAACTGATGAACCGCAAAAGTCTAATGATCCTGACCGCGCTGGTGGCAAGCACCGGCTGCATCACCCCGCGCTCGGTGATGTTCGGCCAGACCGCCAACACCCTGGGGGCGGGCAACGCCGAGGTGGCGGTGTCGATGGGCGGTTCGTTCGCGCGCGTCGGCCAACAGACCGGCACGGATACCATCTCCAACACCACCCACCTGTTCACCGTCCCGGAGCTGGAGGCCAACGCGGCCTTCGGGCTGGGAGAGACGGTGGACCTAAACTTCCACCTCAGCACCGCCGGGGTGCAGCCGGGGGTGAAGATCCAGCTGGCCAGCGGAGACTGGAACTTCGCGGTGATGCCGGAGTTCGCCTTCCTGTACGCGGGCAACAACTCCAACGGGCAGGGCACCAGCCGGTCGCTGATGTTCGGGGCCAAGGGCCTGGTCAGCAACAGCTCCGGGCTGTACGCCGGGCTGGGCTACGACCTGCGCCTGCTGGATCGCGGCAGTGGGCAGAACGCGCAGACCACGCTGGCCCACTTCGGGAATCTGGCGCTGGGCTACGAGCTGAAGATGGGCGGGGTCAGCCTGCGGCCGGAGCTGGCCTTCGCCGTCGCCCCGGTGTTCCTGTTGGAGGACAACGCCCCGTCCGGGTTCGGGACCGAGCTGATCGTCCTGCCCAACATCACGGTGGCGGTGGGCGGGAACACCAAGAAGAAGAAGAAGTAGCGGGTCGGCTCAGGAGGAGCGGCGACGCTCGTTCCTCCACTGCCCCCACATGGTGCGGAACCAGCGCTGGCGCAGCATCCAGCGGAAGGGCAGCAGCGCCGAGAGGAGGAGCACTCCCAGCGCCAGCGGATAGCCCCAGTGCCATTGCAGCTCGGGCATGTGCCGGAAGTTCATCCCCCAGACGCTGGCCAGGAAGGTCATCGGCAGGAAGAGGGTGGAGACCATCGTCAGCAGGGTGAGCACCGAGTTGGTCTGCCCACCCTGGTTGGAGAGGTTGAGATCGGTCAGCGCGGTGGCGGTGGACTGGGCATCCACCAGCAGCTCGAACACGGTGATCTCTTCTTCCAGATCCTCGATCTGCTCCCGGACCGCCTCCGCCCGCTCGAACAGCCCGTCGATCACCGTGCTCAACAGCGCCGTCACCAGCAGCGCCGCGCTGCCCCGGCGCAGTGGGCCAATGTCCCCCTCCAGGCGCTGACGCACCGGCGCGAACAGGTCGTCGGGCAGCTCGCGGAGGCTGAGCACCCAATGGTCCCCCAGGAACAAGGAGATCTGCTGCAGCCGGCCCTCCGGTGCGGCGGCGGTGATCACCAACAGCTCGAACTGGGGCCAGGCGGCGTGGTGGGGGCGCTGGGGAGGATGGGCGACGTCGGAGACCGCCAGTGGATGGAGCCCCAGCTGCTGCTGCAGGACCCGGAGCGCGTCGGCGCTGGGGGCGGGGACATCCAGCCAGCCGATCTCCGGAGGGCGCAGCCAGCCGGCCACCTGCTTGGGCTCGACCTCGGAGGCCTCGAATCCAGAGGTCGAGTACCGCACCCCCACCAGGGGCCCTTCGTGCGCGCTGTAGCCCCGGGTCAGGTTGGACGCGTCCGCCCCCGCGGGCGCGCGCCGGAGCCGCCGCGAGCGATGTTCGTCACCTTTCCCCACCGGGCCAAGCTAGGGAGGGAGGCGGTGGGCAGCAATGGCAGTGCGCCGGGGAGGCAACACCTGGCCACTTGGCTACTGCCGCGAGTCGAAGAACCCGTTGAGGTCCGCCAGCTTGTCGGTGTGGATGAAGTCCACCCCGTACAGCAGCCCGGTGCTCCAGACCGCCTCCTTGTCCGGGGCGGAGTAGAAGCGGAGCTTGCGGCCATCCGCGCGGGCGTTCTCGGCGATGCAGCCGAGTCGGGCCGCGTCGACCTCGGGAAGCGTCCCCTCCCCGTTCCAGCCCAGGTACTTCTTCCAATCCAGCGCGTAGAAGCGCCAGGCCGAATCGGCGGCCGGATCCTCCGGGGTGTAGTCGTTGCTGTCCCGGAACGCGCGGCGCTGGGGGAAGTCGGTGACGAAGGCCCCCTTGGCGGTGCGGTCTCCGGTCAGCGCGATGGTGACCGCGCCCTCGGTGACCGTGCTCCCGTCGATGGCGGTGAGCATCGGGTACCCATTGAGCAGCGTGTGCAGGGCCTCATTGAGCCCGGCCTTGTTCTCCTTGAGGTCCACCCAGAGGGTGAACTGCACCCCGTCCCCGTGGACCGACCCGCCGTTGGCGTCCACCCGGGCCTGGAGCGGATCCAGGTACAGGTCCTGGAGGGTGCCCTTGGAGCCGAAGCCGTAGTGGGAGACGGTCAGCTTCCCGTCGTCGAACCACAGGTCCGCCTCCACGCTGTAGAACTTGTTGTCCAGCGCGTCGGCCAGCGGCCGGGCGTGCTCATAGTCATTGTGGGCGTGGCCGAAGACGTGGAAGCCGGCGGACTCGTGGGGCACGGCCGCCACCGGAGTCGCCACCTGATCAGGCAGGCAGGCCTCCTTGATCTCTCCACCACAACCCGAACCCACCACCACTGCCAATCCGAACCAAATCGCGCGTGTCATCAAGGGCTTAATACCCCAGCCGGGCCCCCAAAGCCCACCCGACGAAGAAACCCGGTCAGGAGCCGCCCAGCCCCCACGTCACTTCCAGGGCTATGGAAGCCACGTGCTACCCTGCAGCGCCCTCGAAGCCGAAGAGGACCCTGGCGCGGGACAACATGCAGACGGTGGACGAGATCCTCTTCGCGGCGATCGTGGCCGACCGCGCCGCGGGGCGGAGGTTCGACTCCGATCTGGGCAAGCTGGTGGAGTCGTGGAAGCGGCCCGCGCTGTACGTGGTGGGCCGGATCCAGTCCAGCTACGGGCGGACCGCGTCGGAGGACGCGGAGGAGATCTTCCAGGACGCGGTGATGAAGTTCGTGGAGAAGGGGCTGGATCAGTTCCGGGGGATCTCGGAGCAGATGCCGGGCAAGGCCGCCTCTCCGCGCACCTTCTTCCTGCGGATCGTCAAGCACGTGGCCATCGACCGGTACCGCCGGCAGCGCGAGGTGCTGGCCCCGGCGGCGCGCGAGGACGAGCTCTCCGAGACCGAGCGGGTCGAGGCCCGGCAGGCGATGGAGGCCTCGCGGCGCAGCGACGACCGCGAGGGTGCGACCGAGATCTACTGGCGCGCCTTCCGGCGGCTGCAGTCCGAGCACCCGAACGAGGCCGGCGCGTGGGAGCTGTACCACCACGAGGACGTGGAGGATCACCAGCAGGTGGCCTCCCGGCTGAACATCTCGGTGGCCAACTCCTACAAGCGGGTGAGCCGGGCGCAGGCGTATCTGAAGCTGTACCTGCTCGAGTTGGAGGAGGAGTCCTGAAATGAAGCCGGTCGATCAGGGAAACAACCGCGGCGAGCGTCTGGAGTCACTGCACACCGCCGCGGCGACGCTGTCCCGCCGGACGGAAGGAGGCGGCAAGGTGGAGGAGGTCCTCCCGTTGTGCGGGGACCTCCTCCGCCGCAGCCAGGCGGTCCCGGTGGACCCCGGGTGGGTGGATCAGGCGCTGGTCGCGCTCTCCCCCTCCGGGGTCCAAGGCTATCTGGAGTCGCTGGACCTGGAGGAGCTGACCGTCCAGTTGCAGCGCGCCGCCGACGAGTCGGTGGAGGCCGGGCTGGCGGAGACCGACGAGGAGCGCGAGCTGTGGGCCGCCTCCGCCCTGGAGGCGCTGTTCGCCCGGGACCGCGCCCAGAGCGTGCTAGTCGCGCTGCGGCGTTGGCAGCAGCTGGCCGGGCCGTCCCCCACCGACCTTTTCGAGAAGCGGCTGGCCCAGCTGGATCGCCAGCTGGTTCGCAAGGCCCGGACGCTGACCGCGCTGAACCCGCGTCGGCGGATCGAGCAGGGGTTGCTGGACCCGATTTTCCAGGCCGAGGCCTGGTGGTTCGTCAGCCGGAGTGGGTGCGACGACCTGCTCCGCAAGTTGGCCGGGGAGACCTTTCAATCCCCCCACCTGGAGAGCTGCCCCGAGTGTCAGCACGATCTCGCGCGGACGCTCTCGGTGGAGTCCCCGCCCGAGCAGCACCTGTCCGAGGCGGACCTGTGGAAGCTCGAGCTGGGTGGGTTGTCCCCAGCCCAGAAACGCAAGTGCCAGCAACACGCCGAGGCCTGTCTGGAGTGCGCCCAGTTGCTGTGGGCCCTGGACGAAGGCGAAAAGGCGATCACCGGATTGGAGCACGAGCTGGAGACCCGCCCCGGCCCTTTTCTGCTGGCCGCGCCGACGCCGGCGGGGACGGGGACGCGGCCCTCGCAGCGTACCCACCGCGAGGTGGCCCGGCGAGAGGCGTACCGGGTGATCGCCATCCGCGGCCCGAGGATGCGGGTGCTGGTGCAGCTGACCGGGGGCCACGGCCTGGCCCTGGCGGTGATCTCCCTCCCGCCGCAGCGCAACGTGTACCAACCCACGCACACCGCCGAGGGCCTGGAGTTTGACCTGGGCGAGAGCGCCGGGCTGGAGGGCCGCACCGCCAAGCTGACCGTCCGGGTCACCGAAGGCGCGGACAACGAGCTGCTGGACATCCCGCTCTAGACCTCGGGCCGTCTGCTGCTTCCGGCAGCGTCTCGGCGGGTCCTCCCGGCGGCCAACACAACGGAGTGACCCACAGGGCGCTGCGCTGCGATTTTTCGAACGTCTTTTCGCAGCGGAGTGACCGCCAGGGCACTGCGTTGTGTTGGGGCGCGCAGCCGAGGCGATCCGGGGTGCGCCAGAGACCGGCGGCTGACTCCCACGCCGGGTGAAGTATGCTGGCGGGCCATGTTCGTCCCCCTCTTGACGTTGGTCCTGGCCACCGCGCCCCCGCTGGACGCACCGACGAAGGAGGTGAAGTTGGCGTTCCCGGACTTCGCCCTCGTCGACGTCCGCCCGGAGCTTGGACGCTTCTTCTCGGAACACCTGGCGCAGGAGCTCACCGCCGAGGGGCTGCGGGTGATCACCACCCGCGAGATCTCCACCCTGGTGGGGTTGGAGCGTCAGCGCGCCCTGCTGGGCTGCGCGGGTGAGGGGCAGGATCAGAGCTGTCTGGTGGAGTTGGCCAACGCGCTGGGCGTCGACGCGGTGTTGCTGGCGGACCTGGCGAAGTTCGAGGGGTTCTTCCAGTTGAACACCAAGGTGCTCTCCACCGTGGACGGGCGGGTCCTGGCCACCCAGTCCGCGCGGCCCAGGACGAACGAGCAGCTCCTTGAGGAGCTGACCCGGATCGCGAAGAACTTCGCCTCCACCCTGCGCCCGAACCGAGCGGCCCCGGCGCCCGCCCTGGTCCCGTCCGCCACGACTCCAGCACCCACCTCCAGACCGATCCCTACCGTCACCTGGGCCTCGCTCGCCGTCGGCGCCGGGCTGGGGGTGGTGGGCGGCGTCCTCTCCTGGCAAGCCGGCGAGGCCCACACCTCGCTTTCGGGCTCCTCGCAGACCTTCACCGCCCGGCAGGCCGCGGATCGGGCCGCCTTTGGACAAACGATGCAGATCTCCTCGTGGGTCGCCTTCGGCGGCGGGGCGGCCGCGCTGGCCAGCGGCGCCCTCTTCTGGCTTCTGGCGCCACCCCCAAGCGCGCCGCGGGTCCAGCTGGACTTGGGGCCGACCTCTGCGGTGGTCGCGCTTGGCTGGGAGCTGCCATGAGAACGTTGCTGCTGACGATGTTGGTGTTGACCAGCTTCGGTTGCCTGGACTTTCCGGGCGCGCTCTCGCGGTGCGAGGATGCCGGTCGCTGCGACGCTCCCGCCGCCCTCCAGTTCGGGCAGCCGACCGCGGTGTTCGCCCGGCAGGACGCGGGCACCCTCAGCGCGATCCAGCAGCTGACCCTGAGCAACCCGGGAATCGTGGCCAGCGGCCCGATCACGCTTCAGGTCACCGGCCCCCAGGCCTCGGAGTTCCAGGTGGAGGACACCACCTGTGCCGCGGCGCTGGATCCCGGGGCGTCGTGCCAGGTGGAGCTGCGCTTCGCGCCCCAGGGGCCGGCGGTTCGAACCGCGACCCTGGAGGCGACGGCGAACCCCGGCGGTGGCGCGGTGGCCACCCTCAGTGGCGTCGCGCCGGATCCAGTGACCCTGACGCTTTGGGTGGTGGGCGACGGGGGAGGCATGGTCATCGTGGGCTCGGACGGCACCTGCAACCAGCAGTGCGCCTTCCCCTTCGAGCGCGGTACCCAGGTGGCGCTGTCCGCCGAGCCCTCCGGCGGATCGCGCTTCGTGGAGTATTCGGGGGGCTGTTCCGGGTCCGATACCTTCTGTGGACCCACCCTGGAGGCCGACACGACGGTCATGGCGAACTTCGAGGTGCTCACCTACCGGCTGGAGCTGCAGTTGCTGAAGCGGGCCGACGCCGGGAGCGCGTTGGTGACCTCGGTCCCCCCGGGGATCTCGTGTCCGGGGACCTGCACCGCCAACTACCTGCCGGGCACAGTGGTGACCCTCACCGCGTCCGCGGCCGAGCCTGACCTCCTGGTGGCTTGGGATGGGGGTGCCTGCGGCGGGCCCTTCCCGGTGTGCCGGGTGGAGATGACCGCGGACCAGACCCCGTCGGCGCTGTTCGACGTTCGGACCCTGCCCGCCAACTACGCGTTCATCACCTCGACCACGGTGGCGCCTGGAGCCGTCGGTGGCCTGGCGGGCGCGGATGCGTTCTGCCAGTCGCGCGCCGCTGCCGCCGGCCTCCCGGGCACATTCCGCGCGTGGGTTTCCTCCGACGTGGGTCCGGTGCACGCGGTGGACCGCCTGGGCACCGCCGAGGGCTGGAGGCGTCCGGATGGGGAGGTGGTGACGCTCAGCAAATCGGACCTCGCTGGGCAGCGGCACCTCTATCCCCTCACGCTGGACGAGTTTGGCCAGCCACTGCCGACCTTCTCGCTGGTCGCCACCGGCACCGACAATGAGGGAAAGGCGAATTCGGGGCGCAACTGCGGCGGCTTCACCACCACCGCGGGGGACGTGTTCTCCAAGTACAGCGACATGACCTGGGGCGCGGGAACCGGCTCGACGTGCGCGCAGGCCCAACATCTTTACTGCTTCGGGATCGATAGCACCCTGCCGCCCGGGTACATTCCCCTGCAGGGGCGCAAGGCCTTCATCAGTTCCAGCAACCTGTCCGGCCACACCGGCTTGGCGGCGGCAGACGCGTTCTGCCAGGCCGACGCGGTTGCGGCGGGCCTGACCGGAGCCTTTCGCGCCATGCTCTCCACCTCGACCCAGTCCGCGGAGTCACGGTTCGACTCCGGGCGCGCGGCGTGGGTCCGGGTCGACGGGGTGGGGCTCTCTCACTCCGCCTCCGGGATGTTCTCCCAGGACCCGTTTCGCGCCGCCTTCAACCTGACCGCGGCCGGAGATCCAGTCGGCTGCTACGGAACCTGGACCGGCAGTTCCCAACCCAATCTCGCCGGGACGGCCTCGTCCACCTGCGATGACTGGATCAGCAATGACACCCAGACCGGCATGACCGGGATTGCTTGCGGGCTCTCCCGCGAACAGGTCTGGGGCCGCACGCCCTCGGCCTGCAACAGCACCATCAACCGGCTGTATTGCCTGGAGAGATAGGGCGGCACCGACACTGCGCCTGCAAGCGCCCAGCGCGCTTCCCGGGCGGTCGTGTCCCTAAGATTCAGCTTCTCCGTCGGCGACAGGGTGTTCGCCGGGACCGAGGAGACGAGCACCTGTGTCGCGGGGGAACTCGTCCCGAAGTGCCGCAACGGGTCACCGACGTCTAGGTCTCGGCTACGCTCCGCAAGGTGAATCCGACCTCACTTAACCGGAACAGGGCCTCGCGCTCCCCCGCCGAGCGAGTGAGTACGTGATCAAAGGGCGGCCGCTCAGAATACCACCCCTCTTCGGTCGGACACGCAAACCGGTCCACGAGAAGCCCCCCATCCGGGAATGTGATTTCCTCCCCCATGAGGCGGTCCACCGCTCTCCGCCCCACCACCGGGTAGCAACTGACGGCGTGCGTTGACCTCACACCAGGCATCCATACCCGTGACCCCACAGCGTTGCAGTCGGCGCCGTCACCGTAGGGTTCGACGAAGACTTGTCCTGTCGACACCGCCGCTTCCACGATGGCTTCCCAGTTTGCCTGGGCCCAATCTGCTCTAAACTGCTCTGGGTCCGTCTGCTTGAGGTTCGCTAGAGCCCCTATCGAGGCCCAGTTGGAGCACAGCACCTCAAGAAAGGTGCGCAGCGCCGGCTCCAAAAGTCGTTCGCTCACTTGATCCACTCCAGGTCGGCTGGCTCAGGGTCTCGCTTGAAGCCCTTGGAGCCGGCCTGCGCGTTCTTGAATTCACAGGGTGGCGCAGAACCTACCTGCCCAGGTGAAAGACTTCTTGCGCCTCGGCATCGCCATCGACGAGGCGTTCAAGAAAATTCGGCGTGTCTGCCCACCATTTCGGGACAACGGTGGAGATGCGCCCATCCCACTGGAGAAGCCAACCACTGGGGATAGTCGAATCCACAATGTCGAAGAACACAGCACAGAAGGGCCTCGGATACTCCGATTCTACGTCCTCACAAATGTAGAACCACGGCACTCCACCGCGAAAGAGAAGGCCGAGGACGACGTACTGCCGCCCAGGCACCAAGTCTATCTCGTCCTGGTGAATGCTCTCGCTGACATGCGCCCGGAACCTCCCAGGACGACGTCCTACGGTCTGATCAGGCCCGAAACCCGACGCGGTTCGCCGGACGGATACCTACCGGCGCATCCGGAGTTCGCTCGAAGCGCGTGGCCGTCCGCTTCACTTTCCTCAATGAGCCCGTCCAGTTTGCGCGCGGGGTTCCACGTGCGCGAAGGCAGCCATGCTCGCGACCACCTCGGGTCACTCTTGGCCAAGGCAGCCCTCGGAAACGACCCACAGCCATGTCAGGGGAGCCCTATTTCTCCCCATCGATGATCCATCTGTGCTGCGGTGGAATCATGCTCGACCCACCCCTTCGCCGACCCACATCAACGGCATGAGGTCCCGAAATGATTCCAGCGTGCTACCAGACCGTTACCAGACAACCATCGGCTGGCCTGGTCTCATCAAATGCATTGCTTCGGGCCCCCGGTATGCGTCGTCACTCAGGTTCACTGACAACTCGGTGCCATTGTCGAAGTTGAACGTGACCTTCGCCTGCTGCTCTTCCACACGCGCCAAATGGGTCCCCACTAGATTGCGAAGACTCTGTGGGAGTTCATCACTGACGTTCATCTCATTGAATATTGTCAGCATGCGATTTGCGTCGAACAGAAGCTGCACGTAGTCATGCAGTTCCTCAACCCTGACAACTGTCGCACCGATCAAGGAATCCAGCGGGGTCATGAGGAACCTCAGTCAATCGGAAAGTGGGAAGCCGCGTTGGGAATCGTCTTACCAGTAATCGGATCAACCCCCTGACCCATTGCGTTCTCGTACTTAATGTAGCCGTAAGGATACCCAGGACTTTTGCCCCTGGGAGGTGTGGGGCTCATAATCCGGATTGTACTCACCTGACCATTGGCTCCGCCCTTGCCACCGGTGTACGCGGTACCTGTGACCTTCCCGGCAGGATTGACAACCGGCTTTGGTCCCGATGCTCCAACAGGCACGGGGTAGGCACTGCCAGCTGGCGTGACCACATAATCAGGTGCTTGCGCTGCGTCACTTGTCTTCTCGCTCTTCGGGCAGTTATGCGCCAGCACCTTCGCGTCCGACACGAAGTAGCTGCTGGTCCCGGCCACCTGCAGGTCGAAGACCTCCGTCCGGGGCTGAGCCGAGAGGAGGACGTCCCGCACTGAGGCCGTTCCCGTCAGGGTCCGCAGCACCTCTCCCGGGCGCAGGTTCGCTGCCTCGACCCACCCGTCGCGTTCGGCCGAATAGACCGGGTGCTCCTTGGTGACCTGGAGAGGCTGCTCATCCCCTTCCAGGGTGAGGGAGATCAGCTCCCGGCTGCTGTGTTGCAGCCGGCCGATCACCGGGCAGCGACTGCCCGGCTTCAGCTCCGGCGCCCTGCCCACGTAGGTGACCTGGGCCTCTCCCTGGAGTTTGAACTCCTCCAGGTTGATCGCCATCCGCTTTCCGGCCTGGGCCGGGTGCTCCTGCAGCCAGGAGACCGGCCGCAGCAGCTGCAGCTGGATCAGGTCCGCTTCCCCCTCGGTGGTGACCTCCGTCTCCAGGTGGACCTCCATCCACCCGGTCAGCTCCAACTCGGCGCACTCCTGGGATTCGGGCCCAATTCGCTCGCCCAGCGCCACCGAGTCGATCGGCACCAGCCCGTCCTCGGTGTCCACCAGGGTGGCGGCCACGAACGAACATGGACAGGTCGTCCCCGTGCAGACGGCCTTCGGCCCCGAGGAGGGCGTCTTCTGGGTCTTCAGCTTCGATCCGAGGCTCTGCCCCTTCTGGAAGCCGACCTTGGCCAGGCGTCCGGAGGCCAGGCCACCGGCGACTTCTCCGAAGGTGTCGAAGTCGTCGAGGGTCCCCTCCCCGCTCACGATCCGCTTGCCAGATTCCGCCAGCGCCTCGGCCCCTCCATTGATCAGCCCGTAGGCGCCATAGGCGGTCATCCCCACCACCGCCACCACCGCCAAGGGAGCGGCAACTGCGGAGATCGCCCCAATTACCACCGCGGTCCCCACGCCGACGGCCACGCCCTTTGCCGCGCCCCAGGCGAACGCGCCCAGCTTCTGCCAGCCGGTGGGCTTCTCCTCGTGTCCGTCCGGATCCCAGTAGGCGATCGGGTTCTGCTTCACGAACTGGTACGGGTGCAGCGCCCAGGGGTCCTCCATGAAACCCGGGTCTGGCGCCTTCACCGGCGGGTCTGGCGTCAGCCAGGTGGCGGTGTGCGGCGAGAGCCACCGGGCGCCGTGATAGCTGTACCCACTGGTGGCGTCGGTCTCCTTGTTCAGCACGTTGAGCGGCTCGGCTCGGTGGTCGATCTCCCCCACCTCCGCCGCTCCACTCGACGTCTCACGGAAGGCATCAATCGGCGCGCCGAACGGCTCGTACCGGCGCTCCTCGTAGACGGTGCCGTCCTCGCGGGTCATCAACACCGGACCCGCGGCGATGCCTCCGTGGAAGTACACCGCCCCGGCGATCGCCCAGCGCAGGGCCTTGGCCGTCTCCCCCAGGTCCGGACCTTCTCCTCCCCGGCAGGAGAGCCCCAGCACCGCGGCCAGCAAGACTCCGGCGTGCAGTCGCTGCCAGCGCGCTCCGGAACGGGCCCTCGCCGCGGCCACCCCGCCCAGCACCAACGCCAGCCCCATCAGCAACCCCAGCACCCCGGTGGAGGCCGACCGCACCCCCGCACTGCTCCCGGCGCTGACACCTCCGCCCTGCGAGCCGCCGGAACCGCCCATTGCCAGTTGCGCGTTCCCCTGGAGGGTCAACCGGACCAGGGTCCGATCATCCCGGCGCAGGTACCACTCGCGCTTACCCTCCCGCTCCACCAGGTTGGGGGTCAGCCAGTACTGGGTGGCGCCATCTCCCTCGGTGACAGTGCGCAGCCCGTCGTAGCCATAGGCGTGGGTCACGGTCTGGGCCGGCTTGCCGTCCCGCGCCGGGACCGTCACCTGCACCAGCTGATCCAGCCCGTTGTAGGTATGCGTCCGGCCGTCCTGCTCGCTCACCCTGCCCGCGGCGTCGTAGCCCAGCGTCCGCGCACCGCCACTGGTGGCCACCGACGACAGCTGCCGGGGCCCCAGTCCGCGCTCACCATAGCGGTAGCTCCCCGCATACAGGTCCAGGCTCTTGGGCCCAGTCGCGGTGCGCGAGGTGATGTTCTGCAGCGCGTCGTAGGCGTAGGTGAAGTGGAAGGACTGCGGCCCGATGTTGAAGGACTCCGCGCCGGTGGCGGGCCCGGTCCCCTGCCTGGCCGCGCCCAGCACCACGTCCGCCAACCGGCCAGCGGCGTCGTAGGCAAACGTCGCCGAGTGGTTCAGGCCCACCCCGTCGGTGTCCTCCACCCAGCTGGGCGAACCCCAGGCGTTGCGCCCAACCCTCACTCCGTACAACGGCTGACCGCTGGGGCGGGCCACGCCGATCTCCCTTGGCAGTCCCAGCTCGTCGCGCGTGTAGCGCTGGGTGACGCCGTTTCCGTACGACTCCGCCAGCACCCGGCCCGAGGCATCCAGCTCCACCGCCTGCCAGTGGTTGCCCAGGGCGATCGATCTCCCCGCCGCGTCGTAGGTGGGGGTGAGCACCAGTCCGTCCACCGACCCTCGGGTCTGGAGTCCGGAGAGCCCAAACTCCATCAACTCCTCCGCCCACCGCCCCTCGACCCAGCGGGCGTGGCGCACGGTGCGGCCGAACGCGTCGTAGGACAGCTGCACCTCGCCGCGCGGCTCCTCCACCCAGGCCAGGCGTGCGGCCAGGTTCTCTCCATCGGTCCCCGGCTTGGGCGCGTCGTAGTGGTAGCGGTAGGTCGCGCCATCTCCTCCGGTGGACACCAGCCGGCCACCCGCGTCGTATTCGAAGGTGCGGACCTGGTTCGCGCCGTTGGTGTGCTTGAGCAGCCAGCCGGCGTCGTTGTACTCCAGCGAGCGCGCGCCAATGTCCGGGTCGGACGCGGCCACCAACCGGCCCAGGGTGTCGTACCGGAAGGCATGCTCGGCGGCGCCGTCGTTCAGCCGCATCGCCCGCAGCCGCCCCTCGGAGTCGTAGGTGGCGCTCACCGACTCCAGCACGCCCGCCACCGTCCGCTCCGTCCGCAGAATCCTCCCCAGCCCGTCCAGTGAGGAGGTGACGGGTGCGAGGCCCTCGGTGACCGCGGTCGCTCCGAACGCGCGGTACTCGGTCGAGCGTGAGGCCTGGGTGGGAAGGTCCTGCCGGATCACCCGCCCCAGGGCGTCGTGGGTGAAGGCCTGTCGCGCGACGCCCTCCGGAAGCGTGGTCGGCAGCTGGGGCGAATAGAACCTGTCCCCCAACAGGCTCACCGCACCCCGCCCGTCGTACTCGCGCCACCCGCCAACAATCCACCGGTCCTGCGTCAGGCGGGTGGCGCTGTAGAGCGCCTCTCCCTGCCCGTTGGTCACTGCCACCGACTCGCGCCACTTCCCCGCCGGATCCCAAGCGCCCGTCCAGGAGCCGGCCAACTCGGAGGCCACCCCGTCGAACACATAGGTCCAGGTCTGGGGCCGCGGGGAGGTCCACTCGTAGCGGTAGCGCAGATGTGCCGGTTGTCCGTCCAGGCCGGTGGCGAGTGGACGTCCCAGGGAGTCGTACTCCATGGCCACCGTCACACCGTTGGCGTCGGTCACCCGCTTCTGCACGCCCAAGACCCGGTCCCACTCCTCCACCCGCCAGCTCAGGGTGCGCTCGGCGTTGGGCTGGATGCTCTCGCTGACCGGGAACAGGCCGTCCGGATCGTACTGGAGGTTCCGCCACACCCCGGCTGCGAAGGTGGCCACCTCGTTGTCCCAGGCGTCGTAGCGGGACTCGCTCACCGTGATCCAGCGCGGGCCCGTCTCGGAGTCCAGCCAGCCCTCCTGCTTGCGCACCAGTCCCCGCCCCACCTGACAGAGGGCTGGAACACTCCACTCATGGACCCGGTTCGCGTCCCCGTAGAGGGTCCGGGTCTGCGAGGTAGGCGCCGCCGCCCGCTGCAAGGTCAGGCCCGCGCCTTCCCCCTGTTGTGAGGCGCCATAGACCCGCTCCTCGCAGACCGCGTCGTGGATCCAGCTCGCCTCGTCGCTGGCGTAGACCCGCTCCACCACGGTCTCGTCGCCGTCGACGTCCAGCCGCCCGAACAGCCAGTCGACAGTGGGGCGCACCCGTTGGTCGTAGCTCCAGCGGTTCACCGTCTCCAGCGCCGGGGAAACTCCCTCCGAATGGAGGGTCCGGGTCTCCAACCGCGCCGCCATCCGCAGCAGCGCGGTGTCCGGCACGCCCTGCACCGCCCGCGCCTCCCACCGGGTCGACTCGGTGGTGAACAGCAGCCCCGCCCCGGTCCGCTTGCTGACCTCCAACACCATCCCCCGCAGCGCCCGGTCCTCGCCCAGGCCGGGGTGATAGCGGGTCTCCTCCACCAGGGTGCTCTCCGCGTCGTCACCGACGACGGTGGTGGTGGAGAAGAGGAAGCCGGCGAACCTGCGCTCCTCCGGATCCCAGAAGCCGTCCCGCGGCGCGTGACGGACCTTGCGCACCGGCGCCCCGGCGCCCGGCGAGACCTCCACCCAGGTGGGCACCGGGATCGACACCGGCAGCCGATAGGTCCACGGGTTGCCCGCCCCCTCCGCCGCGGCGCTGAGCACCGACCGCCGAGCTCCCCAGCCCCGGATGGACCTCCCACCCACTCAGCCCGGAGGGGAGGTTCCACTTCACCTGCAGCGAGTCGGTGGCGTTGCGGATCACGTCCACCCGGCCAGCGCCGTTGAGGTCCGCGAAGAACAGGTTGGCGTCCATCAGCCCCAACCCGGCGCTTCCCGCCCACTCACCCTGGTGGACCCAGCCGACCGGGGTCAGCGCGTACGGCTGCCAGGCGTCCCCGTACTCCAGGACCAGCTCCGGCCGCGAATCACCGTCCACATCCATCAGCCGCGAGGTCTGGAGGTTGGCGGAGGCGGGTCCGGCCAGGTCCACCGGCGCGCCGAAGTGCTCCCCCCAGCCCTTGCGCCAGGAGTGTCCCTCCACCGAGTCCAGCCGCAGCAGGTCGGTCATCCCGTCCCCGTCCACGTCCGCCAGGCTCACTCCCAGCTCATTGAGCGCCCAGCCCTCCAGCCCCGACAGCTGCTGCGCGGTCGCCTCCTGCAGCGGCGCGTAGCGGAAGGTCAGCGGCGGCAGCTGCCCCTCCCCGCCCCTCCCCACCATCCGCACCGAGGCCAGCCGGCTCAGCGGCAGCGAGTCGTCGTAGGCCAGCTGGTACTCGCGCAGGGTCTCCCCGAACGACACCACCCGCGCGCTCTTCAGCCGCTGGGCGGTCTTGACCCGCATCCCGGAGCGGAAGCTGATCACCTGGTCCGGGCGGAGCTCGTAGCTCAACTTCAACCGGTAGCAGTCCCCCGGGCCCCAACTGGCCCCAGCCAGGTACAGCTCTCCGTCGTCCTGGAGGTACTCGAAGACAATCTGCTCGCTGGTGGGATGCACCACCCGCTCCAGCAGCCAGGCGGTGACCTTCTCCCCTTCCTCCTGCCGCGAGGCCGCCGTCTCCCCCAGCAGGTAGCGCACCCCGCCCGGCGCGAGGACCACGAAGCCGTCCCCCGACCGCTCCACCTTCACCGCGTACGGCTGCCGCTCCAGCCGGAGCGAACCATCCGGCACCGGCACCAGCCTTCCGCCCCCGCCGATCCCCACCAGCTCCAGCTCGTCAGAGGCGGTGAAGGCAGGCGGACCCTGCCGGATGCCGCGACGGATGGCGGGCAGCGACAACGTCCACCCCACCCCCAGCGGGCCGTTGCCCAGATCGCCGGAGTAGCTCAACGCCAGCGAAGGCTTCATCCCTGCCCGTCCCGCCGGCAGCTCCAGCGGGACGTCGTAACGGACCTGGGCGGAGAACCCGTCCACCCCCACGTCATCCGACAGCCCACCACCGAACCAGGACCCTCCGGCAGGCGCACCGTGTTCGCGGACAGCGCGCCGGGGGCAGGTTCCCCCCCGCCCGATCCGGCACACCGCGCTCCGGGAGCAGGTCGAGGCCGCGCGGACTCAACCCGCCCCCGAATTCCCGGGGTTCTCCCCAGGCAAATTTTGCTCACCCGCAGAGTGGAAATGCCCCGGTCCACACCGGCTACACTCCCTGGGGTGATGCGTTCATTTTGCTGGTCGCTGCTATTTCTGGGACTCACCGCGGGTGCGGCGGAGCCCGTCCGGACCGAACCGTTGAAGATCGCCGCCCCCGGGCTCACCGCGGTCGGCCTCACCGCCGAGCTCTCCGGCTACTACGCCGAGCACCTGGCGCAGAAGCTGGCCTTCCAGGGACTGCGGATCGTGACCGCCCGGGAGATCCAGGCGCTGGTGGGCCACGAGCGCCAGCGCCAGCTGTTGGGGTGCACCGACGAGCAGTGCGTGGCGGACATCGCCGGGGCGCTGGGCGCGGACGCCCTGCTGTTGGGGGACGTGGCCCGGGTGGGCGGCACGCTCAACTTCAACCTGCGGATCCTCTCCTCCCGGGACGCGGAGCGGCTGGCGGCCTTCAGCGCCCGGGTGGACGGCGAGGACGCGGTGCTGACCACCCTGGATCGCGCCGCGGAGCTGATGGCCGCCGAGCTGTCCAGGAAGCTGGGGCGGCCGCTGGCGGTCAACGCCGGCGCCCGTTCGCAGCAGCTTGCCACCGGTCCCAGGTCGCTGGCCTGGATCCCCGCCGCCGGCGGGGTGGCGATGGGGGCAGTCGGCGCCACCCTGCTGGTCTTCGCCCGGGACAACCACCTGCGCCTCCAGGGCAGCCAGGGGGTGCTCACCGGGTCGCAGGCCGCCGATCTGCGCAACCAGGGCGCCACCTTCCAGGGGCTGGGCTTCACCGGGCTGGCGCTGGGCGCGGTGGGCCTGGGCGCGGCCGCCACGATGTACTTCATGGGGGGCGGGCAGAGCACCGTCCAGACCGGGCTGGCGATCACCCCCGACGGGGCCAGCCTCACCTGGGTGGGGGTGTTCCCGTGAAAACCTGGCTCCTTCCCCTCCTGGCTGCGCTGACCCTGGGCGGGTGCTTCAACTTCGATCAGGACTACGCGGACTGCTTCGACGCTGGCCTCTGTGACGGGGACCCGCCGGAGCTGCTCAACTCCTCCCCGGCGCCCCTGGCCACCGCGGTCCCGCTCAACCCCTCCTTCACCCTGGTGTTCTCCGAGCCGATGGACCTGCAATCCACCTCCGCCTCCCTGGATCTGGGCGTGGGGCTGGCCAATCCGGTGTGGGACGAAGGCGATCAGCGGTTGACCCTCACCCCCCTCTCGGAGCTGGCCCTGAACACCTCCTACGTCCTCACCGTCCAGGGCCGGGACCAGGCGGGCAACGCGCTGAACAACGCGCAGATCTCCTTCACCACCCGCGGCCCGTTGGACACCGTGCCCCCTTCGCTGACCAGCCACTCGCCGGCGGAGGGCGCCACCTCGGTGGCCTGGACCCACAAGCTGAACCTGATCTTCTCCGAGCGGATGGATCCCTCCTCGCTCACGGTGACCATTGATCCCCCCTACGAGCTGGGCGAGCCCAGCTGGACGGTGGACGACACCCGGGTGGACTTCCTCGCGCCGCCCCAGCCGCTGGCCCAGGGCACCGCGTATTCGGTGACCCTCTCCGCCAAGGACCTGGCCCAGAACCTCTTGATCGACGATGTGACCTTCGCCTTCCACACCCAGGAGGCGCCGGACTCCACCCCGCCCACCCTGGTCTCCAGCACCCCGGCGGACGAGAGCACCGCCGTCCCGCTGGCCCAGACCCTGGCCTTCATCTTCTCCGAGGGGATGGATCCCTCCACCGTCTCCACCCTGGTCACCTTCAGCCCCTCCGTCCCCAGCTACGCGCTGACCTGGTACAACGAGGGGACCTTGCTGGAGGTGAACCCGGCGGCGGACCTGGCCGGCTCCACCTCCTACACGGTGACCCTCAACTCCACGCTCAAGGACGCTTCTGGCAATGCCTTTGCCGGCGGGGCGATCTCCTTCAGCACCGCGGCCGCCGCGGACACCACCCCGCCCACGCTGCTTTCCACCGTCCCCGCCCAAAACGCCGCCGGGGTGCTGCGGTCCACCAACGTGACCTTGAACTTCAGCGAGCCGATGGACCGCGCGCTAACCCAGGCCGCGTTCTCCGTCTTCAACCCCGCCCGCACCGGCGCCTTCTCCTGGAACGCGGCGAGCACCCAGCTGACCTTCAACCCTGACAGCGATCTTCCCCTCTACACCCAGGTGCAGTGGCAGCTCTCCGCCACCGCCAAGGACCAGGCGGGCAACGCGATCTCCTACACCGCGGGCACCTTCCGGACGGTGCGGCAGGCCACGGTGAGCATCGAGAGCGACCCGGCGGCCGACGGGTATCTGTCCGGGAGCAGCACCGCCAACACCACCGGACTGCAGCTCTACGCCGGGGACTCCAACACCGACCTCGAGTACCAGGGCTACCTCCACTTTCCCCTCGACACCGTGCACGCGAACCTGGTGCGGATCACCGGGGCCTACCTCTACGTCTACCAGGCCTCTCTTGTGGGGACCCCGTACGGGAAGCTGTACGCGGAGAGCGTGGACTACGGAGAGACGCTGACCACGGCCGACTTCAACACCCCCACCCTCAAGCTCTGCGAGAGGGGGATTTGCACCCTCTTCTCCGAGCCGGCCACCTACCTGCTGAGCACCAGCTCCACCATCGGATGGAAGTCGGCGGTGGTCACCAGCGCGCTGCAGGGCGACTGGGACGAGCGGGGAAAGCGCGGCCTGGACTCCCAGTTCCGGCTGACCTTCCCCACCCTTCCCAATGGGGACGGCGGCTTCGACTACGCGGGCTTCTACACCGGGAACAACACCACCTCCCGGCCCTACCTGTCGCTGACCTACGAGTATCCCTAGCCGCCCACGCCCGCCTGCCCTCCAGGCGTCCACGATCCCCCTGCCGATCTCCTCCCCCATCCCCATCCTGTCCCGGTGGAAGAGACCGGCCAGCAAAAGAGGCCTGGTCGATCCCCACAGGCCAAGGACCCTCTTTCCAGGTCCGTAGATGGCGAAGCGCTCTGGGCAGGCCCAAAGGATTTCTGCCCATTTCCAGTGCCTGTTCGGAGCCCCCTCCGGACGCTCACTCGCCCAGGTTGCATCCACGATCTCGACCTCGCGCGTGGACGGGATCGAGAGCCGGCACTGCCCAATCTCCTCGATGAACCACCGCCCGGTCAGGCGCGTCGGCTTCGCCCTTTTCGGTCTCCTTCCGGCCACCTGAGTGGAGCT
>JALYOC010000183.1 GCA_030857095.1 Myxococcota bacterium | reverse complement strand
TTGAATGGCCTCGGCTACGTCGGTCTACCGCGCGCTCCCCAACCAAACTTTCAGGCGCAAACCCAGAATACCCCGCTGCGTCTGACCGCTCACGTCCTGCCTTGTCGAGATACAAGGCTACATTTCCTCCGCGGCGCTACCGCACCGGATACCGGCTGAGCATGAACGCCTCCACCTTGTCGAAGGCGCGGTCCAGCACCTCCGGCGGCGGAAGGAACACCACCCGGAAGTGGTGGGTCCCAGGCTTCTGACCAAAGCCCGACCCGTGCACGAACAGCACCCCGGTCTCGCGCAGCAGCTCCAGCACGAACTGCTCGTCGTGGGTGACCTCCGGGTGGGTGACCCGGGCCAGGGCGTAGAAGGCGGCGCCGGGGGTCACAAGTGAGAGTCCGGGGATCCCCCGCACCCGGCTGGTGAGCACCTCCCGGCGCGCCCGCAGCCGGGCCATCATCTCCGGCAGGTGGTCCAAGTTGCCCTCCAACGCCGGGGCGATGGCCGCCTGCGCCGGCCCCGGGCTGGAGAGGCGCGCGTCGCACAGCCGCAGCACCGCGGCCTTCAGGTCCGGCATCAGGTGGGAGTTGCAGAAGCTCAGCCAGCCGACCCGCCACCCGCAGGCCAGGTACGTCTTGGACAGGCCCCCGAAGGTGACGATCGCCACGTCCTTGGCCAGTGAGGCGGTGGCCAGGTGGGGCTGGTCGAAGGTCAGCCGCGCGTAGATCTCATCCGAGAGCACCAGCAGGTTGTGGCGCCGGGCGATCTCCAGCACCCCCTCCAGGGCCTCCTTCGGATAGACCGCGCCGGTGGGGTTGTTCGGATTGCAGAGCACGATCGCCCGGGTCTTCGGGGTGACCCGCGAGGCGATCTCCTCCGGATCCACCGACCAGCCCTGCAGCTCGTCGGGATAGTAGGTCTCCACCTCCACCCCCAGCTTCGCCGCCACCGCGTTGTAGAGGGGGTAGCCCGGCGCCGGCAGCAGCACGCTCTCGCCGGGCTCCAGCAGGGCGGTGAGGACCAGCTCAATGGCCTCCGAGGCCCCCGCGGTGACCACCACATCCTCGGCGGTGACGTCCAGGATGCCCCGCCGCTGCTCGTCCTCGGCGATGGCGCGGCGCGCCTCCAGCGTTCCGGCGGAGGGGGCGTAGCCATTGTCACCCTCGCGCATCGCCCGGCACACCGCCTCCACCAGGTGCGGCGGGGTGCGGAAGTCGAACTTCAGCGGGTCGCCGATGTTGCAGTAGGTGATCTCCCGGCCCAGCCCCTCCAGCCGCCTGGCCTCGGCGGCGACGTTGCGGATGGCGTAGCGGACGTTCTCGATGCGGCGCGCGGAGCGGATCACCCGGTCTCCTTAGCCCAGGTTGCGACGGCTCCCCACCTCCGGTTCGGCTGTGCCAGGGTGGTCGTCGCAACCGGAGGTGGTTCGAGGACCATTCCGACCCGAGCCAAGGAGCCATCGATGCAGAAGATCACCACATTCTTGATGTTCAACGACCAGGCCGAGGAGGCCGTGAAGCTCTACAGCTCGGTCTTCAAGGACTCGAAGCTGGGCTCCATCTCCCGCGGCCCCGACGGCAAGGCCATGTCGGTGAACTTCGAGCTGGAGGGGCAGCCCTTCATGGCCTTCAACGGCGGGCCGCACTTCAAGTTCTCGGAGGGCATCTCACTGTTCGTCAACTGTGAGACCCAGGCGGAGGTCGACAGGCTGTGGGATCAGCTCGCCGCGGGTGGAAAGCACAAGCAATGCGGCTGGCTGGAGGATCGCTTCGGGGTGTCCTGGCAGATCATCCCCACCGCCTTGATGCGCCTGATGGGGGACAAGGATCCGGCCAAGGCGGCGCGGGTGGTCCAGGCCATGCTGAAGATGGAGAAGATCCACATCGCCGGTCTGGAGCGTGCCTACCAGGGAGGCTGAACGCCGGCCTGATCGGGCGCCCACCTCGCCCCGACGCTGGGGCCGCTGAGCCACCCGGAGGGCTTCGGGGCGGACTGAAGGTTCTCCCGTGAAACCGCCAGCGCCGTCGTTATGCGACTTGGAGAGACCCATGTTGACCGCGCCCACCTTCGGGTCGGCGACGACCGTTGAACCGGCAATCCTGATCGTCGACGACCTCGCACAGAACCAGTTCGCGATGGAGGCCACCCTCGAGCCTTTGGGGGTCAGGGTGGTCAGCGCCAGTTCCGGGGAGGAGGCGCTGCGCCGGCTGCTGGAGGAGGACTTCGCGTTGATCTTCCTGGATGTGCAGATGCCGGGCTTGGACGGACTGGAGACCGCGGCGCTGATCAAGCAGCGTGGACGCTGTGCCCACGTACCGATCATCTTCGTCACCGCGATCCACCGCGAGGAGTCCTACGTCTCCCGTGGCTACGGCCGGGGCGCGGTGGACTATCTGATGAAGCCGGTCGACCCAGAGGTGATCCGGGTGAAGGCCTCGGTGTTCCTGGACATGTACCGGCAGGCGCACGAACAGCAAGAACAGGTCCGGACCCACGCGGTCCGTGAGGCGCAGGATGCCTTCGCGGTGGCGGCCCATGAGCTGCGGACTCCTCTCAACGCCGCCCGCATCCAGACCCAGTTGGCCACCCAGCAGGCGGGGAGCTCCGACCAGCGGATCCTCCGGCAGCTGCAGGTGATCTCCGGGCAGATCGACCGCCTGGTCCGGATGGTCGACGAGCTGTTCGATGTGTCCCGGCTGCGGACCGGGAGGGTGGCGCTGCACCACACCCGCTTCGACCTGGTGGAACTGGCCAGGGAGGTGGTCGGTCGGCTGCAATCCGGGAAGGGCAACCACCGGCACCTGCTTTCCGGGGAGGCCTCGCTGGACATCACCGCTGATCGGGACCGCCTTGATCAGGTGCTGACCAACCTGGTCTCCAACAGCATCCGCTACTCCCCGATGGGCGGAGAGGTGGAGATCACCGTGCGCCGCCAGGAGGGAAGGGCGGTGCTCTCGGTCCGAGACGAGGGGCTGGGGATCTCCCCCGACAAGCTCAAGACGATCTTCAAACCCTACGCCCAGGCACACAGAGGCGCGTTTGGAGGACTGGGCCTCGGCTTGTCGATCGCCCAGGACCTGATCCACAGCCACGGCGGGCGGATCTGGGCCGAGTCGGCGGGGCTGCCGGGGCTGGGCGCCACCTTCTTCGTGGAACTCCCCGGGCTGGACCTCCAGAATCCGGCCACCGGTCAAAAGCGTTTGAGCTAGGGAGGCAGGAATGTCCCAGTCAGTGCTCACCATCGACACCCACTACCTCGGCCGTCCGCAGGCCGCCGCGGCGTTCCTGATCGTGGAAGGCGACCGCGCGGCCTTCGTGGAGAACAACACCGGCCACGCGGTGCCGTTGCTGCTGGAGGCGTTGAGGCAGGCGGGCCTCTCACCCGAACAGGTCGACTACGCGATCGTCACCCACGCCCACCTGGACCACGCGGCCGGGTCCTCCGCCCTGCTCAAGGCCTGCCCCAACGCCAGCCTGCTGGCCCACCCCCGCGCGGCGCGCCATCTGATCGATCCCTCCCGGCTGGTGGCCAGCGCCCGCGCGGTCTACGGCGCCCAGCGCTTCGGGGAGCTGTACGGCGAAATCGAGCCCATCCCCGCCGAGCGGGTCAGGTCGATGGAGGATGGCGAGAGACTTCAGTTCGGGTCCCGCGAGCTGTTCTTCTTCCACACCCGGGGCCACGCCAACCACCACCTCTGCATCCACGACTCGGGCAGCGACGGCGTTTTCACCGGTGACGCCTTCGGCCTGGTCTATCCGGCGCTGCAGGGCAGCGGCCTGTTCGCCTTCCCCACCACCAGCCCCACCGACTATCTGCCCGACGAGGCGTTGGCCGCGGTGCGGCAGATCGCTGCCCGCCGCCCCCAGCGGGTCTTCCTCACCCACTTTGGCGAGTCCGCCGACGTCGCCGGAATCGCCGGACAGCTGGAGTCAGAGCTCGCGTTCTCCGCCCAGCTGTTTGCCCAGGCCCGTGACTCCGGACTCACCGGTAAGGAGCTGGAGCGGCTGTGCCGCGACGCGCTGGATTCCCACTTTGGCCAGCGGCTCCGCGAGCGCGGCCTCCCAGACTCGAAGGAGGTGTGGGAGGTGTTGGCGATGGACCTGGAGTTGAATGCTCAGGGGATCGCCTGGGCGGCGCAGCGGGTCCGGCAGGTCTGAAGCCGGAGCCGGGCGCCTTCCTCCGGGCCAGCTCTTCGGCTTTGCTTCGGGGATGAGCACCCGTTCTGCGCGGCTTCGGCTGAAGTATCTGGGACAGCGGTGGCTGCTGGGCGCGCTGGCCGCGGTCCTTCCGCGAAGCGAGTGGGCCCACTTCCACCTTGGAAACGCGCACGCCGAACACGGTCACCCGGAGCGTTCGGAGCAGCCCTGGCAAAGGGCATGTAATCGCCCCGCACCGCGCGCGGCCGCGGCCTTGAACCTGGGGTCGCTGCTTTTGGAGCGCGGGGCAGTGGCAGAGGCGATCCCCGTCCTTACCCGCGCCGCCGGTGCCCACCCGGACCACGCCAAGCTCCAGCTTCTGCTGGGCAAGGCGCACCAGAAGGCAGGAGCCCTGGGACCGGCGGCCGGCGCGCTGCTGAGGGTGGTGGCGCTGGAGCCAGAGAACGACGCGGTCCGGTTCACCGCCGCCCTGCTGCTGGAGAAGCAGGGGCACAAGGCCGCGGCCCTGACCCAGTACCAGGCGATCCGCGACCCGGGACTCAAGGCCAAGGCCCAGCCGCGCATCGCCGCGCTCTCCGCCACCGCCTGATCCCTCCGCCCGCAGCGCCTAGCGTCCGCCCGGGAATGACTCCCGCGCTGATGCGTTGACGCGCCTCCTACCGTCGCCTACAGACCCACGCCTCTCCTTTCCTTTTGGAAACACGCTCATGCTCCTAGCGTTGTTGCTCGCCGCCACCCCGGCGCCAGTGCCCGCCATGTCGGTGGAGGCCCAGACCTTCCGCCTCGATAACGGACTCACCGTGATCATCTCCCCGGAACACAAGGTCCCGGGCGTCGTCGTGGACATCCTCTACGACGTGGGCAGCCGCGACGAGGAGAAGGGCCGCACCGGCTTTGCCCATCTGTTCGAGCACCTGATGTTCATGGGCGCGCGCTACGTGCCCTACCCGGGCTTCGACACCCTGATGGAGCAGTACGGCGGGCGCAACAACGCCAGCACCAGCAACGACATCACCCGCTACTACGAGACAGGCCCCTCCAACCTGCTGGAGATGTTCCTGTGGATGGAGTCGGACCGGATGGCCACCCTCTCCCGGGAGATGACCGCGGAGAAGCTGCAGGCCCAGCGGCTGATCGTCCTCAATGAACGCCGCCAAAGCTACGAGAACCGCCCCTACGGGATGGGCGAATTGGCGATCTACGAGAACCTGTTTCCCCAGGGCCACCCCTACAGCTGGCCGGTGATCGGCTCCTCCCAGGACCTGGAGGCGGCGCAACTGGAGGACGTGATCAACTTCTTCAACAAGTGGTACGCGCCCTCCAACGCCATCCTCTCCATCGTGGGCGACGTGGATCCCCGAGAGGCCGCCGCGCTGGTGCGCAAGTACTTCGACTTCCTCCCCAAGCAGCCCAAGCCGTCGCACCCCAGCTACCCGCCGGTGAAGCTGGAGGCGGAGAAGCGGGTGCGCCTGACCGATCAGGTGGAGCTGCCCAAGGTGACCCTCTCCTGGCCCACCCCGCCGCTGACCCAGGAGGGCGACGCGGACTTCGATGTGCTCTCCCAGGTGCTGGCCAGCGGCAAGGCCAGCCGCCTCTACCAGAAGCTGGTCCACGAGCAGCAGCTGGCCTCGGAGGTCAGCGCGCTGCAGGAGAGCATGTCCCTGCAGAGCGTCTTCCACATCGAGGTCACCGGCACCCCCGGCTCTACCCCCGAGCAGCTGATGAAGGCGGCGGACGCGGTGGTGGCGCAGCTGAAGGCCGAGGGTCCCACCCAGGCGGAGGTGGACTCGGCGCGGCTGCTGATCACCACCGGCACCGCCCGGAATCTGGAGTCCCTGCTGGGCCGGGCGGACCTGCTCAACGCCATGCAGCGGCTGTACGGAGACCCCACCGCGCTGGACAAGGATCTGGCGCGCTATGCCCGGGTCACCCCCGAGACGGCCCGGGCCGCCGCGGCGAAGTACCTGACCTCGGGTCGGGTGGTGATTGAAGTGGTTCCGGCGACCGCCGCCGGGGAGGGCAAGTAGATGAGCACCGCAGCCAAGTGGGGAGCAGGGTTCGTGCTGTGCGTGTTCACCGCGTTTGCCGGGTGCGCGCACACCGAGGGGAATCAGCCGGACACCGCCGGCGCCGAGAAGATGCGCCCGCCGGACGCCGGTCCGCTGGAGAATGACGCCAGCACGCCGCAGAAGCCGCCGGAGCGCGAGCGCCGGATCCCCGGGGAGGAGATCCTCTCCCAGCAGCCGGTGGTCCCGGAGCTGTCCGCCTTCGACGCGCCGGTACCGGAGGTGAAGACCCTCTCCAACGGGCTGAAGGTCTACCTGGTGGAGCGCCCGGAGAGCACCCTGCAGGCGGTGCGGCTGGTGGTGAAGCGCGGCGCCTCGGCCGACCCGGTGAAGCTGCCCGGGCTGGCCTCGATGACCGCGGAGATGCTGGAGGCGGGCTCGGGTGGGAAGACCCAGGCCCAGATGGCCGCCGCGGCAGACGCCATCGGCGCCACCCTGGCGGTGGGGGCGGGCCAGGACTTCACCGTGATGTACGTCTCGGCGCTGAAGACCCAGCTGCCGGCGATGACCGCGCTTTTGGCCCAGGTGGCGCTGCGTCCCAACTTCGCCGCCGCGGACTGGAAGAAGCTCCAGGCCCAGCGCACCGCCGAGCTGATCGCCGCCCGCGCCCGTCCGGAGGTCGGCGCCGAGCTGGCCTTCCGCGCCGCGGTGTACGGCAACCACCCGCTGGGGCGCCCCGGCAGCGGCACCCCCGAGTCGGTGAAGGCGATGACCCTGGCCCAGGTGAAGGCCTTCTTCCAGACCTTCTCCCCGCAGCAGGCGGCGCTGGTGGCGGTGGGCGGCGCGTCCTCCGCCGAGGTGCTGGCGGAGCTGGAGCGGACCTTCGGCAAGTGGAAGGCCCGCGGCGTCACCGCCACCCCCACCGCCGCCGCAATCCCCACCGAGCGCCCGCGCCTGGTGGTGGTGGACTTCCCGGGCAAGCCGCAGACGGTGCTCCGGATGGGGCACCCGGCGGTCCCGCGCAGCTCGCCGGACTACCTGTCGCTGGAGGTGCTCAACACCCTGCTGGGCGGGTCCTTCACCTCCCGGCTCAACGCCAACCTCCGGGAGAAGAACGGGTACTCCTACGGGGCCGGCAGCTACTTCTCCTACGGGGTGGGGCCGGGGCCGTTCATGGTCAGCTCCAACGTGAAGACCGAGGTCACCGGCCCGGCGCTGCGCGAGGCGCTGCTGGAGGTCCGCGGGGTGGTGGAGCAGGCGCTGACCCAGCCGGAGTTGGAGAAGGGCAAGGCGCTGTTGGCCGCGGACCTGGTTCGTGACCTGGAGACCAGCGACCGGGCGGCGGGGGCGATCTCCGAGATCTTCCTCTACGACCTGCCGCTGGACGAGTACCGGACCTTCGTCTCGCGCCTCAAGGCGCTGACGGTGGAAGAGGTGAACGCCGCCGCCCGCCGGGTGCTCAAGCCGGAGCAGCTGACCATCACCCTGGCCGGCGATCTGGCCAAGGTCGAACCGCAGCTTCGGGCCGAACCCTCGCTGCAGTCGCTGCCTCCCGCCCAGCGGCGGACCGCGTCGGGCACCCTGGTCAAGTAGGCCGAGACGCAAGTGATGGGAGGCGACCCCGTTCACCCTTGGAGGCCGCAACCTGGGCCCTCCGGGCCGGGGTCGACCGCTGGCCCCCCAGGGGAGGTGCAGGCTTGGGGGAGGGCGGCTGTTTGAAGGACAACGTCCCGTCGCTCTCGGGCGACCGCCTGTTCAGGCGAAGGCTGGGATAGGCTCGCGGCGTGCAACGTATCCGCGTCGCTGCCCTCCAGTACTTCATCCGTCCCGTTCAGACCTTCGATCAGTTCTTCGACCAGGTCCGGGGGTTGATCGAAACCGCGGCCGACCACCGCTGCCAGCTGGTGGTCTTCCCCGAGTACTTCACGTTGCAGCTGTTGACCCTCGGGGACGTGCGCCGGCCGATTGAGGTGCAGCTCCGCGAGCTGGCGGCGAAGACCCCGCGGGTGGTGGAGGCGTTGACCCAGCTGACGAAGTCCGCGGGCCTCTACGTCCTCGGCGGCACCCTCCCGGTGATCGATCCGGAGACGCAGGTGCTGCACAACGAGGCCCACCTCTTCAGCCCCGAGGGCAAGGTAGGGGTGCAGGGCAAGCTGTACATGACCCGCTTCGAGGCCGAGGAGTGGAACGTTGCCCCGCGGGACCGGCTCAAGGTGTTCAACACCGCGTTCGGCCGGGTGGCGATCACCATCTGCTACGACGTGGAGTTCCCGGAGCTGGCCCGCTCGGCGGCGCTGGCAGGTGCGCAGCTGTTGCTTGTGCCCAGCTGCACCGAAGATCGCCAGGGCCTGCTCCGGGTCCGCTACTGCGCCCAGGCCCGCGCCATCGAGAACCAGCTCTACGTGGTGGTGGCGTCCACCGTGGGCTCGCTCCCCAACGTCCCGGCGGTCTCCCTCAACTACGGGCAGGCGGCGATCCTCACCCCCAGCGACTTCTCCTTCTCCCGCGACGGGATCCTCGCCGAGGGGCTGCCCAACCAGGAGACGATGATCATCGGTGAGCTCAACTTCGAGACCCTGCGCGCCTCCCACGAGTCGGGGACGGTGTTGCCCCTGCGCGATGCCCGCCGGGCCCGCGAGCGCCTCACCCCGCTGGACGAGGTCCTCCTGTGAGTCCGGGCTTCGTCGTCCGGCCCACCACGCCGGAGGACTTCCCCGGGATCATCGCCCTGTGCCGGAAGATCTATCCGGACAGTCCGCCGTGGAAGGAGGCGCAGCTACGCTCGCACCTCGTCCACTTTCCGGGCGGGCAGCGGGTGGCCGACGCAGGCGGAGAGATCATCGGGATGGCGGCCAGCCTGATCCTCCGGTGGCACGACTACGACCCGCTGGGGAGCTGGCGCGACTTCACCGCCGGCGGGACCTTCGAGAACCACGATCCCTCCGGCGGCCGCACCCTCTACGGCGCCGAGGTGATGGTGGCGCCGGACTGGCAGGGCCACGGGGTGGGCGGGGCGCTCTACGCCGCCCGGCGAAGGACCGCCCTTGAGCACCACCTGCTGCGGATCCGCGCCGGGGCAAGGCTGCGCGGCTACGGGGCCCACGCCCACAAGATGAGCGCCGCCGACTATGTGCGGGCCGTGGTCTCCGGGAAGCTGCGCGACCCCACCCTCAGCTTCCAGCTGAACCAGGGCTTCCGGGTCATCGACCTGGTGGAGGGCTACCTTGGGCACGATCCGGAGAGCCTGGGGAACGCGGCGGTGATCGAGTGGCTCAACGAGGAGGTGGCGACCCCCGCCGAGCGCAGCCTTCACCTGGCGCGGGCCGCCGTCTTCGGCGATCCGTCCGCGGCCCAGGCGGCCAGTCCGAGCTGAGCGTCTCCGGCGGCCTGGCGCGCGTCAGCTCATCAGCGAGTTCTCCTCCTGCTGCGCGTGAGGCCGGAGGATGCAGCCCTCGATCAGGAACGAGCCATCCTCCTGGCGGCGCAGAAGGTAGACCGCGTCCACGTGGGTCTGATCGTGCGCGTACACCCGGACGTGCTGCGCGAAGCCGACGTCGTGCGGCCTGACACTGCCGAACTGCATCTTCGCGGCCTGCACCAGCTGGGGAAAGGCGAGCGCGAGGCTGCGCAGAAACTCGGCGCCGCTCCCCTGGCGTTGCTTCTGTGGGGTGAGCACGCTCCAGGCCGCGTCCCCGTCGAGGCGGGAGAGGGCCTTGAGTTGGTCGGTGATGACATTGCAGATGCGGGTCTGGTCCGACAGGCTGAGGTCCACCATGGTGAATCTCCTTCTGTTGCGGGTTTGCGACCGGGGTCTGACGTCCCAAACATGTTCACGCCCACAGCGGGCTGCACGCGTTTCGACCGGCAGCGAAGGCGCACGTTCGCCACGCGACGGGACCGGTGATCTTCCGCCCTCCGGATCAAGGACGAACAAGCGGGCCCCTCGTCGGTGGTGGGTGATGTGCGCAGCCGCCGTCCTCCGAGCTGAGCGAGCAGCAGTCGGAAGTCGGCCGGAGGGCGATGTCCCCATCGGTCGCCTGACGATCGACAAGAAGTTTGAGGGGGACCTGGCCGGAGCGAGCGTGGGGCAGATGGTCGCATTCCGCGCGCCCGTGAAGGGCTCAGCTGGTTACGTCGCGATGGAGCGCGTGACGGGAACGCTCGGAGGAAGGAGCGGGACGTTCGTGCTGCAGCACAGCGGGACGATGGATCGCGGCGCATCGTCGCTCCGCGTGTCGGTGGTCCCCGACTCCGGGACTGACGGGCTCACTGGATTGACCGGCACGCTCGACATCCAGATCGATGCCGGGAAGCACTCGTACAGGTTCGACTACGCGTTCCGGAGCGCCTGAATCCTCGCTCCCCCCCCCCAAACCGCGCTCGGGTCATGCCCGCCTCAGCTCAAGCTCCGTCCGCTGATCTTCAAGCCGCCTCCGCCGGCCCTCCTCCCAGGATCGGTCACCAGGGCGACGACTCCGGTCAGGACCGCGATCGCGCCAGCCCAGCACCCGCGTCAACCAGCCCACCTGGGCGAGACCAGGAACGCCCCCCGCTATTCTGCGACAAGCCGCCGTCTGTCGGTGTCAGGAGCCATCCGACCCCATCGGATCCGGAGGCCAGGGTGCACCGACAAGCCGCCAGTTGTCGGTGTCCCGGGCCAACCGATCAGATTTGCTCCGGAAAGCCCAACTGCACCGACAAGCGCTGGATGGTCGCAGAATAGCGAGGCGCGCCAAGAGGACCTCTCCTCAGGAGGGTCTTGTGACCGTAGAACTGGCCCCCTCTCTGGGCCTTCGACGTTGAGAACAAGGTCCGTCCCGTGTCAGCCACCTGCCCAAGATCCGTCACCAGGGCGACGACTCCGGTCAGGACCGCGATCACGCCAGCGAATGATCTCGGAAGGACCTTGCAGCGATAGAGCGTGGGAACGAACAGCAGCTCGGGCGAGAGCGCAGTCGTTGAGCGAGCGACCCGGGTTGGTGGTCAGTACCGCGCCGAACTACGAGCGCTCTGCGGGTGATACGTCGGCGTGGTGGAGGAAGACAGGCTGGGAAGTGAACGAGGCGGTAGCGGAGGTTCATCCCCCCAGCGAACTGCCGGGGTCGATGATCGCGCCCAGCTTCTCGAGCGTCTCGCTCCAGCCCTGCGTCATCCCCGCGCGCGCCTCGTCGTCCGCCGGGCGATCCTGGCGGACGGTCAGCAGCGTCTTGCCGTCGTCTTCCACGAAGGAAACGACCGTGCGCAGCTCGGGCCCTCCAATCAATGCGCTGAAGACGATCCGCTCGTTGGGGACGATCTCCTGGAACGTGCCGTTGAACGGGTGCTCCGTTCCGTCGGGGCTGCGCATCGCCATCCGGTAGGCACCGCCGGTGCGGAAGTCCATCTCGCAGACGGGGAGGGTGAAGCCCTTCGGTCCCCACCAGCGCATCACCTGCTGGGGGCTGGACCAGGCGTCAAACACGAGCTTCCGCGGGGCGTCGAACAGGCGGGAGAGCACCATCGCGCCCTCGAAGGAACCATCCGCGAGGCCCGGCAGGTAGCCGGCGAGCCGCGCCAGGGTCTGCTGGCCGCCCCTCACCGCGCCGAACTTCTTCACCGCGGCAGCGGCGTCGGCGGTGGGGAACAGCGACCGCATGGTGAGCTTCGTGCGGCGCCCGACCTGCGTGAACGTCACCGTGACGTGGAACGCCGGCTCAGCGCCCTCGCCATCGCCGTGGCTGTAGACCAGCCGCTCCGGCTGGGAGATCTCCTCGAAGCGGATCCAGTTGTCCCATCTCTTCCCGTCGGGCCCGTGCATCACGAAGCCCCAGGCGCCGCCGACGCGGAAGTCCATGGAAGAGGTCTCGTTCCGGAAGCCATTGGGCCCCCACCACTTGTCGCTGTGCGCGGGATCCGTCCAAGCCCTCCAGACCAGCTCCCGAGGCGCGTCGAACATGCGCTCCTGCACGATCTCCCGATCCAGCGTCTGCGGCATCACGGCGGCTCCCGTCTTCACTTCGCCCTCACTTCTTTGTGCTGCGGCCATGGCGGCTTCCTTTCGAGTCGTTCTGCGGTGGCTTCTTCTTCCCCTGCAGCTCGCGCAGGTAGTCGTCGAGGCGGTCGAAGCTCTCCTCCCAGAAACGGCGGTACTGGCCGACCCAGTCGGACACGTCCTTGAGCGGCGCGGCCTCCAGCCGGCAGGGGCGCCACTGCGCGTCGCGCCCGCGGACGATCAGCCCCGCCCTCTCCAGCACCTTGAGGTGCTTCGAGATCGCCGGAAGGCTCATCAAGAATGGCTCGGCGAGCTCGTTCACCGAGGCCTCGCCATGGGACAGCCGGGCCAGGATCGCCCGCCGCGTCGGGTCGGCGAGGGCGGAGAAGGTGGCGTTGAGCTGCTCAGGCGTCATCGTGCGTAACCACGAGGTTAAATAACCTAGTGGTTACATAAACACCACCGGCCGCGCCGTCAAGGGGCCAGTTCAGTTCTGCCCGACGAAGAAGAACCCGTACTTCCAGTACGATGACGTGGCGACGTTCGTCGCCTTCCGAATGCAGGGACGACCGCCGAAGCGCGAGCTGTAGGAGCCGAGGCGAAATGGTTGCGAAATCCGCGGAGGAGATGGCGGGTCGTACAAGCTGGTCGCGGCCCCGGAGCAGCCTGTCCATCTCTCCGAGCTTCCTGCGTCCGTTGCCGCGGTCGCGCGGGACGTTTCGCTGCCGCACGTAAGGTTTGCGGACACAGGAGAGATTTCGAAACCTCCAGCGGCGAATCCCTAGAGTCGCCCTAGTCCCGGAGGACCTTGGCCTTCGCCCGGTCGAACTCGTCGGCGGTCAGTGCGCCGGGGTCGTGGAGGGCGGCGAGCCGCTCCAGCTCTTCGGCCACGGAGGGCGGATTGCAAGCAGGGCGCGCGTCCTCGGACTCGCTGGTCCCGACGGTGAGGAGCGCCGAGCTGAGGCTGGAGGTGACCATCCCGATCAGCCCGATCCCAACCAGCATCAGCACCGTCGCCAGCACCCGGGCGATCCCGCGATCCGGGGTGATGTCGCCGTATCCCACCGTGGTGGCGGTGACCACCGCCCACCAGAGCGCGTCGGAGAAGCTCGCCAGCCGCGGGTTGGTCTCCCGCTCCAGCATCCACACCACCGTGGCCATCCCCACCACGATGGCGCCGGAGATCACGATGGCGTGGCCCAGCCGGTTGCGGATCAGCACCGCGTCCAGGAAGCGCGCTCCCCGCAGCCGCCGGTACGCCGCAAGCCCCCGGGTGAGCCTCAGCACCCGCGCGAGCCGGAGCACCCGCGCCGCCCGGAACCAGCTCCAGCTCTCGGCGTAGAGCGGGACCAGCCCGACCAGCTCGATCCAGTTGTGGAGGACGAACTGCAGCCGCCGCTCGCTGCGAAACATCCGGTAGCCGAAGTCGCCCAGGAACAGGAGCACGAAGCCGAGATCGATCGCGGCGAGCAGCTGGAAGGTCGGATCCCCCCCGGAGAGCCCGGCCACCTCCACCCAGCCGATGATCACGAGGCTGGCCATGGCCAGCAGGACCATCGCCAGGTCCCACACGACGCGGCCCTTGAGCGGGACGTTCTCCATCACGCGATGCTACCGGCCTCGGCGCGGACCGGGGAGAGGAACCTCCTCCCCGCGTCTCCCTAAGGTAGCCACGGCGTGCCGGAGACCGAGCAGCCGGGCGCAGACGATTCCGGGAAGCCCGTCGCCGCCTCGTGCGTAGGACTCTCATGGACCGCATCGAGACCGCCACCTTCGGCCTGGGTTGATTCTGGGGACCGGACGCCCAGTTCGGGCGTCTCCTGGGAGTGCTGCGCACGCGCGTGGGCTACGCGGGCGGCGCCACGCCGTCACCGACGTACCGGAACATGGGTGACCACACCGAGGTCGTGCAGGTGGACTTCGTACCCGCACAGGTCCCCTTCGAGCAGCTCCTGCTGGAGTTCTGGCGCCAGCACAATCCGTCACGCCCGCCGTACAAGCGGCAGTACATGTCGATCATCCTCTGCTCGGATGTCGAACAGCGGGAGCGCGCGCTCGCATCGCGGGACGCGCGGGCGGGGCACCTCGGCAAGGAGCTGTTCACCGAGATCTCGCTGTTGCAGAGCTTCACGCTCGCCGAGGACTACCACCAGAAGTACTACCTCCGCGGGGACCGCTCCCTGTTCGCGCGTGTCTCGCGGCTCGGTCCCCGGGAGCTGATCGACTCCACCGAGGCGGCGCGGCTGAACGCGTACGCAGGCGGCTACGGGGTCGAGCCGGGCGCTGGCTTGCTCCACGCCGCGCGGTGAGAATCTCGGTGGTCGCCTTTTGAGGAGAAGCCGCACGCCGGATCCCCTGTCGCGCGACACGGAGCGGCCCCCGCGTCGCACAAGCTGAAGAACGGGTGGCCGTCCATGATCGGGTTCGTCATGCCTACCCGCCCGGGCCGGATCTCGGGTGGAAGCCGGACGCTGAGGATGCCGTCCCCGTCCACCTGGAGGTCGGTGCCGTTCCCCTGGCGCAGTTCGCCTTCGTTGGTGAAGGACATGTGGCCTGGGGTCACCGACTCCCAGCCGGGCCCGAGCGCCACCCGCGACCTCGGCCAGTGCCGTTGTGACCTGAGCCGCGTCAGTCCACCGAACCGCGCGGCGGCCTCAAAACTGTTCGTGCACCCCTAGGGAGCCCCCGCCTTCTGCCGAGCGGAGTCGAGGCCTCTGCGGTCCTCTACTCGGCTCCAACCGAACGGATTGGCGGCTACGGCGCCTCAGCCAGCTGGTAGTCAATGAGCGCGCCGCGGATCTTCAGCGTGGTCCCTGAAGAAGGCCAGGCAGCGGTGGCGCCGTCGTTGGCGATGGCCAGCAACTGCGCCGCGCGGGAGGCCGAGAGGGCGTAGGGGGGGTCCAGGTTCAGCGCCAGGGAGGAGGTGCCGGGTGCGCCCAAGCTGATGATCAAGCCAGGTGGTAAGCGTTCAGGGGGATCAGCGCGGCAGATTAGCGTGATCAGCAGGACCGATGGGCTGGAGGCAGGGCTCGTCACCGTCTTCACCATCGCCCGGTTGTCGACGCTGCTCGATGGGGTGATTTCGGATGCAGCACCGCGCTCGACGAATCGAGATCTCGCCCGGGCTGCGCGGCTCCTGGCCAGGGAGCGAATCCTTGTGGGACGCCCGCAACTTCCGGGCTGAGAGGCCGATCATCTCCTCGTGATTCAACCGCTGCTCGAGGAGATCGCCCGGCTCAAGATGGAGAACGAGACGCTGCGCGTCTCGCTCGACGCCGCCACCCCTGAGGCGGAGCAGCTGAAGAAGCTTTACGAGGCGCTGTGCCACGATTACTCGAAGCTGCGGCGGAAGATTCTGGGTCCGCTCAAGGAGCGGGTGCCGCAGCACGAGGCTCAGCAGTCGTTGCTCACGTTGCTGGAGGCGCTGGGCAGGCTGGAGAACCGCGAGGAGGGCGCGAAGGCGAACGCCGAGGCGGTGCTGAAGAGCCTGGAGGCCGCGCAGAAGAAGGAGAAGGTAGAGGCGAAGCCGCATGGGCGGCGGGACCTGTCGACCTTCGACCTCCCCGTGGAACGCGTCGTCATAGAGCCTGCCGAGCGGAAGCTCGAAGGCGGAGAGCTGCTCCAGAAGATTGGCGAGGAGGTGAGCGAGATCATCGAGCGCCGTGCCGCGAT
>JALYOC010000067.1 GCA_030857095.1 Myxococcota bacterium | reverse complement strand
GTTCACGGCCGCTTTGAGAAGACGCCGAAGCCTTCAAAACATCAGGGGCTCTGATGTCAGCCGCTCAAACCCCTCCGGTCATGCGACACCCCGGGAGTTGGCGGCCGGAACGGGGCTGCCGCATCCGGCCCCCACGCTCGGCGCGCCCGCCCCCAACGGGAGACGGGCGCGCTTGGTCACAGAGCCGTGCAGCGGACGCTCCACGCCGCCCGCGTGTGCGGAGGCGTGGCGTAGCTGGCCCGGAAGCAGACGGCGAGCTGATCGTCTGGCGTGATGGCCACGGTGGCCGTACCGGAGCAGGTGGCCGAGCCGGTGCTTCCACCGGCGCCGTTCGGGTTGAACTCGCAGATCGTCTGGGCGCTCTGGGTGCCGCCCAGGCCCAGGCCGGTCGGTGAATCGTACCTCACGAGTTCCACGGAGAGGTTCGAGAAGGGGGCAGGCGCAATGCCGATGGCAAACTCGAAGGCGATCGACGAGCACGACGTCCCCGCTGGGATGAGCAGGTTGGACACGTCACCGATGCCGCTCCCGAAGTAGAGAGGCACGTTCGTCTCCCCCGAGAGCGAGTAGCAGGTGGCCGCCCCCCCCACGGTGTTCTGGGTGGGGTTCGGGCCCGTGGTGCCCCTGAGCATGAAGACCAGCGGGCCCGCCGGACCGGTGTCGCCCGTGTCCCCCTGCGGACCGGTGTCACCTTGGGGGCCCTGCGGACCGGTGTCACCTTGGAGGCCCTGCGGACCGGTGTCACCTTGGGGGCCCTGCGGCGGGGTGGCATCGCAGGCGAGGAGGGCGGCGAGGGAAATCAACAGCAGGACATTTCTCATGATGTTCTCCAATCAAGTGTTGGGCCCTCAACAGTTGATCGTTTTCGTTCAAGGAGTCCATAACTTTCCAGTCGAAGAAGAACGCTCGTTGCCCTTGGCCAGCAGCACCTGGGCCGTCCTTGATCTTCTCGTCCAGGGACTGCCGGTAGGCGACAGCCGCCCCGATCACTCCGGGCGGGAGGCGGGCTCCAGGCGGAGGTTCTGGTTGATCCGCTCCAGGCTCTCCTGGCACTGGGAGTTGGAAGGGTCGCGGTCCAGGCAGAGCCGGAAGTAGGTGGCCGCCTCCTCCAGCCGGCCCAGGTCCACCAGCAGCGCGCCGAGGAGTTGCAGCGCCGGGACCAGCGAGGGATCGATCAGCTGCGCCCGCTCGCAGGAGGGAGCCGCGTCGGCCGGGCGGGACTGCTGGGCCAGGAACGCGCAGTAGACGTAGTGGCCGTAGGCGTAGTCCGGGTGGACCAGGGTGAGCTTGTGGAACTGCGCCTCCGCGAGGTCCAGTTGGCCCAGGTTCACCTGGGCGACGCCCAGGGCCTCCAGCGCGTCCCGGTAATCGGGGACCACGTCCAGGGCGCGCTGGAACTCCTGCGCGGCCCGGGCGAACCCACGCTCCTTCATCAACATCCGCCCCATGTTGTGGTGCGCCTGGTGGTGGTCCTGGTCCAGCCGGATCGCCTTGAGGAAGGCGTCCTTGGCCAGGGCGTCATGGCCCAGGCGCTCCTCCACCAGCCCCAGGTTGTTCCAGGCGTCCGGGTACTCGGCACACCACTCCAGCGAGTGGTCGCAGAGGACCTTGGCCTCCTCGGTTGCCCCGTTGGCCAACGCCACCACGCAGCGGTCGTTGTACTCGGCGCACTTGGGGTGGACCGGGGAACGCGGGAGGCAGGAGAGGAGGAGGAGCAGGAGGGGGAGGGCGGGGCGCATCGAGGCGATCAGTAGCACGCACCCTGCTTGCCAACCTTTGCCAACGCCGCCAACCTTGGCAAATGAGCACCCATCGCGCACGACCTTGCCGAGGGCCCCGAGCAAGCCGCCCTGGGGTTCATCCCCTCCCTTGAGGAAGCCTATGCCCACCTTGGTCGCCACCCAGGGGCAGGCTCGCCGCGATATGCCTGCGGTGCTGGCCGCTGACGCGCCATCCCCAGTTGGTGTTCTACGTCGAGCGCCCGGATCACCTCGACGTCTGGCGAGTGCTCCACGGGCAGCGGGAGCGGCCTGACTGGATGCGGGAGCCGGAAGAGCGCTGAGCCGCTGGGCTAATCGGGCAAGGGTCCAGCTTGGCGGCAGGGTTGAGCTGGCCTTTGGCGGGTGGGTGGCACGCCTCAGGCGGGATTCAGAGGCTTGAGGATCTCCCAGAGCCGATCGGGAACCGGCTTGCTCAGCCGCCACTTGACGGTGATGGGCTTCTCCCCGTGCCATTCCTCGAAGGCCACCGGACCGCAGTAGATGAACGGCGCAGCGGCGGAGCCCACCTTCTTGGTCTTGCGCACGAACAGCTCCACCGAAATCCCAAGTGCCTGATGGTTCCGCATCGCCTCGCCCGCCTTGCTCTTCTGGGTGTGACGGTTCTGGCTTTGCATTTCGAAGAGCTCTCGGCTGAGGAAGTGATCGGCGTACCGGAAGTTCTCGGCTAGGTGCTTCTTTTCCAAAGTCAGCATCAGGACCAGGCGCTGGGGAAGCGTCACGAAGCCCACGTTCCAGATCGCATCCGAGAAGGTCGCGCCGAACAACGGAGGGATCTGCTCTCTGGAGTAGGGACGCCACAGCTGCACCGCCTCGGAGACCGGGTCCTGCATCGGGCGGATCGAGTACCCCTCGCCTTGCGGCTCGCACACCACCATGAAGTTCGTGCCCGGGAGGCCGGCGTTCGGACCGAACCAGCCTCTGAGCACCGTGGGCAGCTCGTTCTGCTCGGATCCGGGCCGCCGAAGAACGTTCAGGGCGACCTGGGCGAAGTTGGCGTCGAACTGCTCCTCGCCGATCGTCACCTGAGTCCAGCCTTCGGGGATCGGGGCATTGCTGCGATCCGGGAGGGAGAGGATTGGTCGGCCGCTGGCGTGGCTCACCCTGGCCTGGAAGCCGTCGGCCGGCGTCTGGGTGATCAACTCTCGATTCAGGTACTGCGCCATTCGCAGGTCGACCAGCTCGCGAATCAGCTCCTGCGCGGCGGTGCGAGCTTCCGCCGGAACCGGGGGCAGAAAGCGCAGCTGGTCCGCTACGGAGTCGTACTGGAAGTAGGGCCCCTCGGAGCGGGCGCCGCCACCCGTCCAATCGTCGATTGGGTTCCGAAGCAACATCGACCTCAGCTCTTTGTCGGACCGCAGCGCCACCCCGACATCGGCGCGAAGCGTCTCGTTGCGCTCGGCCAGCTCACGGACCCGGTGGGTGAGCGCTTCTACGCCCAGCTCCCCGGGCAGGGCGTCCGCGTTGAGCATCCCCTCCAGGACCAGGATCTTGTAGCTCTTGGCCATGGGCGTGACCTCCAGCACGTTGAGGAAGTCCTCCAACGAGGACCTCGCTCGGCGCTGCAGCGGGTTGAGGTCGCCCATGGCTTCGACGAGGCCAAGCCACGAACCGTAAGAGCGGCGCGCGGTGTGGGGGAGGTAGCCGTCATGTAGCGCTTCGCTCGCAGTGGGCCGAGTGCCTCTGCGCTCGCGAAAGTCCTCGTAGTAGCTGCGGAGCGCGTCCTCGGTCTTGGGGATGCGGAGGAGCCCCTGGATGAGGTCCAGGGCCGCAAGCTCATAGGTGACCTCGCACCCCGGCGGCAGCTCAAGTTCTCCAGCCGCGAGGCGCTGCAGCGCCAGGCTGAGCTCCCGGTCATCGCCGGCCTTGAGCTGCAGGAGGGTCCGGGGCTTGAGGAGAAAGGAGCGGTGGTTGCCGATGTAGTCGATGACCACCAGCCGCTCCTTGCCGTCCTTCCGCCGCAGACCGCGTCCCAGCTGCTGAAGGAACAGCACCGGAGATTCCGTGGGCCGCAGCATCAGCACAGTGTCGATGTCCGGGACGTCGACACCCTCGTTGAACATGTCCACAGCGAAGACCACCTGAAGCTCACCCTTTGTCAGCGCCTCGAGCGTGGAGGCGCGCGGCGCCGAGCCCGGTCCGGAGTGGACCGCAGCGCAGCGGACGCCCCGGGTCCGGAAGTACTCCTCCATGAAGTCCGCGTGTCGCTGCGACACGCAGAAGGCGAGGGTGCGGGTCTGAGCCCGCTGGCGCCACTGATCCAGCGCATTCTCCGCGCGCGCCTGGGTGGAGGCCGCTTGGGTCAGCGTCTCCTCGTCGAACCGTCCGCTCCGCCAGGGGATGTTCGTGTAATCGATCGAATCTGGCACGCCGAAGTAGTGGAACGGGCACAGCAGCTTGGCGCGGACGCCCTCCACCAAATCACAGCGGTAGACCAGGTTCTCCCCACACAACCGCAGGAGGTCGCCACCATCGGATCGCTCTGGAGTGGCGGTCAGGCCCAAGAGGAACTTCGGCGTGAAGTGTGCAATCAGCCGCTGGTACGTCTTCGCCGAGGCGTGATGGAACTCGTCGATCACGACGTAGTCGAAGGCGTTCTTGGAGAAGCGCTCCAGGTGGGCGACGCGTCCCAGGGTCTGAATGGAGGCGAAGAGGACCTCGGCCTCGGTGTCCTTGAACTCTCCGTCATAGCGACCGAAAGCCGCCAGCGGCCGGAGACGCCGGAAGGTCTCGGTGGCCTGAGCCAGGATCTCCTCCCGGTGGGCCACGAACAGCACTCGAGCAAAGCCACCTGCCTCCGCATCGAACGCGCTCAGCCAGGTCTTGCCGAGGCCGGTTGCGAGCACCACCAGGCCCGCCCGGTTTCCTCGCTGTCGAGTGGTGGCCAGGGCAGCCAGGGCGGCCTTCTGGATCTCGGACGGCTCGGGTGGGGGAGGGGGAAGTTCGAGAGCGGTGTCCACCTCCGGGATGGGCCGAGCCGAACGGACGCGCCGAGCCTCGTACTGATCAACCCACTCCTCGGTGAGGGGACGGGTCGACGGATGCGCGAAGAGGTCCTCGAAGGCTCCCAAGGCTTCGGAGAAGCCCTCCGCTTCCCGCGAGGTCAGCACCCGGTAGTTCCACTCCACGCCGCTCTCCAACGCCGATCGGGAGAGGTTCGAACTCCCCACGTAGGCGACCCCCGTCTGCTGGCCGCGGCAGATGAAGGTCTTGGGATGGAAGCTGATCGCCTGGAAGGTCTCGAAGACCCGGAGCTGCACCGACTGGGAGGAGAACTCACTTTGCCAATCCATCAGGCGCTTGAGGGCCCGTGGATCGGTGACGTCGAGGTAGTCCCCGGTGAGCACACGCAGTTGGCCTCCCCTGGCGAGCAGGTCCTCCAGCTGTGGAGCGATGCGAGCTACTCCGCTGCTCATGATGAAGGCGACGGCCAGGTCCAAGGAGGTCGCGGCGTCGATGTCTCGCTTGAGCTCCGGCCAAAGGGGACGGCTGGGTCCGGTGGTCAGGAGCTGAGAGCCAGCAGAGGGGCCGTCGCGTCGGCTCGGCCGCGCGGGCCGCGCTCCTCCTTGAGGAACGAGGAGTTCACCGGCACGGCGAGGAATGACATGGACATGGAGGTGCGGCACCGACTGTCCGCCCGCTGCGCCAACGTCGACGCCGATGTTGAACCCGTCGCTGGGCCCCAACTCCTGGAGCGCCACCCGAGCGGCGTGGGTGCCCTCCGCCAGCTCGGAACGCTCTTCGGGAGAGGCGTCAAACCAACTTGCGACGTGGCGACGGGTCACCAACAGCGCATGCCCAGGGGCGACCGGGGATCCCTGCCAGAGGCCCAAGGTGAGGGCTCCTGAGAAGAAGATTCGAGCGGCCTCGGGGGCGCACAGCGGACATGGAGCAGAAGGAATGTTCAAGCCTCGCCTGGAACTCGTTCGATATGGAGGGAGCCATCCAGCCCCGCCGACTGACAGGCTGCGCACCGCCACCTCAGGACCGGGCGGCGTGCGAGGCGGACGTTCTGGCAGATCGGACAGCGATGGCTCCACCTCACCGCGCCTCGGGCTTCAGCGGGCATGCGGGCTCCGGGGCGTCTGACCTCTGGCATCTCTCCGGCTCGCAGCACGAGCTGCTTCCACTCTGGGCCATGCGGCCGTCGACCCGGACCGCCCTTCCGGTGGAGGAACACATGGGCCGCTTCGTGGCACAGTACCGCGCGAAGAGTCGCGGAGGGTGCCTCCCTCAGCGAGTGGGCGATGGAGAGGTGTCCGCGCTGCGGATAGGCGCGAGCCCAGCTCGAGCGGAGGCGTGGGCTGAACCTCACCACCAAGCCATCGAGTGCTGAGGGATCGCCCCAGGCCCGCGCCCAGGCCTTCATCCAGCTGGCGATTCGACGCTGGGTGCTCGCTTCGCTCATCGGATCAGTCCGGATAGGAATGCCTGCTGGGCCGTCCGCCCCGAATCACCACATCCTTCACCAGCCGCTCCGACTCTGCCTCGTCCAGGACCTCGACGGCGATCGTCGACAGCGCATGGTTCAAGTCCTTCGTCGCCTGTTCCACCAGCCCAGTGCCCACGTTGGTCAGGACCTTGACGAAGGCCCGCAGCATCGGTGGATGCCAACTAAAGGCGCGGTCGAACACCGGGTCGAAGCTGGAGTTGGAGAGCAGCTGCTCCGCCAGCGTGTAGTCGTCGCCGTCACGGGCCAGCTCCGCCACCCACCAGATCCGCGCCAGCGCGTTCTGCTGGAGGATTCCCAGGAACCGGGCTCGGGTCCACAATCCTCCGGTCTCTCTGCGGAAGCGATGCCGGACGAACTCGGGGTAGGCGACGCTGGTCAGGTAATGCCAGGCCCCTCGTTCTCGGGCGATGCGTCGGCTCAACGGAAGGAGCCGATGGAGCCGGATCCCGACGTGGGCATCCAACAAACCGTCTCCAGGGCCGTACTCCTGCATGGCGGCGTGGAGCAGGGGGCCCACCTCGTCGATGGAGATCTCGACCTCCAGATCCTCCACTTGGCCGGGACCGGGGTTCAGCTTGGCGCTCGCCGTCCCCAAGAACGTCTCATCCAGCAGGACGTGTCCTGCCCGGGTCAGTCGCTGCAGCTTCATCCCGCGGCCTCCAGTGCCCGGAGCAACGCGACGGTGCTCTTCTGCAGGACCAGGTGTCTTTGCACAGCCAGGGAGACTCGCTGCAAGAGATCCACTTGCTGTTCCGGGTCGGAGAGCCCTTGGGCCAGATCCGACACTGCCTTCTCCGACTCTTCATCGGGGAAGACCTCCTCGGCGATCGTGGCAAGCACGCTCTCCTCCCAGCCGCCGCCCTCGGACTCGAAGGGCTCGCCCGCGTCGTCCTCCTCCCGTTCCGCGAACTTCCGAGCCGCCCTCATCACCAGGGCGAGCCAGACCGGCTGAGCAATCGAATCAAACAGCGCGTTCCGGGTCGCAGCGCGGGGGCCGGAGCTGGCCTTGGAGTCGAGCACCGTTTGCAGGTCCTCCACTCCGCTGTTCAGCCAAAGGATGGGACCGCCTCCCTCACCCTCGATCTCCAGAAAGTAGATCTGATGATCGTTCTGCTGGAGGACCCCCAGTTCCGACTTGGCGAAGTCCTCCCACCGGATCCGCAGATACTTTCCGGCCGACATCCTGGGATCGTCAATTCTCAACTGCCAATCCGGCGCGCTGGCGAGCTTGGCGCCCATTCGGCTCGCAAAGGGCCCTCGGCGGGTGGTGTCCCGGGCTCGCGTCAGTTGGGCGGTCAGCCTGGCCACCCCTTGCAAGGCATCTCTTCGCAGGTGCACCTTTCCCGTCCAAGGACCCTCGGGAGGGCCGTCCAGACGGAAGGGAAGGCGCCAGCGGGTAGGACCACACAGCCCGATCACATCGCACCTCCAACCGGGGGCCTCCCACTCATTCGCGGGCAGGGTGCGTTGGGCCAGCCCAGGTGGCGGACGGCAGCTCACCTCCAGCGAGCCCTCTCGCCAGCCGGGCAGTTCGTGCAAGGAGACGAGTCTGCGCTCCGGATCGCTAAATCCTTTTCGCTCCCGTCCATCGATCCACACCCGACCCACTTCAAGGCTGAGCGTCTCGCCCTCGTAGGGGTACGGAAAGAACACGGTTCGATTCAGCGTCATCGTTTCCCCTGCACGCGCCGACTCTCCAGGACCAACTCGGAGACCGAGAGCTGCGCGTCCACCGGATGTCGGGCCGGATCGCTCTCCCCTACGAAGGAGAAGCGGGCGACTTGGGGAGGAAGCTGAACCACTGCGCGTCCATCCTCCATCCGGCAACTGGCGTTCGGGGCCTTCTCCTGGTCGATCACGAAGTGCCGGATCAGCCCACCGGTATCTCGTCCGCGCCCCTCGCCTCCGAAGCGCAGATCCACGGTGACCTCCCAGCCATCAGGGACGGCCTCGTCGGCGCGCGCTTCGCCCGAGAAGCGCCAGGCGCCCTCCTCGGTCAGCTCACCCTTCAGGGACCGGAAGTGGAACGGCTGCTTGGGCTTGGTGCCTCCCTCGCTGGGTCCAATCGGAAACTTCTTGGCCAGCAACTCGGGGCCGGCGGTCCCGACCTTGATTCGTTCCGCCACGGCCTCACGGAGCTTGGCGCGGACCTGATCGAACAGCTCGTCCAGCGCCTTCTTGTATCCGGGCTTGTACTGCTCCTTGAGGCGCACGGTCGAGAGCCACTTGTCGTGCTCTGGTGGCTCGGCCGAACGAAGGAAGCGTTCCAGCGCCTCATCCTCCTGCGTGATTGCCTTGGGGTTCCGGGCCAATCCGCACAGGAGCAGGGCATGGAAGGGGCGCGCGGTGATCGAGAGCCGTTCGAAGGGCCGATACTCGACCACCATCCCCGCGCCGCGGATGCAGGCCACCGTATTGAGGTGCGTGGTCTGGGTATTGGGTTCGGCCAGGCGAATGATCAATGCGGCCTCGGCGAGGAGGGGCTTTTGGGCACCACTCACCGCGGCCGGAAGGTGAATGGAGAGAGGGACCGCAAGCACATCTCCCGGACGCTCCAGTGAGGCCGCCACGCGTCCGTCCCGATGCCGCTCCAGCGCCTCCACGAAGGCGTCTACCGGGTTGAAATCCGCAACCGACTCCTCGTCACCATCGTTGAGGCGGACTCGGACTCGCAGCGCGACTGGGCCGCCATTGGACGTCAGGCCGGACTCAGTTCGTAAGGATGGCCAAAAGGAGTCAGCCGCCGCGCTGGCGATGCTGGCAACCATCTCGGAGGCCGGCCGACTCTCGTCGGCGGGCTCCTGAAACCCCATCACCAAGATGGAGGTTCCGGTGCCAAAGGCCCTCATTCGGCCCACCCCAAGTCGCTGAGCCAGTCCGCTTGCTTCGGGTCCCCAGACAGACTCAGCGCGGGTTCCTCCTTCGACTGGCGAAGGGTTCCCCAGCCAGCCGTCGCCGGCGAACTCCTCTTGGCCGACCTTGTGCCATGGGAGATTCGTCCGCGAGATGAAGCGTGGGTTGTACCTGCCCGACGGCAGGTGGGAGAGGAAGGAACAGAAGGCGACCGTGGAGAGGGATGAGAATCTCCAGAGGACCGCCTTGCCCAGTCCGTGGCTTCCGCCGGCGGACTGCTCGCTCTTTTCGCTGAAGAGCCGGTCACGACAGAGCGCGGCGAAGTTCCCTCCTCCGGTCTCTCCGCCCAGAAGGCCAGTGGTATGCCCATCGTGCACCGCCAGCAGCAACAGCTTCTGGTCCTGGTGGATGGATCGCAGGGCGGGCTTGAGGGACTGCCCATTGGGTTGCCCGGAGGCCGCCTGCAGGTGCGGCTCCAGTTGGGGCCAGTGGAGTGCCGCCAGGAAGGACTGGAGTTCGGCGCCTTTGATCTCCGCCAGGTGGAACAGCACCGAGACCGGTTCGCCCGCACTGAGGTGCTGATCCTTAGCGTTCTGCAGGACCTCCCGAACGAAAACCGAGATCTCCGGCCGAAAGGCACGCTCTGCGATGTCCCCACCGGAGCGCGCTCCAGAAGGCGGAGTTGGATCGAAGACCCATTGAGGCGACATGGGTGCGTACTCTAGCGGACACTCGCGGATGCGTCAGGGTTGTCCGGTTGAGCGTGATTGGTGGGTGTGCCTACACCGACAGCACTCCGGGCCAGTGGCGCATCCAGGCCCGGCGCTGGGCCAGCTCCTGCCAGGCGGGGTCGTCCTTGCGCAGCGGGACCGAGGTGGCGATCAGCGCCTCGATCCTTGCCTCGTATCCGCGCACCACCTGTGGGTCCTCCACCAGCAGCATCAGCTCGCTCTCCCAGTAGGAGGCGGTGACGTCCAGGTTCGCGCTGCCCACCGCGCATTGCTTCCCGTCGACGGAGAGGACTTTGGCGTGGACGTGCGGTTGGACCGGGCCCACCTCCGGGGCCCATTGGGGCTGCGGCGGCACCCGGTACAAGAACACCTGGGCGCCCTGGGCGATCAGCGGATCCAGCCTGGAGTGCACCAGCTCGGTGGCGGCGGCGCGCGCGGAGGCCAGGGGGCCCTTGAAGGGTTGACCTCCGTGGGTCGGCACCAGATGCCCGCTGATCACCCGGACCTGCACGCCTCTTCGCAGCGCCTGGAGGAACGCGTGCTGCAACTCCAGCAAGAAGGGGAAGCCGTTGACCGCGTAGAGGTGCGAGCGCGCGGTCGCGATCAGCTCCAGGTACGTCTCCAGGGTCCGGGCGTCCCGCAGCCCGTGGTGCAGCACCACCCGGGCGGACGAGGGTCCCGCAGGCGCCGGCGTGATTCGCGGGAAGCTCGCGCCTCCTGCTTCGATCCACGCGTCGCGAAAGGAGGCGTCCACCGCCGCCACCGCCGGACCCTGCACCCGGGCTCCGGCGTCCAGCCAGGGGACCTCGCGCCAGGGGGTATGCGGGGCAAGCGGCACCTCTTCGAAGCCGGCGTAGTACTCGTGGGAGAGGTTGCGGCCGCCGACCAGGGCAAGCTCGCCGTCCACCACCACCAGCTTGCGGTGATCGCGCAGCTTGAGGTCGGAGAGCGAGGGCAGCTCGGTGATCGGCCGAGAGGTGCGCAGCTCGACCCCAGGACGCCCGGCCAGACGATCCAGCAGCGGGTTGCGGGCGCCAAAGGAGCCGTGCAGCCCGTGCAACGAGTCCACCAGCACCCTCACCTGGACTCCGCGCGCTCCGGCCTCGGCCAGGGCCGTCTCCACCGGCGCGCCGGCGTCGTCGTCCAGGGCCATGTAGACCTGGAGGTGCACGCGCTTGCGGCTGTGAGCGATCGCGTCCAGCAGCCACAGGCGGGCCTGGCGGTTGTCGAACTCCAGCTCCACGCGATTGCCGGGGATCGCCTCTTCGGGGGGCGGCGGCGGGAGCAGGGTGGGCAGGCTCCGCGCCGCCAGCAGATCCGTCTCATTCCAGCAGGTGAAGTCCTGGACCGAGGGATGCAGCGATCCCCGGTGGACGATGGCCACCACCGGAAAGCCTCCCTTCCGCAGCCGCTGGGCGACCCGGGCCAGCCGCACCGGATCCAGCTCTTCTGAGACGTCCAGCGCCTCGCCCTCGTCCAGCACGGTGCGCGCGTCGATCACCCGTGGAAGCAACAGCGCCTGGTGCAGCCGTTCGCGCAGCGAGTCGCAGCTCTGGGTGGGGCGCAGCCGGACCGCCAGCAGCTCCGCGGGGGGCAGGGGGAGGCGGCGGAGCAGGGTGTCGGGAAGCTCGGCGTCGAAGAGGATCAGCGGCTTCTTCCCCGGGCGCAGCACCCGGAGCCGCTGCTCGAGCGCCTCCACCGGATCGGTCCCCGGGTGCTCCTGGGCGCGGTACACCCCCAGCGCCAGCACCACCAGCCCGGCGTCCAGCGTCAGCGCTCCGGCCTCGGCGCCGCGGGTCAAGAGCACCTTCCCCCCCGAGACGAAGGTGATCGGCTGATCGGGGATCGCCGGCAGGTCTCCCACCGCAGCGGCCTGGTCCAACCGTACCCACAGCGGGCCCCCGTCGTCGGTCAGGTCGGCCACGTCCAGCGGGCGCGGCTGGGGCCGCTGCAGGGTGGGCGGTGGCGGCAACAGCAGCACCGGGGCCGGCCACTGGGCGCCCAGCAGGGCCAGCGCCGGCAGCTGCGCGAACACCAGCAGCCGGGCGGGACGGTCCGGCACCCAGTCGGCGATCCACCGGCGCAAGGTCGTGCTCCCCGGGCGGTTGGCGGTCTCCAGGGTGGCCTGGATCCCGGCGATCTCCAGCAGCGCGGTCAGCTCATCCCCCGACGGCGCATCCGGCCCCAACAGGGTGACGTGCATCGAGGGATCGGCGTGATCGCGCAGGAAGGCGCGCAGCGAGGCGCGGGCCCGGTGGCCCAGCGCGAAGCAGAAGATCGGCAGGTCCGGTCCGGTGGGCAGCGGTCCTTGAGCGAACAGCACCGGGAGGGGACGGCTCCTCCGCAGCTCGTAGAGGGCCGAGGCGCTCTGGAAGGTCCGGGAACCCTCCACCAGCAGATCGATCGACTCTGACGCGCACAGGTCGGCCAGGGCAGCGCTGCCCAGCTCCGGGACCAGCTGCACCCGGGCGCTGGCTGCCACCTCGGCGGCGGCCACGCCCAGCGCCTCCAGTGATCCGGTGGCGCGGGTCCCGGGCTCCTCGCCGAGGCCAAGCGCCAGCCCGGCAAAGGACGGGGTGGGGGTCCATACCGCCACCACCAGCTGCTCCAGCTTGGGGACCAACGCGCGGAGCACGCCCAGCACCGCGGTGGCGTCGGCTCCCAGCTCCACCAGCATCAGCGCGCGTCGGTACTTCAGCGGGGGGCCCTCAGCTCGAACTGTTCGAACCTTTCCCGAGCTGGATCCAGCACCCGGGCGTGCAGCGCGCCCACCGCGCCCGCCTCGTCCACGGGATAGAGGTTGAGGCCGGAGCGGACCCGATCATCGGGGTGCTCCAGTGCTGCGGCGCTGGCGCAGATCGCGTCCAGCCGTCCCAGCGGCCGGTGACTGCGCACATGCAGGTGGCCGTAGAGCACCAGCCCCCGGGACAGCGGCGCCAGCGTCTGGCGCAGGGCAGGGGCGTCCACCAGGCCTCCGCGCAGTTGCTCGAGCCGAAGACGCGAGTCGAAGGGGCTGTGATGGACCAACACCACCGGCAGCCGGCGCGTCACCTCCGGATGGGCCAGCACCCGGCCCAGGGCTTCTAGCTGCGCCTTGCCCAGGTAGCCGGCGGAGACGAACGGCGGCCGGGGCACCGCGCTGGAGAGGCCGATGATCGCCACCGGCCCCCTCAGCTTCACGAACGGGAAGTGTCCCGCCGGCAGCGCCAGCGCCAGGTGGGGGAGATCGCTTCGCATGAAGGAGGCGAAGTGGTGGGGGAAGCGGCGCTGGCGCAGGGTGGCGGGCAGGTAGATGTCGTGGTTGCCCGGGATCACCGAGACCTCCACCTGGCGGGTGACCTCGTCCAGCAGCCGGCGCGCCTCTTCGTATTCGCCCTCCAACGAGAGGTTGGTGATGTCGCCGGTGACCACCAGGTGATCCGACTGCCGGGCCGCCTCGGCCAGCACCGCCACCAGGCGCTCCTGCCGGTAGACCCGGGCCCGCTGGGTCAGCAGATTGGCGTAGCCGGTGACCCGCTTGTTGAACAGCACCCGGCGCAGCTGCACGCCCGCGGGCGCCAGCACGTGCAGGTCGGAGACATGGGCGAGCCGGAACACCTGCGCACGATAGCCCTGCGCCTGCCTGCCTACCCCCCGGACTTGCAGCCTGGGTTCGTCAGAAACGAACATTCCCCCAAGTCAGTGGGTCGAAGCCCGGCCGGTCACCCCGGCGTACCTTTCATCGGGGGAAGGCAACCGTGGAGACGTTGGTCCTCAGCACAGGGTTCGAGCCGGTGGCCAGGATCCCCTGGCAGCGGGCGATCACGCTCCTGTTCCTGGGCAAGGTGGAGGTGGTCGAGGAGTACGAGGACAAGGTCATCCACTCGGTCAGCTTCGAGGTCCGGATGCCTTCGGTGATCCGCGTCCTGCGCGGCGTCCGGTCCAAGCACCGGTCGGTGCGCTTCACCCGCGAGAACGTCTACTCGCGCGACCGGATGCGCTGCCAGTACTGTCTGCTGCGGGTCACCCGGCAGGAGGCCACCTACGACCACGTGCTGCCACGTGCTCAGGGAGGTCGGACAACGTGGGAGAATGTGGTCATCGCCTGCTTCCGCTGTAACCAGCGGAAAGGAGGCAGGACTCCTGAACAGGCGGCCATGCAGCTGGGCGTACTGCCAGTGAAACCCAAGAAGCTTCCCGACGCCCTGCGACTTACATTTGTCTACGAGCGCGGAATGCCGCTATCTTGGAAGAAATTCCTCCGGGACGTGACCTACTGGCACGGTGAACTGGAGGAGTAGGTCTTTGATTGGACGAGGGCGCATCTCCTGTACGGCGGTGCGTGGACGTCTGGGCCCCAGGGAGGCAACTCCCTGGGGCTACTTATTTAGGTCAAAGCAGTGATCGCGACCGCCAGGGTCAGCGCCGAGAGCGGGATCCCCACCCCCAGCATCGCGGCGGCCAGCGGCGGATCCAGGTCGTACTCGGCGGCGAGGATGCCGCCGGTGACCATGGGAGGCATCGCGCACTCCAGCAGGGTCACCTGCCAGGCGGTTGAGCCCACGGGTATCGCCCCGGTCGCCCACAGAACAGCGGCGATGGTCAGCGGCGCCAGCACCAGCTTGAAGGCCAGCCCGGTGGCCAGGGGGCCGGCGCGGGAGGCCAGGCCCTCCAGCTTCAGTTGGAACCCCACCGAGAACAGCGCCAGTGGAGTGAGCATCAGCCCCAGACGATCCAGGGTGCTTTGCAGCCAGTCTGGCTGCGGCCAGCCCCGGGTGAGCAGGGCCACCGCCAGGGCAATGAACGGGGGGAAGAGCACCACCTTGCGGGCGATGGTCTTCGGATCGGCGCGGCCGCCGGAGGCCAGCGCGGCCACGGTGATCCCCAAGGTGGCCATCACCAGGAACGAGCCCAGCTGATCCACGAACACCCCCACGCCCAGGGCCTCGGGGCCCAGGACCATCTCGATCACCGGCAGCCCGACGAAGGAGGTGTTGGAGAGCCCGCCGGTGAGGATCAGCGCGCCCAACGCTCCCCGGGAGAGGCCCAACGGCCGGCGCAGCGCCCAGAAGAAGAGGGCGGCCAGGCCGAACTGAAGCCACAGCATCGCCGCGCCCACCGCCAGGGTGGGGGACAGCTGCACCCGGTGCAGCTCCCGCAGGACCAGCGCCGGGAGGGCAAGGTTCAGGACCACGGCGTTCACCGCGCGGGGGGTGTTTTCCGGGAACGCGGGCAGCCGGCGCGCCAACACGCCAAAGGCCAGGCTCACCACCAGCAGTGCCAGGACTGACGCCATCTTGGCCCTAGCCGCGGTGGATCAGGAACATCAGCAGCGCCATCGCCAGGTTGCCGCCCAGCAGCACCGCGGCGCGGACGGGAAATCCCCACGGGCGTCCAGAGGGAGTGGCCAGGGGGCGGACGGCCAGCGTCAGCCACACCGTCGCCATCAGCACCACCAGCACGGTGCGCGAGCCGGGGGCCTGGGAGGGCGGCATCGAGAAGATGTAGTGGTAGAGGATGGCGGGGACGATCAGCGCGATGGCGGCGATGTTCACCGACGCCAGCACACGCCGTGTTCCAGTCCGGGAGCCCTCGTCCATCGTCCGGACCCTAGCCGCGCCCGGGTGGGGGTCAAGCGTCCGCGGAGAAACACCCGGGGCAGGCGGACTGATCAGCACTGATCACTGCGCGGACCGCTGCGGTTGTTGAAGCCTTCGCCGGTCGCCACCTTCAAGGCGGGCGTTCTTCAAGGGCGGCGGGATGGAAATGGTCGGGGCGGTGCTGGCGGGGTGTGGGGTGTTGGCGTTCTCGCTGGCCAGGAAGGACCCCCGGGCCAGCCTGCAGCTGCGGCCCTTCTATTGGGCCGGGATCCTGGCGGTGTTCCTGTTCGCGCTGGCGGTGCGGCTGGGGCTGACCTCGGCTTCCCACGTCCTCTCCGGCAGTTCGGTGGCCCGCTTCGTCGCGGTGTGTTGCATCGGGCTGGCCGCCTACCTGGCCCTGGAGGCGGCGAGGCTTCACCGCCGCGCGGACCTGCTGCTGTCCGCGCCGGCGGTGCCGGTGGATGAGGCGATCGAGGCCTTCCGGATGGGCCGCTCCTCGGGGACCGGGTTGTTCCAGGGCCGGATCGACGCCGAGCTGCCGGTGATCTCCCCCGGCGGCGCCCATTGCGCCTTCTTCGAGGCCCAGGTCCGGCAGGGGCAGGATCCCCGCGGGGCCCTGCTGGGGGCGGAGCAGGGGGACGCGGCGGTGGTGGACATCCGCGGCAGGTGGCGGATGCTCTCCGCCAGCCTGGCCACCGCGGAAGTGCTGGCGCCCACCGAGGTCCGACGCGCCGAGGCCCGGGGCCAGCTGGCCTTCGCCTCAGAACAGGGACAGCCGGGGGCGATCGCCCTGTCCTACGAGCGCGCGGCCAAGGTCGGCGACGACTGCGTGGTGCTGGGGAAGATTCGCCCGCTGGAGGGGGGAGGCTTTCTGGTCTGCGGCGCCGGCAGCGACCGCCCCCTGATCATCATCGGCCAGGACGCCGTCTCGGTGGGCCGCCGCTTCGTGGCCCAAGCGTGGGGCACCTTCGCCGTAGCCGGGGGCCTCTGCGCCGCCTCCGCATGGCTGCTGGCGCGGTTCGCCTGAAAAAGGGGACAGGCTACATTTTCCGGCCGCCGGCTTGCAGGCAAGCAAGGCGAGGGCCGGAAAATGTAGCCTGTCCCCTTTTTTGACACGGCGCGTTCCGTTGTCTGGGGCGGGCTCCTGTGGTGTACCCGGGGCGTGGCTAAAAAGATCGTGATCTGGCCGGACAAGGTGCTGACCACCGCGGCCAAACCGGTGACTGAGTTTGGGGAGAAGCTGGAGCCGCTGCTGGCCGAGATGCTGGAGTCGGTCAAGGAGGCGGAGGGAATAGGGATCGCCGCCCCCCAGATCGGGGTGCCGCTCAAGCTGGCCCTGGTCGGCCGCTCGGATGGGACGTTCTTCGAGATCGCCAACCCGGAGATCCTCTCCCAGAGCGAGGAGGTCGGACTGCGCGAGGGCTGTCTGTCCGTCCCCGGCGAGTACGACATCTGTCCGCGCTTCCGGAAGGTGGGGGTGAAGTTCCAGGACAGGACCGGCGCATGGCAGGAGCTGGAGGCGGAGGACCACCTGGCCCACGTGCTCCAGCATGAGATCGATCACCTCCTCGGGACGGTGTTCGTGATGCGTCTGTCCGCCCTCAAGCGCGATCTGATGCGCAACAAGATGAAGCGGATCCAGCGCTTCGAGAAGGACAAGTAGGGCTTTAGGCCTCCTCGGCCAGGCCGTACTCCTTCAGCTTCCGGGATAAGGTGTTGCGCCCGATCTTCAGCGCCTTGGCGGTGGCGCTGCGGTTGCCCCGGCACAGCTCCAGGGCGTGGAGGATGTGCCGGCGCTCCATCTCCTCCAGCGGGACGACTGCTCCCACCGGCTCCGGGCCGGACGGCACAGGCACCGCGGCCGGCGCGGCGACCGGGGCGAACAGCTCCCTGGCCGGCAGGGGGAGGTGCTCGGGGAGGATCTCCCCGTCGCACAGCACCACCGCGCTCTCCACGCAGTTCTCCAGCTCGCGGACGTTGCCCGGCCAGCGGTAGGCGATCAGCCGCTGCAGGGCGGCGGGGCTGAGCCTTGGCGCCGGTTCCAGCCGGTGCTTCTTGGCGGCGGTGGCCAGAAAGTGCCGGACCAGCCGCTCCAGGTCTTCGCTGCCGCGATCGCGCAGCGGGGGCAGCACCACCTCCACCACCTTGATCCGGTAGTAGAGGTCCTCGCGGAACCTGCCCTCGGCGACCATCTTCACCAGGTCCCGGTTGGTGGCGGCCACGATCCGCAGATCCACCTTCACCGTCTGGGTGCCGCCCACCCGGTCGAACTCCCGGTCCTGCAGCACCCGCAGCAGCTTGCCCTGCACCGACAGCGGCAGCTCGCCCAACTCGTCGATGAACACGGTGCCGCCGTGCGCGGCCTCGAACTTCCCCTCCACCCGGTGATCGGCGCCGGTGAACGCGCCCTTCTCGTGGCCGAACAGCTCGTTCTCGATCAGCGAGGCGGGGAGCGCGGCGCAGTCGACCTTGATGAACGGCTTTTGCCGGCGGGGGGAGTTGACGTGCACCGCGCGGGCGATCAGCTCCTTGCCGCTGCCGCTCTCGCCGCGGATCAACACCGTGGCGTCGGTCCCGGCCGCCTTCTGCACCACCCGGTAGATGGCCTTCATCGGCGCGGACTCGCCGATGATCCGGTTGAAGAAGTAGCCCACCGGGGCCTGGGGCTGCTCCTTGGCGCGGCGCAGCTCCTGGTACAGGGAGGTGGCCTCCAGGGCGGCGGAGAGCTCCTGGGCCAGCTCCCCCAGCCGGGTCTGATCCTCGTCGCTGAAGCGCTGGGCGCCGCGGCGGTTGAGGACCTGCAGCACCCCGAAGATCGCCTCGTCGCGATCCCGCAGCGGGACCGCCAGCAGCGAGTGGGTGGTGTAGCCGGTGAGCTTGTCGATGTCGGCGAAGAAGCGGCGTTCGCCCGAAGGATCGGGGACGTTCACCGCGGTCCCGGACTGGGCCACGTGCCCGGCCACCCCCTGGCCGATCTTCAGCCGGATCTGCGCGATCTCCGGCAGGTGCGCCGCGCGCGAGAACAGCTCCTGGCGGGCCGGATCCAGCAGGTAGAGGGTGCCGCGATCGGCCTGCATGATCGCCGCCACCCGATCCACCAGGGTGTGCAGGAACTCGTCGAGGTTGACCTCCTTGCCGACCAGCCCTCCCACCGAGAGCAGAACAGGGGAGGGGTCGTCGGTCTTCACAGAGCGCATGGTGGGCAGCAGGGCCGTGAGGTCCAGCCCGAGCGCACTATAGCAGCGCATGGTCAGGCGCAGAGGGGAAGCGCGGGCTCACCCAGGGTCACGGTCACACCCTCCCGGGCCGGTTGGCAGGCCTCGAACTCGTCCCGCGCCGCCTCCGCCATCTGCTCCACCTGGTCGTCGTTGTGGGCCGGGTCGTGGTGGAACAGGTACAGCCGCTTGGCGTTCACCGCGCTGGCGATCCGCGCCGCGTCTATCATCGTGGAGTGGCCCCAGCCCTTCTTGGAGACGCCGCCCTTCCCGCTGTACTCGTCCGGGGTGTACTGCGCGTCCAGGCACAGCGCGTCCACCCCCTCCAGGTAGCGGGCGTAGCGGGGCTCCAGGGTCTCCAAGGACAGCTCCACGTCGGTGGCGTAGACAAACGACTTGCCGCCCGCGTCGATCCGGTAGCCCAGACACCCCTGGGGATGGGGCAGCTCGAACGGGGTGACGGTCATCCCGCCCACCTCCATCGCCACCCCGGAGCGGGCGGCGCCGAAGGTCAGCTTGGACCGCATCACCTCCATCGTCACCGGGAAGTTGGGCGGCTGCATCTGCTTGTCCAACACGCTGCGCAGCTGCCGGGCGCCGTCATCGCCGGGCCCGAACAAGGACAGCTCCACCCCGGGCACGTAGGCGGGGGTAAAGAAGGGAAAGCCCTGCACGTGATCCCAGTGCAGGTGCGAGAAGACCATCGTCGCGTGTCGCCCCTGGCCCTCGCGCATCATCGCCTCGCCCAGGCCGCGGATCCCGGTGCCGGCGTCCAGGATCAGCCGGTGCCCCTGGTGCCGGACCTCCAGGCAGGCGGTGTTCCCACCCACCCACGCCACCTGCGAACCGGACACCGCGACGCTGCCCCGCACACCCCAGAACTTGATCTCCATGGCGTTCTCCTTCGCGCGCGGTCCGTGACCTCCGGTGCCGCGACGCAGGAACGCTTCAGCAAGTGGCCGGCCAACGCCAAGTGGGCGGGATCACGACGCCGGCGGGTGCTCGATCCTGGAGGGTGCACCAGCGTGGAGCGGCCATGTGCCCCAGGGTGGAGCGGCCAGTGCTTCCAGAGCTGCGCCTTGAGATCGGCGATCAGATCCCGCCGGTCCCGGTAGAGCTGATCGAGGGGACCGGGCGAACCGCAGTTGGTGGACGGCCAGCTTCACTGTGGAGAAGACGACTACCACGCGCGGCGCTGCCTGCGGATTTCGCACCGCGTTGACGGAGTGTGGCGAACCGACGATTTCCGCTGCTATAGCCGCGTCGCCCCCTCATGATCCTGCCTCGAAGAACACTGTGCCTGCTGCTGCTGCTTTCGGTGGGCCCGGCCTCCGCGCAGGAGTCGGAGCTGACCCTGGAGCGCGCCATCGAGCTGGCGCTGCAGCGCAACGTGCGTTCGCTCTCCGCCGAGCAGCGGGTGAAGGTGGCCGAGGCGCGGCTGTCCTCGGCGCGGGCGGCCTTCTTCCCCGAGCTGACCCTGGCCGGCAGCTACACCCGCCGGCTCTATGCCGTCACCCGCAACATCGGCGGGGTGGAGACGGTGATCTCGTCGCAGAACGCGCTGGGGGCCAACGCCAGCGCCCGGATGACCCTGCTGGACGCGCGGGCGTTCCCCCTCTACTCGGCCGCGTCGCACGAACAGGAGGCGACCCGGCTGGAGGCGACCGAGGAGCGCCGCCGGGTGGCGTTCACCGCCGCCGAGGCCTTCCTGGGTGCGCTGACCGCGGACCAGGTGCTGGCGGCGGCGCAGCGCCGCAGCGAGTTCGCCCAGACCAGCCTGCGCGACGCGCAGAGCCGCTTCGAGGCGCAGCTGGTCAGCTCCAACGACGTGACCAAGGCGCGGCTGGAGCTGGCCACCGCCGAGCGGGAGCGGGTCCGGGCCCAGGGAGAGCGGGGCGCGGCCTACGTGACCCTCTCCTATGTGATCGCCGAAGAGCCGCTGGCCTCGCTGGCCCAGCCCCAGCAACTGCTGGTGCAGGCGGGGGTGGTCAGCGCGGAGGTCAATATGGAGACCGCCCGGCAGCGCCGGCTGGACGTGGCGGCCCGGCAAGAGCGCCTGAAGGGGCTGCGCTCGCTGGCGCTGGAGCCGTTGATGCGGCTGTTGCCGACGCTGAACCTCAGCGCCCAGTACCGGCTGACCAACGACAGCGGGTTCAACAACCGGCCGGACGATGGCTCGGCCACCCTGGAGCTGCGGTGGGAGCTGTTCGACGGCGGGGAGCGCTACGCGGTCCGGAGGGAGCGGCTGGCGCTGGCGAAGATCGCCGAGCTGGAGAGCGTGGATCTGGACCGGCAGCTCTCGGCGGAGGTGCGGACCGCGCAGGTCTCGGTGACCTCCGCCCGCGGCGCGCTGGCCCAGGCGCAGGTGGCGGCGGAGCAGGCGGAGAAGAACGCGGAGGAGATCACGATCCTCTACCGGCAGGGCCTGACCTCCGCTTTGGAGACCGCCAACGCCGGGGTGCAGTTGTTCGACGCGCAGGTGGCGCTGGCCCAGGAGCGGTTCGGGCTGGCCCTGGCATTCTTTGATTTGCGGGCGGCCCTGGGGCTGGACCCGCTGGGAAGGGAAGCGCAGAAATGAAGCGGCTCCTGGTGCTGGCAGGCGTCTTCCTCGCGCTGGGGTGTGGCGGCAAGAAGGAGGAGAAGGGCGGTCCCGGGGGAGGCGGTGGGCGGCGCGGGCCGATGCAGTTCCCGGTGGAGCTGATGGAGGTCCAGGCCCGGCCGGTGGAGTTCGTGGTCCACGCGGTGGGTTCGGTGGAGGCCTTCGAGACGGTGCAGATCACCGCCCGGGTGGCCGGGGCGGTGGAGAAGGTCCGCTTCACCGAGGGGCAGACGGTGGAGGCCAACGCGGTGCTGGCGGAGATCGAGCCGCGCCGCTTCCAGTTGGCGGTGCGGGCCGCCGAGGCCAGCGTGACCAAGGCCCGGGCCTCGCTGGCGGACGCCCAGGCCTCGCTGCAGCGGCGTGAGCAGGTCAACCAGTCCAACCCGGGGCTGATCCGCGGCGAGGAGCTGGAGACCTTCCGCACCCAGGCCCGGACCGCGGAGGCGGAGCTGGCCGTGGCCCAGGTGGCGCTGGATCAGGCGCAGCTCAATCTAAGAGACGCGTACGTGCGCTCGCCTGTTCCGGGGATCCTCCAGTCGCGCAGCGTGCAGACCGGGCAGTACGTGAACCTGGGGCACGTGCTGGCCACGGTCACCCAGCGGGAACCGTTGCTGCTGCGCTTTAGCGTCCCGGAGGCGGACGCGGGGCGGATGGAGGTGGGCAGCCTGACCCGCTTCACGGTCAAGAACGGCGCCCAGCCCTACGAGGCCAAGATCCAGCACGTGGCGGCGCAGGCCAGCCCGGAGAGCCGGATGGTCTCGGTCACCGCGCAGATCGCCCCCACCGAACAGCTGCGGCCGGGCGCGTTCGCGGAGGTGACTGTTCCGATCGGCCAGGTCACCGCCCCGGTGATCCCCCAGACCGCGGTCCGGCCCAGCGAGAGGGGCTTTTTGGCCTACGTGGTGGAGGGGAACGTGGCCAAGGAGAGGGTGCTGCAGCTGGGGATGCGGACCCCGGATGGCCGGGTGGAGGTCCGGGGCGGGCTGCAACCGGGTGAGCAGCTGGTGGTGAGGGGAGCCGAGGCGCTGCGGGACGGGGCCCCGGTGCTGGTGGCCCCCTCGCCGGTCAACCCCACCACGCCGCCGCCGGGAGAGGCGCCGGCCGGGAGGAAGGGATGAACATCACCGAGGTCTGCATCCGCCGTCCGGTGTTCGCCTGGATGATCATGGGGGCGACGGTGCTGTTCGGCGGAGTGGCCGCCACCCGGATCGGGATCAGCCAGTTCCCGGACGTGGACTTCCCCACCATCAACGTCTCGGTGTCCTGGGAGGGCGCCGCGCCGGAGGTGATGGAGAGCGACGTGGTCGAGCCGCTGGAGGAGGCGGTGTCCACGGTGGAGGGGATCCGGTCCATCAACTCCAGCTCCCGGCAGGGCTCGGCGTCGATCACCGTGGAGCTGGACCTGTCCCGGAACGTGGATCTGGCGCTGCAAGACGTGCAGACCAAGGTGGCCCAGGCGGCGCGGCGGTTGCCCACCGACATTGATCCCCCGGTGGTCTCCAAGAACAACCCGGAGGACAACCCGATCATGTGGATCGGCCTCTCCGGGCCTTTCTCCCGGCAGCTGATCGCGGACACCGCCCGCTACCAGGTGCGGGAGCGGCTGCAGGGGATCCCCGGGGTGGGGGAGGTGACCCTGGGCGGCTCGGTGGAACGCAACGTCCGGATCTGGCTGGACGCCGAGCAGCTGGACGCCCGCGGGGTCACGGTGGGGGAGATCACCCGCGCGCTGCAGCAGCAGCACGTGGAGCTGCCGGCGGGGCGGATCGAGACCGAGGGCCGGGAGATCAACGTCCGGGTGATGGGCGAGGCGGTCAATCTGGAGACCTTGCGCGGGATCGTGGTCAAGCAGACGAACGGGGCCCCGGTGTACCTGCGCGAGGTGGCGCTGGTGGAGGACGGCTTCGAGGACATCCGCCGGCAGTCCCGGGTCAACGGGCAGCCGGCCCAGGGGCTGGGGATCCGCAAGCAGCGGGGTTCGAACGCGGTGGCGGTGGCCCAGGCGGTGAAGGCGGAGATGGAGGAGATCAAGAAGACGCTGCCGGAGGGGATGGAGCTGGGGGTGAACTTCGACTCCAGCGTGTTCATCGAGGAGTCGGTCCACGAGATCGAGTTCGAGCTGCTGCTGGCGGTGTTCCTCACCGGGCTGGTGTGCTGGATGTTCCTCGGCTCGCTCTCCAGCACCCTGAACGTGATCCTGGCGATCCCGATGTCCCTGCTGGGCACGGTGGGGGCGATCTACTTCCTGGGCTTTACCCTCAACACCTTCACCCTGCTGGGCCTCTCCCTGGCGGTGGGGCTGGTGGTGGATGACGCGATCATGGTGCTGGAGAACGTCTACCGGCATTCAGAGATGGGGAAGGATCGGGTGCGGGCCTCCCGGGAGGGCACCGCGGAGATCACCTTCGCCGCCCTGGCCGCCACCATCGCGGTGGTGGCGATCTTCCTGCCGGTGATCTTCATGCAGGGGGTGATCGGCAAGTTCTTCCTGCAGTTCGGGGTGACCCTCTGCATCGCGGTGCTGCTCTCCTACGTGGAGGCGATCACCCTGGCCCCGGCGCGGCTGGCGCAGATGCTGAACACCTCCCGCGAGCACCGGGGGCGGATCGGCAACGCGGTGGACCGCGGCTTTGGCGCCCTGGAGCGGCTGTACGCGCGGACCCTGCCGCGCGCGCTGGGCAAGCCGTGGTGGGTGCTGCTGGGGGCGCTGATCCTGCTGGCCTCCGCGGGATGGGTGATGGCGTCGCTGCCCCGGGAGATGGTCCCCTCGCAGGATCAAAGCCGGCTGATGATCCGGCTGCAGACCGCGGTGGGCTCGAACCTGGAGGAGACCGACAAGCTGATGCGCCGGGTGGAGGCCTTCTTGGCCAACCGTCCGGAGGTGCAACGCTCCTTCGGGATCCTGGGCGGGTTTGGCGGCGGCGGGAACGTGAACTCGGCGATCATGTTCGTGACGCTCGATCCGCCGGACCAGCGGGACTTCACCCAGAACGAGTTCGCCGCGGTGCTGCGCAAGGAGTTCAACAGCTACCCGGGGCTGCGGGCGGTGATCCAGGATCTGTCCCAGCAGGGGTTCACCGCCCAGCGCGGGTATCCGGTGGAGTTCTCCGTCCGGGGATCGGACTGGGAGACCCTGGTCTCGGTCTCGGAGGGGGTGAGGGAGAAGCTGGCCGCCTCGGGGACGGTGGTGGACGTGGACACCGACTACCAGCTGGGGATGCCGGAGCTCCGGATCACCCCCGACCGGGCCCGGGCCAGCGATCTGGGGATCCCGATCGAAGATGTGGCCCTGGCGCTGAACACCCTGGTGGGCGGGGCGCGGGTGGGCAAGTACAGCGACGGGGGGCGGCGGCTGGATGTGCGGATGCGGCTGTTGGCCCACCAGCGCACCCGGCCCGAGGACGTGGCCCGGCTCAAGGTCCGGACCGCGTCCGGGCAGCTGGTCCCGCTCTCCTCGGTGATCTCCTATGAGGAGCGGCCGGCGCTGCAGGCCATCTCAAGGCGGGATCGGGAGCGGGCGATCACCCTCTTCGCCAACGTGGCCCCCAACTCCTCCCAGGGGGAGGCGCTGGCGCAGGTCGCGACCCTGCAGCGTCAGATGCCGGTCGGCTACCGGCTGGTGCCCGGCGGCGCCTCGGTGGCCTTCTCCGAGTCGATGGGCGGGCTGATCTTCGCCCTGCTGATGGGGATCGGCGTGGCGTACATGGTGCTGGCCTCGCAGTTCAATTCGTTCCTCCATCCGGTGACGGTGCTGACCATCCTGCCGCTGTCGCTGGCGGGCGCCGCCTTCGCGCTGTGGGCGGGCGGGGAGACCTTGAACATCTTCTCCATGATCGGCCTGGTGCTGCTGATGGGGATCGTGAAGAAGAACTCGATCATCCTGGTGGACTACACCAACCAGGCCCGGGAGGAGGACGGCCTGAACGCCTACGACGCGCTGCTCAAGGCCGGCCCGATGCGGCTGCGGCCGATCCTGATGACCTCCATCGCCACCATGATGGCCGCGGTGCCCGCGGTGCTGGGGCTGGGCTCCGGCGCCGAGATCCGGGTGCCAATGGCCACCGCGGTGATCGGCGGCCTGCTGGTGTCCACCGTGCTTTCGCTGCTGGTGGTGCCGGCGTTCTACCTGCTGGCGGATCGCGGCAAGCAGCGGTTGGCGGGGTGGAGGAGCCGGCGACGCGCAGGAGCGGTCCCGGCCTGATAGGTCAGTGCCCGATGGGGCGCGTGGCGCCAAGCTGCGAGCGGGTCCAAAGCAGGGACTGGGCGGAGATCGCGTCCTGGGCCGCGGTGTCCTCCGTTCCCTCCATCCCGGAGCCGCCGGTGCCCGACCCGGGAGCTGGCGGCGGGCCCTGGGCCACCGTGGCGGTGGACAGAGTCACCCCGCCGGGAAGGACGTCATCCACCGGCTGGCCATCACAGGCGGCCAGGGATGAGAACGCGATCACCAGCCCGGCCACCATCAGTCCAGTGCGCATCTGGAACCTCCTCCTGACCCCCACTGGAGGAAGTTAGACACGGGGCGATCGACCGGGCCTGCACTGCTGGACGCCCGCCCGCTCTCCGGGCTGGGCGCCGCACCGCGAAAAAAAGGGGACAGGCTACATTTCGTGGCCCCGGAATTGCTGCTGTGCAATCCGGAGGCCCGGAAATGTAGCCTTGTCCCCTTTATCGGCTTGGCTACTTCTTGTTCTTGGCGGCCTTGGGCTTGAGGGAGAGGCCGAACTTCTGGGCCTTGGAGCGCACCGAGGCGGTGCTGCGTCCCAGCTGCCTGGCGATCTGGGCGGTGGTGCTGCCCGCCTTGTGCAGCTGCTTGAACAGCTTCTCGTCCGCGGCCTCCCAGCCCTTGCGGATCACTGCCTGGATCTTCTTTACCGCCGACTTCTGGGCCTTCTTCGCTGCCATGTCTTTCAACCCCTCGGTGATGTGTCGTGCCCCGTTGGGGGCGATTTTCGCCTTCCGGCGAGCCTCACTTCTTCTTCAAGAAACGGCTGAGGCGGACCTTGTGCACCCGTCCGGCGAACAGGTACCAGCTGAAGGTCGCTCCGAAAAGCATTGCCGAAGCGGCCACGCCGATCACCCCCAGCACCGGGATCCCGCCCACCATCCACGGGTTCTGGGAGAAGGCCATGAAGGACCCGACGATGAACCCGCAGGCGCACAACCCCAGAAAGGCGATCACCGCGGCGCTGCGCAGCGAGGAGTTGAGGGTCTCGAACTGGGTGGCGCGGACGTTGACCTCGAACTTGCCGGTCTCCAGATCCAGCAGGATCTGGGAGAGCTGCACCGGCAGATCGTTGGCCAGCCCCTGGAGGCGGAACAGGGTGCGCATCAGCCCGCCCTGCAGCTGGGTGGGGTCGTAGCGGCCGGCCAGCAGCTCCTTGGCGTAGGGCATGGCGACCTCCATCACGTTCAGGTCCGGATGGAGGGTGCGGATCACCCCTTCGATGGCCACCGCCGCCCGGGAGAGGATGGCGTACTCCTTGGGGATCCGGATCCGGTACTTCACCGCCAGATCCAGCAGCTGTTCGGCCACCCGGCGGGTGTCGATCTTCCCCAGGGTGGTGGGCAGGGTCTGGGAGAGCACCGCGTCCACGTCGGCGCGGAAGCCGGCCAGATTCGCGCGCCCGTCCGGGACTCCCAGCCGGTAGAGGATCCGGGCCACCGAGTCGGAGTCCTTCAGGGCCACCGCCAGCACCAGCATCACCAGGGTGTCCTGCATCGGCTTGGACAGCCGGCCCACCAGGCCGAAGTCCAGGAGCGCGATGGTGTCGTTCTCCTGCACCAGGATGTTCCCCGGGTGGGGATCGCCGTGGAACAGCCCGTCCACGAACAGCTGGCGGAAGGCGTCGTCGATGATCGCCCGGGCCAGCTTCTGGGGATCGTGCTTCTTCAGATCGATGTTGCTGATCTTCACCCCGGGCAGGAACTCCAAGGTGAGCACGGTGCGGCTGGAGAGGGTGTCGAACACCTGGGGGATCCGCATCCCCGGTCGCTCCACGTGGTTGGCGTAGAAGGCGCGGACGTTGGCGGCCTCGTTGAGGAAGTCCAGCTCTTCGTGGATGGCGCGGTCGAACTCGTCCAGAATCCCGGTGGGGGAGTAGATCCCGCTCTCCTCCACCGTGGCCTCCAGGGCCCGGGCCAGGTAGCGCAAGACCGCCAGGTCGGCGCGGATCTGCTCGGTGATCCCCGGCCGCTGGACCTTGACCACCACCTCCTGCCCGTCGTGGGTCACCGCCCGGTGGACCTGGGCGATGGAGGCCGCGGCCAGCGGGGAGGGTTCGATGCGGGCGAACAGCTCCTCCAACGAGCGCCCCAGCGAGGTTCGGATCTGCTCGTTGACCTGCTCTAGCGGGAAGGGCGCCACCTGATCCTGCAGCCCGGCCAGCTCGGCCACGAACTCCTTGGGGAGCAGGTCGGCCCGGGTGGAGAGCACCTGGCCCAGCTTGATGAAGGTGGGGCCCAGCTCGTTGAGCATCATCCGGAAGCGGCGGGCGGCGGTGGCGCGCTTGGCCTCCGGGGTGACCTCCACCTCCTCCTTGCGGCCCAGGGAACGCCACAACCCGCCGCGCTCCAGCCACTCGCCAAAGCCGTAGCGCGCGGCGATCACGGCGATCTGGCGGACCCGGTTCAGATCCTGGAAGGCTTCCTTGAGCAAGGCGGGCGCACCTTGGCATGGCGGCAAGGACCGGTCCAACCTCCGCTGCGGGGGACGCAGCCTCCGGTCCTCGCCGCGTGGCGACGCCCAGAATTCAGCCGCGGAAGAACAGCAGCGTGACCACCGCGAAGAGCGGGATCAGCACCGCGCAGGACCAGCCCAGGTAGCCGAAGAAGGAGGGCATCTTCACCCCCCGCTGCTCGGCAACGGCCTTGACCATGAAGTTGGGCCCGTTGCCGATGTACGTGTTGGCGCCCATCAGCACCGCGCCCGCGGAGATGGCGATCAGGATCCCCTCCGCGCCACCGGCCTCCAGGAGGGTGGCCAGGAAGCGGCCTTCGGTGGGGATGCCGTGGAGGCCGGCCGCGGCGGCGGACATGGTCAGGTAGGTGGGCGCGTTGTCCAAGAAGCTGGAGAGCACCCCGGTGGCCCAGAAGAACTGCCAGGGGTCGAGGATCCCCAGCGAGGGCGCGTGCACGTTGAGCAGCAGCAGGGCGGGGATCATGGTGACGAAGATCCCGGCGAACAGCACCGCGACCTCGATCACCGGGCCGAAGCCAAAGTGGTTCTCCTGGTGCACAAGGCGGGGGGTGAGCAGGAAGCAGGCGGTGGCCAGCGCCACCATCAGCGCCTCCTGCAGTCCGAATGGCCAGGCCCCGCCGCCGAAGAACAGGCCCCGGCCGCTGGCGAACACCACCGCCACCACGCCCAGCAGGAGGAGCAGGTTGAAGGCTCCGTCCAACCCGAAGGGGGCGTGCTGCTTGACCTCCGCGTGCTGATCGCCGGGGCGGCGGACCTCTTCGCGATCGAAGATCACCTTGTCCAGGGCGAAGAAGATCACCAGCAGCGCGCCATTGATCATCACCCAGATTGGCCACAGGTGCTGCACCGTCCACTCGAACGGCACCCCCTTGAGGAAACCCAGGAACAGCGGGGGATACCCCAGCGGGGTGAGCAGCCCGCCGCAGTTGGAGACCACGAAGATGAAGAACACCACGATGTGCGCCTTCGCCTCTCGGGGCGCGTTGGCCCGCAGCAGGGGGCGGATCAGCAGCATCGAGGCCCCGGTGGTGCCGATCAGGCTGGCCAGCACCGCGCCGATCCCCAACAGCAGGGTGTTGAAGCCGGGCGAGCCATCCAGGGAGCCGCGCACGTAGATCCCACCGGAGATCACGTACAGCGCGCCCAGGAGGCACGGAGGACGGCCTGCCTGGGCCGCGGCACCCTCCTGGAGTCCAGCGACGGCGAGATCTGCTGGGCGGGCTGCTCAGCGGGGAGACGCTGTGGGTCGTCTGCTCAGCCTTCCGCAGCGCCAGCAGCCGCTGCAGGCCGCCTTCCATCCGGACCGAAAATTCGGTGCGGCGACCCTCTCAAGGGGAGCGTGTTCCTCTGGGCTGGGAGGATGTTCCGGTTTTGTTCGCCGGAGTGTATACGCCCGCACCCACCCGGAGAGTCACCATGCGTCGTGCGTCCCTTGTCCTCCTGCTGCTGTGCGGCTGCGCCGCCTCCATCCCCAACCGCGGCAAGCTGATGATGCGGGACGTGTCCTATCCATTGCGGGACATGCGCTATCCCAGCGGGCTGCGGATCATCGTGGAGGAGGACAAGCGGGAGCCGGTGGTGGGGGTGGTGGTGCTGGCGGGGACCGGGGCCTCGGCGGATCCTCTGGGCAAGGAGGGCCTGGCGCACCTGGCCGAGCACCTGATGTTCCGGGGAGTGGCCGCCGGGCCGCCGGCGTGGACCGCGCTGCACCGCACCGGCGCGGTGGGGATCAACGCCTTCACCCAGTCGGACATCACGGCCTACTTCGAGGCCGCCCCCAAGGACGCGCTGGGGGACCTGCTGCGGATCGAGGCCGAGCGCTTCTACTCCCCCCTGCGCCGGGTGGACCAGGCGACCTTCCTGGTGGAGCGCGAGGTGGTGCGCAATGAGATCCGCCAGCGAGGCGAGACCGGCTACTCCGGGCAGGCCTTCGACTGGCTGCGGGAGAGCCTCTTTCCGGCCTCCCACCCCTACGCCCGCTCCATCGGCGGGTCGCACCAGAGCCTCTCGGCGATCACCCTGGAGGACGTGACCGCCTTCGTGGAGAAGCACTACCGCCCGGAGAACCTGACCGTGGTGATCACCGGGGACGTGGACCTGCGCAGCATCGACGCCCTGGTGGCCCGCACCTTCCCCGCCAAGCTACTGGGCGGGGTGCCCTCGATGCGGCCGGTGCAGCCGCGGCTGCCGGCCCTGGCCCCGGAGCCGCCGGTGGCGCCCGGCCCGAAGCTGGTGAAGAAGCAGGGCGCGGTGCCCACCCCGGAGCTGTGGGTGGCCTGGACCCTGCCGCGCAGCTTTGACGCGGACTCGCACCTGATCGGGTTCGCCCAGAACAAGGCCGCCGGAGCGCTGGTCCAGGCCTTCATGGCGGATGAGGACATCGCCGGGGTAGGGGTGTTCGTGATCCCGGGGGTGGAGGCGTCGATCCTGGTCTGCTACGTGCCGCTCAACGAGGGGCGGGATCCGGATCGCTCGTACACCGCGGTGGTGGACCAGATCTACAAGGCCTGGTTCAGCGAGGAGGCGGATCTGCATGGCCAGGTCAGCTTCTCCAAGGCCCGCTTCTCGGCGATCACCTCCATGACCGCCCAGGCCGAAGGGCTGCTCAACCGCGCGGTGAACCGGGCCCAGTTCACCCACTTCTCCGGCGACGCGACCCTGTACTCGCGTTCGTTGCGGGCGGTGGCGGAGCTCAAGAGCACCCAGGTGGGCGCGTTCGCCGAGAAGTACCTGAACCGGGACCGGGCGCGGGCGGTGTACATCGCGCCGCTGCCGGCGGACGCGGTGCCGCCGGAGGGGGCCGCCGGCCTGGGGGCGGAGCTCCCCGGTGACGAGCAGGTGGTGTTCCCGGTGACGGCGCTGCCAGCGCGGCTGCAGACCCTGCGACCGGCGCCTCCGCACCGCTTCACCCTGCCCAGCGGGATGGAGGTGCTGATCGACCGGCGGCCGGGGATGCCCATCGCCACCGTGGGGCTGGCGCTGCGCGGCGGCGAGGTGGGCGGGCAGCCCTTGGGGGTGAGCCGGATGGCGGAGTGGGTGATCTCCGCGGGCTCCCGCCTCAACGGCGAGGCCCGGGACTTCGGCGCGTCGAGCTACCACGAGGGTGGCGCGGACGACTTCCGCTACGTGATGCGGGGCGCGGCGGGGAACCTGCCCAACATGCTGGCCATCCTCTCCGAGCGCGTCCCCTCCATGAAGTCTCCGGAGTGGCTGCCGCGGATGCATGCGGTGGTGATGCCCCAGCGCCTCAAGGCGGACCAGCTGCCCGAGCTGCGCGCCGAGCGCGCCTTTCTCAACGCGGTGTACGGGGATCATCCCGCCGGACGCTCGGCCTCGGTGGCGGACATGATGAAGGTCGGCGCCTGGGACATCGCGGAGTGGATCCGCCAGACCCACGTGCCCGCCAATGCGGTGCTGGCCATCTCCGGCGAGGTGGAGGTGGCGCAGACCGAGGCGCTGGTCCGCCAGTGGTTCGGCGGCTGGGTCACCCCAGGGGTGGCGGTGTCCGCGCCGCCGGCTCCCACTTCGGCGCCGTCGCAGCGGCTATTGGTCACCCACCGCCCCGGCGCCACCCAGGGCCAGCTGTCCCTGGGCTGCCGGCTGCCCGCGTCCGCCGCCGGGGTGGCCCCCGAACACCTGCTGATGACCCAGCTGGCCGCCGAGGAGCTGCGGGTGATGCTGCGCGAGCAGCTGGGGGCCACCTATGGCGCCCAACACCAGCTGGACCTGGGCCGCGGCGGGGCGATCTTGGCCCGCTGGTCCACCACGGTAGAGAACGCCAAGCTGGAGCAGGCGATCAAGACGGTGCGCGCGACGTTCGAGAAGCTGGCCGCCGAGGTGGATCCGGTGGCGCTGGATCGGGTCCGCTGGGTAGCCGCCCACCAGCAGGCGTTGTCGCGCGGGACCTCCTGGGCCTCGGTGGATGCGCTGCTCAACGCGCGGATGCTGGATCTGGACCCGGAGCAGTCCCCGAACGTGGCGGAGGCGATGGTCAACGTGTCCGGGCCGCAGGTCCGGGCCGCCTTCGGGGCCTGCTTGAAGAACGGGCTGGTGCTCTCGGTGGTGGGGGACGAGGCGACCGTGCAGAAGGCGGTCACCGCCGCCGGGTGGGAGCCCTAACCCGGGCGGCTTGGATGCCACCGAGACGGCATTTCTGTTGCCCTCACCTCCATCGAAGCGGGCGGTCGGAAGGAACTCAAGCATGGGTTCTCTGCTGGCGCCCGGACTCCGCCTCCTTGGACCTGTTGGGAGGACGAGGACTCACGGCGAATAGATCATGATCTATTCACCGTCCCCCCCAGAGCCCCGAGGCGGGCGCAATGGCTCCAGCCCTCCGGCGGCAAGGCCGCAGCCGCTCCCGCCGGGTCCCTTGGCGAAATACTCGATGGCGTCCAGGTCCAGATGGCTCCGGCCCTGCCGGACCAACTCCTGGCCTGGACAGCCCGTTCGCGCCGACGGGCGCCTGATGGCGCCGCGGCGGGAGTTGTCCACGGCCACCTTGATCCCGGGCGGGGAGGCCCGCATAGGCCTTCCCCGTTCGGTGAATTCTTGCGGGAGAGTGTGCTGCCGTGAGTCCTGACCTCGAGGCGGCATTCGTCGCGCACCGTCCCGCGCTGCTGCGGCACTGCTACCGCATGCCCGGCTCGTTCGCCGAGGCCGAGGAGTTGGTGCACGACTCACTTGAGCGGGCCTGGAAGCCGTCCCCATCGTCGAGTGGCTGCGGATCGAGGGTGGAAGGGTCGCGGCGGTGACGCTGATCTTCGACCGGGTCTCCTTCAAGCCGGCGAGCGACGAGCTCGCACGCAGGGCGGCGCGGTGAGCAGCACGGCGATGCGCGCGAGGACCGAGGCCCGCGTGCGCGCCCTCCTTTCGGACCGCAAGGACGTCGTGGAGAAGAAGGTCATGGGGGCGCTGGCGTTCATGGTGGACGGCTCGATGTGCTGCTCGATCAGCGATGCGGGGTTGCTGGTCCAGCAGGCCTCTCCATCCTGACCTACCCGGATCTACACCCCGTGAAGGGGGATGTCATACCCGGGAGGTAGGGTGTTGGACGATGGCCTTCACCTTCGTGCACGCCGCCGACCTGCACCTGGACAGCCCCTTTCGGGCCGTTCGCGCCGACGCGCGCCTGATGGCGCTGCTGCAGGAGTCCACCTTCCGCGCGTTGGCGGCGGTGGTGGATCTGGCGCTGGGGCAGCAGGCGGCCTTCGTGGTCCTGGCCGGGGACCTGTTCGACGCCAAGGACCGCTCGGTGCGGGCCCGGCTGGCGCTTCGGCGCGAGCTGGCCCGGCTGGATGCGGCGGGGATCCGGACCTTCATCGTCCACGGCAACCATGATCCGCTGGGCGGCGAGGCCCGCATCGGCCTGGCCCCTTCGGTCAAGGTCTTCGGGACCGAATGGGAGGAGGTCCAGGTGGCGTTGCCGTCTGGCGAGGTGTGCCGGGTCCAGGGCATCTCCTATCCCCAGGAGCGGGTCACCGAGAACCTCTCCCGCCGCTTCTCCCGGCAGGGTCCGGAGTTCACGGTGGGGGTGCTGCACGCGAACGTGGGCGGGGACTCGGGGCACGCCAACTACGCGCCCTGTTCGCTGACCGATCTGGAGGAGCGCGGGCTGGACTACTGGGCCTTGGGGCATGTGCACACCCGGGCCGAGTACCCGCTGGCCACCGGCGGGGTGGCGGTGTTCCCCGGCAATCCGCAGGGGCGGCACGCCAACGAGACCGGCGAACGGGGCTGTGTGCTGGTGCGGGTGGACGGTGGCCGCTGCACCCGGACCTTCGTTGCGGTGGACAAGGTCCGCTGGCACCGCCTGGCGGTGGACGTCTCCGCCGCCGCGGACATCGGCGCGGTGGCGGACGCGGTGGAGCGCGCGGTGGACGCGGCCTGCCCGGACGGCTTTGACGCCCATGCGGCGCGGGTGCTGCTGGAGGGGCGGGGCGGACCGCATGCAGAATTGGCGGATCCCGACGCGCTGATCCAGCTGCAGTCGGAGCTGGGAGAGCGCCTGGCGGCCCGGACCCCTCCGGTGTTGCTGGAGTCGCTGGAGGATCGCACCGCCCCCTTGATGGAGCTGGCGCGGGTCCGCCAGGACGGCGGGCTGGCGGCGGAGGTGTTGGAGGTGGCGGACGCGGCGCTGCGGGTGGACGCCGGACGGGCGGCGCTGTGGGACGGCGAGCTGGACACCCTGGATGTCAGGCTCAAGCGGGCCGGGCTGGTCCCCACCCGGGAGCGCGCCGGGGCCTTGATCGACCGGGCGTCGCTGCGCGCGGTGGAGCTGCTGGGGGAGGGCGGATGAGACGCGAGGGGAAGGGCGCTTCCGAGCTGCCGTTGGGAACCGCGCTCCAGCCGGGCTCGCAACAGCCTCCGCTGGCCACCCGCGGGTTGCGCATCGATCGGCTGCGGATCGACGCCTTCGGGCAGCTCTCCGGCACCGAGCTGGACCTGGCCCCGGGGCTCAATGTGCTCTGTGGCCCCAACGAGGCCGGCAAGAGCACCCTGCTGGCGTTCCTGCGCTGGATGCTCTTTGGCTTCGAGAAGAAGGCGGTGGGGGACCGGTACGTTCCGCTCAACGGCCAGCCGCTCTCCGGGGAGCTGGTGTTGGCCACCGCCGCGGGCCCGATTGTGCTGCGCCGCCATGGGCGCAAGCGGCTGGAGGGGGAGCTGACCGTGCGCACCCCGCGCGGCGAGCCGCTGCCCGCCTCGCGGCTGGAGGATGCGCTGGGGGCGCTGTCCCGGGATCTGTACTTCCAGGTGTTCGCCTTCGGCCTGGAGGAGCTGGCGACCTTCGATCAGCTGGCCTCCCAGGGGACGGTCTCCGACGCCCTGTTCGCCGCCGGGATCCAGGGGGCGCAGCGGCTGCCGGAGACCCTCAAGCGGCTGCGGGATGGCTCGGAGGCGCTGTACGCCCCCCGGGCCCCGACCCGGCCCTTGAACCAGCTGCTGGGTGAGCTGGAGACGGTGCAGAAGGAGCTGGCCGCGCTCGGGGACCGCCCGGCGCGCTACTTCGAGCTGCGGGCCCGGCAGGAGGGGTTGCAGGCCTCCTGGGGACAGGTGGAGAGGGACGGGGTGGCGGCCCGGGCCGCGCTGGATCGCTGGACCCGGCTGTGCGGGGCCCGGGAGGATCTGCTGCGGCTGGCGGAGGTGGAGTCGGAGCTCTCGGCGCTGCCGCCGCTGCAGGGTTTCCCGGAGGATGGCCTGGCCCGGTGGGAGGCGCGGCTGGAGGCAGAGCGCCGGGCCCAGCGGGAGCAGGACTCGGCCCAGCTGGAGCTGCACACCGTGGAGGAGGCGCTGTCCCGTCAGGGCCTGGCGCCGCCGCTGGCCGGAATGCTGGAGGAGGCGCGCGCGGCCCTGGACGGCTATCGGGCGTTGGGCGAGACCGGACGGCGGGTTCCCGAGGCACAGCGGGAGGTGGCGGCAGGGCTGTCGCGCGCGCAGACCCGCGCCGGGTCGCTGGGACTCGCCGGGACGCTGGCCTCGGTGGACCTGTCCGCGGCGGCGGCGGCGCAGCTGCTGACCGTTCGCGACGCGCTGATCGCGATAGAGCTGAGGGTCTCTGAGCGCGCCGCGGTGGCCCGAGAGGCGACCGCGGAGTGGGAGCGCCGGCGGGACGAGCTGCTGCGGCAAGAAGAGCAGCTGGGCGCCCTGGCCGGACCGGAGGCCGGACCGCTGCGGGAGGCGCAGGCTGCGCTGGTGCAACACGCGCCGCTGAGGGCCGAGCATCGCGGGGTCCAGGACTCGCTGGCCGAGCGACGGGCACGGCGGGAGTCCGTGGAGGTGGAACAACCGGCGCCGCCCCGGCTGGCGTTCCCGGCCTGGCTGGCGGGGCTGGCGACCGGGGTGTTGGCGCTGTTGCCGGTGGCGGCCTTCCTGCTGCAGGGGCTGGCCTCGCTGCCGTATGGCGTCGGCGTCTTCGTGGGGCTGGCGGCGGTGCTGTGGGCGGTCCAGCTTCGGACCAGCCACGGACACCGACAGGATCTGGCTTCCTGGCGTCTGCGCTGCGAGCTGCGGCGGCGCGAGCTGGAGCGGCTGGACACTGAGCTGGCGGCGCTGGGTTCGCGGGAAGCGACCTTGAGCGCGGCGCTGGAGGCCGCCTTGCGGGAAGGCGGGCTGTCTTCCGGGGCAAGCTTGGCGGAGGTGGCCACCCGGCTGCAGGCACTGGCGGACGGGCTTCGCCGGGCGGAGGCGCGGGAGTCGGTGGCGGCCTTGCTGGGCTCGGTGGCGGCCCGGGTGGACGCGGCGACGCTGGCCCGGACCGCGGCCCGCGAGGCGCTGGCCCAGGTGGAGCACGAGCGTGGGTTGTTGGCCGGCCAGCTGGAGGCCTGGCTGAAGGCTCGCGGCTTCCCCCAGGGCATCTCCGCCGACCGCGCGGTGGAGCTGATGCGGGAGGCGGCCTCGTTGCAGGAGACGCTGGCCTCATTGTCGGCCCAGCGGGAGTTGCTGCACACCGAGTGGGCGCTTTGGGCGTCCGCCGGGGCGAAGGTCCAGGCGCTGGCCTCGTTGGCCCAGCTTCCGGCGAACACTCCGGAGATGGCCGCCCGCGCGCTGGCGGAGGGACTGGACGCGGAGCGGCTGCGCCGGTCCACCTGTGCCCAGTTGGAGCTCCAGCGGGGCGGGCTGAAGCTTCGGTGTCAGCAGCGGGCCCGGGCGCTGGAGGAGGCCCGGGTGGGGTGCGCCTCGCTGCTGTCGGGCGTTGGCGCCGCGGACGAGGAGGCCTTTCGCCGGCTGGCGGAGTTGGCAGGACGCTTCCGGACGGCCCGGACCGCGCGGGCCCGGCTGCGCAGCGCGGTGGAGGCCCGCACCGCGCTGATCCCGGAGGCGGCGCTGGAGCAGATCCAGGGCAGCGGGGGCTGGGAACGGGCCCTGGAGGAGCAGGCGCGCGCCCAGGCCGCGCAGGAGGCCGCGGAGGCCGGACGGCGGGCGATCTCCGAGGAGCGGGGCGCGGTGGGCAAGGAGCTGGAGGGGCTGGAGGTGGATGACCAGGCCCGGCGGCTGCGGGCGGAGGAGGAGTCCCTGCGGCTGCGGATCTCGGCGTTGGCGGATCGCTACGCCGCCGAGCGGGTGGCGCTGGGGCTGGTGGAGGCGGCCAAGCGCCGGTACGAGGAGCAGCACCAGCCGCGGCTGCTGCAGCTGGCCTCCTCGGTGTTCGCGACCTTGACCTCCGGGCGCTACGTGCAGGTGCGGGCGCCGGAGTCCGAGCGGGGGTTGGTGGCGATCTCTCCCGATGGGGTGGAGTGGACCGCGGACCGGCTGTCCCGGGGCACCCGTGAACAGCTGTACCTGGCCTTCCGGATCGCCGCGGTGGAGGACCTGGGCGAGACCCGGGCCCGGCTGCCGGTGATCGTGGACGATGTGCTGGTGAACTTTGACGCCGGTCGGGCGGCGGCCGCGGCCCAGGCGCTGGGGGAGCTGTCGGACCGACACCAGGTGCTGACGTTTACCTGCCACCCACATATGGCGGAGCTGTTTGTGGCTCGCGGGGGCCGGGTGCTGGCTTTGCGGGGGGCGGCGCCTGTTCAGCGGGAGTTGATTCGGGTTCCGGCGTAGGAGGGCGGGTGGCCTCCGGCTTCGAGTTGACGACGGGGACAGGCAACTTTTCGCCTTCCTCCCCGGGGCGTCCGATGGCCCTGCCTGGCGAAAAGTAGCCTGTCCCCGCCTCAGCCGGTGGCGGCCAGCCGGCCGTGGGTGGGCTGGTAGGTGGCGACCGGGTCGGCTTTTCCCTTCACCGGGACGGTGCTTCCCTTTGACCAGCTGAAGGACTCTCCGGCCAGCTCGCGGGTGCGGCCGGAGACCAGCAGCGGGGTGTTCTGCTGCTTGGTCAGGCCCTCGATCCGCGAGGCGAGGTTCACCGCGTCGCCGATCACCGTGTATTCGCGGCGCTGCTCGCTGCCCACGTCTCCCACCACCGCCCGGCCGGTGTGGATCCCGATCCCGATCTTCAGGTCCGCTTCCCCGCGGGCCCGGCGCTTCTCGTTGAGGGTCTCCAGGGCCACCAGCATGTCCAGCCCGCAGCGCACCGCGGCCTCCGGGTGGCCGGGCTGATCCAGCGGGGCTCCGAAGTAGGCCAACAGCCCGTCGCCGATGAACTTGTCCAGGGTCCCTCCGTGACGGAACACCACCTCCACCATCGCGGTCAGGTACTCGTTGAGCAGCGCCACCACCGCCGGGCCCTCCAGCCGTTCGGAGAGGGAGGTGAAGTCGCGGATGTCCGCGAACAGGATTGAGACCTCCCGCAGCTCGCCCTCCGCGGAGCTGTGGGTCGCGCCGATCCGCTCGGCCACCTGGGGGGAGAAGTAGCGTCCCAGCCGGGTGCGGACCTGCTGTTCGCGGGCGGCGTCGCGGACCAGGGCGCGGATCCGGCTGATGGTGTAGGCGCCGGACCAGGCGCCCACGGTGGTGGCGATCAGGGTCAGGGGGCCCCAGTCGGCGAACGGCATTTGCAGATGCAGGGCCAGGCCGACGATCGCGATCAGGGCGCTGGCCGCGGTCAGCGCCACCACCCGCCAGTCCAGGGCTAGCTGCGCCAAGAACAGCACCATCAGCAGTCCGGCCAGGGTGGTGATCGCCATCCGCGGCGCCTCCGCCGGCGGCCCCTGTTGGATGGCGGTCACCATCCCCAGCATCACCCCTGGGACGTCCACCAGCGGGATCATCCAGGCCAGGTGGCAGCGATACCGCGGAAACCGCAGCCCCACCGCCAACGCCACCAGCGCCACCCCCAGGAACGGGGCCACGTAGGCGGTGATATCCGGCCAGCTGTTGACTCCCACGCGAGAGAGCACCACGGCGGCGATCAGCCAGCCGCCGTAGGCGACCACCCGCATCACGTTGCCCCAGCCGACCATGGTCAGCCGCTCCTTGAGCACGGCCGCCTGGACGGACTCCTCCAGGAACTGGTCCTCCCGCTTCCCCAACGCTCCACACCCGGTGGTGCTCGCCTGACGAACGGCCATCGCCTTTGCTCCTTCCCGCTGTCACGGACTTCCCCTAGTTTCCTCTAGAGCAGGGCGCGGCCCTAATGCCGCACAGGGCCGGGAGAGACAATGCGGGCTTCACGCTGGGTAGTTGTGGCGGGAATCACGGCGATCTCGGGGTGCGCCCAGGGCATCCGGCTTCCGGAGACCGGCGAGTCCGCCGAGTACTTCGTGCTGGGCGTGCCCGGCGGCGCGGTGGAAGCCAGGCTCTCTGCGGAGGGAATCTCCGGTGCGGACGTGCAGGTGACCCGCTTCGAGGACGCGCTGCGCGGCCGGGCGTACGGAGCGACCGTGGACCTGTACTGGACGGCCGAGGAGGTGAAGGGGACGGTCGGCGGCTCGCCGGTGGATCTCAAGGTGATCCAGGAGGGCAACGTGCTGCGGATCCGCGGGTTGTATGCGGGGCGCACCGGCAACTTCTCCATCCAGCCTGGGAAGATCGAGGGCACCTTGGGTGGGTGCTCCTACGGGATGGAGTCGCAGATGGGCGGGACGTACGTGGGATCGATGACCTGCGGGGGCGTGCCCACCCGGGCCAACCTCCAACTGCCGCCCACCCTGGCCATGTACTACCCGGCGGAGATCGCCGCGCACCTGGCGGTGTTCCTGGCCCGGTAGCAGGTCCGCGCACTCCCGCTCAGGCGGCGGTGGCCTCGGTGTACGCGCGGCGCATCACCTCCACGTAGCGCATGAAGCGGGGCAATTGCTCCAGGCCCAGCGCCTGGGGGCCGTCGCACAGCGCCAGCTCCGGGCGGGGGTGGAAGTCGATCAGCACCGCCGAGGCCCCGGTGACGATCCCCTGGCCGACCGCGTGGAAGATGTCCGGCAGCCCGTCCGGGGCCAGGTCCATCCGGCCCACGCTGTGGGAGGGGTCGATGCACACCGGCAGCCGGGTCAGCCGGCGGACCACCGGCACGTGGGCGAAGTCCACCAGGTTGCGGTGGGGCTCGCCCAGGTGGGTCTTCACCCCGCGCAGACAGAACAGGATCCGGCCGTTGCCCTCGCTGGCGATGTACTCGCAGGCGTTGAGCGACTCCTCCAGGGTGATCCCCATCCCGCGCTTGAACAGCACCGGGAACTGCTGCTGCTGGCCGACCGCCTTGAGCAGCTCGAAGGCCTGCGCGTTGCGGGTGCCGATCTGCAACATCACCCCGGTGGGACGGCCCGCGGCCTCCAGCGCGGTGGTGATCTCGTCGATCTGCCGCGCGTCGGTGATCTCCATCGCGATGACCTTGATCCCGTGCTTGCCGGCCAGGTCGAACACCCAGGGGAGGCACGCCTTGCCCAGGCCCTGGAAGTCGTAGGGGCTGCTGCGCGGCTTGTAGACGCCCATCCGGGTGGTCTGCAGCTTGTGCTCGCGCAGGGTCTTCATCATCGCGTCTACGTGCTCGGGGGTGTCCACCGCGCACAGCCCGGCCATCAGCTGGACCTCGTCGCCGCCGAAGCGGACGCCGTTGTATTCAAACGAGTGGGTCTGGGCGTCGCGGTGGCGGCCGATCAGCCGGTACTTGGCGGAGACCCGGCTGACCGCGCGGACCCCGGGGAGGACCTCGAAGCCCTCGGTGGGGATGGCCCGGGTCTGGCCGATCAGGTGCACCTCCCGGATGGTGGTGGTGGCGCCGGTGAACTCGTACAGCTTGGACTCCACCCCCGGGTAGCGCTCCAGTTGCCGGGCGATCGCGTCGAGGGTGGACTTGGCGGCGTCGGGTTCGAGGGTGATGATCATGGGGCTCTTTGGCGCTGGAGGTTTCGGGAGAAGCGGAGCACGGCCTGGAAGATCTCCTCCACCGCGTCGGGATCCAGGCCCAGGGCGGTGGCCCGCTCGCGGCGGCCGGCCAGCAGGCGGCTCTCCCGGGCAGGATCGGCCACCCCGAAGCCCTGCTCGGCCTTGGCCTTGGCGGCCCGGCGCGCCAGCTCGGCGCGGCGGGAGAGGAGGGCGAGGATCTCCGCGTCCACCTCGTCGATCAGCTCGCGCGCCTCGCGCAATTCGGGGGAGTGGGCGCCGAGGTCCGGGATCCGCAGCTCGGGTTCGGGGCGGGAGGGTTCGGGGGTGGAGAGCACCCGGTCCGCGGCGGTGAGCGACTGCAGCAGCCGGCTCCGCGCGGCGGCGGTGTAGGGGTTGCGCCGGTGCAGCGGGCCGAACAGGTGGCCGGCGTCCGCCTGGACCGCCTCGATGCCCCGGGCGATCCCGCGGAAGGACGGCGGGGAGTGGTGCGAATCCATGGGGACGCCCGCGTCCAGCATCCCCTTGGCCACGAAGAAGGCCATCGCGTGGGTCAGCGCCATCTCCTGGTCGTGCGCGTCCGCGCCCTGGATCATCGGGGTGCAGCCCACGGCGGTGAAGAAGGCCTGCACCCGCTCCACCGCCCCCGGATGCTGCGGGGTGGGGCAGACCACCACCCGAAAGGGTCGATCACCGCTGGAGAGGGAGGCGGGACCGAAGAGGGGATGGGTGGCCACCCAGGGGATCGCCTGGCCGAAGATCCGCTCCATCGCCGCGGCCGGCTCCACCTTGACGCTGCCCACGTCCAGGATCACCTGGTCCGCCCGGGCGTGAGGGGCGACGGCGGTGAAGGCCGCCTCCATCCGGTCCAGGGGGACGGCGATCACGATCAGGGAAGCGCCCGCACACAGCCGGGCCAGGTCGTCTTCCCGGAGGTTGGCGGGGGGCGGGTGCTGCGGATCAAGCGACCGCACCGGGATCCTAGCCTCCCCGCACAGCGCCGCCAACGCGGCTCCAAATCTTCCGTATCCGACCAGCCCGACGGTTTCGCTCGATGGCACGCTGCGTCATTGTGCCACGGGCGGGAGCAGGAAGGGCAGGGGACTCTGCGTTTTCGTGAGCGGTTCCGCGTTCAGCCGGGCCCGGACGACAAGGTGGAGACCGGTCTGGGCCCGCCTGAACAGTCACGGGGGCTCCAACGCAGCCACCCTCGGACACCGCATGGCGGGCGTTACCCTCAGAGCCCCTGCAGACACCGCTGGAGGCGCTGCAACGCCTCCTGCAACTGCGCGTCCGGGGTGGTGAGGGCGATGCGCAGGAAGCCCTCGCCGGCCTCTCCGAAGGCGGTGCCGGGCATCACCGCCACGTGGGCCTGCTCGACAATCCGGTTGGCCACTTCCACGGAGGTGGCCCCGGCCGCGCGCACGTCCGCGAACAGATAGAAGGCGCCCTGGGGAAGTGGGCAGCGGACGCCGGGGACCTGCTCCAACAGTGGGACCGCGAGCCGGCGGCGGCGATCCCAGGCGGCGACCATTTCGGCGATCGGGGTCTGCGGGCCCGCGAGCGCCGCCACCGCGCCGCGCTGGGTGAACCCGGGGACGCAGGTGGCGGAGTGGCCGTGGACCTTGGCGATCTGCGCCAGCAGCGGTCGAGGCGCGGCCACGTAGCCCAGGCGCCAGCCGGTCATCGCGTAGGCCTTGGAGAACCCGTTGAAGGTCAAGGTCCGTCCCGCCAACTCGGGGAAGGAGGCAGGGCTGTGGTGGCGGCGCCCGTCGAACAGGATCTTCTCGTAGATCTCATCGGAGAAGACCAGCAGGTCAGAGGCCACCGCGGCGTCGCGCACCACCTTCCACTCCGCCTCGTCGAAGACCCTGCCGGTGGGGTTGTTGGGCGAGTTCACCAGCAGGATCCGCGTCTGGGGGCTGATCACCGCGGCCAGCCGTTCGGCGGTCAGGCGGAAGCCGTCGTCCGCCGAGAGCCGCACCGGGACCGGGGTGCCTCCAGACAGCTGCACCATCGGGGCGAAGGAGACCCAGGAGGGCTCGAGGATCAGCACCTCGGTTCCCGGTTCCACCAGGGCCTGCATCGCCTCGAACAGGGCCGCCTTGCCGCCGGCGGTGACCAGCACCTCCGTGTCCGGGTCGACCTGGACCCCGTTGTCCGCGGCCAGCTTGGCGGCGATCGCCGCTCGCAGCTCCGGGAGTCCTCCGGCGGTGACGTAGTGGGTGTCTCCGGCCTCGATGGCCGCGGTCGCCGCCTGGCGGATGTGCACCGGGGTCGGGAAGTCGGGATCGCCGCTGGCCAGATCGATCACCTCCACCCCGGCCCGACGCAGGGCGCGGACCCGCTCGGTCACCGCCAGGGTGGGGGAGGGCTGAAGGGTGCACACACGGCTGGCGGCGAACTCAAGGAGCGGTCTGGGCGGCACGGCCGGCGAGACTACTTCGATCGGGCCTGCCCGAAACGGCCAGCGTCCGGGACTGAGGCCGGCCGGTGGCGAAGGCGCGCGGGACACCGTGGGGGAAGTTTGTATCTGGAGACAAGTTCCAGGGCGATCAGGGTCGAAAACCAGGGGTAAATGCGCCACCGCGGACAAGTTTCCCCCAGAACGCCTCCAGGCTTGAACCTTCCGGCTGTCAACCTCGGGGGGACGCCTCCGGCCTGGCCGTTGGTCCGGGACTGGGTGGGGGCGGCGATCCGCCCGGTCGAGGTCCTGGAACGGGTTCCCCAGCTCGCGGAGGCGACCCTTCTGGTGACGGAACCTGAGGCACCGGTGTCGCGAACGGCAATCCTTGCAGACTGCTCGATTGTGATCGCGCCGCTCCACCACGTACCTTCCGTTCACCGATGCGGATTGCTTTTCAGGGTGAGCGGGGCGCGTACAGCGAAGCGGCGGTGGTCAGCCTGTACGGCGAGACGGAGCTGCTGACGTGCCAGGGCTTCGCCGAGGTCTTTGAGGCCGTGGCGACCGGCAAGGCGGACCGGGGGCTGTTGCCGTTCGAGAACTCGCACACCGGGAGCATCTCCGAGAACCGGGACCTGCTGCTCAGCCATTCGCTGGTGCTGGTGGGCGAGGCCCAGCTGCGGATCCGTCACAACCTGTTGGCGCTACCCGGAGTCCCGCTGGAGCGGATCCGCCGGGTCCATTCGCATGTGCAAGCGCTGATGCAATGCGAAGCCTACCTGCGGCGTCACGGGCTGGAGGCGGTGGCCGACTACGACACCGCCGGGAGCGCCAAGCGGGTGTCGGAGCGGAAGGATCCGGAGGCGGCGGCGATCGCCAGCGCCCGTGCGGCCCAGCTCTATGGGCTGCAGATCCTGGAGGAGGGGATTGAGACCACCCCCACCAACCACACCCGCTTCGTGGTGATCGCCCCAGGGCCGGGTCCCCGCGAAGGTCCATCGAAAACCTCCCTGGTGCTGACCCTGCGGAACACTCCCGGGGCCCTTCATGGCGCGCTGGGCGCGCTGGCCCTCCGCGGGATCAACCTCACCCAACTGGAGAGCCGCCCCAGCCGGGAGGCCCCCTGGGAGTATCTGTTCTTCCTGGACCTGGAGGGCCACCAGGAAGACCCGAACGTGGCCTCCGCGCTGGAGGCGCTGCGCGCGGACAGTCTGGAGCTCCGGGTGTTCGGCTCCTATCCGGTGGCCCCGAAGAGCTGAGGTCATCGTTGCCCTGGAGGGGCGTCACACCCGCAGCTGTCGCTACCGGCCCAGTGCGCTCCACCGCGACATCAGCTCCCTCGCCGTCCCGCCCCGGTCCAGCCGGGCCTCCTCCACCTGCAACCCGGGGGAGAGCTGGATCACGAACTGTAGCGTGGGGGCCCCGCCCAGGTGGTAGCGCAGGTCCGCCACCCGGACGGTGGCGCCGCCGTCCGCTCGTCGCTCCGCGCTGATCGCCGGGAAGCGCGCCCAGGCCAGCGCCTGCGCCACGGTGGGGACCGCCGCCCACTCCGCGGACAGCGCGTGGGAGCGGGAGACTGCCGCTTGTTCGACCAGCTCCCGCCCCAGCCCCAGCTCTCCCACCGCGAACTGCTCCGGCGCCACCGCCACGTAGCGCCAGCGCACGATCCCCAGCCAGCCGGGGAAGACGGCCACCTGCTCCGCGGCGGGGTAGCGGTCCCGCACCCGCTCTAGCAACACCGCGCGGGTTCCCACCCGGGCCCCCAGGTAGGCGGTGGCCACCAGCAGCCCGGTGATCAGCGCCGGCCGCCACCAGCGGCGCCGGACCAGCGCCACCGCCGCTCCGAGGATCAGCGGCACGCTGAACACCGGGTCCACCACCAGCATCCAGTCCCAGGTCACCCGTTGATCCGAGAAGGGGAGCAGCAGCCGGGTGCCCCAGCCAGTCCAGGCGTCGGCGGCCAGGTGCGCCAGCAGCACCGTGAGCAGGGTGAAGCCGAAGAGGGGAAGGGCGCGCACCTCGCGGAACAGGGCCTTGCCCACCGCGGTGGCGATCCCGGCCCACACCGGCGCGAACACCAACGCGTGGCTCAGCCCGCGGTGCGCAGAGAGCGCGTGCAGGGCCGGGTTCTCCGCGGGCAGCAGCAGGTCCAGATCCGGAAGCTCGGCGGCCAGCACGCAGGCCCAGAGGGTGGCCTGCTGCGTCCGGCGGTCCCCCCGGCGCCAGGCGGCGATCGAGGCGCCCAGCAGGCCGTGGGTCAGGTTGTCCATGCGGCGGAGTGTGGCTCAAGGCCGGCGGGCGTCCAGGTTCAACCGCCAGTCATCCAAGGGTCAGCGGCGCGTCAGGCGTCGTACCGGGGGGTGGTCTCCACCGCGCCCTGGGCCGCCGGGAGGGTGAAGAAGAAGGTGCTGCCTTCCCCCACCTGGCTCTGCAACCAGATCCTTCCCCCCTGCGCCTCCACCAGCCCCTGGGCTATCGCCAGTCCCAGGCCGGTCCCCTGACGGCGGGTGGCCTCCGGCTGCCAGTAGCGCTCGAAGATGTGCGCGGCATCGTCCGGGGCGATCCCCGGCCCGTCATCGCGGACCGAGAACAGCACCTCGCCGCCGGGGCCCGGCGCAGCCCGCATCCACACCCGCCCTCCGGGTTGGTTGAACTTGATGGCGTTGGTCACCAGGTTGCCCAGCACCTGCACCACCCGGGCGCGGTCGCAGAGCGCGAACAGCCCCTCCGGCCACCGGACCTGGAGGTCCACGGTCTGCTCCTCCGCCACCGGACCAAACAGCTCCGCGGTCTCCTCCATCAGCCCGGCCACAGGCTCCGGCGCCACCGCCACCCGGAAGTTGCCGGACTCCAGCTTGGCGAAGTCCAGCAGATCGGAGATCAGCCGGTTGGCCCGTTCGCTGGCCCGGGCGATGGTCTTCGTCTTGTGGGCCAGGGCCTCCCGCACCTGGGGAGGGCCCGAGAGCTGCGGCAACAGCTTCCGCGCGATCAGATCGCTGCTGAGCCGGATCGCGTTGATCGGGGTCTTGAGGTCGTGGGACACCACTGCCAGGACATCTTCCCGGGTCTGGACCGCCGCCTGCGCCCGTTGGTAGAGCAGGGCGTTGTCCGCCGCCAGCGCCGCCCGCCCCGCCACCTCCTCACCGAAGGCCAGATCCTGCTGGGTGTAGTTCCGGTCGGCGGCCACGAAGGTCAGCGACCCCAGGCTGACCCCCCGCGCCCGCAGCGGAAGGATCAGGTACGAGCGGGCCCCCAGCGCCATCAGAATCCCGAAGTGCTCGGGGCTCGGGGCCCGCTCCTCCAGCCATCGGGGCGTCAGATCCTTGAGCAGGATCGGCGCCTGGGTGGCGAGGGCCTCGCCCACCCCCTGGGGCATGTGCACCGGAGCCGGGGTCAGCGCCAGCAGCCGATCCGCCAGGTGCTGCCGGGCCGGGTCGCGGTGGACGACTGCCGCCCGCCGCACCTCTCCTTGCTGCGCCACATCCACCACGCACCAGTCGGCGATCTCCGGCACCGCCCGGCGGGCGAAGTTCTCGATGGTCACCTGCACATCCAGCGACTCGGAGAGCAACCGGCTCAGCTCGGAGAGGAAGCGCTGCTGGTCGGCCAGCCGCTTGCGCTCGGTGTTGTCCCGGACGAAGCCCTGCCAGCGACCGTCGGGGAGGATCCGGGAGGTCACCTCCACCGGGATCAGCGTCCTGTCCTTGCGTCGGATCTTCCACTCGCCCATCAGCGGGGTTCCCCCCAGCAGCTGCTCCTTCCAGTCCCTCAGCCGGGGCAGATCCTCCGGCCGCAGCAGGTCCTGGATGGTCAGCTTCAGCAACTCCTCGCGGGAGTAGCCCAGCATCCTCGCTCCCGCCTCATTCACCTCGGTGAAGTGCTCCTCCAGGTTCGCCACCAGGATCCCCTCCGGGGCGTGCTCCATCAGGGTGCGTTGGTCCGACTCCAGCCGCTCCAGGGCCAGGGTGGTGCGGCGCTGCTCGGCGTCGGCGGTGTTCAGCCGGTGGCCCACCTGCAGCACCAGCGCCATCGCCAGGACCATTCCCAGCCCGCCCAGCAGGGACGCGCCCAGCGCCGGGCTGTATAGACGTAACTGCGCGCCCAAACCCACCAGCAGCGCCAACACCGGGAACAGGGCCGCGGCCAGCAGCATCCGCCTGGCCATGTAGCCGCCGGAGTAGGTGCTGACCACCACCGCCATCAGGCCACGCTGGGGCCGGGCACAGAGAATCCCTCCGGAAAGCACCAGCAACGCCAGCGAGGTGTGCAGCGCCAGCCCGCTGTAGGCGAGGCGGTCGGGGATGCCGTAGAACGGCTGGACGCCCGAGGCGTAGCCGCTCAGCGCCACCACCGCGGTCAGCCCCACCGCGATCGCCAGGTACTGGCTGGCCCGGGCGCGCCAGCCGGGGTGATCCAGCCAAAGCAGCGCCAGCGACAGCAGCACCAGGTCCGCCGCGGCGTTGAAGGAGGGGCGGCCTCCCTGGGCCAGGGCCTCGCGGGTCTGGGGCAGCAACACCAGGTCCAGCCCCAGATCGCGATGGGCGAGGTACTCGTAGAGGGTGAGCGCCCCCAGCAGCCCCAGGCCCAGGGCCAGCGACTGCCCGGCCGATCGCCGGAGCGGTCCGGACTGGGGAGGCCCCAGCAGCGCCAGCGAAGCCCCCGCCGCCACCAGGGCCAGCGCGGTGTTGGGCATCATCGGGACCAGCGAGGAGAACACCGAAGTCAGCGAGTCGATTTGGAGGTACCAACCGACCAGCACGAGCAGCCCCACCCCGATGGCGAAGGCACTGGCCCCAAGCGTGAAGCGTTCAAAGGCCGTCCGTCGGCGGACCGGGGAGGCTGGGGGAGCGGCGGCTGGCATCTGGGGAAGAGGTGATGTTACCCGGTCGGGATTGCATCCGACCGCGGGTCGCTGGGCTATTGCTGGGACACCGGTCAATCGGGGGCCCCGGTCCGGGGCGAGTGTCTCTAGCCGGACACTCCGGGCGGGAAGGGCCACGGCCAGCCACTGCCCGGCCGAACGCCGCCGCAGTCCGGGCTGGGAAGGCCGACCGCGGGTCGCTGCGCTTCTCGGGGCCACCGGTCAGGTCGGCGACCCCTGTCCGGGGGGAGTGCCTCCGGCCGGTCACCCGGGGGCGCTCGGCGGCAGGAGAGGTGCTGTCAGGCTCTGCCTCCCGCAGCGATCGCGGTAGCGGCGCGAACCGCCCCGTGCTCCGCGCGGACGAGGCGACCGATCTGAGAAGCGCGTTCCCGGAGGGAGTCGTTCGTCACCGCGATCTCGATGGCGTCGGCGAGTCGCCTCGCGGTGAGTGTCCTCCTGGAGAAGGCTGCCGGTCGGCGGGAAACTTCGGCAGGCCTAAGGCGATCCCTTCCTGCGCAAGCCGCCGGGGAGCCGGGCGCCGGTGGGGGCGCACGATCAGTTTGAGCGCTCCTTGGCGCACCGCTCGAGGTCGCGGCGGCCCTGGCGGGCGTACCGGAAATCCCCCGTCCGTGAAGTCCGTTGCTCGCGAGTCCTCGAAGTGCCCTTTCAGACAGGCATCAGATCACTCAACCCGGACCTACACCCGTGAGGAGGGAGTGGGCTCACGGCGAATAGATCATGATCTATTCACCGTCCCCCTGTCGCCCCCAGCGGGGCCCTCGCTACGAGCCGCGCCCCGATCCGCTCGCAAAGGGTGCAGTGTCGGATCTGCTTTCGATGACCGATTCGGGTTCCTCGCCAGATCGACCGGTGGACCTCCGCGGCGAATGACCAGGCAGCATTGAGATCCACCGGCACCGCCTTGTTGGACCGCGTACAGCCCCTGGCCTTCGTTGGCGCACCCTTCCGGGTCGAGGCGGCACTGGCGGGCGTACCGGAAGTCCGCCCGCCGCGGAGTCGCCTGACAGCGACGACTGCCTCGTCGCGGTAGGCCTGCTTGATGACTCCGTAGAAGGAGGGTGGGGATCACCATTGCGCCGATGATCCTCCCGTGAGGCCCGCGGCGGCCCGCCGGGCCTCCGACGCGACCTCCGGCGTGGATCACGGTGCCCACCCGGGCCCACCCGGACCTACGCGCTGGGGATGTCAGTGTGGGCTGATAGAGGTGCAGCCTCAGGAGGGGAGTCCCTTGGTGATGGCCCGGCCCGCACAAAACAACCCGCCCGTCGCGCCGTTGGCGCCGCAGCCCGCCCCCGGGGCGGAGGCCCCCAACCTGGTGGGCGCTACTCCTGAAGGGTTGGGACCGGTGCTGGATCCGGCCGACCTCGATCCCTCCCAGCTGACCCCGATGATGCGGCAGTACCTGGAGGTCAAGGCCCAGAACCCGGACGCGATCCTGTTCTTCCGGCTGGGGGACTTCTACGAGATGTTCTTCGAGGATGCGGTCCGGGCCTCGGAGCTGCTGCAGATCACGCTCACCTCCCGCTCCAAGGGCGCGGACCGGGTGCCGATGTGCGGGGTGCCCTACCACGCGGCGCGCCGGTACATCGCCAAGCTGATCGGCTTTGGGCTGAAGGTGGCGATCTGCGACCAGGCCGAGGAGGCCAACGGCAAGGGGATCGTCCGCCGGGAGGTGACCCGCATCGTCACCCCGGGGATGGTGCTGGACGAGGAGGTGCTGGAGGCCAAGGAGAACAACTTCCTGGCCTCGGTGGCCTTCGGGGAGCACGGGGTGGGGGCCTCGGTGCTGGACGCCTCCACCGGTGAATTCTCCTGCTTCCAGCGGCCGACCGCGGAGGAGGTGGGCCAGGAGCTCTCCCGGCTGGAGATCCGCGAACTGCTGCTGCCGGAGGGCGCGGACCCCGGGGCGTTGCAGGCCCTGACCTCCCAGATGGCCAAGGTCCCACCCACCGCCCGGCTGGAGGGCGCGGCCTTCGAGGCCGCAAGGGCCCGCACCTACCTGCTGCGACACTTCAAGGTCGCCTCCCTGGATGGGTTCGGACTCTCCGACAGCCCGCTGGCCACCGGCGCGGCGGGGGCGGCCTTGCGCTACCTCAAGGAGACCCAGCGGACCGAGGCGGCCCACGTGGATCGGCTGGCGGTCTCCGCCGCCTCGGGGAACCTGGTGCTGGACGAGTCCACCCGGCTCAATCTGGAGGTGCTGCGCACCGTCCGGGACGGGTCGCGCAAGGGTTCACTGCTGGGGGTGCTGGATCGCACCACCACCGGGATGGGCGCCCGCAAGCTGGCCCGCTGGCTGGTGGCGCCGTTGTGCTCGCTGCCGGAGATCACCGCCCGGCTGGACGCGGTGGAGGAGCTGTCCCAAAAGGGCGTGCTGCGCGAGGAGCTGTCCTCGCTCCTGCGCGAGGTGGCGGACCTGGAGCGGCTGTGCGGCCGACTCTCGCTGGGGGCGGGCAACGCCCGGGATTTGCTGGCGCTGGGACGATCTCTGGCGCTGCTACCCCGGGTCTCGGCGGTGGTGGCCCAGCTGCGCTCATCGCTGCTGTTGGGGTTGCTGGGGCCGCTGGGCACCCTGGGCGAACTGGCCGCCGAGCTGTCCTTGGCGGTGGCGGAGGAACCCCCGCTGACCCTGCGGGACGGGGGGCTGATCCGGCCCGGCTATCACCCGGAGCTGGATGAGCTGGTGCAGCTGTCCACCCACGGCAAGGACTACCTGCTGGCGCTGGAGCTGCGCGAGCGGGAGCGCACCGGGATCTCCAACCTCAAGGTCCGCTACAACAAGGTGTTCGGCTACTACCTGGAGGTGACCCGCTCCAACCTGGGGATGGTGCCCAAGGACTGGGTCCGCAAGCAGACCACCGTCGGCTCCGAGCGCTACATCACCGACGAGCTGAAGACCCACGAGGAGAAGGTCCTCACCGCGGAGGAGAAGCGCTGCGCCCTGGAGATCCAGCTCTTCGAGGGGCTGCGCGCGCAGGTGGTGGAGAGGGCCGGGTTGATCCGCGCCGCGGCGGAGGCGATCGCCACCCTGGACGCCGGCCTGTCCCTGGGACGCTGCGCCGCCGAGTACGGGTATGTCCGCCCGGTGGTGGATGACTCCTCGGAGATCGAGATCCAGCACGGCCGCCACCCGGTGGTGGAGCGGATGCTGGACCGCGAATTGTTCGTCCCCAACGACGTGCGGCTGGATCGACAGGCGGCGCAGATCCTGATCGTCACCGGCCCGAACATGGCCGGGAAGAGCACGGTGATGCGGCAGGTGGCGCTGATCACCCTGATGGCCCAGGCGGGATCGTTCGTGCCGGCGCGCAGCGCCCGGGTCGGGCTGGTGGACCGGATCTTCACCCGGGTGGGGGCCTCGGACAACCTGGCCCGCGGACAGTCCACCTTCATGGTGGAGATGACCGAGACCGCCAACATCCTCCACCACGCCACCCGCCGCTCGCTGGTGATCCTGGACGAGATCGGGCGCGGCACCTCCACCTTTGACGGGCTGTCCATCGCCTGGGCGGTGGCCGAACACCTCCACGACCGGATCGGCGCTCGCACCCTGTTCGCCACCCACTACCAGGAACTCACCGACCTGGCCCGGGAGAAGTCCCGGGTGAAGAACTGCTCGATCGCGGTCAAGGAGATCGACGGGCGGGTGGTGTTCCTGCGCAAGCTGGTGATGGGCGCCGCCAACCGCTCCTACGGGATCGAGGTGGCGCGGCTGGCCGGCCTGCCCCCGGAGGTGGTGGGTCGGGCGCGGGAGATCCTGGTGAACCTGGAGTCTGGCGAACTGGACGAGGCGGGACGGCCGCTCCCCGCCCACGGACGCAACTACCGGATGGCGGACAACCAGCTGGGGCTGTTCGCCCGGGAGCAGGCATCCCCCTCTGATGAGGCGGCGAAGAAGCTGAGGGTGGCGCTGGAGGCGCTCTCGGTGGACACCACCTCGCCCCTGGAGGCGCTGAACCTGCTGGCCCAGTGGAAGAAGCAGCTGGGGGAGGGGTAAGACTCCCCGGATGCAGTTCCGGATCCCCCACCCACCGCGACAGGTCCGGCTGACCCAGATCCCCGGCGCGTTGTCCCGGCTGGCGCGGGCGGCCGCGGTGGGGCTGTTGCTGGTGGGCCTGCTGGCCTCCGCTGGAAGGGCCGCCGCCGATCTCTGGGTGCGCGAACGCCGGTTCCTGGCCCGGGCCGAGGCGGTCCCGGGGGTGGTCTCCCAGCTGCGCTATGCCGCCGCCGAGGGTGAGCGGGCCTCCATCGACGTGCTCTACGAATACGGCGGGGTGCAGCGGACCGGCAGCCGGATCCCGCTGACCGCCGAGGACGCGCGGACCCTGCGCCACGGGATGGAGGTGGAGCTGTTGGTGGACCCCTCGGCCCCGGACCACCCGCGCGAGGCCCGGCTGGCCCGGGAAGAGGGGCGATCCCTGGACTGGCTTCCCTACGGGCTGGGGCTGGGGCTGTTTTTCGCCCTGGCCGCGGTGGGCTGGGAGCTGCGCCGGACCCTGCGCTCGGACCTGATGCCGCTGCGGCAGGGGCTGCTGGTGTGGCTTACTCCTGACGGGGCCCTTCCGGAGACGCGCAACGAGATCGTCTTTGCCGCAAGCTATTACCGGGAGGACGTGAAGTACCCGGTGCGCGCCCGGATCCGTCCCGGCCGGGCCCCGGTCCGCAACGGAGAGAAGGTGCTGGCGGCGGTGGTCCCCTCCCAGCCCCACTGGGCGAGGGTGATCGACGAGGATCTGTCCAAGACCCTGGGCTGGTGGGGCTAAGCGCGACGCCCAGCTCTCCACCCTGGGGCTCCCCGGGGTGGGCTCCGCGGCGTCCGGGGATGACATCCGTCATCCTCCCGTCCGGCGAGCCGGGTCGAAAAATTGCGGGGTCGCACTACGCGTGATCACATCGCTGTAGCTCGCACCTTTCCTTGCCCAGAAGGTTGTTCATGCTCCTGCGCCGCCTGCTCCTGGCCGTGCTGATCCTCGTGCCGTCGGTTGCCCTCTCTGCCCGCCAGGATGCGGCGGAGAAGGCGTACCAGGCGGCCCGGCGTGGCTATTACACGCTCAAGGACGATGCCGCCCGCCGCAAGATGCGCCACCACTGGCTCAACGCGGTGGAGCGCTTCGAGGAGGTGGCCAAGAGCCACCCCAAGAGCCCCCGGGCGCCGGACGCGCTGTACACCGCCGCGGAGCTGCTCAACGAGCTGTCCCGCATCTCCCGGCTGGATGAGGACCTCAAGCGGGCGATGGATCACTACCGGACCCTGCTGGATGGCTATGCGACCCACTCGCTGATGGACGACGCGGCGATCGCCCTGGCGCGCATCTACTCGGACCGGATCGGCAACACCGAGGCGGCCCGCCGGGTGCTGGAGCGCGCCGCCACCTACAAGAAGGGTGATCGGGGATCGGAGATCCTGGCCCTGGCCGGCTCGCTGTCCCCCGGAGCGCCGCCGCTGCGCTTTGGGGTCCAGCCCACCCCGCCCAAGGCAGTGGTCAAGGAGACCCGGCCCGCGGTGGTGGCCAAGGTCACCGCCCCCGAGCCGGCCCCTGCCGCAGCGGAGAAGGCTCCCGAGACGGCGCCTACCCCGGTCGCGCCGACGGCTGCCGCTCCCGCCAAGGCGCTGGCAGAGGCGATTCCCCAGGCCCCGGTCACCGGGCGGGGAGCGGTGGACCGCGAGGCGCTGGCCAAGGCCTTCGAGCGCGCCACCTCCGCCGCCCGGGAGGAGTCGGCCGGGCTGCGAGAGGCATCGACCGCGCCCGCCTCGTTGGCGACCCTGCGGGGCAGCTCCGGGGATGAGCCGGAGCAGGACCTGACGACCGAGGCCCCGCGTGGCGAGGCGCTGGCGACCCCGGCGGCCCCCTCCACCGTCCCCGCGCCCCCTCGCGCCACCCCCACCCGCAGGGAAGCGCAGCAGTTGGCCCGCTCGCTGCCGTCCGCCGGGGACGAAGGCGTGACCCTGGCCGAGCAGCTGGGGCTCAAGGTTCGCCGGGTGGTGATCGATCCGGGGCACGGGGGCCACGACTCCGGCGCGCTGGGCAAGAAGAAGCTGATGGAGAAGGACGTGGCCCTGCAGGTCTCCTTGCAGGTGGCGGCCAAGCTGCGGGCGGAGGGGCTGGAGGTGTTGCTGACCCGCGAGGATGATCGCTTCATCCGCCTGGAGGATCGCGCCAGGTTCGCCAACGACGCCCACGGCGATCTCTTCATCTCCATCCACTGCAACTCGGCGGTGAACAAGAAGCTGCGCGGGATCGAGACCTACACCCTGAACACCTCCTCGGACCGGTACTCGATCCGCCTGGCGGCGCGGGAGAACGCCTCCTCCGAGAAGGGGATCTCCGACCTGCAGTTCATCCTGGCCGACCTGGCCACCAAGGCGAACACCGAGGAGTCCTCCCGGCTGGCCACCCAGGTCCAGAAGAGCCTGGTCTCGCACCTCTCCAGCAAGTACCAGGGGGTCAAGGATCTGGGCACCAAGGAGGCGCTGTTCTACGTGCTCTTGGGAGTGCGGATGCCGGCCATCCTGGTGGAGACCTCGTTCATCTCCCACCCGGAGGAGGGCAAGCTGCTGGGCACCGACAAGTACCAGGCGGACCTCTCGCAGGCGATCACCCACGGGGTGCTGGACTTCCTGGAACACCGGGGCCGGCTGGCGCAGGTCCGCTAGTCACAAACCGCAAGCATCGCTCTCCACCCCAACGCCCATGCACGCCTGGGGACCCTTGAGCCTGATCGCGCTGACCGCCCTGGGCGGGTGCGCCGGGCCGCACGCCGCCCGCAGCCCCCGGGCGCAGCAGCTGTGTGGCCCACAGATCCCCGGCGCCCAGGAGCTGCTCCGTCCCGCCTCGCTGGTGCTGTTGGGGGAGATGCACGGCACCAACGAGATCCCCTACGTGGTCGCCGAGCTGGCGTGTGAGGCGGCCACCTCCGGTCAACGGGTGACGGTGGGAGTTGAGATGGGGAAGGGGGAGCAGGCGGCGCTGGAGCTGTACCTGGACAGCCAGGGGACCCCGGATGATCAGCGGCGGCTGGTTGCCGGTCCGTTCTGGAACCGGCCCTACCAGGACGGCCGCAGCAGCAAGGCGATGGCGGCGATGCTGGAGCGGCTGCGGCTGCTCAAGAGCGCCGGCCTGGGGATCCGGGTGGTGGCCTACGATGTGCCCCGTCGCAGCAAGGTGGCCCAGCTGCCTCCGCCGCAGCCCGCCAACCAACATCTGCTGGGGACCGATCCGGCGCCAGGCGCGGTCTACGATCCCCACGCCAGCTTTCGCGGCTACCGCCCGTTCGTCCGGCTGTCGGCGCAACCCTCCCCGGAGGGGTACCACGGGTACTTCTACGTGGGGCCGATCACCCCCTCGCCGCCTGCCACCACCGCCTCCTTCGGTCCGGGCTAGGTGGCCCGCGGCGCCACCTGTCCGGGGGACAGCTCCGGCGCCTCGGGGTGGGTCGCCGGCGCCCGCTGGGTCTTGGGGGCCTCACGCAGCTCCCGGACGATCGACCGTCCGAAGAAGGCGCCCAGGATCAGGCTCAGCACCAGGCCGACTCCGGCAGCCACGCTCATCGCGTTGTTCCCCTGGCGCAAGGAACTGCCGAAGTGGGCGGTGATCACCGTCCCCGGCAGGGTCCCCAGCAGCACCCCCAACAACAGATAGCCATACCGGGCCCCTGCGGCGGCGCCGGCCATGATCGTCACGTCGGTGGGCAGCAGGGGGTTGAGGGTGCACACCGCCGAGACCTGGAAGTCGCGCTTGCGGGCGATGCGGGACAGCGCGTGGTAGCGGGCCCCCAGCATCTTCTGCAGTGGCCGGGTGCCAAAGCTGCGCGCGGCAAAGAAGAGCAGGGTGGTGGAGAGCGCGCTGCCGATCAGCGCGTACACGCTCCCCAGTGTGGTCCCGAACACCAGCCCGCCCACCGCGCAGAGGATCTGCCCGGGCAGGAACGCCACCGGTCGAAGCGCCAGCACCGCCAGGAACACCAGCGGCGCCCAGGCCCCGAACTTCTCGAAGAAGGCGGTCAACTCAGCGGGGGCAATGTCATCCAGCACCCACCACTTGAGCCCCACCAGCGCGCCCAGCACCAACAGTCCAGGCAGCGCCACCTGGACGCACAGCCACACCCGCCTCACCGCTGCCCCCTTCGCCGAGATGGCCATGCCCACAACCTTTGTATCGGCCTGGAATCGGCAACCGCTCGGCGCGGAATCTGCAGAGCAAGCAAGCTGTTGGAGAGGGCATGACAGGTAGCTCGCACATCAACTGGACAGCAAGGCAGCGCCGCTCGCCTGCCTGCTGTTCAGCCCCAGCAGCCAAGCCAATGGCGGTGTAGGGGCCTTGCTTGCATCAAGGCGTCGCGGACGCATGTTTGTGCTGAGAGAGCAAGGGGAGCGAGCCAGGGACAGGGCGAGCGCAGAACAGGAGCAGATCATGTCGGACAAGGACAACAAGGGCAGCATGACGGTCGCCGAGGCGGGTCGTAAGGGCGGGGAGACCGTCCGCAACGAGCGCGGCCGCGAGTTCTACGAGACGATTGGCCGCAAGGGCGGCGCCACCGTGAAGGCCGAGCGCGGCCGCGCCTTCTATGAGGAGATCGGGCGGAAGGGCGGTGAGACCGTCAAGGCCGAGCGGGGAGCCAAGTTCTACGAGGAGATCGGCAAGAAGGGCGGGGACCGCGTCAAGGCCACCCGCGGGCCGACCTTCTACGAGGAGATTGGCCGCAAGGGCGGGCAGAAGGTCAAGAAGCTGATTGAGGAGGGCAAGCGCGCCGCCCGGATGGCACTGGAAGCCGAGGCCGCGAAGGCCGCGGAGGCTGCTGGCACCGCGGCTCCCAGCGCGCCTGCCGCCACGCCTCCCACCGACACCAAGGGGCCCCAGGAACCCTAGCCTGGGAAGCAAAGGCTTCCGGATGGGCAATCCGGCGGTATAAGCGGCGGGTGCATCTGATCGTCGCCCTGCTGCAGAGAAGCGATCAGCCAGAGCGGGCCCTGGCGCGCTTCCGTGAGTTTGGCCTCCCCGAACCACTGGTGGTTCGCGCCCGCAGTGCGGCTGCTGCTCTCTCGGTAGAAGTCCCGGTCTTCGCCGGCCTCAGGGGATTGGCCCTGGGCGCCGACGAGGACCGGATGCTTCTGGTGTGCGTCGCGCAGCTGGCCTCCGAGCAGGACGTAGAGCGGGTGATCACCCGCATCCAACTGGAGATGGACGCGGACGAGCCCCCGATGGGCACCGTGTTCGCCCTCCCGGTGATCGGCGCACGTCTTCCTTAGATCCAGGCGCCTGCTGCGCTAGAACCCAAGCGTGCAGGTGCTGCTGGTCTTCATCGTGGTCTTCGTGCTCTCCGTGCTGGCCTCCAGCCGGTGGCTCCTGCAATGGGGACGGTTCTTCTTCCTGGCGCAACTCTCCGCCTCCGGATTGCTGTTCCTGGTCTTCGGCGCGCTGGTCGGTCCGCACGCGCTGGGGCTGCTGGACGTCTCCGCCCTGGACTCCGCCCGCCCGCTGCTCTCCCTGGCCCTGGGGGTGTGCGGCCTGCTGGTGGGGATCAACCTCGAACCGCACATCCTCCGCCGGCTGCCCCTGCGGGCGTTCGTCGCCTCGGCGGTCCAGTCCGGTGCGGCCTTCGTCGCTGTCTGCCTGCCAATGGCGGTGATGCTGTGGCTGAACACCCCGCCGGACCTGGCCGGGGTGGGCGGGGCGGCGGTGATGCTGGGGGCGGCGGCCTCGGTGTCCTCGGCGCACTTCGCGGTGCTCTGGTACCGGTCGGGACGGATGGAACACCTGCGCGGGCTGTCGGTGGCGCTGGTGGCGATGCTGGATGACATGTTCGGGCTGGCGGTGCTGGCCCTGGCCCTGGTGTTCGCCTCGGCCATCTCGCCCGCCCTGGGGCTGGGACTGGTGGCGCTGGCGATCCTCCTGGGGCTGACCTGCGGGGCGCTGATCGCGTACCTGATCCACGGGGTGGAGGACGGCGCGGAGCTGACCGCGATCCTGTTGGGGGGCGCGGCGCTGGTGGCGGGCGCGGCCGCCTTCCTGCGGGTCTCCGGACTGTTGGCGGGGGTGATGTGCGGCGCCACCCTGGCCCTGGTGGGCGGCACCCATGCCGCCCGGGCCTTCCGGGCGCTGGGCAAGGTGGAGCGGCCCACCTATCTGCTGCTGCTGTTCCTGATCGGCGCCCACCTGGACGCGACGGATTGGAAGGCCTGGGCGGTGCTGCCGGTGTTCGTGGCCCTGCGCTTTCTGGGCAAGGTGGTGGGCGGCCGGATGGCCTCCACCGCCGCCAGGGGGGTGCTCCGGTTCCCCCGCGAATTGGGCTACGCGCTGGTGGCGCAAGGCGGCCTGTCGCTGTGCATGGCCATCGAGTATTTGCTGCTGGTTCCCCGCGCCGAGAGTCAGCTGGTGTTCGGGGTGGTGGTGATCGGCGCGCTGGTCAATGAGGTGCTGGGCGCGCGCACCATCGGGCTGAGCACCGCCCGGGCCACCCGGCCGCCGGCTCGGCCGGTCCGTCCGCGGGAGGCCGCGTGATCCGGGATGGGATCCGGATGGGGCTGTTGATGGCGGTGCTGCTGTCGATCACCGCGCTGACTGGGCTCCGCTCCGGGCTGGGGTCCGGAGTGGTGCTGGCCGGCGGGGCGCTGCTGCTGACCGGGATCTTCGGAGGCAAGGTGGCCGCCAACTTCGGGCTGCCGCGGCTGACCGGCTACCTGTTGATCGGGATCCTGGTGGGGCCGTTCGCGCTGGGGTTCATTCCCAGGGAGGGAGTGGCGGGGCTGGACCTGGTCAAGGGCCTGGCGGTGAGTCTGATCGCCCTGACCGCCGGCACCGAGCTGCAACTGGGGCTGATTCGCCGGGTGGGCAAGGAGGTGGCCCGGGTCGGCGCCCTGGTCTCCCTGGTGGTGTTCGCGGTGATCGGCGGAGCGATGCTGCTGGGCAGGACCCTGCTGCCGTTCATGGAGGGGATGAACTGGCCCCAGGCGATCGCGGTGAGCGCGCTGCTGGCCTCGGTTGCGGTGTCCTTCTCGCCCACCGTGACCATCGCCATCCTCCAGGAGACCCGGGCCAAGGGTCCGTTCTCCGAGTTCCTGCTGGCGATCGTGATCATCGGAGATCTGTTCGTGATGCTGGTGTTCGCCCTGGCCGCAGGAATCAGCAAGGCCCTGTTCGGGGGCAAGTTCGAGCTGGGAGTGGTGGTGGGCGGAATCGGCTGGGAGCTGCTGGGGTCGGTGGTGATCGGGGTGGGAATCGGCTTTGGGGTGTTGATCTACATGAAGCGGGTGGGGCGGGAGATCCCCCTGTTCCTCTCCGGGCTGTGCTTCGTGATGGCTGAGCTGGGGATCCACCTGCACCTCTCTCCGCTGCTGCTCTCGCTCGCCGCCGGGGCGGTGGTCGCCAACCTGGACGAGCCGATCGCCCAGCGGATCCACCACGCATCGGAGGCCGCCGGGCTGCCGGTGTTCGCCCTGTTCTTCGCCGCCGCCGGGGCCAGCCTGCAGCTGGACGTGCTGTTGGTGGTGGGGCCTGCGGCGCTGGGGCTGGTGGTCCTGCGGACCCTGAGCCTCTACTTCGCCACTCGAGCCTTTGGGCCCAAGCGGGCGGTGATCCGGGATAACCTCTGGCTGGGGTTGATCTCGCAGGCCGGGGTGACCTTCGGTCTGGCAGCCCTGATCGGCCGATCCTTTCCCACCTGGGGTCTTGAGATGGAGACCCTGATCATCGCCATGGTCACACTGCAGCAGCTGATTGGCCCCCTGCTTACCCGCCGAGCGCTCGCCAACGCTGGAGAGATCCGGGAAGAGCCGCGCCGGTCCCACTCGCACCCATGAGTCTCGCACCCATCCTGGAAGTGGACATGGAGCACCCCAACCCCCGGCACATCGCCCGGGCGGTGCAGGTGCTCAACGACGGGGGGCTGATCGCCTACCCCACCGACACCTATTACGCGGTGGGCTGCAACCTCTTCTCCAAGAAGGCGATCGACCGGCTCTACGAGCTCAAGGGCCGGGACCGGAAGAAGCCGCTGGCGTTTTTGTGCGCGGATCTCTCCGACGTGGCGGAGTACGCGCACGTGAACAACTTCGCCTACCGGATGCTGCGGCAGCTGACCCCCGGGGCCTTCACCTTCGTGCTGCGCGCCACCCGCAAGGTCCCGGACATGATGGCCACCCGTCAGCGGGAGGTGGGGATCCGGATCCCGGACGCGGCCCTGGCCCGGGCGATGGCCAGGGAGCTGGGCCACCCGCTGGTGACCGCGTCCGCCAACAACCGCGAGGGAGAGCCGCTGATCGACGCCCACGAGATCAAGGAGGAGCTGGGGAACCGGCTGGACCTGATCCTGGACGGGGGGATCATCGCCAACGAGCCCTCCACGGTGGTCTCCCTGCTGGAGGACCACGCGGAGATCCTGCGCCAGGGGAAGGGGATCCTGGAGTAGCCGCCACGCCCGGTTCACCCGAGCGCCCGCGGCCTGGTCGAGCGCCCGCGGTCCGCCGGGCGCTACTTGGTGAAGCGCACGCTCTGGCTCCACTGGATCGGCGCCCGGACCGCGCCGGAGACCACCTCGCCGTTGAAGGCCAGCGGGACGCTGGAGCCGCCCAGGGCCAACGCCGCCGAGGCCACCTCTGCCAGCTTCAGGGTCAGGGGCAGGTTGACGGTCTTGAGCTGACCCGGCTCCAGCAGCCCCAGCTCGAAGGTGGCCACGTTGCCGATCCGGGTCCCGGCCGGTCGTAGCGACCGGGGGGGCAAGGATGCAACCGTCGCTCGGATCAGGTCCAGCGGTCCCGGCTGCGCCTCGGGTGGGCCCAGCTTCACCGGGGTGACCCGGGTGGCGGTGCCCCCCGTACGGGGTTCCGAACGGCCCGGGAGCGGGGGCGCGCGGGTCCCGGCCTGGCCGATCACTTGCTCCTTCGGATCGCTCCGGTACCCTGTGTCTGCCGTGGAGCCGCTCCTCGATCTGTTCATCTCCTTTCTGCGCGCCGAGCGCGGCAGCTCCGCGCGCACCGTGGACGCCTACGCGGCGGACCTGACCGCCTACTTCGCGGATCTGAAGAAGCAGGGGATCTCCGATCCGGCGCAGGTCCGGGTGGAGCAGGTGCTGTTCCACCTGGAGCGGTTGGACGCGCGGGGGATGAGCAAGCGCAGCCAGGCCCGGCACCTGGCGGCGATCCGCCAGTTCCACCGGTTCCTGGTCTCCGAGAAGCTGGCCCCCAAGGATCCCACCGAGGACATCGACACCCCGCGCGGGGCCAAGAAGCTGCCGATCTTCCTCACCCTGGACGAGGTGGAGCAGCTGTTGGCCGCCCCCGACGAGAAGACCGCCTCCGGGTCCAGGGACCGGGCGATGCTGCAGCTGCTCTACGCCACCGGGCTGCGGGTCTCCGAGCTGGTGAAGCTGCCGGCCAACGCGATCAACCTCCAGTCCGGCTACCTGATCGCCTTTGGCAAGGGCGCCAAGGAGCGGATGGTGCCGTTCGGGCGGCCGGCCCAGGAGAAGGTCCGCGCGTATCTGGCCGGCCCGCGGCTGCAGCTGCTCAAGGGGCGCACCGCCAAGGCGCTGTTCGTCACCCCCCGGGGCGCCGGCTTCACCCGCCAGGGGTTCTGGAAGCTGCTGCGCCGCTACGCGCAGAAGGCCGGGATCCGGCCCCAGATCTCACCCCACAAGCTGCGGCACTCGTTTGCCACCCACCTGCTGGAACGCGGCGCCGATCTGCGCGCGGTGCAGGCGATGCTGGGCCACGCGGATCTGGCCACCACCCAGATCTACACCCACGTCAACGGGGCCCGGCTCCGCTCGGTCTACGATCAGCACCACCCGCGCAGCGAAGGTCCGTCCGCCGCGCCGCGCCGCCGCTAGGTCCCGGCCCCACAGAACTGCGGTTCGGTGCGGTGGCGCTGCAGGGTGGACGGGGCGCCGGTGGGGTAAAGCACGCCACAATCCATCAGCCGCTGCATCGAGCGGCACGCCGCCAGCTCTCCCATCGCCGCGCTGCGCAGCGCGTGCCCCAAAGAGCGCGCCGCCTTGAGCCGGGAGTAGAGATACAGATCGTCCGCGGTCAGCTGCGGCGGAGCGGGGCGGGGGAGGGGTTCGAACACCAGCCGCCCCTCCATTTCCAGGAGCCGATCCCGCAGGGCGAAGGTCAGGTGCTCCTCGGCCTGGCGGTACAGATGGTGGGCCTCCGGTACCGGCGCCCGCTCCAGCGCCTGGGCGGAGATGGCGGCGGCCCGTTCGAACTCCTCGGCGTGGAAGGCGCTCCGGGCCAGCGCCACCAACTGCTCCAGCTCCAGCAGTCCGCCGATCGGCGCGCCCTGGGTGACCCGGGGGGAGAGCACCCCGCGGCGGTACATCTGCAGCAGGCGCCGGGAGGTGAACACCGGGCCCTCGCGGGTGGAGGCCAGCAGCTCGCCCAACGAGGCGCCGCCCTCCGAGAGGGTCATCAACGCCTCCTCGGCCTCGGTGCCCCACTCCACCGCGCACTCCCGGTAGACCTCGAAGCGGGCGCCATCCTCGGGGAAGATCTCCCGGAAGGCCTTCCACTCCCGCAGCCGGGCCATCGCGTCGCGGTGCAGCGGTCCGGCCTTCAGCTTGAGTCCCACGCCCCGGAGGCCTTCGCTGGGCTGGGGGGTGAAAGAGAGCTCCCCCGACTCCCAGCCGTAGCAGTCGAAGAATGCCTCCCGCGCCTTGTGCTCCAGCGCGTCGATCAGCCGGTTGCGATCCACGAACCCGCGCTCGACCAGCAGTTCGCCATAGGGCTTGCGGGCGGCGTGGGCGGCCTCGAAGGTGGAGGCGGCCACCTGGCCTTCGAGGATCTTCAGATCCACCAGCACCTGGGCCAGGTGTTCGGTGGGCTCGTTGCTGGAGGCGAACACCAGGCAGCCGTCCCGGAAGTGGAACTCGCGGTGGAGCGCCCCGCGATCCAGGCAGAGGCTTCCCTCCAGGACGCGGCCCTCAAGCAGCGCGGGCATCAGGAATGAGAGTCGGTGATGCGCCAGGCTGCCGCGGAAAAACTCCATGCACTGCCCTCCAGCGATGCCCCCAGGGCCGGAGGTTAGCGGGCGGTCGATTCAAGCCGCAAGGGCCCGGAATCATTGGCGTTTCCTGCAATGGCGGAGGAACTTTCCACCTGGATCCCAGACCGGGCGTGGAGGCAGGGGGAGATTTGCCAACCAACCCGCGAGGTTGCCGGAAGGGGCGGAGGTGGGCGGGACCGGTTTCGCTGGGTGCCGTACGGGGCCTTGGCGCTATGTTCCCCGGCCACACCATGCGGATTCTGTCTGGCATCCAGTCCTCGGGCCGGCTTCACATCGGCAACTATTTCGGCGCCATCCAGCAGTTCATCGAGCTGCAGCATCAGGCCGAGGCGCTGTACTTCATCGCCAACCTGCACGCGCTGACCACGGTCCGGGACCCGGTGCTGTTCCGGGAGCTGGAGCGGGACGCGGCGGTGGCCTACCTGTCGCTGGGGCTGGACCCTTCCAAGGCGACCTTGTTCCTGCAGAGCGACATCCCGGAGATCCTGGAGCTGTACTGGATCCTGGGCACGGTGGTCCCGTTCGCCAACCTGGAGCGGGCGCACAGCTACAAGGAGAAGACCGACAAGGGGATCTCTCCCGACTTCGGGCTGTTCGCCTACCCGGTGCTGATGGCGGCGGACATCCTGCTGTACGGGACGGACGTGGTCCCGGTGGGCAAGGACCAGATCCAGCACGTGGAGTTCGCGCGCGACTGGGCCACCAAGTTCAACGTCACCTACGTGCCCGGCTACGACCCCCAGGATCCGGACGGCAAGCAGGGGCACCCCCAGGGACTGCTCAAGTTGCCGTCGTTCCGGGTCCAGGAGTCCACCGCCAAGGTGCCGGGAGTGGATGGACAGAAGATGTCCAAGAGCTACGGGAACACCATCGATCTCTTCGGGGACGATAAGGAGACCAAGAAGAAGATCATGGGGATCAAGACCGACTCAACCCCGGTGGAGGCGCCCAAGCCGGTAGGAGACGACGTCCCGCTGTACCAGCTGCTCAAGCTGCTGGCCCCCCCAGAGGAGTTCGCCGCGCTGGACCAGCAGTGGAGGGCCGGCGGGCAGGGGTACGGGGAGTTCAAGAAGAAGCTGCTGGAGTTCTTCCACGCCAAGTTCGATCCGGCCCGCGCCCGGCGGCTGGAGCTGCTCAAGGATCCAGGCGAGGTGGACCGGGTCCTGGCCGACGGCGCCCGCCGCGCCCGGGAGTACGCCGCGCCGATCATGGCCGGGGTCCGCAAGGCAGTCGGCCTCCGCGGCTGAACGCAGCCCAGAAGCCAATGACCCTTGCCCCTGGCGCGACGTCCGATAACAGGCGTTATGTAAACTAAGCGCCGGGACCTGGGGGCCTTAGCCCGGACTGACTCAAGGCGCCGGACCAGGATCCGACCTCTGCGATCCCATCCCGAACCAACGGCTCAGCGCCTCGGGAAGCCCGTTCTGGCTCCCCTCCCCGACCCAGGCGACGTAGCCATCCGGCCGGATCAAGACGGCGTCCGGGGCGCTGACCTCGCCGAAGACCGGAAGCAGCCAGCGACCGCTGATCTGCGCGTCGACGAGCCGAACGTGAGCCGCCCACGCGGCGACCTGGGTGCTGCCGGGCTTCCCGAAGTTGAGCAGCAGCGGCCGCGCCTGGTGCAGCAGCGTGAAGACGCGCACCGGTCCGTCCCCGGTGACCAGGTCCAGATCCGGCATCCGCCGTCCAAGCTGCGGGTGCCCGGCGCCGAGGTCGTAGTGGACGTCGAACCCGGACATCATCGCGGCGAAGCGTTTGCGCGGCTCCTCCATACGGAGGAGTTCGTCGATCACCTCGCCCAGGGCCTTGATTCGGTCGTCGACGCGCTGGAGCACGGTTGCCGCCATCGTGTTGCGCAGCACGCGGGCGGCGATCGGGTGGCGCTCGGAGTGGTAGGTGTCCAGGAGGGTCGGCGATGAGCTCCCCTTCACCACCTGGGCCAGCTTCCAGCCCAGGTTCACCGCGTCCTGCACCCCGATGTTGAGGCCCTGGCCTCCGATCGGTGGATGGATGTGCGCGGCGTCGCCGGCGAGGAGGACCCTTCCGGCGCGGTACGTCGCCGCCTGCCGGGCCACGTCGGTGAACCTCGAGATCGACGTCGGGCTGTGGACGCCGTAGTCGCTGCCGTAGACCGCCTTCATGGCCTCGCCAAGTTCGCCCAGCGTGGGTTCGGCGCTGGTCACCAGGCGCTGCTCCGTCACCAGCACGCCGATCCGCCCATCCTCCCGCTTGCTCAGCGCGCGGATGCCGAGGTGGTCCCGGCGGAGGCCCCACTGGGGCGGCTCCTGCGCGAGCTCGACTTCGGCGATCAGCCAGCTCAGCGTCGGGTCCGCGCCGGGGAACTCGATGCCGGCGGTCTTGCGCACGATGCTGCGGCCTCCGTCGCAACCGACGAGATATTGCGCGCGCAGCGACGAGCCATCGGAAACCGCGACGACCACCCCGTCGTCGTCCTGCGCGAAGCCCTGCACCTCGCGTTGGCGGTAGAACGGCACCTTCAGCTCGGCGACCCAGCCCGCCAGGATCCGCTCGATGTGCCTCTGCACCAGCGCCAGCCCATGCGGGTGCCGCGAGGGGAAGTCACTGATGTCGAACGCGACGCCGGAGAACCCGGCGACCTGCGCCGGCTGCCCCTCGGCGAGGAAGCGCTCCGCGATCCCCCGCTGATCAAACACCTCGAGAGTGCGTGCGTGCAGTCCGAGCGCCCGCGATCCGATCAGCTCCTGGTTCTCGCGCCGCTCGACGAGGGCGACGTCCACCTTCGCCAGCATCAGCTCCGCCGCCAGCATCAGGCCCGTCGGTCCAGCGCCGGCGATCACCACCGCGTGCTCCGTCTTCATCGTGCTCCTCGTGAAAGAACGGCCGCGCCGGCCGCGAAGGGTCACGCGTTTACGCCCATCCCCAGCGGGGATGGCATCGGGTGTCGGACCGATTTACTCCCGCTGGGAAATCAGGTCTTATCCGCCGTGTCTGAACCTGCCGGTGGATCTGGTTCGACCGGAAGGCGCTTGGCTTCGTCGGCGGGCGCCAGGACGGTGTCGATCACGGAGTTGCACTCGCTGCGCTCACTGCGCTCGGTCGGAGTGGCCTGGCTCAGCCCGGGGCCGGCGGACCTACAGGCCGCCCCGGTTCCTCCAGCGCGTGCAGCGGCTCCAGCCGCTCCAGCAGCGGTCCCCCGTGCTTGAGCCGGGCAATCCGCTGGGAGGGATAGATCCCCCGGTGGCCGGTGAACAGGTAGGCCACCACCGAGACCAGCACCACGTGCGGGAGGACCCGGGCGCCCAGCAGCTCCACCGCCATGATCGACAGCGCCAGCGGGGTGTTGGCCGCGGCGGCGAAGGTGGCGGCCATCCCTACCCCGGCGGCCAAATCCAGCGGCAGGTCCAAGAGCCGGCCCAGCGCGTTCCCCAACGTGGCGCCGATGAAGAACAGCGGCGTGACCTCGCCTCCCAGAAAGCCGGCGCTCAGCGTCACCGCCGTGAAGGCCAGCTTGAGCAAGAACGCGGTGGAGGGTAGCGTGGGATCGGTGAAGGCCCGCAGCAGGGTCGGGATGCCCAGGCCCAGGTAGTCGTCAGTGCCGCTCCCCTTCCAGATCAACACCAGGATCGCTCCCCCCACAGCCATCCGCAGGGAGAGCCTGGGGATCCACCGGGTCAGCCACCGGCGCAGCAGCTGGGTCAGCTCCATGAACAGGACGGCCACCGCCGCCACCGCCAGGGCGAACACCACCCACTTTGCCAGCACCAGCGGGGTCAGCCCCAGCCCGCTCACCTGGGGGTACGGGGTGTGGAGGATGCCCAGCCCGCGGGTGACCAGGTCGCCCACCACCGCCGCCACCAGCGCAGGGACCAACGCCTCGTAGCCCAGCCTCCCCACCACCACCACCTCCAGGCCGAAGACCGCGCCAGCGATCGGGGTCCCGAACACCGAGCCGAACCCTCCGGCGATCCCTGCAGCCAAAAGCTCCCGGCGGGTGTCGGCGGAGACGCGGAAGCGATGGGCGATCCAATCCGCCAGGCTGGCCCCCATCTGCACCGCCGTCCCCTCCCGCCCGGCGCTCCCGCCGAACAGGTGGGTCAGCACCGTTCCCACCAGCGCCAACGGCGCCATCCGCAGCGGGATCTCCGGGCGGTCCTCATGCACGGTATCCAGGATCAGGTTGTTGGCGCCCAGGACCCGGGTGCCCCAGCTGGACTTCACCGCCCCGATCACCAGCCCCGCCGCCGGCAGCCAGTAGACGATCCCCGGATGGGCGCCGCGGTACCCGGTTGCCTCTTCCAGCAGGAACAGGAACAGCGCCGAGGCGCCGCCGCAGACGATCCCGACCAGCGTCCCCAGCACCAGCCACTGGGCGAACGAACGCGCCCGATGGTGAACGGTGGTCCAAGCAGCTTTGCTCACGTCTGCCTCCGAGAATCTGGGCGGACGCGACGCGGGGACGGACTGCAAAGACACTGCTCCCACGGCGCGACCGGCCTGCCGTAGGAGTCATTGGCCTTCCCGTATCCGGGGGCGGATGAGGGCGGACTCCACCGCCACGAACAACCGGGCGAACCGTAGGGGCTCCGGAGCGGAGCGTCAATCTACGGCACCTGCCGCGGGAGGAGCACGGTGAACGCTGATCCGGCGAGCAGCTCGCTTTGCACCGAGATGGTGCCTCCGGCTGCCTCCAAAATCCCCTGGACGATCCACAGCCCCAACCCCAGGCCGGCGGGGCGGGTGTCCGCTCCGCGTTCAAAGCGCTGGAAGATGCGGGCCTGGTGCTCGGGAGGGATCCCCGGGCCGTAGTCCCGCACCACCAGCTGCGCCGAGTTCCGCTGCCAGGGCAGCACCGAGATCTCCACCGGCGCGCCCGACGCGTACTTCAAGGCGTTGCCCAAAAGATTCGTCACCACCTGCTCCATCCGGCTCCTATCCCAGCGCCCGGCCACCGGCGCCGGCGCGTGGACCCGGACCTCACTGCCCACCTTCGCCGCGGGCTCGGCGTAGCGTTCGGCCACCTGGTGGGCCACCACCGACAGATCGATCTCCTCGGTGTGCAGCAGCAGCCGGCCATCCTGCAGGGCGGTGAGATCCATCAGGTTGTTCAACAGCCCGGTCATGCTCTGGGCCGCCCCATGGAGCAGCTCCAGCTTCCGGAGCAGCACCTCCGGCGGAATCGCCCCCTCGGACTTCAACCGAACGCAGCAGAGTCTGGACTTGAAGCTGGATGGTGCTGACCGGGCTGCGCAGCTCGTGGGAGGCCATCCCCAGGAACTCGTCGCGCTGCCGCAGGGCCTGCTCGCTCTTGCGCTGGGCCTCCAGCGCGATCCGCTCCGCGGCCCGGGCCCGTAGCAGCGCGCGCACCGTGGCCACCAATTCCGCGGGCTCGAACGGCTAAGAGCAACTACCCCGCGGACCGCTGCTAGCGCGCGGCTGGGGGAGGCTCGGCTTCGAACAGCTGCGCGGGCAGTGCCGGGTCGTCCTGATCGCTGACCAGCCACAGCCTCCCACCCACCAACTCAACGCCCTCCAGCTTCACCGGCAGGTCCACCGGATCCACCGAGAGGATCTCTCCTTCCAGGGACATCACCCCGATTGCCGAGCCTGCGCAGGGGCCGTCCAGATAGGGATCCTGGGTCTGCTCTGCCGCGGCCACGAACAGGATCCGTTCTCCAGCACAGGCCACCCCGTCGGTGAAGCCGAGGGGAACTCCCAGCAGGGACGGCAGCGACACCGGCCGGAGCCCGGTGACCAGCGGAACCGTCCATTGCTCGCGCGCGGCCAGCGCGGCCTGGACCCCGGCCAGCGACAGCCGCACCAGCGCCCCTTGCGCCTGGTTTCCTCGCTGCAGCAGCACCAGCGCTCCATCCACCACCACCGCCCCCTCGATGTTCACGGTCCCCAGGCTCTCGCCAAGCGAGTCGTAAAGCGGGCGCAGATCGATCCGGATCGCGCCTTGGGACGGCTTCCCCTGGGGATCGAGCAGCATCACCGCGCCCCAGCCCCGGCGGGGGTGAGAACCCGACCCGATCGCCAGCAGTGCCCCGTCCGGCGCGCCTTCAAAGGGTGGCAGCCAGGTGAGGGTCTCGAAGTCCGCCTTCACGCTCTTGCGGAGGTCCGGATCGAGGGGGAGCTCACCGGGGAGCAGTTGGATCCAGTGCCCGGGGGAGAGGCCCTCCGGAAAACAGGCCAGGCTCTGCTCGTCGTCGGCCACCACGTACAGCGCGCCCCGGTGGTGGACCAGCCCGCTGGCCGCCGCCACGTGGCTGGGGCGCCCCTCCTCCGCCGGGCCCACGGTCTGCAACGTGCGCAGGCGCCAAAGATCGATCACCATCGGGTGCATCCTTTCGCGCTCCAGCCTAGCCCAGCGCACAAACGCAAAACCGGAGGACAGGCCATGGCCCGTCCCCCGGTCTTCTACCGCGTCAGCGAACTACTGCGCGGGCTGGGTCAGCGTGGCCTGCTGCAGCGCCACTTCGGTCTGGGACAGGATCCGGCCATTCATGGTGGCCCCGGTCTCCAGGGTCACCCCGGTCTTGCACAGCAGGATCCCCTCGAAGTGCGCGCCGGCGCCCAGGGTGGTGGTTCCCTGCACCTGCCAGAAGATGTTCTTGGCCTGGGCTTCACCGGAGAGGGTCATCGACTTGGCGGCGCTCATGAACAGGTCGCCGGTGGTCTGGAAGATCCACACGTCGTTGGCGCCACCGGAGAGGGTGACGTTCTCCGGGAGGGTCACCGAGCTGGTCCACTTGTAGAGGCCCGGCTGCAGGGTCAGCCCGCCGATGTTTCCGGTCCCCAGCTCCAGGAAGTCCGGGGTCGGACGGCCCGCCGCGTCGGTGTAGGCGCTCTCCATGTTGCTCACCGCGGTGGTCAGGTTGGAGGGAGTGGGCACCGCGAAGTCCGCGGCATACGCCCGGCCAACGATCTGGGGCGAGGTGGCAAAGACGTTGGTGGAGTCATTGGCCAGCGGCTCGAACCCGGTCAGGTAGGTGGCGGCGGCAGGGCTCAGGCCGATGTCGCCAGTCACCGCGGAGGTGGGCACTGTGGACACGCCGGCCTTGGCCAGGATCGCGTAGTCCCCTGCGGTTCCCAGCAGCACCGGCGCCGGTCCGCGGGCGGTGGTGGCCCCGGTGGTGAAACTCCAGGTGAAGGCCTGGGCCAGCGGATTGCCGCTGAGGTCCTTGACCCCGGTGGTCAGCGCCGCGGTCAACAGCGCGTTGGAGGCCAGCGCGTTGGCGGGGGTGAAGGTGGCGGTGGTGCCCGGTCCGTAGACCACGTTGCCGGAGACCGCCGCGGTCCCCTGCTTGACGGTGAAGGTGGAGGAGTTGACGGTCAGCGGGTCCAGAGGTTCGCTGAAGGTGGCGGTGATCCGGGAGTTGATGGCCACCTCGGTGCGATCCGCGGCCGGGTTGGTGGTGGTGACCCGGGGGGCGGTGGTGTCAGCCTCGGTGCCGGTGGTGAAGCTCCAGGAGCGGGCGGTGGCCAGGGCCGCACCCGCCGCCGAGCGGGCGGAGGTGGTGATGGTGGCGGTGAAGACCGTGCTTAGCGCCAGGTTGGCGGACGGGGTGAAGGTGGCGCTGGTCGCGTCCGCGCTGTTGGCCACCGCTCCGGCCACGTCGGTGGTCCCCTGCTTGAGGGTGAAGGTGCTTGTGGTCAGCGGCGCCATCGCCATGTCGAAGGTGGCGGAGAGCCGCGCGTTCAGCGGCACGCTGGTCGCGACGTCCACCGGGGACGTCAGGACCAGCGTCGGCGCCGAACCGGGGTCCCCCCCTCCGCAGGCAAGGAGGGCCACGGCTGCCAGGAGCAGTCCCAGGCCGGTGTGACTCGGAGTGAAGATGGACGGGTGACGTTGAGTGGTGGGGGGGACGCGCATGAATGCTCCGGGGGGGTGTTTCCAGACCTGCGAAGGGTGCCGGTCGGGAGAAAGGGAAGGCCGATCCCCTGGCCCAGCGCGAGGTTTCGCGACGGGGCGGGATCGAGAACCAACCTAAGTCGCCGAAGAGCGACGTCAAGCAGATGGATCAGTGAGGGAACCCCGGGCCGCCCCTCCAAAATCCCTCGGTCCCTATTCGGACAATGCAACCGCCAACGGGCCTTCGCGCGGGCAATTCCCCGGGGGTTGGCTCCTCGCGTGCCCTTCGGCCCCCGGGCAGCGCTTGTTCGTTTGCCTGTTGCAGAACGTTCTCCTCCGTCCCGGGTGCGTAGGTTCATCCGGAACCCTTTCACGAGAGGAGGACACGATGGCTGAGGTCATCAAACGCGGGTCGAGATCCGCGTGGGAGATCCCCGACGTCAAGGTCCCGAGCCGTTCGTTGCAGGACGCCCCGGCGGGAGAGCTGCTCTCCGGAATGATGGAGCAGGGCCGCCGGCTGATGCGCGAAGAGGTTCGCCTGGCCAAGGCGGAGCTGCGCGAGGAGACCCGCGAGGTAGGACGGGATGCTGCGGCGATCGGCGGCGGCGGCGTGCTGGCCCACACCGGCGCGCTGGTGCTGGCGGGCGCGGTGGTCGCGGTGCTCTCGCTGCTGATGCCGGTGTGGGCCGCGGCGTTGATCACCGCGGTGGCCCTGCTGGGAATCGGCGGGGCGATCGCCCTGTCTGGCTACAAGAAGCTCAAGAAGGTCCACGGACCGCGAGAGACGGTCGCCACCCTCAAGGAGGATCAGCAATGGGCGAAACAGACCGCGCACGACGCGAAATTGAAGCTGCGCGCCAGGAACTGACCGGCTACGCGGATGAGCTCTTCCGCCGCGCCTCCCCCCAGCATCTCAAGGAGGAGGCGCGGGCCATGCTCCACGCGAAGTCCTCGCAGGTGCAGGCCCGGCTCAAGTCCCGGGCGGTCGCGGCCAAGGATCGGGTGCAGCATGATCGCAACACCCAGCTGACCCTGGGAGCGATCAGTGCCCTGGGGCTGTTGGCGGTAGGACGCCGGCGGATGCGGGCCCGGTCCACTCGACGGGAGCTGCGCTCGGAGCAGGAGCTGACCAGGGAGTCCGCCCGCTACCGGGCCCAGGCCTGGCGAGAAGGTTCGCAGCGGCAGCACGATCTGCTGGGGCCCCCGCCGCCGGTCTACGGACCTGCGGTGACCTCCTATCCGAACCCGGCCGACTACGCCGGCGCCTCGGACTATCCGTCCCGCCCCGCCGAGGTCTCCTGGCGCCCGGCCGAGGTGGCCTTCACCGCTCGGCGGGAGGACCACCCGGCCGCGCGGCGGCTGGGATGGGGAACGCTGCTTCTGGGCGGCGCTTCCCTGCTGGGGCTGCGGGCACTGTCCCGAGGTCCGGAGCTCAAGCAACGGCTCACCCAGAGCCCGTGACGCTCAGTGATAGTGGTTGTGCTCTGGCGACCAGACCTTGCCGGGGCCAGGTCCTCCGGTGGCGGGTGGGGCGCTGCCCAACTCTCCTCCGGCGGCGGTGTGCCAGTGCCCATGCTCGGCGGACCACACCCTGCCATCGCCCCCGCCCTCCCCTTCGTGCCCTTCGCGGCTGACCGCGGCGTAGAGGGTGACCAGGGCCGCCGCGACCAGCACCATGATCGCCAGACCGAAGGTGGCCCGGCTGCGGCGCTCCTGGGGTTCACGCCGGCCGTGGCACAGCTTGTACTTCTTGCCGCTCCCGCAGGAGCACTTCGAGTTCCGGGCTTTGGCCATGATGGTGGGCTCCTTATCAGGGCGTGGGACTGGCCGCGGTGCCCTGGGCGGCGGTGGCGAGGCTCCACACGTACAGGGCCACCGGGTCCCGGGTGTACTTGCCCGCAAGCAGCTTGACCGTCTGCACCCAGCCCGCCTTATCGCCCCGCTGCTTCTGGACCAGTGCCCGGTTCCACAGACACAGCGAGTCCTCCGGTTTGTTGATGTGGTCGTGGGTCCACTCGGAGAGCCCGAACAGCTTGCACTGGGACAGCTGGCGGTCGGCGGTGGCCAGATTCCCCTGGGCCTGCGCCAGCATCCCGCGGCCAAAGGCCAGCCCGGAGCGCACCTCGGGGTGATCCGGCTGCGCCTTTCCCTGCTCTTCCAGCCGGGCCAGCACCGCCTGGGCCTCCGGGATCTTCTTGAGCCGGGCCAGCGCCAGCAGTTGGCGGGTCAGCGACCGCCGCAGCAGCGAACCAGAGAGCGCGCCGGGGAGCTGTTTGGAGCCGGCCTGACGGACCGCCTCCTGGGCCTGGATCAGCGCCTGCTCGGGCTGGCCTGACTCCAACAGGATCGCCGAGCGGTGGATCGCCGCGTCGCCCAGATCGTACAGCCCGGCCGACTTGAGCGAGCGCGCCTCGCTCTCCATCCGGTCCAGCTGCGCCAGCGCCGCCTCGGGGCTGCCGTGCGCCGCCAACTGCAGCCAGGCGGCCTGGATGTCCACCGCGGCGTGATCAGCAGGGACGATCCCGTTCGTCCGGGCCTTGGTCAGAGCCTCGGTGGCGCCGGCGTGATCTCCCCGGAAGAAGCGGACCGCGGCCACGCCCTGCCAGGCCACGAAGAAGCGGGGATCGTTGGCCAGCGCGCGCTCGAAGGAGGCCTGCGCCCGGTCCAACTGGCCGGCGGCCAGCGCCACCTCTCCCACCGAGTCGTGGGAGTTGGGCTCGTCGGGCTGTCGGTCGGTGCAGCGCTTGAGGGCCATCAGCGCCAGGTCGTAGTTCTCCCCCATGGCCTGGGCGTAGCCGAGGTTGTTGTAGCCGACGCAGGTGTGGGTCAGGTCCGCCAGCTCCATCGAGCGGCGGTAGGCGGCGATCGCCAGGCTGAAGTTCCGCTCCTCGTAGGCCTGCTGCCCCAGCTCGAACGAGGCCCGCCACTCGTCGGGCGCGACCTGCAACAACTGGCGGACCGTCTTGGCGGCCTGCTGGACGTTGCCGTGCCGGTAGGCCCATAGCAGCTGGATGTAGAGGTGCTCGGCCTCGGGCAGGGACTCGCCCAGCACGGTGGCCCGGTCCAGCTCCGCCACCCCCTCCCCTCCCGAGCTGTGGAACCCCAGGTACGCCAGCGCCAGGGGGAAGTCCGGATCCCGCTTCACCGCGCGCCGGAAGCCGGCCAACGCCTCCGATTCCCTGTTGTCCTCCACCAGCTTGCGGGCCTTGAGGAACTCCTCCCGCGCCTCCTCGGAGGAGGTGGTGACTGTGATCACCTTGGGGACCTTGGGCGCGGCCACCTCCACCTCCGCCGTCGGCGCCGCCTGGACACCGGCATCTGCTCCGCTGTTCGCCAGCTTTTGGGGACAACCCAGCGCCAAGAGCGCGCTCGCCAGCCCCAGAACCTTTCCCCCACCCCGAAAGATGTTCACGGCGGCATTTTACATAAATGGCTGAGGTTGGGGTCGGGCCGTTGAGCAGCGGACGAGAGGATTTTCCGAACCTCGACAGTGAGCCGGCGGAGGGGATGCTCCCCGCGGGCCAATGCATAGGGTGGCCCGCACATGCGGACCGTGCAATCCCCACCCCCCTGGTCTTCTCTCTGCTTGCTCTGCTGCGGGCTGCTGTTGGCCGGCTGCCCGGACGTGGCGGAGCGGATGGATCCGCAGGACGGTGGCCGGTTCGACGCGGGGGGACAAGGGGTCACCGACGCAGGGGGCGATCGGGAGGAGGACGCCGGTCAGCCGGTAGAACCCATCGCCGACGCGGGCACCCCTCAGACCCCCGACGCCGGCGAGCCGCTGCCTGGGGATCCGAACCCGATCTCCGCCGAGAACGCCAAGCCGGGCACCCCCAACTGGCGGATCACCCGCCCCTCCTGGCAGCGGGAAATTGAAGGCTACGCGGCCACCACCAGCGTGGAGGCGGGTTCGAAGATCGGCTTCAAGATCGCGCTTTCCGCCAAGGGCCCCTACTCCTGGCGGGTGTACCGGCTTGGCTACTACGGGGGCATCGGCGCGCGGGAGGTCCTCCGCGGAGGTCCGGAGGACGGCTATCCCCAGGCGGACTGTCCGCTGCAGCGGGACACCGGGCTGGTGGCCTGCGACTGGATCAAGAACCTGGAGGTCCGCGCCGGGACGGATTGGACCCGCGGGGTGTACCTGCTGCGGCTGACCCGGGAGGACGGCCGTCAGGCCTACGTCCCCTTCCTGGTGCGCAACTCCCAGCAGCGCGCGGAGGTCCTGATGTCGGTGCCCACCGGGACCTGGCAGGCCTACAACAAGTGGGGCGGAGAGAGCCTCTACGACGACGCGGCCGGGGTGATGCCGTCCGGGCGCGCCTTCCAGGTGTCTTCTGATCGGCCCTACCACGACGGCCATGGCGCGGGGCAGCTGCTCAAGTACGACCTGAGCATGCTCACCTGGCTGGAAGCGCAGGGGCTGGCGGTGGAGTACGCCACCACCGAGGATCTGGATCGCGCCCCCGAGCGGCTCTCGATGGTCAAGGCGATCCTGCTCTCCGGCCACGACGAGTACGTCACCGCGAGGATCCGCACCGGGATGGATCAGGCGGTGGCCAGCGGCACCTCCCTGCTCTCCCTGGGAGCCAACCAGCTCTACTGGCAGATCCGCCTCTCGGCGGCCCCGGACGGCCGCGAGCGCCGGGTGGTCACCTGCTACAAGGGCGACGCGCCGAGGCTGGATCCGGTGGGGCCCACCAGCCCGGAGCTGACGGTGAAGTTCCGCCAGGCGCCGGTGCGCCGCCCGGAGAACGCGCTGTTGGGATCGATGTTCAACGCGCGCTGGCACCAGTTCGCCTTCCCCCAGCTGGTCACCAACGCCGGCCACTGGGCGTTCGCCGGCACCGGGCTGAAGAACGGCGAGCTGCTCTGGCAGGTCAACGGCTACGAGGTGGACTCGATCGTCCCCGGAACGTCCCAGCCCGCGGTGGAGATCCTGGCCGAGGCCCCGCTGCTCTCACTGCAGGAGGCCTTCGGCTACGGGCAGATGGTGATCCACCAGAAGGACAGCGGCGCCTGGGTCTTCAACGCCGGCGGCAATGACTTCGTCAACGCGCTCTCCAGCGGGCACATGACCGATCCCCGGGTGGGGCGCATGGTGGCCAACATCCTCTACCGGGGGCTGGGCCGCAGCGTCCCCTCCTCGCTGGTCAGCTTCCCGGCCTCTTCCCGTCCGGCCCCGGTCGGCCCGTTTGCCACCCTGGTCTCCACCGTGGCCGGGATCCCCGGCGAGCCAGGCGCGCTGGATGGCCCGCTGGGCACCGGACGGCTGGGGGCGGTGATCGCGGTGGCCCCGCTACCCGGCGGCGCCCTGGCCACCCTGGACGCGCTCTCCGGCACGGTGATGCGGGTGGAGGCGGATGGTTCGATCCGCACCCCCAACGGCCCGGCGATGACCGGACCGATGGGGCTGGCGGCGGACGCGGCGGGGAACATCTACGTCAGCGACACCGCGCTCTCCGCGATCCGGTTGCTGCGCCCGGACGGAACCCATGAGGTGCTGGCCGGGCTGCCCGGCGCCCCGGGTGCCGCGGACGGCGAGCGCGGCAGGGCGCGCTTCCGCTCACCGGCGGGGATGACCCTCGGACCGGACGGAGCGCTCTACGTGGCCGACATGGACAACGGGGTGATCCGGAGGATCGACCTGAACTCCCCCAACAAGACTGTCAGCACCGTCCCCTCCCGCTGGATGTACCGCCCCTCCGGGGTGGCGGTGGGCGCGGACGGAACCCTGTACGTGGTGGAGTCTGGCGAGGCCCGGGTGCTGGCCATCCGCGGGCCCACCACCCAGCTGCTGGCGGGCGGAGAGGCGGGCTACGCCGACGGGACCGGGGAGAGCGCGGAGCTGATGCCGTACCTGGGGATCGCGGTGCTGGCCGATGGCTCGGTGGCCGTCTCCGATCCGGGCAGCTACCGGATCCGCCGCCTGACGGGTCAGGTGATGACCACCCTGGCCGGCAGCGGGAAGGCCGGCCACCGCGACGGCGCAGGAGATTTGGCCGACTTCGTCCTCCCCGCCGGACTGGTGATCGGCGCCGACGGGCGGCTGCTGGTGGCGGACTCCGGCAACGGGTTGATCCGGGCGATCATTCCCTGAATCAGGGTGTCGCCTCCCCCCTGGCTGGGCGCCAAACTCCGAGGGCCAGCCTACGGCGCCGGGGGCTGACTGCGCTCCGGTCCGGGAGCCGGCGGCGAGGGCCGGGGCTTCTCCACCGCCTCCAGCTGCGGCGCCCGGTTGTTCACCGGCAGCGTCTGCAGCACCGCCGGCAACCCCAGCGGCAGCGCCAACACCGGGGCTGCCACCGCCGGCTGCTGGGCCACGTGGGAGGGCGGCGCCCCTGGCTCTCCGGCCTCCACCGCCTCCAGGGGGATCTCCTCGATCGGGCCTTGCGCCTTGGGGGTGCTCATCTCGGTCCCGGCGCGGGCCGCCGCCTCCTGCGCTGCCTGGGCGGCCTCCCGCACCGAGGGCGCGGTCACCTCGGGCGGCACCGCGGAGACCGGGCGGATCGGCGGAATCGCCTGCCGGATCGACTCCGGGATCGGGCTGCTGGCCGCCGAGGCCACGGTGATCCCCGCGTCCTCCGCCTTGAGCTCGAAGTACTTCTGGATCACCGCGAACGCGGTGGGCGCCGCGTCGGTGCCACCGCCGCCGCCGTGCTCGTTGAGCACCACCACCACCAGCTCCGGATCCTGGACCGGGGCGAAGCTGGCGAACCAGGCGTGGTGGCGCAGGAAGTAGTCCATCTGCGAGGTCTTCAGCCGCACCTGGCCGATCCGGGCCACCTGGGCGGTGCCGGTCTTTCCGGCCACCTGCACGTCCTTGAGGCGCAGCCGATACGCGGTGCCGCCCGGCTCGTTGACCACCGCGGACAGGGCATCCACCACCACCCGCCGGTGCTCCTCGGCGATCGCCGCGTTGCGCACCACCTGGGGCTTGAACTCCTGCAACAGGGTGCCGTCGGTCCGCTCGATCCGCTGCACCAGCTGCGGCTGGTAGAGGGTGCCGCCGTTGGCGATCGCCGCGTAGGCCATCGCCAGCTGCAGCGGGGTCACGTTGTCGTCGCCCTGCCCCACCGAGGCGTTGAGCGCCATCCCCTTGGTGTAGCCGCCGGGGGAGACCCGGTCGTGGTACTCGCTGGTGGGCATGATCCCGGGGACCTCGGCCACCACCCCGATCCCGGTGGGCTGCCCCAGCCCCAGGGCCTTGGCCTCGGCGGCGATTGGATCCAGGCCCAGGGTGTCCGCCACCCGGAAGAAGTAGACGTTGCAGGAGTGCTTGAGCGCGTCGCGCACGTCCTGGTGCCCGTGGCCGGCGTCCTTGTGGCAGCGCCACACCCGCGAGCCCAGCCGGTAGCCGCCGCCGCAATAGGTCTGGGTGTGGGGACTGAACTGTCCGGAGCGCAGCGCGGCCAGGGCGGTGATCGGCTTGAAGGTCGACCCGGGGCTGTAGTGCTGCGCGGTGGGGCGGAAGATCATCGGCTGCAGCGGATCCTTGGAGACCGCCGCCATCTGCGCGGGGGTCACCCGCCCGGTGAGCACGTTGGGGTCGAAGCCCGGGCGGGAGACCATGGCCCGGATGAAGCCGGTGCGCACGTCGATGGCGATCACCGCCCCGGCCACCCCGGGGAAGGCCCGCTCCGCTTCGGCCTGCAGGCGCATGTCAATGGAGAGCACCAGGTTGTTCCCCGGGGTGGGCGGGATCGCCTCCTCCTGGATCAGGTCCGCCAACCCCGGCACCGTCTCGCCTCGGGCGGTCACCACCTCCTTGCGCAGGCCCTCCTTGCCGCGCAGCTCCGACTCGAAGTAGCGCTCCAGCCCGCGCCGGCCGATGTAGTCGCCCAGGTGGTAGGTGGTGCCGCTCTTGGCCAGCCGCTCCAGCTCCTCCTGGGTGATCTCGTTCATGTAGCCCAGCAGGTGGGACATCACCGTGCCGGTCCGGTAGTAGCGGTGCGGGACCGGGACCAGATCCACTCCCGGCAGCTGCCGCTTGTGGGCGGAGATCCGGTCCACCTCCTCCCGCCCCAGATCCACCTTGATCGGGAAGGGCACGAACGGCGCCTTGCGGCGCGCGGCGGCCACCTTGGCGGCGATCCCCTCCAGCTCCTCGGCCGGGATGCGGGCCAGCTCCAGCGCCCGGGGCAGGACCTCGGTGGCGCACTGGTCACAGAAGGCGGGGGTGACGAACAGGTCGAAGGACGGCCGGTTGTCGACCAGGATCTCGCCGCGCGCGTCGCGGATCATCCCCCGGTCGGCGCGCAGCCGGACCTCCTTGATGAAGTTGGCCTCCGACTTGGCGGCGAACTCCGCGTAGCGGGTGATCTGCAGCCGGTAGGCCTGGATCACCAGAGTGAGCAGGCCGACCATCATCACCGCCCCCAACACCAGGTAGCGGTTTCTCAGATCCCTGCCCGGGCTGTTTTGTCCGAGCGTCACCCGAAGAGCTCCACGCCCCCACCCTGCCTTTCCTTGGCCGGACCTTCAACCAGTGCCATGCGGGAATCCATCCTAGTGGTGGGGGCCAACAGGCTCCTCCCCCCGATCAAGCCGCTGGGAGAGCAGCGCCAGCAGGTCCCGGGTGCTCAGCTTGCCCGCCTGCTCCTTGCCCTCCAGCACCCCGGCCACCAGGGCCCGCTTGTGCTCATGGAGGGACAGCATCTGCTCCTCGATCGTTCCCCGGGTCACCAGCCGGTAGACGGTGACCGGCCTTTGCTGACCGATCCGGTGGGCGCGATCCGAGGCCTGGTCCTCCACCGCCGGGTTCCACCAGGGGTCCAGGTGGATCACGTTGTTGGCGGCGGTGAGGTTGAGGCCAAAGCCGCCGGCCTTCAGTGAGATCAGGAACAAGGTCGCGTCCCCCTCCTGGAAGGCGCGCACCCGCTCTGCCCGGGCGCCCCTGGGGGTCTGCCCGTCCAGGTACTCGTAGGTGATCCCCTGCGCGTCCAGCACCTCGCGCACCAGGGCCAGGTGGGAGGTGAACTGGCTGAACACCAGCGCCCGGTGCCCCTCCGCCCCCAGCTCCTGCACCAGCTCCAAGAACCGCTCCAGCTTGGCGGACTGCAGCGGGGAGGCCGGATCGTAGAGGCGCGGGTGGGAGGCCAAGAGGCGCAGCCGGGTCAGCGCGGCCAGAACCTCGATCCGCCGCTGCTCCTCGCGCAGCTGGGCCTTGGGGGTCTCCAGATCGGACAGCGCCGCCAGCCGGGCGTCCTCGTACAGGGTCCACTCCTCCAAGGACAGCACCACCGGGACCCGCACCTCGGTCCGCGGCGGCAGCTGGGTCTCCACCTGGGCCTTGGTCCTCCGCAGCATGAACGGCTGCAGCACCCGGGCCAGCGCCGGCGCCGCGGTGGGATCCACCTGCCGCTCGATCGGCGCGGCGAAGCGGGTGCGGAAGGCGTCCCAGCTGCCCAGCAGACCGGGGAAGACCACCGCGAACAGGCTCCACAGCTCGCCCAGGTGGTTCTCCAGCGGGGTGCCGGAGAGGGCGAACTTGAAGTCCCCCTGCAGCGCCCGGGCAGCCCGGAAGCGGTGGGTGGCGGCGTTCTTCAGCGTCTGGGCTTCGTCGAAGATCAGGGTGGAGAAGCGGACCTTGGAGAGGCGCTCGACGTCCCGGGTGAGCAGCCCATAGCTGAGCACCAGCACGTCCCCTCTCCCCAGCTTCTCCAGCAGGCCGCCGCGGTCGGGCGCGTCCGAGTACAGCTTCAGCTTCAGCGAGGGGGCAAAGCGCTGGGCCTCCTCCATCCAGTTGAAGGCCACCGAGGTCGGGGCCAGCACCAGCGCCGGGCCCAGCTTGGCCCGATCCAGCAGCACAGCCAGCGCCTGCACCGTCTTGCCCAGCCCCATGTCGTCCGCCAGCACCCCTCCCGCGCCCCAGGAGGCCAGCCGGGTCAGCCAGCGGAAGCCTTCGGTCTGGTAGTCCCGTAGCCTGGCCTTGAGGGTCTTGGGTATTTTGGGTTCCAGCTCCCTGGCGGCGAAGATCCGCTCCACCAGCGACTGCCAGGCGGCGTCCGACTCCACCTTGGCGCCCGCCTCCTCCAGGCCCGCCAGCGCCTCGGCCGCCGAGGGGCCGATCTCCAGCCCGTGCCGCGAGCTGTAGGTGTGATCCGCCAGTTGCTCCAGGTGCCTGCGCAGGGCGTCCTCGATCTCCAGGTAGCTGTGGGCGCCCACCTGGATGAAGCGTTCCTTGCGGCGCGCCGCGTCCAGCAATTGCGCCAGCGCCACCCGCTCTCCCTCCACCGCCAGCCCGCCCAGCACCCCGAACCAGTCGCGGCGCCGCTCCAGGGTCAGCCGCAGCGCGCTGGCGCCCCGGGCGGGGACCAGCCTCAGCTGTGTGCCCACCCACTCCACCTCTGGCCTGGGCTCCAGCGCCGCGGCGGCGGAGAGCAGGGCCAGCGGCGCCTGGGCGCTGGAGAACAGCCAGGTGAACGGCGCGTCCTGGACCTCTCCGCCCTGCAGCGGAAGCCGGGCGACCAGGGCCTGGGCCAGGGCCTCCTCCCGCTGGAAGT
>JALYOC010000054.1 GCA_030857095.1 Myxococcota bacterium | reverse complement strand
GCCCTCACCCTCCGGTCGGAACGAAGGCCCGGAGCAGTTGACCGGGCGCGCCGGAGGCAAGCTCGTAGTCTCCCAGCGCCGCCGGGAGGACCGCCGCGTCGCCTCTTCCGAGGGTCACCCGGCCGGCGGCACTCCGGAGCTCCACGGGGCCGGTGATCGGCACCAGGATCTCGAAGGAGGAGGGATCCGTTGCAGTGGCGATCTTCCCCACCACCTCCCATCGTTCCAGGGCGAAGAACGGGCAACTGACCAGCACCGTGGACCAACGGGCCGCTCCAGGGCTGGGAACCGGCTGCGCCGGGGGAGGGGTCAGCTGAGCCACCGCCAGCCCCTTCTCCAGGTGCAGGGGCCGCAGTTTCCCGTCCGGCCCTCTGCGGCCGTAGTCGTAGAGTCGGTAGGTCAGGTCCGACTTCTGCTGGATCTCGAAGAGTAGGGTCCCGGCGTTGATCCCATGCACGGTGCGAGCGGGAACAAAGACGGTCTGCCCGCTGGAGACCGGGAGGCGCCGCAGCAAACGCTCCAGGGTGCCATCCGCTGCCCCGGCGCGGACCTCGCCCTCGGAGACGTCCCGCTCGAACCCCAGGAACACGTCGCGGTCCGGATCCTCCCCCAGGATGTACCAGGCCTCGGTTTTGCCGTGGAAGCCGGTGGCGGCCTCGTGCTGGTGGGCGAAGGCGTCGTCGGGGTGGACCTGGATCGAGAGCCGCTCGCGGGCATCGATCAGCTTCGCCAGCAGCGGGAACTCGGCGCCGGAGAGCTGGAAGCTGCGCCCACCCACCAACTCCGGTCCCAGCTCGCGCGCCACCTCGCCCAGGGTGCGCCCGGCAAAGCGGCCGTCCCGGATCTGGTTCTCCTCGTAGACCAACCACGCCTCGGCCAGTTGGGAGGGAGCGGAGGCCAGGCCCATCCAGGGCCCCAGGCGATCGCCGCCCCAGAGCCGTGAGTCCAGACGTGGCTGAAGGAGAATCGGACCCAGGCGGTTGTTCGGCGCGGTCATCGGACCGGCGGATACCATGGCCAGGAAGCGATGGCTCGACGGAGCCCCCATGTTTCGCCTATGCAGCGACTCCATGGCTTTCTACAAGGTCCGCTACAACGACGGTTCCTACTCTCCCGAAGGGCATGCCGATCCCGAGAAGCAGTGGGAGTCATTCGGCCTCCCCGCCCGGGTGGATGGCTTGAAGCTGTACGATTTCGGGACCTGGGACGGAGGGCTGGCCATCGAGGCCGCCCGGCGTGGAGCCGGCGAGGTCTGGGGTCTGGACAGCTTCGTGTGGGAGATGTGGCCGCCGACCCGCGCGGACTTCGAGCGGAACGTCGCCGCCACCGAGCCCAAGGTGCGCAGCGCCTATGTGGAGACCGAGCCGGTGCCGACGCGCCGGCTGACCCCCGGCTCGGTAATCCACCCGGAAAAGGTCACCATCCCCCAGTTCGGCGAAAGCCATGGCCCAGCGGATGTGATCGTGGCCGCGGGCGTCTTCTACCACCTGCAGAACCCGCTCAAGTTCCTGGAGGACCTCAAGGCACTGATGCACGAACAGTCCCGCCTATACGTGACCACCTGGTGCGTGGAGCCGACCCAGGACGAGGGGCCGGTGATGCGGTTTGCGTACGGCTGGCGAGAGGACGACACCAACTACTGGGTGGCTACCGCCTCGTGCGTGATCTCCATGGCCCAGTCGGTGGGGCTGCGGGTGATGGACGCCCACATCGCGCTCCGGGGTCGCCACGACAGCCCGGAACCGCTGGTGATGTTCATCCTTGAGCGCGCCGACTCGGCCCCCACTGCCAGGGTCCCGTCCACCCAGACCCTCCTGGATGGACTCCGCGCGGCCCATGCCCCGCACGCCACGCGAGCCCCCGCCCCCGCGGTTCCCCAGCCCGTTGTCGGCACTGGGCTGGGCCAGCTGTTGCGCCCGCTGTTGGGTCAGATCGGGGAGCTGGAGACCCAGACCGATCCGCTCCCCCGCGCCCCTTTCGCCACCCATCGCCAGGCCGGGGCCTCAACCGTACGGACGGCGAAGACCGCCACCGCGGCCGTGCTGCGTCCGCTCAACAAGTTCATCTTCCAGCGCCAGGCCGAGCTGAACGGCAATCTGGTGGCGACGCTCTCGTCGCTGGTCCAGAAGCTGGGTGTTTTCGGCCAGGCGATGGACTCATGCACCGAGGCGGTGGATGCGCTGCAGGGCGGGCAGAAGTCCACCGCCGAGCAGCTGGCCCAACTGGAGGGCCGGCTCTCCAAGCTTGAACAGCCGACCCCGAAGCACCGCACAAGCTAGTCAGCGCTTGGGTTTCCGACCCGGGGACTTTTTCCGGGGGCTCTTGCCGGGTTGGTGCGGAGGGGACGTAGCCGCCCGGGTCCCCGCGGCCTTCAGCGCCTCCACCTGGGACCTGAGGAGCAGGACCTCAGCGGAGAGTTGGGCGTACGAGTCACGGACATGTCCGTTGAAGGTCCGCTGGCGGCCCAGCGCCTCCTTGAGCAGGATCTGCCCGCCCTGCTGGAGCACCTGCTTGGTCAGCAGCAAGAGCTTGCCGGAGAGGCCGCCCCGGTGGGTCTGCAGGGGCATGGGTCGGCTGGGATCGACGTGCGCGTCCAGCGCCCCCACGTTGAAGGTCAATGGATCGACCCGGGGTTCGACCCCTTCCGGGCGCGGTTCCTCGGCCCGGGCCGGCGGCATCAAGCCCCGCGCCCGCAGCCTGGCCTCCAGTTCCTCCAGCAGCTCCCGACCCGAGATGTCCCGTCCCAAGAGCTTCACCGTCCACCCTCCATGATCCGCTCCATCGCCGCCAGGTAGGCGTCCACCACCCGGCTCCAGCTGTGTTTCCGGGCGTAGGCCACCGCCCGGGCGGAGAGCTTCCTCCGCTCCAGTCCGATCTCTCGCACCCCGGCGGTAAAGGAGGCCAGGTCCCGGTAGGTCCGTCCGGCGCCGGAGCGGGCGATCTGTCCGGCCAGCACCTGCGACTCACCGTTCACCAGCGCCGGGGTCCCCTGGGCGAACGCCTCCAGGGTCAACAGCGAGAGGCTCTCGTAGCGGGAGGGAACCACCGCGGCCACCGCGCCGGTCAACCCGTCCGCCTTGTCCTGTTCGCTGATCCGCCCCAGGTAGCGGACCTTCTCCCCGCCCACCGTCATGCTGGCCGCTCCGGCGATCAGCAACTCCGGGGCGTCGTGAAATCTCCTCACCATCTGCTGGTGCAGTCCCAACAGCTCCGGCAGCCCCTTCCCCTTCTCCACCCGGCCCACGTAGAGCAGGTAGGGCCGCTGGACCCCATAGCGCTCGCGGAAGCGATCCGGACTGGCCGGCTGCGGCTCCACTCCCACCGACACCACCTGGGCCGGCGCGTGCCGGGGGAACAGCCGGTCCACCAGCGCCAGCTCCTCCGGGGTCAGACAGAACAGCCGACGGGGCCGCTCGAAGACGTCCCGGTAGACCCCGAACGCGATCGGCGGCTCGTCGTGGGTGGTGGGCACCATGATCGCCCGGTCCGCCACCATCGGCAGTCCCCACACCACCGGGGCGTACAGATAGGTGAAGCAGACGAAGCCGTCATAGCCGGCGCCCTGGTCCGCCAGATGCCTCAGCAGCCCCGGGACCAGCGGCCCCTGCTCGGCCACGAAGTGTTCCTCCCGCACCCGCTCCTGGGGACGTCCGTACAGCTTCCGGCAGTAGGCGTTGAAGTCGCGCATCCGCCGCTGGCGGGTGACCGGGAAGCGCAGCACCCGGGTCTTGCCTTCCTGCGTCTCCCCCTCGGGAAAGGCGTTGGCCCAGGTGAGGTGATCGCGGGCGCAGCTGGTGAGCACGGTGAGGTCCCAGTGAGAGGACAACCGCTCGGAGAGCTGGCGGGCCAGCAGCTCGGCGCCGCCGGTCACCTCACCGAAGCGGTCCACCACGAAGGCCACCTTGGGACGGGCCCGGCGACGTCTGCGGGCCGGTGCCGGAGCAGCGGTCAAACCCACCGAACGCAACGCGAGGGCCAGCTTCTCCCCCGCAGTCTGCGCCGAAAGCTCTGCCAGCCGCCGCTGCTGACCGCGCAGGACGGACTGACGAAGCTTCCCCTCCCGGCCCAGCTCGCAGGCCAGCTCGGCCAGCAGTGCAAAGTGCTTCTGGTCGAACGAGACCCCAGCTCCGCCCAGAGTCTCTGGGACCGCCGCCGCCCCATAGGCCAGCACCGGGAGCTGCGCGGCCATCGCCTCCAGCAGCGGCACCCCGAACCCCTCGTGCTCGGACATGGAGACGAAGACCGAGGCGGTGCGGTAGGCGGCCACCAGCTCGGCATGGGAGAGCCTGCCCAGGAACTCCACTCCGGACAGGGACCGGGCGCGGCGGCGCAGTCCCCGGAAGTAGGCCCCTCCCGCTTCGTAGCCTCCGACCAGGTGCAGCCGGGCAGAGGGATCCAGCCGCAGCACTTCGGCGTGCAGCGCCAGCAGGTCCTCGAAGCGCTTGTGCGGCAGCACCCGGCTGACGCTCAGCAGGGTCAGCCCCTCCCCCGCCAGCCGCCTATCCAGCGCGGGGTCGGCGCGGTCCTCCGCGAAGCGCTCCGGCTCCACGAACAGCGGCACGGTGAACACGTTGCGGAACCCGGCCCCGGTCAGCTCCCGGGAGTTGAAGTCCGAGTCCCCGATGGCCAGCTCCACGAACGGAGCCATCGCCGCCAGCTGCGCCCTGCCGCCTTGCAGCTGTTCCTCCAGCAGCGTCCCGGCGTAGGTGCGGACCGGGCTGATGTTGTGGAAGACGATCCCCTTGCGACAGGGCAGGTGCAGCAGCCGGCCGGCCAGCGGCGAGGCGATCCCGTGGTGGTACAGCGCCAGGTCCTCCGGCGCCGGACGGAACGCGGCCAGCGGCCGCACCAGGGAGGTCAGCCCGGGGGAGAGTTGGGCGGCGTAGATCTCGCCGAACAGCCCCTGCCGCCGCAGCAACAGCTGGAGGTGGATGGCAGCCAGCCCGGTGGCGTCACCCTCCGCGAACGTCGGGATCAGCTGGTGGACTGCCATCTTGCGACCTAGCGGGAGCCGGCCTTGAGCCGCTCCAGATCGGCGTCCACCATCATCTCCACCAAGGCCTGGAAGCGGACCTTCGGCTCCCAGCCCAGCTTCTGCTTGGCCTTGGTGTAGTCGCCGATCAGCAGGTCCACCTCGGCCGGACGGACGAACGCCGGGTCGGTGTACACGTGCTTCTTGTAGTCCAGCCCCACCCGGGCAAAGGCGATCTCCACCAGCTCCCGCACGGTGTGGGTCTCCCCGGTGGAGACGACGTAGTCGTCCGGGGTGTCCTGCTGCAGCATCCGCCACATCGCGTCCACGTAGTCGCCGGCGAAGCCCCAGTCGCGCCGCGCGTCCAGGGTCCCCATCGGCAGCCGCTCCTGCATCCCCAGCTTGATCCGCGCGGCGGCGTGGGTGACCTTCCGGGTCACGAACTCCAGGCCCCGGCGCGGCGACTCGTGGTTGAAGAGGATCCCGCTGACCGCGTAGATCCCGAAGGACTCGCGGTAGTTGACGGTGATGAAGTGCCCGTAGGCCTTGGCCACGCCGTAGGGAGAGCGGGGGTAGAACGGCGTCTCCTCCGTCTGCGGGGTCTGCAGCACCTTGCCGAACATCTCCGAGGAGGAGGCCTGGTAGAAGCGGGTCTTGGGCCTGGTGTGGCGCACCGCCTCCAGCATCTTGGTCACCCCCAGCGCGGTGAACTCGCCGGTGAGGACCGGCTGGTTCCAGCTGGTAGGCACGAAGGACTGGGCCGCCAGGTTGTAGACCTCATGCGGATCGATCTGGCTCAGCAACGAGGCCAGCGAGAACTGATCCAGCAGGTCGCCCTGGTGGAGGGTGATCCGGTCGCGCAGGTGGCTGATCCGCTCGAACTTCTCGTCCGAGGAGCGGCGCACCATTCCGTGCACCTCGTAGCCTTTTTCCAGCAGCAGTTCCGCCAGGTAACTGCCGTCCTGGCCGGTGATTCCGGTGATGAGAGCGCGCTTGGTCATGGGGGCGGCGGATCTACCTTACGAGTTGGGTGGGTGCGAGAACGAGGTGAGGCGGCCTACGCCGCTTTGGCGGTAGCGGCCGGTTCAGCAGCGGGAGGCGCGGACCTGGTCTCCAGGCCGGTGGCGGTGATCACCGCCTCCTCCTGGTAGTTCTCATAGTCGGTGTTGATGTCCCACAGATTGTGCCCGGTGCCCTGGAGCAGGTTCTCCACCGCCAGCAGGCCCATCAGGATCGAGTGGTCCTGGTTGTTGTACTTGAAGGCCCCGTAGCGGCCGATGGGGGTCAACCCCTTCACAGTCTTGAGGTAGTCCTCCACCGGGGTCAGCTTCTCCTTGTAGCCGCGGCGATACACCGGGTAGCAGCGAGGGACCCGCTCCACGTGGCCCTCGAGGATCCGGGCGCCCTTGAGCAGCCCGGTCTTGGCCAGCTCCTGCTTGGCCAACTCCACCAGCTTGCCGTT
>JALYOC010000045.1 GCA_030857095.1 Myxococcota bacterium | reverse complement strand
GAGCGGCACTGTTCACGACCACCCCGTCATCGAGTGCCATCTCAAATCGAGCATCCAACTCGCGAGGAGGAGTCTCGCTGTCAGCAGGCGGCGGACCCCGTTCTGCCACTTCATGAACCAGGGCGATGAACTCCTCGAGTTCTTCTAGCCAACGCTTATGCGCCAAGTACCTTCGCTCGGCCTTTGGCTGGATCTGCCTGCCAGTCTTGGACCGCTCGGTCTGGAGGTCCGCCAAGGCACCTTCAAGGGCCTTTCGTTCGGGCAATAGGTGGTTAGCGACCAATTCTGTCAGGGTGGAATTGGTCCAGCGATGAATCGAGACATATGCAACGAATGTTCGCTGCCGAGACGCAATCGGAAAATAGATCGGTCGGTGCTCGTAGGTCTCAAGGTGGTACTCGAAGAACCCAGTTCGCAACCACTCCGCCACGTCCTCGGAGTTCACGTCAAATTCGTTGAAGCTGCGAGCCAACTCCTCGAGTTGGGGTCGTGCGCGTAGCTCCGGACCAACGAAGAGGATTTCCGTTGATGAGCTCCCTTCGTGCGATTGAATAGCAACGCCGTTTCCATTTGGATCGAACCGGCCAAGCAGCACGCCTACCTTGAACGACCGTAGAGCATCCCTTGAAGGTGGGAGTCCCGGACTGTCTCCATGATCATGATCGGCAAGCGTCGTTGACTCGTCGGCATCCAACAGCCTCTGCACCTGGGACTGAGTTGCCGCCCATGTGGAGGCTCCCGGCTTCCTGAACTGGACCGACTGTTCGCGTCCGGACTCGTGAATCTCGAAGGCGCGCACTAGCGACTCGACCAATCGCTCGGCGTGGCGAATGCGTAGCGCTGGCAATCTGACGACGTCACCGACTTCGAAGTGGATGCCTGGGTTTAGGGACTCGAGCACCGAACGGGCCGTCGCGGAGTTCATCAAACAGACGATCTCCCCAAGTGTCCGAGGAGATTGCGCACGGGGGAATACAGCAGATCCCATGTTTCCGAAGACACTCGGGGCGCGCACGAGACGTGCGGTGAACTGCGAACCGATCGGCGAAAACGCGACGCCCTGACGAAAGTTGTAGGTTGGGTTCCTCATCACGGCCCTATCAAACAGCCGCAACTGAAGGCCGGAGTAATCCCAGCGAATCACGTCGGAAACCGGCTCAAGCCAGACTCTTCCGGCTCCCCCCTTCACGAATGGAGCCCATCTACTCTTGTTATTCGAGAAGGCTGAGGCCTCGGTGGCCAAAGAGTCGGCAGCGATTTCCCAGGGCTTGCGCAGGAATCGACCATTGTCTGCAGTCGCGAGTCCCTGTCGCACGTCCGCGATCGTGCCGAGTGATGGGTTGTTCGCCCAGAGGTCCAGTTTCTGAGGTGGCCACCAGTACGTAAGGGGCCAGCCATCAACCGGCTCAAACAGCCTGACTCCAAACTCAAACCGCCCCACCTGCGCCAGGACAGCCGCGCGCTTCCGGGCGGTGCGGTTCCGGTCGTAGGACTTGTCGCTCAGCGGCGTGGGCTGCATGGCCACGCTGGGTTCGGAGGCGGGGGCCGTTCTCCGGAAGACGGACATTGCCGTCGCCAGGACCTCGTTGGGGACCTCATCGAAGGCCCCCCGGTCCACGTCTCCAATCGCCCTCAAATCGAAGGTCTTGAGCAGGTGTTCCCTCAGCGCGGTGAACCCGGAGAGGAACATCCAGCTGCGCATCGTCACCATCGCCGAGGCGCCGCCCTCTCGGCACAGCTCCAGGCCGCGCTCCAGGAAGGCCGCGTAGAGGTCGGACTTCCCTTTCGGGTAGTGCTTGGCGATGTACTTCGCGTCCTTCATCCGCGAGGTGCCCTGGTAGGGCGGGTTGCCGACCACCAGGTGGTACTCCCCTTCCCGGACGATGGTGGCGAAGCGCAGCCCGGAGGCCAGCTGCTGGCCTCGCAGCCTCAGCCCCAGGTCTTCCTCTCCCCGGTGGCTGGCCAGGAAGCGCTCCAGCGCCGCCAGGATGGTCCGCTTGGCGTCCGCCCTGGGCATTGCCTTTGCGGCCTTCGCCGGCTCCGCTGCGAACAGGTCGGTCTGCTTGCCGGCCTTCCCCAGCCTCCCCTCGAAGGCGGCCAGCGCCTTGTCCACCGCGTCTCCCACCTTGAGCAGGGTGCCCAGGTGGTCCACCCCGGAGAGGACGGCGATCAGCTGCTGGGTCAGCTCCGGGGGAATCCCGGTCTCCTCCTCGATGTCCCGCTTCAGCTTCAGCAGCGCGGGGTCGTCATCCGGCAGGGTGCCCAGCCGCAGCGCCGGGGCCACCAGGTTCAGCTGGGCAGGCGCGGCGTCCTTCGCCAGCGCCTTGGCCTTGAGGTACAGCCCGGCGGCGGCGATCTGCACCGCCCGCGGGTCGATGTCCACGCCGTGGAGGTTCCGCTCCAAAATCCACTCGGCGATCTGCCGGTCGCTCCAGCTCTCTCCCCGGTGCCTCGCCTCCTCCCGGTACAGGGTGGTCAGCAGGTCAAACGCCACCACCAGGAAGTGGCCGCTGCCGCAGGCGGGGTCCAGCAGCTTCAGCTCGCGCAGGCTGGTCGGCGCGTGCTTCACCACCTCCTCGGGCAGCGGCTGGGGGACGTAGTACCTCCAGGCCTCCTCCACCTCTCCGGCGGTGGGCATCAACGCGTCCTGCTCCACCTCGCGTCGCTCGCGCTTGCCCCTCCACTCGGCGCGGCGGGCGTCCAGGTCGTCCAGCACCCCGTCTCGCTTCACCTCCGGGGTCCAGCCGTTCTTCTGGCACAGGGCGAGCCACGTCGGCCCCAGCGAGTTCTGCAGCAGCCAGTCCACCATGTACCGCTCGGTGAACATCTGCGTCTTGGACGCGATCTCGTGCGGCTCCAGCTTGCCGCGCTCGTGCAGCTTCTCGTCCAGCGCCTCGCGGTCCGGGTCGTTCCAGTACTGGTAGACCCAGCCCAGGGTCATGTCGTCCTGCCAGACGTCGGCGGGCACCTCGTCCAGCGCCTCCACCACCTTGCGCAGGGTGGCCGGCGGAATCGGGATCAGCGCCGTCAGCCCCACGTTCCCGAACAGCCCGGGCAGGGCCACCGCCAGCTCGTCGAACAACAGCTGCAGCAGGGTCCCCAGCCCCTGGGTGTCGTCGTCGCACAGCGCCGCGCCCATGCTGCGGAACTGCTGGTAGCCGGGGCTCTTCCAGCCGCCGGTGACCACCGCCGGCCGGGAGAGGTTCAGGGCCTCCAGGTGGCGGATCAGCACCAGCCGGTTGAGCAGGGTGGCGCCCACCTCCTTGTAGGCGGCGGCGAACGCGCGGGCCTTCGCATCCCCGGGCGACTTGTCCTCCGCCGCCCGCTCGGCGATGGCGGCCTCCAAACGGCGGCGGCGCTCTCTCTTCTCCGCGGTCAGCCTGGGGTTCTTCTTCCAGTCCAGCTTCAGGAGGTACTGCTGCTCGGAGTAGTCCTCCAGCTCGCGCAGCAGGACCTCTCGCAGTTCGCGGATGGTCTTGCGCAGCCGCGGCTTGGACTCGGGGTTCATCGCCTTCATCGCAGTCGGACCTTCTTGCCCAGCTTGAGGTGCTCGCCTACCCGGTGCCGCAGCTCGCTGAAGACGGTCTCCAGCTCCTGCTCATCGGAGATCTCCTTGCCACGCAGGTTCAGCTCCACCTGCACCACCGGCTTCTCGTCCCTGGCGGAGATCAGCTCGTCCAGCTTCTCCTCCGCCTCCGCGGTGGCCCGCTCCAGCCGGTCCTTGAACTCCCCCCGCAGCTCCAGGAGCGTGGGCGCGATGGCGTCCGCGGGGGTCTGGGCCAGCGCCTGGCCCAGCGGCCGGAACACCTGGTGGACCTCGTCCGGGGTCAGCCGCTCGAAGCCCTGGCGGCGCCGCAGCCCCGCGCGGACCTGCTCCGCCTGCTGCTCCTGGTCGGTCAGCAGTTGCTCGCGCCGGGCCCGGTAGTGGGCGCGGACCTCGTCCAGCGCCGGCTCCACCGCGGCCAGGTCCATCCACGGGCGGCGGTCGTTGAGCTGCGCGTCCAGCCGCTTCACCGCCTCGCTCACCGGGGCCACCGAGCTATCCCGGGTCAGCTGCCGGACCTGGTGGTCGCGCACGTCCGCCGCCTTGCGGACCGCCTGCACCGCCTCCTCGGAGAGGTCGGTGAGCAGCCGCTCCATCAGCGGGACTCCCTGCTGCAGCGCCTGCAGCTCGGTCTTCAACGCCTCGACAATGCGGTCAATCTCCCGGGCCCGGCGGCAGACCTCCAGCGCCCGGGCCAGCTTCTGCAACGGCTCCTCCGGCTGGGGGCGGCCGGGGAGCTGGTTGAAGCGCTCCTCCAGGGTCCGCAGCCGGTCCCGCAGCGGGCCGAAGCGGCGGAACACCGCCTCCCCCAGCGCGTCCGGTTCGGGGTTCACGTCCTCCCCCAGGCCCTCGAAAAACTTCCGCATCGCGTTGAGGTCGCGCTGGGAGAGGGTGCTGTCGCGGTTGGGGAACAGCTCGCTGCGCTTGAGGCGGGTGATCTGCAGGAAGGTCTCCCGCGCGCCGGGGTCCGCCACCGAGGTGATGGAGGTCCCATCCTCGGTCACAACTTTCACCTTGCGCCCCCGCACCAGCGCCGCCAGCGAGGCGCGCACCACGTCCGCCGGGAAGCCGTAGGGCGGGCGGGCGAACTCCTGCAGCAGCACGTTGCCTGCCGTGCCCTCGTTGCGCTCGATGGAGGCCAGCACCGCGGTGGGGACGGTGCCCTTGCACTCCGGGAGGTACTGGCGGCCATCCAGGGTCAGCAGGCCCAGCCCCTCGTCCAGGAACTTGGCGCTCACCCCGGCCAGGGTGGGCGCCAGCAGCTGCTCCAGCTCCCGGTCGGTGATCGCCACATCCGTATGCTGGGTGTACAGCTGCGGCAGCTGGGCGCTGCCGGAGCGGGACATGATCGCCCCGAAGCTACCGGCCACCTCCTTGGCCTTCTGGTGCTGGCCGCGGAAGTAGAGGTCCCCTTCGATGAAGGCGCGCTCCACGCCCTTGCGGGCCTCCTCCTCCAGCATGTCCCGCTGGTCCTGCTCCTCCAGCAAGATGCGCTTCTTCTCGTTGGAGAGCGACTGGCGGCGGTTCTCGTACTTCTCCACCATCTGCCGGGACTGGCGCAGCCGTTTGAGCACCTCGGTCAGGCCATCGTCCGCCGCCACCCAGACGATGCGGTTGTTGAACTGCTGCTCGGCGCTGCGCGCCATCCAGGTCTCCGGCGAGCGATCCTGTTTGCCGGGCAGGTGCTGGAAGTCCAGGGTGACGGTGGCCTCGTCGGTGGAGGGAAGCAGCCGCTCATCCCGGGCCTGGCGGCCGTCGGAGTAGAAGGCCGCCCAGTAGAAGGCGCGGGTGCCCAGGCGGGGCCGCTCGGGGTCCTTCATCAAATCCGCCAGCTTCTCCCGGACGATGCGGCTGCGCTCGTCCACGCTGGCGTTGAACTCCTCGCGCTCGCGCTGCCACTGCTGGCCCTCCGAGCTCTGGAGCTTGTGGCCCTCCTTTTCGGAATAGCCCAGGAAGTTGAGGGTGCGCAGCTTCTCCAGCGCCGGCTTCACCTCGTTGACCGGGTTGCCCGCGCCCAGCCTCGGGTACAGGCAGGCGGCGACCAGCTCGGTGGTGACCGCGCGCTTCTGGTTGTTCAGCTCCAGCAGGGCCACTGCCTTGGCCGCCTTCTGCGCCCAGGGGTCCGAGACGACGTCGGGGTGCTGCAGCAGGTTGTTCATGGTGGCCTGCAGCCCGGACTCCAGCGCGGTCTGCTGGACGTCGTAGATGGCGTTCAGGGTGACCAGGTGGCCCACCTCCTTGTCCGCCAGCTTCTGGGTGCGGAACAGCTCGCCCAACAGCTGCAGCAGGCCGCGGATGGCGTAGTCGTCCCCCTGGGTCCGGGACGAGCGCGCCCTCAGCTGGGTGGTCAGCTCCATCAGCAGGTCCACCTGCTTGGGCAGCATCGGGTACACCTCCACGAAGTCTTCTTCGTTGAGGTCGCCTCCCTCGTACCCGTACAGCTTGAGCTGGGCGCCGTGGGCGGCGAAGCGGGTGCGCAGCTCGGCCTCCCCCTCGCGGCTCTTCTTGAGCAGCCGGCGGTGGACGACGTCCCGGATGTTGGTGGTGGCCAGGTGCACCCGCAGCGAGGCGGGGAAGCGATCCTTCAGCTTGCCCAATGAGTGGGTGGCGGACGCGTCGTCCAGCTTCTGCTGCCCGGTGGCCAGCAGCCAGACCTTGCCCTGAAGCTTGGTGCCCAGCTCGGAGACGAAGCTCTGCAGGGCCAGCATCCGGTCGTCGCTCTGGTGGACGTACTGGCTGACCTCGTCCACCACCAGGAACAGGGTGCGGTCCTTCGCCTCCCGCTCCAGCATCGCCTGCAGCTCGCGGACTGTCTCCGCCACCCCGTGGCCCTGGTGAAACGTCGTCCCGGACCGGGTGTCCAGCCAGGAGGTGGGCTCCAGGTAGCGGGCGGGCTCCAGCGCGTGCATCACGTGGGAGAAGTGGTCGTCCGCCCGGCGGGTGGTGCGCAGCTCGCTCCAGTCCTTGCCCAGCACCTGCCGGGCGTTGGCCAGGAACTCCTCCCACTGGCCGTCGCGCTGCAGCGCCAGCTCGGCGTGCGCCACCAGCGGGTTGTGGCTGTAGCCCAGACGCTTTTGCACCGCGCGCAGGACGGCGGCGTGGATGTGCTCACCGTCCCGGGCCTCGCCGCCCACGTCGAACACCACCGCCATGGGACGGAGGTTGTCGGTCAGCGCGCGCCAGGCGGCTTGCAGCTTGGCCTTCCCCGGGGACTCGTCCCGGGCCAGCAGCGCGTCGGCTACCGGGCGGCCGTCGGGCAGCTTCACCCCGTCCAGGGCCAGGCCCAGCAGCTTGGCGAAGCTGGACTTTCCCGAGCCGTAGAAGCCGGAGATCCACGCGGCGGGCAGCTCCGGGCCGGGGTTCCGCTTCAGCTCGCGGGCGATGGCGGTAAGCAGCCGCACGTACTGCTCGTGGATGCCCAGGTCGGTGTGGCGGGGGTCCCCCTCGGGGTAGCCGCCGGTGATGATGTACTCGCCCACCTCCTCGGCCAGCTTCTGGGGTCCCTGCTCGTGGAAGTAGACGACCGGGGCGATGTTCCGGGTGACTTCACGCTGGAAGAGGTTTGCGATCAGCACGGGGGGGCTCCAGCGTCAGGCGTAGATGCGCGGGCGGTAGTCGCTGTCGGGGGCCAGCTCTTCCATGAAGGACAGGCCACCGTTCTCGTGGCGCTTGCCCGGGTAGAGCAACACCACCGGCAGGTTGTGGGTCTTGCCGCCCAGCTTCTTGAGCAGGGCGGAGGAGCGGACGAACGGGTAGAGGGCGCCGGCGCGGGCCAGCACCACCAGGATGCGGTCGCCCAGGTGCGGGTTCTGGGCGCGGTAGGTCTCGATGCTCTGCGCCACGTCCTTGGCCAGGCCCTCTTCGCCGTCGATCAGCTCCGAGAGCTGCTGCTTGAGGCCCACCAGGGCCCGGTCCGGATCCTTGGCGAAATTGCGCTTCTCCCTGTCGATGCGGGAGGCGATTCCCTCTTCGCCCTCCAGCGCGCGGAAGCGCTGCAGCACCAGCTGGTGCAGGGCGATGGAGTGCACCCCCCAGCCCTCCGCCTCCACTGTCTTCACCAGGCGGTTGATGCGGGCCCGGGTCTTGTATTCGTCGCGGGGCGGGTAGAGCAGAATGGCGAAGTTGTGGTTCCGCATCGTGCTGATGGCGGGACCGGTGGGCGCCAGGAGATCCTTCTCCAGCGCGTCCACCGCGGCCTCCACGCCCTCGGAGGTGAGCAGGTCCAGGTTCACTGCAAGGCTCCCACCGGGCGGGTCTCCAGCTCCACCAAATCACCCATCCTGCGGTACTGGACCTCCGGCAGCCGGCCCAGCCTGGCCTCCAGGCCCTCTTCGCAGAGGCCGACGCTGCGGAAGTACGGGTTGTCCCGCCAGGTGCCCGGGTGGGAAATCTGCTGAAGGCGGCGGACCAGGTAGCCCAGCGCCTCGTCCGGGATGCGCGGGGTCAGCAGGGTGCGCGGGCCGTCCTTCGCGCCGGAGATGAGACCGGCCTCGTCGGCGGCGCGGAGCAGCTTGGTGGCGAACTGGAAGCGGGTGGACGGCGCCCATTCGGCGTTGGGCAGGGTGGCCAGCCAGCGGGCCACGATGTCGGTGTCGAACTCGCGGCGGCCCTCGTCGCGACGGGCCCACAGCCAGTCCCCGGTGAAGGTCCGGTAGAGCGGGTCGGAGAGCTGAAGGTGCCAGTGACACAGCAGCGGGCGGGTGCCAGGGTCGGTGGGCCGCCAGCGGCGCAGCGTGTCCAGGGCCTCGGGGTAGGCGTCGAAGCGGTGGGCGAAGTTCGCCAGCAGCAGCTTCACCCGGGCCAGGCTCTTGCTGCCGAACCAGCGCTCGTTGAAGGCGCGCTCGATGCGCGGGGTGCCCTGCATCTGGGGGTCCACCGCCTCCCAGTAGGCGCGCGACTCCTGCACCGCCAGGGTCAGCCGGAGGACGCGGGTGTGGAAGGCCTTGACCTCAGCGCCGGGCATCGTCGGCCTCGGTCAGGACGAAGGGCAGCGGGTAGGCCGGAGGCGGGTCCTCCAGCAGGGCCGCGGCCAGGCGGAGGGCCAGCTGGTCCGGCGAGTCGGAGGCGGTCCGCTTGAGCTGTCTGCCGTTGGGGATGACCTTGAAGGCGGCATCCAGCGCCGGCGTGGCCAGCGCGGCGCGCAGGGTGGCGGCGGACAGCGCGCCTTGCGCGTGGGCCAGCACCGGCAGGGTCTGGGCGGGCGGATGGGCCTCCAGCTTGTGAAGGGCGAGGCGTTCGTCCAGCGCTTCGTCCAGCTCGAAGCCCAGGTGGAACAGGGTCCACATCTGGTCGGCGCGCGCGTGGTCCCGGCGCACGCGTTCATCGGTGAGGCGGGCGGCGCGGCGGGCGGCGTCCAGGCCGGCCCAGGCGGCGGTCCGGGGGAGGAGCCGCTTCCAGAGGTCTCCCCCACCCTCCTCGTCGATCAGATCGGTCTTCCACCAGCCCAAGCGGGGGTGGTCTCCCCCGGCGCTCTCCCCGGCCCAGGCGATAAGCAGTTGAATCCCAAGGACTTTGTCCAGGGTCTCGGGTGCGGCGACGGTCATCGGACCGACTGTTTAGCAGAGGATGACGGCGGTGGGGTTGTCTGCCATCACGGGTATTTCGGGGTGCCTCGCCTACTTCTTGGGGGCGTTCTGTTTGACCACTTCGGCCCAGGGAGCCGGCTCCCTATCGGGCACGACGGTGGAGAGGAGCCAATCCAATGCCTCCACCGGCCCTACTGCGGGCAGAGGCACCCGGACCTTGGGCGGTGAATCAAAGTCGGGACCCACGTGGCAATGCCGCGCAATTGCGGCGGGTGAGGCCCTCAGGATGGATGGTTGCGGAGGAAGAACGCTCTGCGGAACAACTCCGGCTTCATGAAGCGCGGCCCACAGGTCGTCGACCCCGGCAGCGCCGACACCTTCACCTACGCGTGGGTCTTTGGCGACGGCACCGCGAACGGTACGACGGCGACGGTAAGCCACACGTACGTGGACAACGGCTCGTTCATCGCCGCGC
>JALYOC010000041.1 GCA_030857095.1 Myxococcota bacterium | reverse complement strand
GGCGCGAGGGCGGTCCGCGTGGCGGCGGCGAGGGTCGCCGTGACGAGAACGGTCAGCGCGGGGAGTCGCGCCCCGATGCGCAGGGCGAAGGCGCTCCCGCAGCGGTCGTGGACGCACCCAAGCCCCCTACCGAGGGGTAGAGGGCGCGAACCAGGGGGGCCATTCCGTGCCCCTTGGCTCGCGTGGAGCCCAGGGAAGGGAACCGGCGTCACAGAACGCCGGCCTCTCCCAGACCCCCGTCCTCGAACTACAACGGCTCTTCCGGGGGCTGCTGGACGGGCATCCTCTCGAACTGGCTCCACAGCAGCAGGTCGCCCGCCTGCACCGGCACCATCACCGCGTGGTCGACCACGTAGGTGGCCGACTCGGGGCGAATCACCGAGGAGGTAACGAACCGCTTCGGGACCCGACGCACCACCATCTTCTCCCGGGGTACCGGGACCCCCTCCTGCAGATCGACAGCGGCGCTGAGGACCTCCACCTCCGCCTCCCCCAGGAGCGGCCTGCTCCACCAGGGCGACAGCAGCGCCACCAGCACCGCGGCGAGAGCCAACGGGACCAGGCGCCGGGCCCGCTGACGCTGAGCCAGGGTCTTCAGCAGGTCGTGCATCGAGGGAAACCGCGCCGTCGCCGCCTCCGAGAGTCCGCGGGCGAGCACTCCCCGGAGGCTCCGCGGAACGCGGTCCAGCCTCGGTGGCCGACGCATCGCCTCACGAAGTGCGCCGGCGGTGGGAGCCACGAAGGGACGTTCCCCGCCCAGTGCCTCGGCCAGGGTCACACAAAAGGCGAACTGGTCGCTGCGGGCATCGGCCGCCCTGCCCTCCAGCTGCTCCGGAGCCATATAGGCCGGAGTCCCCACCAGGCTCCCTGCCCCGGTCTCCAGCATCAAGGCTCCGGCCCCCTCTCCTGTCGGCGGCCCCGCGCTTCGCGAGAGCCCAAAGTCGGTGACCCGGGCCCTCCCGTCGGGGCCGACCAGGACGTTCGCCGGCTTGAAATCCCGGTGGACCACCACCGCCTGGTGCGCCGCCGCCAGCCCCCTCCCTGCTCCGACCAGTGTCTCCAGCAGCTGCGCCTGGGACCGCGATCCCCGTGCGCGCCACCGGTCGAAGGAGACTCCGTCCACCCGCTCCATCGCCAGGAAGATCCGCCCCTCCCACTCCCCCAACTCGAACACCGGCAGCAGGTTGGGATGGGAGAGTCGCGCCATGATCTGCGCCTCGCGCAGCAGCCGCGCCCTTCCCTCCGGATCGTCGGGTGAGCGCAGCACCTTGATCGCCACCTGACGATCCAGGACGGGATCCCGCGCCTCGTACACCACGCCCATTCCGCCGGTCCCCAGCAGGGCCCCGATCCGGTACCGCCCCACCGTGTCCCCGGGACGCAGCGACCGGGAGTTCGCGGCCCGGGGAAGCGTCTCCTCGCTGGCGGCCGCGGCGATCACCCGACGGCAATCGGAGCACCCATCGAGGTGCGCCTCCACCGCGGCCAGCTCGTCCACCCCGGCGCCACCCGCTGCGACGCGGGCCAGCTGACTGTCCTCGGGACATGTTCCAGCGGGAGGCATCCTTCTCCTACGGTCGCATGTCCGCCACACCGGGGCCAGCCGGCCGGGTCACCTGCGCATCGACTCGAAAGCGCTCCACAGCAGGAAGTCACCCGCCTGGATCGGCACGTGGGTCTTGGCATTGAGCAGGTAGTTCAGCGAGTCGGGCCGCGCCACCGAGCTGGTCAGCAGGAAGCGGGGAACCCGCCGGGTGACGACCATGTTCTGAGTCAGCGGCGACCCCTCCTGGATGTCGATCGCGGCGACCAGCACCGGAACCAGCTCCCAGCCGCCGGTCTCCACCCGGACCTCCAGTACCCGGGGTGCCTGGGCGTTCTTGACCCAGACCGAGACGGTGGTGGTCCCCTCCTTTCGTCCGGTGAGGATCAGCTCTCCCTTCTCGGAGGTGGCGACCTCCACCACTGAGGGATCACCGACGGTGGTCCGCGCCACCGGACCGGTGTTGATCGTCTGCGGCCAACCGGGGAACAGCGCCACCGGCTCGGCGAGGACCAGCTGGGGAACCAACATCATCACCACCAAACACAGCTTCCGCGACAGGGTCATGGACATCCTCCTGTCCAGAAGACACGCCCCGCGAGGCGGATTTGCGTCGGTCCGCGCATTTTGCCGAATTTTCAGCCGCCGAGCAGCCGCGCCAGGCTCACCGAGATCTCCAGATCCGCGGCCCGCACCACACTGTCCAATTCCTCCGGGGGCAACGCCAACCGGGTGGCCAACTGGGTGCGGGTTGCCTCCCGAAGCGTCCGGCGGATCTGCTCCAGCCAGCGGGACACCGTGGAGGTGTCCTTCCCATACATGGTGCCGATGCGGGCCAGGGTCAGCCCCTCCAGGGTGTGCAGCCGCAGCACGGCGCGGTCCCGGACCGAGAGCCCAGCCACCGCGTCCGCGAACGCTGCACGAAAGGTGTCCCGGTAGCGCGCCCGGAACAGCTCCAGCTCCGGATCCGATGCGGCCAGCGGATCCTCGGCCAGCTCCGGGGGAACGTAGATTCCTGGCGGTTCGGAGCGCTGGAGGTTGAGCGCGGTGCGCACCGCCACCACCCGCAGCCAGGCTCGCAGCGATCCTTCCGCCTTGAACTCCAGGATGCGCGGCTCTCCCCCAGACGGACGCAGCAGCAGCCGCTCCCGGAGTTGCTGGATCACCTCCTCCACCAGTCCGGCATTGAGGGGGCGCACCGCCCGTGCTCCCTCTTCCCGCAGCAGCGCGTCGAACCCGGTGATTGCGGCGGCGTTTCCCAGCGCGCAGGCCCGGGTCAGCCGCAGATCTTCCAGCAGCTCCGGGGCCAGCGTCCGGCCCTGCACCGCCTCGTCCACGAGCCGGCGCAGCTGTTCCCCGTCCAGGCCGGGCCAGAGGTCAGGGGGAGCTGGATCGGTGCGCATCGGGAGTTCCGGGCGTGCAGCGGAGAAACACGCCCGGCCGGACCACCTTACGCCGCAGCGGGTAGCGACTGGAACCGGGCCCCCCGAAGGGCTAGGCCGGATCCAGACGAGGCCCTCCCTCAGCCCGAACCGACCCGAAGCGGCCGGCATCCAGCGCTACACCCTGGCCACCAGGAAGTGGCAGCCGAGGGGGACAGGGGGCTCAGCGCTCCCCTGACTCCCTCAGCTTCAGGTCCCCGCTCAGGGTGCTGACCTGGATCTCCGCGCCCTCGCCTGCGCCCAGGCGGGTCCGACGCGGTCCCTCGCCACTCAGGGTGGAGAAGTGGAGCTGGGCGTCGGTCGAGGCAGGGAGCCTCAGCACCACATCTCCGGAGACTGTGTTCACCTGGGTGTGGCGGGTCCGTGCCGGCGTGATGCTTACGTGGGAGGAGACTGCGCTGACCGAGACCTCGCCGCGGGTGCCGGTCACCTGAACGGGGCCGCTGACGGTGGCCAGCTCCGTCTCGCCGCTGCCTCCCTGGACCTTCATCTCGGCGGAGACGCAGGACACCTTGAGGTCCGCCCGCTCGGGAAGAACCGCGGACAGCTTCACCGGTCCGTCGGAGCAGTCCTTGAAGGCGTCCTGGTTCGACTCGCATTTCCCGCAGCACACCTTGGCGTGGACCTGGTCCTTGTCGCTGCGGACCTCCACCACCCAGTCGTGCCTGTGGCCGCCTCTCGGGGGGAGTTCGGCGGTGATCCGCACCGGGCCGTTCCCTTCCCGTCGCACGTCGATCGTCCCGTGGATCGCCGACAGCGCCACCTCTGGGGACTCACCGACCTGCAAGGTAAAGACTTCAGGATTTGCCGCCAACGCCAGCGCTGCGACCACGGTCAGGTTCAACATGAGCTGCCTCCCATCGCTCCTACGCTGGGAACCTGCGGGCCATTGCCGCACCTGCACTCGGAGTGACAGCGGCGGGGTCTGTGTAGACGGGCAGGCAAGCGGCACCCGGGGGGACGGAATGGATTCGTCTGTGCCATGCTGCCCTCCCCGATGGCCCGTCGCCGATCACAGGCCGCACGCGCCGCAGCGCCCGCCCCCCCCAGCCGGCCGCGGAGCGCCCTGCAGGCCACCCTGGTCACGACCAGGACCACACTCCAGGCGGCACCCGGCGCCCGCTTCGCGCAGGACACCCTCAGCGCCATTCGGGCGGTGATTCACGGGTTCCGGGGCGAGCGGATCAGCCTCCGGGCCGCGGCGCTGACCTACATCAGCATCTTCTCCCTGGTGCCGATGCTGACCGTGGCGCTGGTGCTGCTGCAGACGCTCAACTACGCGGACTTCCGGGGGAAGCTGGAGTGGTTCATCCAGGAGATCCTGGCCCCGGGCGTACGCGAGGAGTCCTCCGAGTTCTTCCGAAGCTTCCTGGCCCGGGCCAGCGCGGTGGGCGCCGGCGGGGTGGGCTTTCTGGTCCTGGCGTTTTCGGCCGGGATGCTGCTGAAGAACCTGGAGTCTTCGCTCAACGACATCTGGAACGTCCGTCGCACCCGCCCCTGGCACGTCCGGGTGGTGATCTACGGGCTGATCCTCCTCATCGCCCCGGTGCTGGTGGCAGTCTCATTGGCCGGCTCGGGCGCCATCCGCCAGTCGCTGGAACTGTACGAGATCCCCTACTTCCGTCAGATGGCCAGCCTGGGGTCGCTGGGCGCAGCGGTGGGGGTGTTCACCGTCCTCTACTACTTTGCCCCCAACGCACCGGTGCGTCTGCGCTCGGCGCTGGCCGGCGGCCTGGTGGCGGGAACTGCCTGGGATCTCGCCCGGTTCGGCTACACCCTCTTCGGCTCAAAAATCTTCCAGTACAACCCGGTGTACGGGTCCCTGGGCGCGTTGCCCCTGTTCCTGGCCTGGATCTACGTGAGCTGGCTGCTGGTCCTCTTCGGGGCCCGCCTGGCCTACGCGGTGGAGCACGCGGTGGTCCCGGGCCTGATCCGCGAGCTGGGCGAACACCCCCGCGGCCGCGAGCTGTTGGCCGCCCGGATGGCGCAGCTGATCACCACCGCGCAATACCTGTCGAAGGAACCTCCAAGCCCCCGGGACCTCTCACGTTCTTTGGGAGTGCCGGAAGACCGGGCCCGTCAGATCGCCGAGCGGATGGAGGCGGCCGGCCTGTTGGCCACCGCCGCCCGCGGAGGCCTGGTCCCGGCCAGGCTGCCCGAACAGCTGACCCTGGCGGATCTTTCGGCAGCGGTGGGCGGACTCCCCCCGGCAATCGACGGAATCTCCAAGAGTGAAGAATTGCGGATGGTTGAGGAGCTGTTCGCCTCGGTGGACGACAGCGCCCGGCGGGCCCTGGGCCGGGTCACCTGGGCAGAGCTGGCCGCCACCACCCCGCATCCGGTGGATCCCCCCACCGAGCAGGTCGCCCTGGACGTCGCCGGAAATCCGTAAGGGTTTGGCGCGCTTGTGCCGCCCACCACCTTGCATCCACCTGGGAGCCCGCGTATCGTTTCCATTGAAAGTGCCCTGTTTTCGCGGGGTCACGCCCTTTATGGAGCCTTCGATGCTGAAGTCCGATCTGGTCAACATCCTCGTGAACAAGCGCGGAGTCACTCAGAAGCAGGCTGAGGCGACCATCGAGACCATCTTCGAGACGATGAAGGACGCCCTCTGCCGGGGCGAGAACATCGAAATCCGCGGCCTGGGCGCCTTCCACGTCAAGAACTACCAGGGATATCAAGGGCGTAACCCCAAGACCGGTCAGGTCATCCCGGTGAAGCCCAAGCGGGGCCTGTTGTTCCGGACCGGCAAGGAGCTGCGGGACCGGGTCAATCGCCCGGAGGCGCAGCAGAACTCCAACATGGACGTCTCCTCCCCCGACTCCGGCCCCCAGCAGGGCGGCACCTCTTCCGGCCTCCTCTAGGCCCCTCTAGGCCCGCGCAGCGACCGGGGACAGCCGCCCCACCGGGCGGATCTGCAGGTCCACGTCCAGCTCCGAATAGGTCAGCACCGCCAGGTCCGGATAGACCGTCTCGCACAGCTTCCGCAGCGGCCGGCGGATGTCCGGCGCGGCCAGCACCACCGCCTTGCCCCCAGACGCGATCCGCTTCACCCCCTCCAGCAGCTGCCCGATGGCGGTGGGATCCTCCCGGTCCTCCCGGAGCATCACCTCCACCGCCGGATCCACCAGGTAGGCGTACAGCGGCCCGGTGGGGGCGTACTTGAAGGTCAGGTACCGGTGCAGTGACTGGCGGCACTTCTCCACCAGGGCGTTGGAGTCCCCTTCGGTGGCCGGCGCCACCAGCGCCTCCAGGATCACCCGCAGATTCCGGACGCTCACCTCTTCCCCCAACAGCTTGCGCAGCACCTCGGTCAGCAGCGGCAGCGGCACCTTGCCCAGCGCCTCCTTCACCAGCGTGGGCGCGGTCTGCTCCAGCCCGGTCAACAGCGCCTGCACCTCCTGGACGCCCAGCAGCTGCGAGGCCCGTCGGCGGAGCACTGCGGCGAAGTGGTCTCCCAGCAGCTCGCCGGGCGTCCGGGTGGGAATCTGGGCGGCAGTCAGCACTCCCCGTGCGGTCCTGGGCACCAGGGAGATCGGCTTTCCGGAGACCGGATCAACCGCCGGGGTCCCCTTCACCTGCAGGAACTCCAGCTCCCCCGGCGGGGACAGCGCGTACACCCCCTCCAGCCTCAGCTGGCCGCGGCCGGCCGGCACCTCGTCGATCAGGATCGCGTAGGTCCGCTCGGGCAGATAGGCCGCGCCGGTGCGCACCGCCACCGGGGGCAGCTGCACACCCAGCTCGGCGTACAGCCGCTCGCGCAGCCGCTCCAGCGTCTCCTTCACGAAGCGGCCTCCGTCTTCCTCGACCAGCGCGAGAAGATCTGGCGCCAGATCCAGCAGCAGCGGCGTCACCCCACCCGCGCGGGCTCCCGGGGAGGGGGAAGCCGCGGCCTCCTGGGCCACCTTCTCCGCCACTTCCGCTGTCTGCTGCTGCTCCCTGCGCACCCGGGGCAGGTACCAGCCCAGCCCCCCGAACCCGCCAGCGACGCCGATGAAGATCAGCTTGGGCATCCCCGGGACCAGGGCCAACAGCAGACACAGCGCCGCCACCACCCACAGCGCCTTGGGCTGACCGAAGAACTGGCTGCCGATGTCCCCGCCCAACGACCCCTCGTCGTTCTCGGCGCTGACCCGGGTCACCACCAGGCCCGCCGCCACCGCGATCGCCAGCGAGGGGATCTGGGACACCAGCCCGTCGCCGATGGCGATCAAGGCGTACAGCTCGGCGGCCTCCCCCGCGGTGAGGCCGTGCTGCAGCACCCCGATCGCGATCCCTCCGAACAGGTTCACCAGGACGATCACCAGCCCGGCGATCACGTCCCCCTTCACGAACTTCATCGCCCCATCCATGGCCCCGAACATCTGGGACTCGCGCTCCAAGTCGCGCCGGCGACGACGGGCCTGCGCCTGATCGATGGCTCCGGCGCGCAGGTCGGCGTCAATGGACATCTGCTTTCCCGGCATGGCGTCCAGGGTGAAGCGGGCGGAGACCTCCGCCACCCGCTCGGCGCCCTTGGCCACCACCAGGAACTGCACCAGGGTCAGGATGCAGAAGACCACCGCGCCGACCAGGTAGTCGCCCCGCACTACGAACTCGCCAAAGGCCTGGATGATGTCCCCGGCGTGCCCATCCGAGAGCGCCAACCGGGTGGAGGAGACGTTGAGCGCCACCCGGAACAGGGTGGTGAACAACAGCAGGGTGGGAAAGGAGGTCACCTTCAACGCATCCCGCGCGAACAGGGAGGCCACCAACAGCGCCACCGAGGCGGCCAGGTTGAGGGCGATCCCCGCGTCCAGGAGCGGCGCGGGGAGGGGGATGATCATCGCCCCCAAGATGGCGGCCACCACTGCGGCCAGCACCACTTCGGGGGACTTCTGGATCAGCACGAACAACTGGGCGGGTTTCACGGCGTCTCCTCCTGCGGATGGGGGTCCTGGGAACGAAGCTGTTCGGCGGCGTGGAGCACTCCGGCCGCGGCGCGGTAGAGCTCCTCGGGGATCTCGTCCCCCACGTCGAAGTGGATCAGGCTGCGGGCCAGGGGGATGTCCCGAACCACCGGAATCCCCAGGCGTTTGGCCTCCGCGCGCAGCGCCAGCGCGTCCCCCTCACGGCCCTTGGCCACCAGGTAGGGCGCGTCACACTCGTCCGGCTGGTAGCGCAAGGCGACCGCGATGTGGGTGGGGTTGACCACGATGGTGGTCGCCTTGTGCACCCCGCGTGCCGGCCCCCGGGCAGAGAGCTGACGGTGCAACGCCTTGCGGTGCGCCTTGTGGCGGGGATCCCCCTCGCTGTCCTTGTGCTCCTGCTTCACCTCCTGGCGGCTCATCCTCAGCTCGCGCAGGTGGCGGTGGCGGGCCAGCGCGTAGTCCCCCAGCCCCACCACCGCGAACACCAGCGCCACGTCCTGCAGCGCCTCCAGCAGAGGCCCCAGGAAGGCGGCCGAGGCCCGTTCCGCGTGGGAGTAGATGGCGACGATCAGCGCCGGCCCAGACTCCCGGACCGCCCGCCACATCAGCCAGCCCAGAAGCGCGCACACCAGGACCGACCGGCCCAGTTCCCCCAGTTGCTTGAGCGAAAAAAGCCGCTTGAAGCCGGCGGCGGGATCGATCCGCTCCAACTTGGGCAGCGCCTGCACCGGAGCAAACTTGAACCCGGTGGTGCCCACCGAGACCGCCACCGCCGCCAGCAGCGCGGCCAGCAGCGGAGGCGCCGAGGCGCGCACCAGGACCTGCACCGCCCCGGCCAGGGCCAGGGTCGGCTCCAGCTGCGGCCCTTGCAGCAGCTGCCGGGTCCAGTCCATCAAGTGGGCGGTGACCTCGGGCGCGAAGGCGATGGAGGCGGTGATTGCGGCCGCGCTGACCACCGCCCCGTTGAGCATCCGGCTGCGGGGAAGCTGCCCTTGTTCCCTCGCCTTGCGCAGCCGCTGGGGCGTGGGGGCCTCGGTCTTCTCGCTCACCGGGACACCTCGGCGGCGCCCTGCAGCCAGTCGGCGGACGCGCCCACCTCCTCCAGCAGTCGGTGGCACATCACCCCCACCGCCAGCCAGAGCACCGCGCCGCCGGCCAGGATCTTGATCGGGGTGCCAATCTCTCCCAGGTGCAGCTGCGGCGAGGCGCGCGCGAACAGGCCCAGGGTGGCGTCGATGGCCAGGGACAGCGCGGCGATCGGAGCGCCAATCGCCAGCCCGGCGGCGAAGGCCCCCGCCGCCATCCGGACCACCAGGGTGCCCAGCGCCTCCCCCGCGCCGGCGGTTCCCACCGGCACCAGGGCGAAGGTCCTCCACACCGCGGCCACCACCGCGCCCGCGGCGCCAGAGCCAATCGCCAGGGCCACCACCAGGTGGAACAGCGCATCACCGGTGGCCGCCTCCCGCGAGCCGCTGACCGGAAGCGCCGCCTCGGCCGAGCTCCCGCGGAACAGGTCGATGAACCGGCCGCCCATCCGCGCCGCGTCGAAGGGCAGCGAGGCGATCAGGCCGATCGCCAACCCAAACGCCATCTCCCGGACCACCGCGGCGGACAGGTCCCACAGGTCCAGCTGCGCCAGCTGCGTCCCGACCCCTCCGGCGAAATGGACCCCGGCGGACAGCGCCAGCACCGTGGCAAGCCGCACCGTGGTCGGCGCGGCTTGCCCTCCCAGGAACGGCGCCAGGAACACGATCGGCAGCAGCCGCGCCCCGCACACCGCCATCGCCTTGGCGTGGGCCACCAGGGCCTCGAAGATCGCCAGCGTCTCCACGCTCATACCTGCACCTCGGACAGCACCTGGAACAGCTGCGCGGTGAAGCGGACCAGCTGGCTGCCGATCCACGGCCCGGCCACCACCAGCGCCAGCACCGCGGCGCACAGCTTGGGGACCACGCTCAGGGTGCTCTCCTGCAGCTGGGTGGTGGCCTGGAACAGCGAGGCCAGAAACCCCACCACCAGGCTGGCGAGGATGGGCGGCAGGGAGGCCAGCACCATCAGCAGCAGCGCCTCGCGTCCCAGCGTCAGGATCATCTCTTGGCTCATGGCGTCACCGGTACCCGAGCACCAGCCCACGGGAGAGCAGCGCCCACCCGTCGACCGCCACGAAGAGCAAGATCTTGAAGGGCAGGCTGACCTGGCTGGGCGAGAGCGACTGCATCCCCAGCGCCAGCAGGATGTTGGCGATCACCATGTCCACCACCAGGAAGGGCAGGAAGACCAGAAAGCCGATCTGGAAGGCCTCCTTGAGCTCGGTGATCACGAACGCCGGCAGGATCACCGCCAGATCCAGCTCGGTCACCTGGTCCGCCTGTTCCAGCGGGCGCAGCTCCCGGGCCAGATCGGCGAAGCGGGCGCGCTCCTCGGGGCTGGCGTGCTTGATCAAGAACGAGCGCAGCGGATCGGCCACGCGCTCGGCAGTGGAGATCAGCTGGGCTCCGGTCTCGAAGCCAGCGTCGGCGTCCCGCCCCGCCAGGTACATCGCCTCCGCCACCGGGGCCATGATGTGGGCGGTCAACACCGCGGCCAGCCCGGTCAGCACCATGCTGGGCGGGGCCTGCTGGGTGCCCAGCGCGGAGCGGGCCAGGGACAGCACCACCGCGATCTTGGAGAAGCTGGTCAGCATCAGCACCGCGAACGGGAGCAGCGACATCCCGGCCAGCAGCACCATCATCGGCACTGGCTGACTTCCCCCTCCCAGGTCCAGCCGGCTCAGCGGCCCGGCGGTGGCCACCGCCGGCACCAAGGCCGCGCCCCACAGCCAGCGGGCGCTCACCGTCCACCTCCGGCCCGGCGCCGTTGCACCGTCCGCGGCTTGGGAAAGGGCCGGCGCGCCTTGGTGACCGGCGCCTCCGCGGCGACCTGGATCTCGGCGAAGCCGTCTCCGTAGGCCACCAGGAACTCCCGCCCATCGATGGCCACCAGCGCCAGCCCACAGCGCGGGGAGAGGCCGGTCCGATCCAGCACCTGCATCCGTCGCTGCGTTGGAGCGCCGGGCTCGGCCCCCCGGCGGTGGTAGGCCCACCAGCCCAGGCCGGCCAGGGCCGAGAGCCCCAAAAGCAGCCGGGCCACGGTGGCGCCGCCGACTCCCTGCGCAGCCGAGGCGGCCAGGAGCGCGGCCAACAGGGCCAGCGCCAGGATCAGCTTGGTCTTCGGATTCTGGAGTGCGTTCATGGCGGTTGCTCACGGCAGCAGCGCGAGGATCCGCGCCCCGACCTCGCCCTCGATCTCCACCAGCTCCGCGCGGGCCACCGCCCGGTCCCCCACCCTCAGCACCACCGGCTCGCTGGAGTTGATGTGCAGCGGGACCAGGGATCCGGCGCGGAGGTTGGCCAGCTCGCTGACCGACAGGCGCAGCCGGGTCAGCTCCACCTCCACCTCCAGGGGAAGGGGCGGAAAGGGTTCTGCGGGGTTCACGGACATGGGCGGCTCCTGGGGGAAGGCGCGGGGGGTTCCGCGCTGGGTCACAAAGCCGGCGGGCGACAGCTCACCGGAGAGATCGAAGAGGGCGGTGGCCACCCGGGCCGCACCGTGGACCTGGCCGGCGGTCACCCGGAGGTCGCCCAGTAACACCACGTCCCCCGGCTGCAGCGCGCGCAGCTCGTCCGCGCGCAGGGCACAGGTCCCGGCGCACACCTGCGCCGGGATGCGGGCGCGGGAGACGGTGGCCGGAAGTTCGGGCACCGGCGTGGGGAGAGAGGGGAAGGTTTCGGAGAGGATCTGGAGGGTGCGCGCCGGCAGCAGCAGCCGCCCCACCCCGCTCTGGTCGGCGAGGGTGATCCCCACCTCCAGCGCCACGTAGGCCAGGGTCTCATCGATCCGGGAGAGCACCTCGGCCCGGTCGTGGGTCAGCGCGGTGAGGCGGGGGGCGAACTGGCGCTCGAAGGCGTCCGCGCGCCGGACCGCGGTCAGCCCGGCCAGGGTGACCAGGCCGAAGGCCGCCTCCTCGATGCGGGTAAAGGTCGTCGCCGGGCCGATGCGTCCGGGGGCACCGGCCACCCGGCCCAACATCGCGACCAGGAAGGGCAGCTCCAGGTCCAGGACCGCGGTGGCGTTGGCGGCGGAGAGTTCAAACACCGCGTAGCCGGAGAGCGGGGCCAGCGAGGCGCGGGGAGAGAAGGTTCCGTCCAGCAGCCGGGCGCGCAGGGTCACCGGGGCACCAATCTGGTCGCCGATGGCGGAGGCGATGGGCGCCAGCAGCGCCTGAGCCGCGGCGGCCAATCCGGGGCGGTGCTGCAGCGCCAGGTGTGCCCGGGTCAGCCGGCGCGTTCCCAGTCGGGCCAGGCGGGCAATTCGTCGGGTGGGGGTGAGGGAGACTTCGGAGTCGGCGGGCATGGGCGGCCATTGTTCAAGCCCTCTGCCAACGCCCCGCTTCTGCGAAATCAGGCGGTTGGCCCAGCCCCCCGGTCCAGCGGGCGGGACGGTCGGTCCCGTCCCTAACGGAGGGCCTCTTTCACCAGCCGCTCCACCAGCGCGTCGCGCACCGGATGAGCAGCCTGGGGAGAGGTGCCCTGCAGCTGGGGATGGCTTCGCTGGTGATGGGCGGGAAGGCGCCGCCACAGCTCGGCCTCCAGTCCGGCGCCTTCGACCAGCAACTCCCGGACCCGTGCGCCGCCATCCAGACGTTCACCGAACCGCTGGGCCAGCCGCGCCTTCCGGGTGCCGGCATCCAGCCCCAGCAGATGGTGGGCCAGACCCAGCGCGGCCTTCCGTGGCTCCTCCGCCAGCCCCAGCAGCAGCTCCAGCACCGCCTCCTTGCGGAGCGCACACCCCAGCAGCGCCACCGCCTCCGCGCTCCAGGGACGGGTGCGTTCCAGCAGGCGGGTCCCCTGCTCTGCGACCGGCACGGGTACCGCGACCGCGGCGCTCGGCTCCACCTCTCTGAAACCCGCTGGGACCGGTCTCGCTGGCAGTCGGGGTTCAGGAGCCGGCGGGGGGCTGCGGGCCCCGCGTCCGTCCCTGCCGCGGCCGGGCGCCTCCACCCGGGTCCGGACCGGGTCGTCTCCGGCCTGCTCCCGGTTCGCCTCCCCCGCCGCCTTCGGCGTCCGCGGCAACAGCTCCGTCCTCCGGACCTGGGGAGCCATGGGGCGAAGCGGGGTAGCCCAGTCGGCCTCGTTGCGCTGCCGATCCCTGACCTCCGGCAGGGCACCCGGGGCGCCGGTGCCCTGATACGCCAGCGCCCGACGCGTGGTGTCTTCCACCTCCTGGGCGTTCCTTGGCCCTGACGATGGCGAAGGCCCCTCCTTCCGCGGGGAGGTCTCCGCGGCCCGTCGGGAGGGCCGCAGGGCCACGGTCCTGTCCGAAGGAGACATCAGGCGACCTTCCGGGCCGCCGTGGAGACGGAAGGACGGGGCGCCGGCACCGGCAGCAACTCCGGGGGCCTGGCACTTCTCAGCCGCAGCGCCAGCAGGATCGCGGTGGCCGCCAGCAGCACCACCGCGCCTCCGAAGGTGGCCAGCAGCACCCGCACCCGCTGATTGGGTGGCGCTTGGGCGGGCGTGGCCACCACGGTGGCTGTCACCTCGTCGATCACCAGCGAGACCGAATCCGGGCTCAGCCCCTCCACGCTCCCGGCGATCAGCCCGGCAAGCTGTTCCCTCATCCCGTTCAGCTCGGCGGCGCGACCGGCGCGCACCCGCAGATAGGCGGCTGCCTTGGAAGCCACCGCAGGTGCCCCCGGGCGCGGCGACGCGGGGACGACAAGATGTACCCGGGCCCCGGTGACCCCCTCCACCCCTTCCAGGGTGCGCGCCAGCTCTCCGGACAGGGCCTGGATGTACAGCGCCCGCTCCTCGGTCGGCGTGGGCACCAGGCTCCCCTTTCCGAACAGCTCGGAGAAGCCCTGGGCCGCGGGTCTGGGCAGCCCCAGCTCGGAGAGCACCCGCACCGCGTCCGGGGCCCGATCCTCGTCCACCTCGATCGCCCAGGTGGGCTTCTTCCCCGGCTCCAGGACCTTGCGCGGCTCGAAGCCCCGCTCCAGCAGGACGGTCTGCAGCTCGTTGGCGGCGCGTTCATCGAGGCCGTGCTGGATCTGGGTGCTGCAGCCGGCCAGCCAGAGCACTGCCAACGAAGAGAGGACAAGGCGGTTCATGCGTGACTCCGGGGCGGAGGGAGAAAGAGAAGGCGAATCACAGCTGGGTCTGCAGGAGCGTCTTGAGTCCGGAGGTGGCCTTCTCCACGACCTTCCCCGCCAGATCGAGCTCCTGGCTGGCGCTGTACACATGGGCCTGCAGCGAGAGCAGTTCGGTGGGGGTGAAGGTCCTTCCCGACTGGGCCTGCTCCAGCACCCGGTCCAGCCGCTGCTGCGCGGCCAGCACCTGGTCGGCGAGCCGGGAGGCCTCCACCCGGTGGCTGCCGGCCACCGCGGGAGAGAGGTTCACCTTCCCCGCGGAGGTCACCGGTGAAGGACAGTGGGCCTGGGCTACCCCGGCCGCGGCCTGGGGACGGACCGGCACCCCCGCCTCCCTGGGGGGCGCGGCAATCGCGGAGCCGGGCTGTCCCCCCTGGAAGGTGGAGGAGGCGACCTTGGCGAAGGATTCCTTGGGCGCGGTGGGGGCCGCGCCCGTCCCGGCGACTGAAGCAATCTTGTCGATGGCCATGGGTGTTACCGGACGTTGTTGATGGCGGACTTGGCGGTGTCGTGCCGGACCTTCATGATGTTGGAGAGGGCCGAGAACTCCCGGCTCTCCCGCTGCATCTCGCGCTGCATGCCCAGGTAGACAGAGTTGAGCTTGAAGCCCTCCGCCTGCATCGCGGACTGCGCCTGCAGCATCTCCATGGCGTCCCCACCGCCGATCCCGGCGGCGGCGCCTCCGCCTGCGCTGTCCCCTCCAGGAAGGGTGGTGGTGCTTCGCGCGCTGGGGGAGGAGGATTGGGCGAACAGCCCCTGCAGGCTGTTGACCGCGGCGGTCACCACCGGGGTCCCGGTGACCACCGACCCCAGCACCCCGGCCAGCCCCACCCCGGTCCGCACCACCTCCGACCCGGTCCGGGCGAAGACCTCTCCGAACTCACTGCGTGGGGTCTGGCGGCTTCCGGTCTCGGCGACGGTGAGGGAACTGATTCGGTTGTCGGGCATGGCGGGCTCCGTTGGGGAGAGGCGAGTGGTGCGCCCCTTGTTCAGGGCCCGTGCCACCCGCCACCCGTTGGAACCCTGGGGGGTTACGCCGCTGCACCGGTCCGCTGCCCGTCCAACCCCGTCCGCAGGTCCGGACGGGCCCTTTTAGCCACGCTCGACCGGGGCCACGTCCTCGCAGAAGAAGCGGATCAGCTCCTCCCGGCGGGCGTGCGCGTCCTCCATGGCCAATTCGATCAGCTCCTGGGCATAGCGGCCGTCAAACAGCAGGTAGCTGGCCAGGTCCCCCTCGCTGACCAGCTGGCTCTGGGCCACCCGCTGCAGCAGCCGGGAGGGCAGCCCACCGGAACGGGATGCCGAGGCCCGCAGCCGCCGCACGTGTCCGGAGGCGATGCTGGCCAGATCCCGGGAGGGGCGGATCACCAGGTCCTGCACCAGCCGGTAGCCCTGCCCGCGCATCTTCTCGATGGTGGCGTTGATCTGGGTGAGGAACTCCGGACCGAAGGCCTCCCGCCCGGCCCAGAGCATGGTGTTGGTGCGGCGCAGCCGGTCCAGATCGTAGTCGGTGTGATCCAGCATCAGTGCGTTGAGCACCTTGCCCATCAGCACCGGGGTGGTGGGGTAGGCCATCAGCGGCTTGACCGGCGGCGGCCCCGGCGGCCGGTAGCGCATGGAGATGATCAACACCCGCTCGGCGCCCAGGCGCAGCGCCGGGGACAGCGGGGTGGCCTGGCGCAGGCTGCCGTCGCAATAGAAGTGTTCGCCGATCCGGACCGAGCGGAAGAACAGCGGGATGGAGGCGGAGGCCAAGGCGTGCTCTGGCCCCAACACCGCCTCGCGGACCTCCTGGTACGGGTCGCGGCTCCAGGGGGGCAGTCCGCCATCCCGCTGCTGCACGAACACCACCGTCTTGCCGCTGTCGATCTCGGTGGTGGAGACCGCCAGGGCGTGCAGGTGCTTGCGGGCCAGGTTGGCGGAGACGTTGGCCCAGGAGGCGGCGGTGCGGACCATCCGCTCCAGCGGCTCGGGGTGGAGCAGATCGTGCAGCCGCCACCCCTCCGGACGGGTCGGCTCATGGGTGACCGCGCGCCACATCCTCCGCCCCAGCGACCACAGGTCGGCGCCCTCCAGGTTGAACACCTCCTCGAAGCGCAGCTGCTCCCAGATCCGGCTCAGCACCTGGCCCTGCTCGGCGGGCTGGTCGGCGGTGGCGGCCATGAAGCAGGCGGTGATCGCCCCCACCGAGGTGCCGCAGAGGATGTCGAAGTGGACCTTGGCCCGGGCCTCGGCCGGCAGCTCCTCGCGCAGGTAGCGGACCACGCCCGCCTCGTACGCGCCCCGGGCGCCTCCCCCTGCCATCACCAACGCATTCATCGGGCCTTCATCCTCCCTCGCCGTCCGGTCGTCCCGGCCGAAAAGTTGATCGCGCTCCAGCCTGCTTCAGACTGCCACCGACCTGTAGCTTCAAGGAGCAGCGCATGAACGTTGGCCCCCAGCAGATGCCGGACCGGTTCCACCCGCGCGTCGAGACCGACCTCACCGTCAAGGTGCTGGTCAATGGCCGGGCCTACGCCGCACGCGCCCGCGACCTCTCCATGGCCGGGCTGTTCCTGGAGTGCGAGGCCCCCTCCCACCAGACCCGCTTCACCGTCGCCCTGCCGCTGCCGGACCGGGAGGTGCTCACCCGCTGTCTGGTCCGCCGCTGGGAGGAGAACGGTGTGGGACTGGAGTTCGAGGATCTGGACTGGGAGGATCTGTTCGCCCTGGCCCGGTTCCTCCACCCGCGCCTTCCTTAGCCTCAGCGGCCGTCCTTGAGCCGGGCCACCAGCGCCATCAGCTCCGCTCCCCGGAACGGCTTCTGGATGTACCCGTCCGCGCCGGCCTGGGTGGCCGCCTCCATGTCCGCCTTGCGGGCCTTGGCGGTCAGCATATACACCGGGACCGTGGCCAGCGCGGCGTCGGCCCTGAGCAGCCGGCAGAGGGTGATTCCGTCCATCTGGGGCAGCACCACGTCCAGCAGGATCAGCTGGAACGACTGGCTCTTGGCCAGCCGCAGTCCCTCTGTGCCGCTGGCGGCCACCTCCACCGTGACCTCGCCGTCGGTGAGCATGCTCCGCACCAACTCCCGGATGACGGGCTCGTCCTCCACCAGCAGGATCCGGAACGGCGGGGGTTTGGACGGCGGGACCATGGGCCTCCCAGTATAGGCGCCCCCTTGGCCCCCACTAGCCCAGGAACTCCTCGGGCATTCCATCCAGGAGGCGCTCGGCCTCCTCCAGGCTGAAGGCCAACTGCGCGGAGTGACCAATCTTCTTGCTGAGCTTCTCGAACTGGACCGCGGCGTGGACCGACCGGCCCACCACCCGGACCACCTTCCCCGGCTGCATCTTCGCCAGGTGGCGGTTGATGCGATCGATCTCCTCCAGCACCTCGGGGGAGAGCGGCTCCAGCCCATTGATGTCGGTGATGGTGTCGAAGCCCGGGCGCAGGCGCGCGCTCTCGGCGAGGACCTGCTCGACGGCCTGTTGGGCCTCGGCCAGGGAGATCGCCCCGCGCATGGTGAAGTACAGCCGGTTCCGGCCGGGACGGGTGCGAACTTCGAACAAGGGCGCTTCCTCCAAGATGACGTTCGCCCCCCCCGACAGACGCCTCACTCTAGCGGAATCCCACGAGTCCAGCCTAGTCGTTCGTTGGCCAACACCCGCCTCACAGCGCCTCTAGGGTGTCCTGTTGGACCCAGCCCTCCAGTCCGTTGGGGAGGCGGATCCGTGAGAACGCGCCGGAGCTCTCGAATGTCCGGACCTTGAGCCCGGCGTGGATTTCGAAGGCCACCTTCCCTCCCGGCTTGGGCAGCTCCCGGGCCTGCACGGTGGGCGCCACGATCACCGCCTCCCGCACCGCCCGGGCCTCGTAGACATGCGCGGCCAGGATCGGTCCTGCGGGAAGGACCAGCGCCACCGCGGACAGCAGCGTCACCACCGTCCAGCCGCGCTTGCCCGCGGGCAGCAACCGGAAGGCGAGCAGGGAGAGGAACCCCACCGTCCACGCGCCCAGGAAGGTCCAGCCAGCGGCGTCTGCGTGGGTGGCGGCGGTGACCCGGGCCACGAAGGTCTCCTCGGCCAGGGCGCCCACCACCTGATCCAGCTGCCGCGAGCGGGCCACCGCCAGCTGGGCGTCGATGTCCTCGATTTCTCCGCCCAGCCGGCGGGCGCGCTCCAGAGACAGCACCGCCCGCCCCAGATCGTCCTGGGCCAGGTACGCGGTGCCCAGGTTGTAGAGGAGATCCTCCCCGCCAAAGCCCCGCTCCAGCAGTTTCTGGTAGGTCTCGATCGCCGCCGGGTAGTCCTCACGGTAGTACGCGTCGTTGGCCTGACCGAACACCGCCTGGGCCTCGGCGGGCGTGTAGTAGCCCTGCGCCAGCACCACCGACAGCAACAGTCCGATCATCGCCACCCCTCCATCGCCGCTTCGGCCTGGTCCAGGATCCTCGATCGGACCGACTCTCCCCCGGCGGGCGAGTAGCGGGCCGCATCACAGGCCTCCAGGACCGCCAACACCTGGGCGCGCTTCTCCGCGGCGATCCGCGCCTGCGCCATCCTCTCGTCCAGTCCGTCCCGGGTGAGCCCGGCGATCGGCCCCTCCAGCTTGGCCTCCAGGAAGTGCAGCAGCGCCTTCTCGACCTCGCCGTAGAACGCGTCCGGCGGGCCGTCCGCCTTGAGCTTCTCTGCCGCGGCGAGCCGCGCCCGGGCCGCCCGCGCCCGTCGCCTGCGGCTGCTCTCAGCGTCCTCCCGTCCCAGCCGCTGCCGAAGCGCTCCGCCCAGCAGCACCGAGAAGAACAGGAACGGGGGAGCGATCAGCGCAGGGAAGAAAAAGGAACGCTCCCAGAGGGCCGGTCCCTGGGGCTCGAACACCGCCTGGTGGCGCAACGGCTTGAGCCCCCCGGCCAGCAGCACGTTCTTGGGGGACTCGGCAGACGCGGTGGACTGGGTGCCGGTGGCGCCGGCGGCCCCGGCCTCCACGGTGATCTCGATGGGGTCGGTCCGGCTGACCTGGTACCGCCCCTCCTCGGGATCGAAGTAGGGGAAGGCCAGCCCGGGGAGGGTGAAGCTGCCAGTCTGCTGCGGCATCACCAGGTACTCCTGCACCCGCCGTCCGCCCATTTCCCCCCGCGAGGAGAGCCGATCGGTGGTGGTGGGATCAAAGGCCCGCAGGCCGGAGGGGACCACCAGCGGGGGCAGGCTGACGTTCTTCAAGTTGCCCTGGCCCTCCAGGATCACCCGCACCGTGGTGGGCTGCCCCAGGGCGATGCGGGTCTCGGTGACCTCGGTGTTCACCCGCCACTGCCCGACGTTGTTGGCGGAGAATCCGGCCGGCTTTCCGGAGGCAGGCAACGGCTTGATGGTCAGGGTCAGCGGGTTGCTCTTGCGGCGCACCCGGCGGTTGGAGAACAGGAAGCCGGTGGTCAGCTCCGCCTCCACCGGGCCAATCTCCACCGTCCCCGGCTTGACCGCGAAGAGGGCCCGACGCCGCAGCAGGTAGGAGCGGTACGGCACCCCGTTGATCACCCGCTGCTCTCCGGCCAGCTGACTGGGGGTGTCGAACTCCTCGGTCCAGAACCCCTCCAGCTTGGGCATGTTGGGGGTGTCCACCGAGGAGAGATCCACCCGGGAGAAGACGTAGACGCTGAAGGTCACCTGTTCGCCGACGTAGGCCTCGTCCTGGTCCACATAGGAGCGCAGGAACAGATCCGAGTCTCCGCGCGGGATCTGCACCGGGGGCTGGTCGGGGGGGGCGCCGCGGCCAAAGGGAGGCGGGAAGCCGGGATACGGATCGCGGGGAGTCGGGGTGGAGGAGACGTGGCCCTTCTTCACCGTGACCTTGATCGCGTCCGCCCGGTAGTTGCGGCCGCCCCCGGTCACCAGCAGCGAGGAGGGGATGGTCAGGTTGCCGGCGCGCTTGGGGCGCATCACCAGCACCCACTTGGTGATCCGCTTGATCTCGCTGCCGCCCCCGGCGCCCAGCGCATAGGACATCTCGGTGCTCTGCGAACGGGAGAGCACCTCGAAGTCGTCGGTCTCCGGGAACTGCACCCGAGCGTCCGCCGGAGCGTTGGAGGCCATGATCGACAGCCTCAGCGTGTCGTCGGTGCCCAGCTCTTTGGGCTCGGCGGTCTGGAAGAACTCCACCTCCGCGCCCAGTGCTGCGGACGAGACGAGGAGGAGCGCCAGCGCGCTACCAATCCTTCCCATCGGGTCTCCTCTTCTTCTGCTGCTGTTGCTGAAAGCGCCACAGCTGGAGGTTCTTCTCGTTCTCCCGGATCGCGTCCAGGAGCCGTTCGGTGTCCTGCTTGGAGAGTCCGACGCCGGCGTCCAGCTCGTCGCCACCCTCCTCCATCTTGGCCTCCGGGTCGTCCTGCTCGTCGCCCTGGCCGCCGTCGCCCTGCGGGTCGGTCTCCGGCTGGCCGTCACCGCCGTCCTGCTGATCCGGTTCGCCCTTCCCCTGGCCGCCGTCGGTGCTGCCGCCGTCGCCCTGGCCGCCATCCCCCTGCCCGCCGTCGCCCATGCCACCGTCACCGGCCCCGCCGTCCGCTCCGCCATCCGGAGGCGCCGCGCCCGCGTCCGCGCCACCGTCGGTGCCCCCATCCGGGGTCCCGCCATCCTGGCCCGCGTCCGGCGCGCCGCCGTCCCCGCCCGCGTCCTGACCTCCATCGGTGCCTCCGTCCGGGGTGGGCTTGGAGGGAGGCGGCAGCTTGCGCAGCAGCACCTCCAGGTTGTGGCGGGCCAGCTCGTCCTGGGGGTTGAGGGTCAGCGCCCGGCGGTAGGCGGAGATCGCCTCGCGGTGGTTGTCCATCGCCGCCCAGGCGTTGCCAAGGTTGTAGTAGTCCTTGCCCTGCAGCTCGCCCTTGCGGTCCAGCTCCACCGCCTTCTGGTACGCCTGCTTGGCCTCGTCCATCCGGCCCAGCTTGAACAGCGCGTTGCCGCGGTCCAGCTGCACCACCGGGCGGTCCGGCAGCTCTTGTTGTGCCCGCTCGAACGCCGCCAGCGCGTCCTCGAAGCGGCCGTCTTGATAGGCGTCCATCCCCTCCTCCACCGCCGGGTGGTTCCGCTCCAGCGGCCCCATCGCGAACAGCTGGGGGGGAAAGGCGATCGCCACCGAGAGCACCGTGGCCAGCAGCACCCGGAGTGCCGGAGGGGGGCTCATGCCGCCTCCCGGCTGCGCCGCGGCTTGGGCTGGGAGCGGGTGGTGGGCAGGAACATCCCCAACAGGATCAGCGCCAGCCCCGGCAGCAGGTAGTACTGGAAGCGCTCGGCGTAGCGGACCGAGATCCGGCTCTCCAGCTCGCTCTTCTGGAACTGGTCGATCCGCTCCACCACCTGCCCCATCGCCACCCCGCGCGGCTCATAGAAGAACTCGCCGCCGGTCTGTTCGGCCAGGGCGGTCATCCCGGCGCGATCCAGCCGGGTCAGGACCGTCTCCCCGCCCTGGTCCTTCTGGTAGCCGACCACCTGGCCGTCCTTGAGCAGCGGAATCGGCTCCCCGGTCTCCGAGCCGATCCCCACCGCCAACACCCGGATCCCCGCCTCCTTCACCTGCTCCACCGCCTTGGCCACGTCCCCGGAGATGTCCTCACCATCGGAGATGAGGACGATCACCTTCTCCGCAGCGCCACGGTCGGTGCTCTCCAGGACGGTCCGGGAAAGCTCCAGCGCCGCGCCGATGTCGGTGCCTCCCTGGGGCATCTGCATCGGGTCCACCGCGCGCAGGAACAGCCGCAGGGCCTCGTAGTCGGAGGTCAGCGGACACTGGATGAAGGCCTCGCCGGCGAACGCCACCAGCGCCACCCGATCCCCCTTCAGCTCATCTAGCAGGGTCTGCAGCTCCAGGGTGGCGCGGGTGATCCGGTTGGGGGCCACGTCCCGGGCGAACATCGACTTCGACGCGTCCAGGGCCACCACCAGATCGATCCCCCGCCGCTTGGTCAGCTCGCTTCGACTGCCGCACTGGGGCTGGGCCAGGGCCAGCGCGAACAACACCAGCCCGGCGGAGGAGAGCGAGGCCTTGACCACCGGCCGGGTCACCGAGACCCCGGGGGTCAGCGCCTTCTCCAGCCGCTCGCCGATCAGCGCCCGCACCCGCGCGCGCCGCTGCAGCGCGCTTCTGACCAGCAGCACTGCCAGGGCCCCCACCGCGACCAGGGTGAGCAGGTACCAGGGCTGGGCGAAGCCGGCGTGGTAGCCGAGCACTGTGAACCGCCAGGCGGAGTCCAGGTTCATGGGAACACCCGCATCAGGGTGCTGGCCATCACCAGCTCCAGCAGCAGCAGCAAGAAGCCCAGCAGCAGGAAGGGATGGAACTGCTCGCGGTAGGTGGCCGAGGCGCCGCCCTCCAGGATCTTGGACCGCTCCATGCTGTCCAGGACCTTCTCAAGCCCCTGCTCCAGCTCTTCCTTGTCGGTGGCGCGGAAGTAGTCCCCGCCGGTCACCCGGGCGATCTGCTTGAGCAGCTCCGGGTTCACCGGCAGCTCGGTGGTGGTGTAGGCCGGGTTGCCGAACAGATCCACGCCGGCGGGGAATGGGACCTTGCCCCCCTTGCCCACCAGGATGGTGAACACCGGGATCCCCAGCGACTTGCCCATCGCCGCGGCGTCCATCGGCGAGAGCTTCCCGGAGTTGTTGTCTCCGTCGGTGATCAGGATCACCACCCGGCTCTTGGCGTCCGAGTCCCGCAGCCGGTTCAGCGCGGTGGCCACCGCGTCGCCGATCGCGGTGCCATCGGGGAGCACCCGGGTCCGCAGCTGGCGGACCACCTCGCGCAGCACCCCGTAGTCCAGGGTCAGCGGCGCCTGGGTGAAGGCCTGGCCGGCGAACACCACCAGGCCGATCCGGTCGTTGAGCCGCGAGGAGACGAAGGCGGAGAGCACGTCCTTGGCGACGTTGAGGCGGTTGAGGGGCCGGAAGTCCGCCGCCTCCATGGAGGTGGAGAGATCCAGCGCGATCACGATGTCGATCCCCTCCACCGAGAGATCGCGCACCCGGGTGTCGCGCTCCTGCGGGCGGGCCAGGGCCACGGTGGTGACGACGATGGCCGTCAGCTGCAGCAGCGGGAGGATCCACAGGAGATACGCGCGCAGCCCGCGGCGCTGCCCGGCGAACACCCCCACCACCGAGAACCGGAGCGCAGCCCTCCGACGGCGCTCCCAGAGCGCGCGCCAGATCACCAGCGGCACCAGCAACAGCAGCCAGAAGGCCTCGGGGTTATTGAACGCCAGTTCCGGGACCATGAGCGGGAGGGGAAGGCAGGGATGGCGAAGGCGGCGGAGGCGGCCAGGTCCGCTCCAGCACCGAGTACGCGAAGTCCAGCGCCTGCTGGCACTGGTCGTGGGAAGCCTCGGCCTTGGCGAACTTCACCAGGTCCGACTCATCGGTGAAGCGGATCACCTCGTCCACCGGGAGGCCGGGGGTGGGCAGCCGGCGCAGCCGGTCCACCAGCTCGTAGGTGGTGCACTCTTTGGCCTCGAAGCTGTAGCGCTCGCCCAGGTATCCGCGGAGCAGCTCGGAGAGCCGGAAGTAGAACTCCTGGCCCCGCCCCTGTCCGGGGAGATTCTCCTTGGCCAGGGACTCCAACGCGGTGCGCATCCGCTGGCCCAGCGGCAGCGGCGGCGCCACCGGGATCGGCGCCGCCTTCCGGTTCTTCCAGTAACGGTAGCCCAGGTATCCCAGCCCGGCGGCGGCCAGCAGCCCGCCCAGGAACCACAGCAGCCGGTAGGAGCGCACCGCCACCGCCTCCGGGGGGCGGATGTCCTTGAGCTCCGCGCCCTGCTCTTGCGCGTCCGGGGGAAGGGAGGAGAGCCCCTCCACGTCGATCCCCGGCGCCGTCCAGCGGTGGGTGGCCTGGCCATCGAAGATCTCGAACGGCATCTGGGGCAGGGTCTTGATCCCCAGGGCGAACAGCGACATCCCCACCTGGAAGGTGGTGACCGCCTTGCCGTCCGGCGCGTCCACCCGCGAGCGCTGCACCTGGGCCATCTCGAAGTCGCCCAGCTCCTTGGGGCGGACCAATTCGTAGCGCTCGGTGGGGCGGTGGGTGACGGTCAGCTCGTAGACGAACGGTTCGCCCAGCTTCACCGCGTTGGGGAGCACCCGGCTCTGGAAGCCCAGCGGTTCGATTGCCGGGCCGGCATCGGCCGCGCCCAGCAGGGCCAGGATCAGGGTGGCGCGCAGCAGGCTCACGCGGCGATCCTCCGCGAGCGGGCCTTGAAGAAGCGGGCCAGCGCCAGCCCGTGCTCCTCGCCGGCGCGCAGTCGCACGCTGTCCAGCTGGATCTTCTTGAAGGTGCGCAAGAGCGCGTCGCTGCGCTCGCGCATCTTCCGGGCGAACAGGCCGCGCACCAAAGGATCGCTGGTGTCCACCAGCAGCCGGCCGCCAGTCTCCAAATCCTCCAGCTCCACCAGCCCCAGCCTGGGCAGCTCCACCTCCAAAGGATCGGTGATCACCACCGGGACCAGATCGTGGCGACGGCTGACGATCCGCAGCGCCGGCTCGCAGTCCGGGGCCAGGAAGTCGGAGATCAAGAAGGTGACCGCTTTGCGCTTGGCCACCGTGGACAGGTAGTTGAGCGCCGCGGAGATGTCCGTCCCGCGCCCCTGCGGCTTGAAGGTCAGGATGTCAGCGATCAGCCGCAGCACGTGCTTGCGGCCCTTCTTGGGCGGGATCACCTTCTCGATCCGGTCGGAGAAGAGGATCAGCCCCACCCGGTCGTTGTTGGCGATGGCGGAGAACGCGATCTGCGCGGCCACCTCGGCGGCGATCTCGCTCTTGGGCTGCTTGCGTGAGCCGAAGTCCTCCGAGCCGGAGACGTCCACGATCAACATCACCGTCAGCTCGCGCTCCTCGGTGAAGACCTTCACGTAGGGTTCGCGCATCCGCGCGGTGACGTTCCAGTCGATCACCCGGATCTCGTCTCCCGGCTGGTACTGGCGGACCTCGGAGAAGGCCATTCCCCGGCCCTTGAACACGGAGTGGTATTGCCCCGCCAAGGTCGCGGCCACGACCTTGCGGGTGGTGATCTCCAGCTTCCGGATCCGCCGGATGAGCTCCTTGGGGATCACGGGGCTACGGGACCTCCACGCGATCAAAGACCCGCTGGATGATCTTCTCCGGGGTCAGCTCCTCCGCCTCGGCCTCGTAGGTCAGCGCCACCCGGTGACGGAGCACGTCGAAGCCGATGGCCTTCACGTCCTCCGGGGTGACGAAGCCGCGGCGGCGCAGGAAGGCGTGGGCGCGGGCCGCCTGGGCCAGGGCCAGGGTGGCGCGCGGCGAGGCGCCGAACTCGATGTAGTCCGCCAGGTCCTTCATCCCGTGCTTCTCCGGCTCGCGGGTGGCGAACACCACGTTGAGGATGTAGTCCTTCACCTTCTCGTCCATGTAGATGGACTGGGTGACCTCACGGGCCCGGGCGATCTGCTCGGTGGTGATGACCTTCTGCGCCACCGGCGCCTTGCCCACCGACATCCGGTCCATGATCAACCGCTCGTCGTCGCGGGTCGGGTAGCCGACCTTGATCTTGAGCATGAACCGGTCGACCTGGGCCTCAGGCAACGGATAGGTGCCCTCCTGTTCGATCGGGTTCTGGGTGGCCAGGACCAGAAACGGCGAAGGCAGCGGGAAGGTCTGGTCCCCGATGGTGACCTGGCGCTCCTGCATCGCCTCCAGCAGCGCCGACTGCACCTTCGCCGGGGCGCGGTTGATCTCGTCCGCCAACAGCACGTTGGTGAAGATCGGTCCGCGCCGCACCGTGAACTCGGCGCTGTGCTGGTTGTAGATCATGGTCCCCACCAGGTCGGCGGGGAGCAGATCCGGGGTGAACTGGATGCGCGAGAACTGGGCGCTGATGGTGTCCGCCACGGTCCGCACGGTCAGCGTCTTGGCCAGCCCGGGCACGCCCTCCAACAGCACGTGCCCGTTGCAGAGCAGCCCGATCAGGATGCGTTCGACCATGTACTTCTGGCCGACGATGACCTTGGAGACCTCCTGGGCGATGCCGTCGAGAAACGCCCCCTCCTGTTGAACGCGCTCCGTGACTGCTCGGATGTCGGTGTTCATGACCCTCCTCTTGGCGGAAAAGCGGGGCGAAGCCTAGTGGGTTTTCCAGCCGCGCTAGAACCGGGAATCCGGGGGGAGATTCCCGAGAACTTGCGGGTCCTTGCAAAAGACACCGCCGCGCCGGTGCGGCTGGGCGACCAGCCAGGCTTCGCGGATGGTTGAAGAATCCTGGCGAGGTAGAGTGTTTGGCGGGCGACGTCGCCTTCAGGAGAGCCTCCCGCATGCCGCTGTTCCGAGCCGTGCTGACCATCCTCCTCGTGGGGGCACTGGCGTGTGCCCAGCCCTCCTCCCCGCCCCCGGCTCCGACCCAGGGCGCGACGGCCAGTCCCGTCCCCCAGCGTCATCTGGTGGTGGCGATCTCGATGGAGGCGTCGGGCGCCAAGGTGATCGCCCGTCGGCTGGTGGAGCGGCCGATGCAGATCGACCGCGCGCCGTCCCGGGATGCCTGGCGGGTGGAGCTGACCGACGTGGACGGGAACATCCTCCACGCCTCCTCGGTGCAGCCGGTGGGGATGATCCGCGGCGAGTTCGAGGGCCCGGACGGGACGCTGGTGCACCACCAGGTACAAGACCCCCACCCGGTCCTGACCGTGCGGGTCCCGGTGCTGCCCCAGGTGGCCAGCCTGCGGGTCCGGGATGTCTCCGAGGTGTGGGACGCGCAGGGGAAGACCCTTCCCCGTGATCCCCCCACCGTGTTGGAGCTGCCCTGGTATGAGGTGGCGCCTTGAGGGGGCTGCTCTGGCTGTCATTGCTGGTGGCGTCGGTGGCCAGCGCGGCCACCGTGGAGGTCCTCTACGACAACGGCCCTTCGGATCAGCGGATCGATCTGGTGATCCTGGGTGACGGGTACACCAGCAGCGATCAGGCCAAGCTCTCCGAGGACGCGCTGAGCACGGTGGAGGGGCTTTTCCAGGAGACGCCCTACGGCGAGTACCGCGCCCTGTTCAACGTGAAGGTGATCCACCTGATCTCGAACCAGAACGGCGCGGACAACGGCACCTATGGCGCCACCCGGGACACCGCCCTGGACACCTACTTCAACTGCGGCGGGATCGACCGGTTGCTGTGCGTGAACACCGCCAAGGCCACCGCCGCGGCGATGGCCGATGCGCCGGAGTTCGACGTGCTGGTGGTGATCGCCAATGACCCCAAGTACGGAGGGTCGGGCGGGGCGATCGGAGTGATCTCCACCCACTCCTCGGCGATCGACCTACTTCGCCACGAGCTGAGCCACACCATCGCCGGGCTGGCGGACGAGTACGAGGATCCCTATCCCGGCTATCCGGCCTGCAGCGCCACCAACGACTGCCCGGAGCCCAACGCCAGCCTCCGCGGCACCCGGCAGACCCTCAAGTGGGCCGCCTGGCTGGAGCCCTCCACCGTGGTCCCGACCGCCGAGAGCGAGGGCAACACCGCCATCGGCGCCTATGAGGGCTGCCGCTACCTGAAGACCGGGATCTACCGTCCCAAGGACCAGGGCTGTCTGATGAAGACGCTGGGCGCGACCGCGGACTTCTGTTCGGTGTGCCGGGAGGGGCTGATCTGGAGCTTCTGGCGACGGGTGCCGGTGATCAACGGGCTGGTGCCCGCCAACACCTCCGCCGTCCAGGTCTGCGGCGGCGCCACCCTGGCGGTGCAGACCCCGTCCACCACCGGGGGCGGCTACTCCTTCTTGTGGTCGGTGGACGGAGTGCCCAGCGCGCAGACCTCGGACACCTTCACCGTGGACGAACAGGTCAGCACCGGGGAACACACGATCTCGGTGGTGGCCCGCGACGTCACCGCGATGGCACGCAATGATCCAGACGGAGTGCTGACCCAGCAGGCGCAATGGAACGTCCAGGCCTGCACCGCCGGGATCTGCGATGAGGTGGCCGCCTGCTCCGGATCCACCTGCCAGACCACCCCCAAGGCGTCCGGCGCGGTCTGTGGCCAGGCCTCCTGCGCCGACGGCGTCCAGACCCTGGCCGCCACCTGCGATGGCGCGGGAGGTTGCGTGGCGATCACCCTGTCTTGTGAGGCCTACACCTGCGACGACGCCGCGCTGACCTGCCGCACCAGCTGTTCCCAGGACGATCACTGCGCCCAGGGCAGCCATTGCGTGGAGGGGACCTGTCTGACCCCGCCCTCCAAGAACACCCGCCCGGGGGTGGTGGTGCCGCCCGCGGGTGGCTGCGGCGGCTGCAGCAGCGCTGGATCGGCCAACTGGGTCGGCTTCGCGCTGCTGGCGCTGGGAACGCTCCGGCGACGGCGTGCCAGTGAGCATGCTGACGCGCTTCGATCTAGCGCGGGGCCAGCACCATCACCCAGTCCAGCCGGTCGGTGCCGATTTGCGAGGGCTGGTCGATCAGATAGTCGAAGTCGAACAGCGCCTCGAGCTTGAAGCCGCCGTCCTTGATCAAGGTCAGCACCTGGCCGGTGTCGTAGGTCCGGAAGTGCCAGTCGGTCTCGATCAGGAAGTCGTCGCCCTTGCCGGTGACCCGCAGCCGGTTGCGCATCCGCGACCGACGCAGCTTGGAGTCCGGCGGCCACTCCCGGGTGTTGCAGACCACCTTGCGGCCATTGACCTTCCCCACCCAGCGCTCGTGCTCGATGAAGTCACGGGTGTAGTCGGTGAGGTGGAAGCCGAGCACGAACCGGCCGTCGTCCCTCAGCAGCTTGCGCACCGAACCAAGGTGGGCCACCGCCGCGGGGTGGGTGTCCAGATAGCGGAAGGTGGAGACCAGCGAGAACGCCAGGTCGATCTTCCCCACCAGCGGCGCGGGCGCGAAGTCCTCCATCCGCCCAGGATGGACCTTCACCCGCCGACGCAGCGCCGGCTCCAACCGGGCCCGGGCGTGCTCCAACATCGGCTCGGAGAGGTCATAGCCGACCAGGCTCAGCCCGCGCCGCGCGCCCTCCTCCAGCAGCCGCCCTGCCCCGCACGCCGGCTCCAGCCAGGACTTGCCGCCGTTGCCGTAGCGCCGGTTCACCTCCTGCAGGAAGTCCATCTCCTTGGCCGAGTCCGGGCCGAAGATGGCCTCGTAGTACTCGGGGTGCGCGTACCAGTCTTGATGGCGCTTCATGCCGGCCTCTACGGGGTCCCCGGCCCGCCGTGGCTGTGATCGCCGGTGACCAGGGTCAGCCCCAGCATCACCAACAGCCCCAGCGTCAGGCTGAGGATGTTCCCCAGCCGGCCGCCGTTGCCGCCGTGGCGGTTCACGTTGGGGAGCAGGTCGGAGACCGCGACATACAGGAAGGTGCCGGCGGAGAAGGCCAGCGCGGCGGGTGCAAAGCCCTCCAGCGGAACCACCCGGGCAAACCCGAAGTACAGCACCGCGCCCAGCGGAACCATCAGCCCGTAGGCCGCGGCCATCGCGAACACGGTCTTCTTGCTGCGGCCCTCGTGCAGCAGGATCGAGGCCAGCGAGAGCGAGGAAGGGACCTTGTGGGAGGCGATGGCCACAAACGCGGTCAGCCCCACCCCCTCCTCGCTGGCCGAACCCAGCGCCACCCCGTCAAAGAGGGTGTGCGCCGCCAGGCCGATGAACGCCGCCAGCCCGATGGTGCGTCCGTGGCTGTGCTCCTGGCAGTCCGGCGGCTCCTCGCAGACGTGCACCAGCACGTAGCGCTCGAGCAGGAACATCAGCAAGAAGCCGGCCGGCACCCAGCTGAGGGTGGAGTAACCGCCGCTGTGCGCGGCCTCCGGGAGCATGTGGAAGAAGGCGGCCCCGAACATCACCCCGGCGGCGAAGGCCAGGAAGGTCACCAACCGCTTGGGCCCGGAGTAGACCGGAATGGCGGCGCCCAGGATGGCGCCCAGGACGATGGCGGCGGAGGCGAGCGCGGTGGTGATGCCGGGGGGCATAGGGGCGCGCAACCTATCTCAGGCCGGCGGCACTTCGTCTAGGTTGAGCTGATGCGTCGCTCCCTGCTGATCACCGATCGCTTTGCTCCCCAGGCCACCGCGCTGCGCGAACACTTCGACCAGCGCTTCGCCGATCCCCGGACCGCCGACGCCGGCCGCTTCGTCTGGGACTTCTGGCACATCCCCGGGCAGTACACCGCGCTGCGCACCCCGGCCTGGCTGTACTTCCCCAAGCGCACCTACGACGCGTTCCACCAGCGGCTGGTGTGGTGGGGGCGGCGGGTGCTGGGCTGCCACGACGTCTCCCCGCCCTGGCTGAGTCTGTACGTGGAGGGCTGCCGTCAGGAGCTGCACGGGGATCTCCCCCACGGCCAGTGGGCCTTCGTGTTCTCCCTGACCCCCAACGCCCGGCGCTTTTCGGGCGGAGAGACGCTTTTGGTCCGCGACGAGGTGCTGGACTACTGGCGCGGCTTTGAGTCCACCCGCGGGGTGGAGGAGAACGAGCTGCTGGAGGCGGTAGAGCCCCGCTTCAACCGGTTGGTGGCGTTCGATCCCCGCCTCCCCCACGGGGTGCGCCGGGTGGAGGGGGTGCTAGAGCCCCGGCATGGCCGGCTGGTGGTCCACGGTTGGTTCGTCCAGCCCCGCCCGTTCATCGAAGGACCGGTGCGGCGAGATGAGCTGCAGCGGCGGATCGATCAGGATTTGCTGGAGGCGATCCAGCCGCTGCTGCAGCGCGGGCTGCCGGTGGCCGGAATGCTGAGCCTCAACCTGCGCGTCGCTGCCGACGGAGCGGTGAAGAGCGTGGGCGTGCTCTCCGACACCACCCGGGTCCCGACCGAGGCGGAGCCGGAGCGAAGGCTGCTGCTCAAGGCGCTGACGGGCGCCGCCCGGAAGCTGAAGTTCGCCAGGCGCGGCGCCGCAAGCCGGATCACCCTGCCGTTCGTCTTCGAGCGCTGACCCCTAACGCCCAGCCTGCCCGGCTGCACGGCAAGAATCCGTTGGCCCCTCCGCATTGCGCGCCCGGAATGCCGCGTTACCTCAGATCCATGACCAGCCAAGCCCAGATGGAGCGCAATGTGTACACGGTGCCCGAGGGTTGTCCGGTGTGCGCGGCCGACCTGCCGGTGAAGGTCACCACCGCCGGCCCGAACGCGGTCTGCCGCCACTGCGGCTGGTTCGGCAAGCCCACCCTGACCGTCACCCACCAGGGGTTGAAGCTGACCTACCCGAAGGCGGAGGCCTGAGAGGGCGTCGCTTGAGGAGTATCCGAGGCTCAAGCCATGGCAACTCCACGACCGACCGCACCTACCTCGCGGGCGAGTAGGTATAGGAGGTGCTCTCGGTGTCCACCTGGGTCATCTCCACCTTGCCGTGGCCGGGGACCTCGAAGCCGATGATCAGCGTCCGCCTCTTCTCCCGCCGGTGGGGGAGCAGCGTCTGCGGCTCGGTGACCAGGTCCACCGTGTTGGACAGTTCGAAGCGGGTGATCGGCGGCAGATCCCGGGTGGACTGACCGGCCGCCTCGGCGGTGGCCTTCATCATCTGGTTGGCGATCTCGGGGAGCAGCGCCTTGTCCGGAGTGGAGCGGTAGGTGAGCAGCACGCAGCGCTGCTCCACCGTCCTGCCGGTGCAGGGGATGGCGCGCTCGGCGCGGAACTCGTAGTCCTGTTTCACCTCATCGGTGCCCGGGATTCCCGCCGGCCCCACCGTGTCCCCCTTCACTGCCTGCCCCAGGGTGACCGTCTTGTTTGCCCAGAAGGCCACCAGCGACTCCCAGTCGCTCTGATAGGCGGACTCCAGCGACTCGGTGAGCAGTGCGGTCATCTTCTCCGGGTCCGCCGGCGCCTCGTCCGCCTCGGCCAGCGCCGCTTGCAGCGCCGCGATGGTCGCCTCCAGCCCGTCCAACCGGAGCAGCTTGGCGGTCTGCAAGTCGACCGCCACCGTGGGCGGGGAGACCTGCTCTAGCAGCCTGGCCATCTCGTCGTTGCCCTCTGCCTTCACCTCTGCAGTGCGGATCCGCAGCTCGCTGCCCACCCGCTCCCAGCTCTGGGTCTCGGTCTCCACGCTGCGCTCCACCACCTGCCCCTGACGCTCCTTCTCCTCCTCGGTGCGCACCGCCACGGTAACGCCCTCCGGCCAGTCAAAGTGAAGCGTCAGCTGCTGTCCGGCGCCTGGCGCCGCGGCGTCCGGCTTGGGAGTGGGCCCGGCACAGGCCACCAACAGGACCAGGACCAGCATCAGCGAGAGGAACAAGGCGCGGAACATGCGCGCCTCATATCCCCCACTCCGCCACTCGTCACTGGACGTCACGCGCGTTCCGGGCTGGTTTCGACCCGGATGGTCGCTCCTCTCTCCCCCTCCCCCCGGGTCCAGGTCCTGCGCGAAGGGCCGGTGCAGCGGGACGGGCGCTACGTGCTGTACTGGATGACCTCCGCCCGGAGGCTGCAGTGGAACCCCTCGCTGGATCGCGCGCTGGCCTGGGCGAAGGAGCTGGGGAGGAAAGCGGGAAGGCTTCTGGAACGTCTCCGCCTCCGCCGAGGCCTTCCTGGATCAATTGGTGGTGTGGCGCGAACTGGGCTTCAACTTCTGCCACCACCGGGAGGACTACGCCGACTACGCGTCACTGCCCGCGTGGGCGCAGCGTGGTCCGCCACGCCCCAGGAGGCCCTGGAGCGGCTGATCCACCTCAACAACAAGTACGCGCTGGATGGCCGCGATCCCAACTCCTACAGCGGGATCTTCTGGGTGTTCGGGCGGTTTGACCGTCCCTGGGGTCCGCAGCGGCCGATCTTCGGAACCGTGCGCTACATGAGCTCCGCCAACACCGCCCGCAAGCTGCGGCTGCGCCAATATCTGGAGACCTACGGCTGACGGGAGGGAGGGCCGGGGAAGGCCGGCGCGGGGGTGCCCGGCGGCAACGGCGGTTCGGTCCGGGTCCGGGTCACCGGCAGCCACTCCGGGTTCCTGGCCAACCGGGCCAGCAGCTTCTCCCGGACCAGGCAGCGCAGGTCGAACAGGGTGCCGGCGTCCCTGGCGCTGACCAGCGCGCGCACGGTCATCACCCGATCGCCGGAGTCGGTGACCGCGACCGACTTCACCTTCCCGTCCCACAGCCCCTGGCCCTCCTCGGAGAGGATCCGGTCCAGCTCCGCGCGGATGGCGGACAGATCGGTGGCGAAGTCCACGAACAGGATCGCCGAACCCAACAGGTCCGGCGAGGTCCGGGTCCAGTTCTGGAACGGCTTGTCCAGGAACTGCGAGACCGGGATCACCAGCCGGCGCAGGTCCCAGATCCGCACCACCACGTACGTGAGGGTGATCTCCTCGATCGTCCCCCACTCGCCTTCGATCACCACCTGATCCCCGATCCGGACCGGCTGGGTGATCGACAGCTGGATTCCGGCCAACAGGTTGGAGATCGACTTCTGGGCGGCCACACCGATCGCCAGGCCGGCGATGCCGGCGGAGGCCAGCAGCGAGACGCCGACGTTCTTGACGATGTCGAACTGCAGCAGCACCAGTGCGCTGGCCACCACGTAGATCGCGACCTCGATCACGCTGCGCAGCACGGTCAGGTGGGTCCGCACCCCCCGGACCTGAAAGCCTTCGTCCGGCGCCAGTCGCTGGCTCATCATCCCGGAGGAGAGGCGCAGAAAGCGCAACAGGAACCAGGCCAGGGAGAGAATCAGCAGGGTCCTGCATGCGATCTCGAAGCCACCGTCCACTGGCCCGGGCAGCAGCAGCAGCCGGGTCCCGGAGTACACCAGCGCCGAGAAGAACAGCAGCTTGAGCGGTCCCCGGCCCGACTCCACCAGCTGGTCGTCCCACCCGGTCTGGGTCAGCCGGGTCAGCCGGGCGGCCACCCACAGCACCGCGCGCTGGACCAGCACCGAGGCCACCGCCGCCACCGCCAGCACCATCGCCATCCCCAGCCACTGCCACACCGCCAGGGTCAGGAACGTCCAGCCCTCCAGCACCCGGGGGATCCACGCCGGTCGCGCCTGGGGAGCACTCACCTGGGCCCACAGCCACGGGCTCATCCCTCACCTCCGTAGTTGACCTTCAGTCGCTTGGCCTTTCGGGAAAGGGTGTTGCGATCCACCCCCAGGAAGGAGGCGGCGTCCTTCAGCTGCCCGTCGCTGCGCTCCAGCGCCTGACGGAGGACGGCCCGGTCCACCTGTTCCGTCAGCACCCGGTACAGGTCCGGCACCTTGCGCCCGTTGAGCTGATCGAAGAACTTGCCAAGCCGCTGGTACAGCAATTCCTCCAACGGGAGCTTGAGCGGATCCATGAGGGGCCGGCGTTTAACGCCCGGCCAAGGTCCGGTCAACGACCGGCGGTGGAACGAATCTCGCCATTGCGGGCCCCTGTTCGTTATAGAGACGTCCCCTGGAGACGCCCGTGTCGCAAGAGAAGCGCAAGATCCTCCTGATCGACGACAGCGAGATCACCCTCGCGATGGAGAAGGCTGTCCTCGAAGCCAGGGGCTACGAGGTCGTGGCCACGTCCACCCTGATGGAGTTCGAGAAGGTCCTCCAGACCTGGAAGCCGCACCTGATCCTCACCGACATCCACATGCCGGATGCCACCGGGGCGGACATCTGCCGGACCCTGAAGAACGAATACGGCACCCAGGACATCCCGATCGTCCTCTTCTCCAGCCTCAACGACGAAGAGCTGTCCAAGCTGGCCGAACAGGTCGGCGCGGATGGCTACCTCTCCAAGGCCAATGGCCTGGAGGCGATGGGGGAGAAGATCGACGAGCTGGTGGACAGCATCATCTGGTGAGGGGCGTGGCGATGCGCTGGATGGCCGTGGCGGGTGTGCTCGGAGTCCTGGCTTGCGCCAACCGGGTCACCCCCGAGGCCCCGGCGCCCGTCGTCCCCGACGCGCCCCGTCCCGCCGCCGCCAACTCCCCCGGCTTGACCCTGATGATCGCCGCCGATCTGCGCGGATATCTGGCCCCGTGCGGATGCACCGAGAACATGCGGGGCGGGATCGCCCGCGCCGTCGCCCAGTTGGACGAGGCCCGCCAGGGCGGCAGGCCGCTCTTGTTCATCGACGCTGGCAACTCGCTGTTCGGCGCCGAGCAGCTCCCCGAGGCCAAGGTTCCGCAGGACGAGCGCAAGGCCCGGGCCCTGGCCGAGGCCTTCGGGCTGATGAAGTTGGACCTGCGCGGGGTGGGCCGGCTGGACGAGGCCCGCGGGGCCGGATTCGCCCGCTCGCTGGGCCTTCCCACCCTGGAGACCGGAGCCTGGCGGCTGCTGGAGGGCGGCGGCCGGCCGATCGGGGTGGTGTCGGCGCGGACCGAACAGCAGCTGAAGCAGGGGTCACGGGCCGCGCGTCTAGGCGGGGCCCAGTTCGTGGTGGCCCTGTTCCAGCAGCCCCTGGCCGCGGCCCAGAAGGCGGCCACCGATCCTGCGCTGGAGGCGGATCTGATCGTGGTGGCCGACGCCGGCCCCGAGCCCGCCGGGGAGGAGAACAAGCTGGTCCGGGGGCGGGTGCCGGTGGTCCAGGTCCAAAGCAAGGGCCGCTCGCTGGTCCGGGTGGACCTGACCTTCGGCGGGGTGGGCGACTTCGAGCTGGCCCGCACCCGCTTCGATGTGGAGCGCGAGCTGTACGCCACCGGGGAGCGGATGGAGATCCTCAAGCGGCAGATCAGCGATCCGCGTTTGAGCCCCCAGGCGCGCGAGCTGCGGCAGGCCAAGCTGGAGGAGCTGGCCGGCCGGCACCACGCCCTGCAGGAGGAGCCGCCGCCGACCAGCGAGGGGAAGAACTCGTTCGGGACCCGCTTCGTCGCGTTGGAGACCACCCTCCCCTCCTCTCCCGCCGGGCAGGAGCTCCTCACCCGCTATGACCACGACGTGGGGCTGCTGAACCTGGGCTGGGCCAAGCAGCACGGGCGGGACTGTCCGGCGCCCCCCAAGGGAGAGGCGGGCTTCGTGGGCAACCCGCCCTGCCGCGCATGTCACGCCCAGACCTTCGCGGTGTGGGAGGGCTCCAAGCACGCGCGCGGCTACGAGACGCTCCGGGAAGGCGCCAAGCAGTACCACCTGGACTGCATCACCTGTCACGTCACCGGTTGGCAGCAGCCGGGCGGGGTGTGTCGGGTGGACAAGGTGCAGGGCCGGGAGGGCGTGGGCTGCGAGAGCTGCCATGGTCCCGGATCGCTGCACGTCCAGGCGCCCCAGAAGGCCAACATCCTCGGCCGCCCGGACCAGGCGCAGTGCGTAGGTTGCCACAACGCGGAGAACTCACCGCACTTCAACCATCCCGCCTATCTCCCCCAGGTGCTCGGCCCCGGGCACGGCGCGCCGGGATTGTGACGCGGTCCGGACACCACGTGTCCTATCGACCGCCCGATCACAGAGAGACAGACGGAGGAATGGCCCGCCTGGTCGGTTGTTTGTAGACCCAGGATACGGCGCATAGCATTTCGCCCGCTTTCCCCCGCGAACGACCGAATGCTCACTTCCCTCCTCCTCTCGACGTTCCTCGCGGCGGCGCCGTCGCCCTCCGTTCCACTCCCGTTGCCCCCGGAGGAGACGAGCGCACCCGGGCAGGAGGCGGCCGAGTCGCCGGACCCGGCCGAGACCGCCGACGATCCGGAGGTCGCCGAGACGGTGGATGAGCAGTCGGCCGAGCTGGAGGAGCTGCGCGCCCTGGAGGAGGTCTCGTTGACCCCCGGCGCCAATGGCGACCTGTACCGCGCGGTGCGGCGCCTGGGGATGGGCAACCCGCTGCGGCATCGGATGCGGGACGCGCTGGAGCTGCCGGAGCTGAGCGAAGACGACACCGGCCACCTGGCGCCGATCACCGACGTGGCCGCGTTCGACGCCTCCACCGTCGAGCACAAGTACGACATCCCGGTGGAGATGCAGCCGCTGGTGGCCCAGTACATCAAGTTCTTCCAGGGGCCCGGCCGGCGTTGGTTCCGCAACTGGATGAACCGCTCCACCCGCTACCTGCCGGTGATGCAGCCGATCCTGGCCGAGCGCGGCCTGCCCCGGGACACCGTGTACCTGGCGATGATCGAGAGCGGCTTTAGCGCCCACGCCTACTCCTGGGCCCACGCCGCCGGGCCCTGGCAGTTCATCTCCAGCACCGGCAAGCAGTACGGGCTCAAGCAGGACTTCTGGGTGGACGAGCGCCGCGACCCCATCAAGTCCACCCAGGCCGCCGCGCGCTACCTGACCGACCTGCACCGGGAGATGGGCCACTGGTACCTGGCCTGGGCCGGCTACAACACCGGCGGGGGACGGGTGCGCCGGGTGATCAAGAAGGTCGGCAGCCGCGACTTCTGGCTGCTCTCCGACGGCAAGGGGTTGGCCAAGGAGACCAAGCACTACGTCCCCAAGCTGATCGCCGCCGCGCTGGTGGCCAAGCACCCCCAGGCGTTCGGCTTCGCGGACAGCGAGTTCGAGTACCTCCCGCCAATGGAGTTCGACGAGGTGTCGCTGACCTCCGCCACCGATCTGGAGGTGGTGGCCCGCGCCGCCGGGGTGAAGCAACAAGACCTGGTGGAGCTGAACCCGGAGCTCAAGCGCTGGTGCACCCCGCCCTCCACCGAGAAGAAGCCGTACTTGCTGCGCCTGCCCAGGGGGACCCGGGAGACCTTCGCCCTCAACTTCGCGAAGATCGCTCCCCAGGAGCGGCTCACCTACCAGGTCCACCGGGTCAAGCGGGGGGACACCCTCTCCGGGATCGCCCTCACGTACGGCAGCGCGCCGGAGGCGATCATGCAGCTGAACCGGCTGCGCAACGCCCGGGCCCTGAAGGTGAACAGCGAGCTGGCGATCCCGGTCCCCGCCCGGGCCAGCAAGGTGGCAGGGCTGGAGCGCCAGGTGGCCCAGGCCCGCCGCAGCGGCTTTGTGGCCCACCGCCCCGAGGAGGAGGTGCCCGCGGGCGCCAGCACCAAGGCGGTGGCCAGCGGGCCGTACCGGACCGAGCAGGTCAACGGACGGACCCGGGTCACCTACACCGTGCAGTCCGGCGACTCGCTGTGGGCGATTGGCCAGAAGTTCAACGCGTCGGTGGAGGAGCTGCGCCGCTGGAACAACCTCCAGGCCCGCAGCCGTGGGCTGGCGGTGGGGACCGAGCTGGAGCTGTGGCCGGAGCAGACGCCCAAGGTCGCCGAGCGGGCAGGCACGGTGATCGCCGCCAAGGTCCAGCCTCCGTCAGCCGGCAGCGCCAAGACCCACACCATGGCCAGCGGCGACACCCTGTGGTCGATTGCCCAGAAGTACAGCGTCTCGGTGGAGGAGCTGAAGCGCTGGAACCGGATCGCCAACCACCGCGCCCTGACGGCCGGAACCCGGCTGGTGGTCGCCTCTCCCACCCCCTGAATGCGCTACGCTGGCCCGCGTCGGAGCAGGCCGGAGCACCTTCAACGGAGTGGTTCGACCATGACCCGACCCTGGCTGCTGCTGTCCGCCTCACTGTCCCTGGCGCTGGTGGCATGCGGGCCCGCGCTGGAAAGCCGTGAGGACGCGGCGGCCATCCTGGCCCAGGGCAGCATCCCCACCGCGCATGCCCAGCAGACCGCCCGCCGGCTGCTCTCGGTGGCCTCCGCGGTGGATCCCCTCCCCCAACCCTCGGTGCGCCTGACCGGGACCCATGGCGGAGAGGCGACCATCGAGTTCAACCTGGTGGGCGCGGTGGTGGGCCTGGTGGGTGAGGGGCTGCTCTTCAACATCCACTACGCCGACTACTCCAACGACGGGATGGTCCGGCTCTCCGGCGACGTGGCGGTGCTGGCCAACTTCCAGTACGTGGCCCAGCCGGAGTCCGGAGAGGATCCCTACGCGGATCTCAAGCTCACCCTGGCCGGGCGGACCCGGGTCAGCGGCCTCTACTCCGACGAGCTGTACGCCCGCATCGCGCTCACCACCCGCTTCCACGATCTGCAGTTCCGCGAGGACAGCCTGCAGATGCGGCTGGATGGGTACGTGGAGGGCGACTTGGCCCGCTTCGAGTTCGACCAGGAGGACGTGATCGCCGCCTGGGCCCGCTTCGCCGAGCAGCGCTGAGCCCGGGTTCGCTCAGCGCTCCTCCAGCATCACCTTCAGCTCGCGGATCCGCCGGGTGACGTAGTCCCGCTCCAGGTTGCGGAACTGCTCGGGGAGCAGCTCCCGGCTGGTGCACTCCTGCACCGCGGCCAGGTTCTGCAGCTCGATCTCCAGCGGGTAGGAGGGGGGGACGAAGTCCTTGAGCACCGCGGTCAGGTCCTCCGCGGTGGCGTTCTCGCGGCCCTCGGCCAGGGCGTGGAACTTGGACCGCACCAGCACCGCCTCGATGTCCGCGCCGGACAGCTGCTGCTGGCTGGGCGGCAGCAGTTGGGCGAAGGAAGGGACCTCCACTGTCAGCCGGGTCTTCCTGGCCACCACCCGGAACAGCTCGTCCCGCTCGGCGTCGGTCTGCGGGTAGAACAGCGCCAGGTGCTCCTCGGCGCGGCCCTGCCGCTTGAGGTCCACCGGGAGCAGGTCCGGCCGGGCGGTCATCAGGAACCAGACGATCTTCCCCCGGTACTCGGTGTTGCCCATGAAGGAGGCGATGGCCCCGAACACCCGGCTGGAGGTGCCGGAGTCGCCGCCCGCGGCGCGGTCCCCCAAGATGGCGTCCGCCTCGTCGATCATCACCGCCACCGGCCACAGCGCCTTGAGCAGGTTGAAGATCTTCTCCAGGTTGCCCTCGGTCACCCCCTGCCACTGGCTGCGGAAGTTGAGGAACTTCACGCAGGGGATGCCGATCTCCCCCGCGAAGGAGGTGACCATGAAGGTCTTGCCGGTGCCGATTGGCCCGGAGACCAGGTAGCCCATCGGCATCACCTCGATCCGGCCCTTCTTCAGCGCCGAGGCCGCATTCCGCAGCATCTGCTTGGCCTTGGCGTGCCCGGCCACCGCGTCCAGGTTGTGCGCCGGCTCGATGAACTCCAGGAGCCCGTGGCACTCAGCCTGGATGATCTCCTTCTTCTTCTCCTTGAGCAGCTCGGGGGTGATCTTCATCCCCCGCTCCAGGGCCTCGGTCAGCACCCGATCCAGGTTGATGCGCGAGAGGCCGGCGGTCATCTTGGCCAGGCCGGCCATCGGGACCTCTGAGACCGCCTGCAGCTTGCGGCCCTCCAGCTTGTACTTCACGTAGTCCAGCCGCTCCTCCTCGGTGGGGAGCAGGATCTCGATGTTGGCCACGTACGGGTTGCGGGCGATCCGCGGCGACATCTCCGCCAGGTTCTCCGCCAACAGCACGATCGACATGTCCCCGGCCAAGAACTGCGGGTCATGCGCCCACTTGGTGAAGGTCACCTGGACGAAGCGATCCTCGGCGGAGAGGTGGGAGAGGTCCCCGGCCGGGACCAGGGTCTCGGCGAAGTCCACGATCAGCGCCAACGACTTGCCGTCCGCCAGCCGCAGCCGCAGGTAGTTCTCCAGGATCTGCAGCGCCCGGCCCGGATCCCGCGGCAGCACCTTGGCGTAGTCGGTGCCGTACAGCGAGTCGTAGGCGCTCATCGCCCGGGCCAGATCCTGCTGGGTCTCCGGGGCCGCGGCCCGGATCCCGCTGGAGCGGTCGTAGAAGATCACGTGGTCCCGCCCGCCGAACATCTCGTCGGAGAGGAAGGTGCGCAGGGTGCCGAACTCCTTGCTGCCGTCCTCCTGTGCAATCGGTTGCAGGTCGCGCACCGCTCCGTAGAGCACGAAGGTGCTGACGGTGCGGGTGTAGTACTTCTGCGCCAGCTTCTGCGCCCACAGCGGGAGATCCTCCAGCGGATCGGACTTGGTTACCTTGCGCGCACGCGCCATCTGTTCCCCCTCCTCAAAGTGAAAAGCGCCGTCCGGTTCGCCCAGCTTCGCCAGGCGACGCCTCAACGGCAGTTGGGTTGCTTCTTCAAGGTCCGGCGGACCTGGATCGGCTCCCCCGGCTGATCCGGCAACTGCAGCGTGACCTCTTCCGGAGTGAAGCAGTGCTTGAGCAGGGTGACCTTCCGGGTCCCCCCGGCCACCTTCACCGTGGCGGGGGTGGTGCCCACGGTCTTGCCCTCCACCATCACCAGCGCGCCCTCCGGCTGGCTGACCACCGAAAGCGGGAACTCGGAACGCTCCAGCCGGACCTTGAGGCGCAGCGGCTGGTCGGCGGAGGCGGCGCGGACCGTCTGCACCGACGGCTGGTAGCCGGGATGACGGACCTCCAGCTTCAGCTGGGTCCCCACCGGGAGCTGGCCGGCGTACACCTCTGGCATGCCTGCCGCCTTGACCACCTTGTCATCCAGCACCACCTCGGCGGCGTCGGGATCGGTGATCACCAGCAGTTCCACCTGATCCACCATCGGCTTGAGCTCGGCGGTCACCGTGGCGGGGTGGGCGCCCTCCTTGACCTCCACCGTGGTCAGGTACGGCTTGTAGCCGTCGGCCACCACCATCACCACCGTGTTGCCCGCCCGGGTCTTTTGCAGCAGCGGCCACTGGGCGGGAGGCGGCAGCAGGGTGCCGTTGATGTTCACCCGGGCGCGCGAGCGGGCCGTGGGATCCACCACGTCCACCACCACGAACCCCTCCGGAGCAGGCAGCAGCACCACCACCAGGGCGACGATCGCCGAGAGGATCAACACCGAGGCCAAAGCGGCCACCAGCTTGATCCGGTTGCCGATCCCGGAAGCGGGGGGCACCGGGGAAGGCTCGGACCGGATCTGCTCCTCGGCCTCGATCACCGGGCGCTCGGCGCGGGTCTTGGGCCGGGACTCGCCCAGGACCATCGCCTTGGGGGTCGGCTCCTTGCGCGGGGCGGGATGCGAACCGCTGGGCCGGCGTGCGGGTTCCTTCACCGCGGGATGGCTGCCGCTGTTGCGAACCGGAGCCGAGGGCGCCGGCCGGGCCGCAGGCACCTCCCCGGGGGTGGTCCGGGGCTCGGGCGCGTCCACGAACGCCTGGGGTCCGGTGGTGGGGGCGGCGTCCGGGCCGTCGGAGACCTGGGTGGCCCCGCCGCCGTCGTCCAGGTCCCGGGCGGTCTGCGGCGCGGCCGCGGTCAGCTTGGGCAGGTTGGTCAGCGAAGGGCTCCGCTTCACCATCGGGACGGTGGGCCCGGGGGTGAGCTCCTGGGGGCCAGGCAGCATCCGCGGATTGGAGGGCGCGGCCGGCATCGAGGTCAGGGTCGGCGGCCGGTTTCCGCCGGACGGTCCAGGCGGATTGCCGGCCAGCGAGGGCGGGCGGTTGGGTCCTGAGGAGTAGCCCAGCTCCGCGGCGGCGGCCACCCCCTCCGGGGCCTTGACCTCCACGTACTCCTGCAGCCGGATCTTCTCCCGCTCCACCTCCTCCGCGAAGGTGGCCTTCATGTAGGCCATCAGGTCCTTGCGGCTGAAGATGGACTCGGAGGTGATCAGGAACCGCTGCAGATCGTCGGCCAGCTCGTTGGCGTACTGGTAGCGATTCTCGGTGTCCCGGGCCAGGGCCTTGAGGACGATCCGCTCCAGGTCCTCGGGGATGCGCCGGTTGTAGGTGGAGGGCGGGAGGATCTCCGCCTTGCGGACCTTCTCCAGCACCGCGAAGTCCGAGTCGCCCACGAACAGCCGCTCCCCGGTGAGCATCTCGTACAGACAGATGCCGATCGCGAACACGTCGCTGCGGCGATCCAGCGGCAGCCCGCGGATCTGCTCCGGGCTCATGTACCCGAACTTGCCCTTGAGGATTCCGGCCTGGGTCTTGGTGGCCTTGTTGGCCGCCTTGGCGATGCCGAAGTCGATGACCTTGACCTCGCCCTCGTAGCTGACCAGCACGTTCTGGGGCGAGACGTCCCGGTGGACGATGTTCATGTCCCGGCCCATCCCGTCCTTCTTGCGGTGGGCGTAGTCCAGGCCTTCGCACAGCTTGGCGATCACGTAGCAGGTGAGCGGGATCGGCGCCGGCTCACCCTTCTTGCGGCAGCGCTCGAAGATCGCCCGGAGATCCTTCCCCGGGATGTACTCCATGGCGATGAAGTACGAGTTGGTGATGTTCCCCAGGTCGTGGACCTGGCCGATGTTGGCGTGGGTCAGCTGAACGCTGATCTTCGCCTCATCGATGAACATGGTGATGAACTCCTCATCCTCCGCGATGGAGGGGAGGATCCGCTTGATCGCGACCAGCCGTTCGAAACCACCCGCGCCGAAGGTCTTGCCGCGCCAGACCTCGGCCATCCCGCCGATGTTGATGCGATCCAGCAGGAGGTATTTTCCGAAAGGGATCGGCTGTCGTTTCGGAGCGTTGGTCACTTTCGCCGGGGATTTCGAGGGGTTCCACGCGAGGTTAGCGGCGCGGATCCAACCCCGTCAACCGCTGGTCCTTGACCCAGCGAAAGCCCTACCCGGCCAGGGTTCGGGCCGGATCCAATAACGCCGCCCGACGGCTGGGGAGATACGCCCCTCCCAGGGCCGCCAGCACCCCCAGCAACACCCCACCCACCAGCAGCGAGGGCGGGAAGCCGAAGAAGGTGTCCGGCTTGAAGGGAAAGTCCGGCAGCAAGGTCGTGGCGAAGCGGTCCATCAGTCGGGCGGCCACGAAGGCCACACAGGTGCCTACAGTTCCCCCCACCAGCCCCACCACCGCGGCCTCGGAGAGGACGATCCGCTGGATGTCGGCGCGGGTGGCGCCCACTGCCCGCATCACCCCGATCTCCTTGGCCCGGGCCCTCACCTGGGCGGACAGGGCGTGGGCGATGTTCACCGCCGCCAGCAGACAGATCAGCACCGAGAGCAGCGCCAGCGCGGAGGTGGTCAGTGACACCGCCAGCCCGGCGTTCTCCGCCAGCCGGCGCTCCTGGTCGTCCACCTGCAGCCCCATCCGTCGCACGTGCTCGATCAGCCTGGGCACCCCGGAGGGATCCTTGGCCTGGAGGGTGACGCCGGTGAAGTTCTCCGCGTCCACCCCCGACTGGCGGTTGATCCGGATCGCCACCTCCAGGGGTACGGTGATCCCGGCCAGCATCGCCCGGTCGGAGACCCCGGCCACCTGCGCGAAGCTGCTCTGCACCGGCGCCCCGCCCACCGGGGAGGCCACGTAGGAGCGGTTGAACTCAACCGGGAAGGTGAAGCCGGCCACCATCTGCGCGGACAGCTGCGGTAGCCCGCGGGCCGGGGCGAAGCTCTTGTTGTAGATCTCAAACAGCCGCGAGGAGGCCACCGCCGGAATCGGCTGGTTGGGGCCCGGGTCCTCGAACTTCCCGTGGACGATGTCCCCCTCCACCAGCCCCGGATCCACGCCCACCACCAGCAGCTCCAGACCCATCCGCAGCCGGCTGCCGAAGAAGTCCCCGTCGTAGCGGGTGACCGCCGGGACCCGGACGTTCATCTTCCGGTACACCCGCTCCACCTCCTCCAGCGCCGCCAGCCGATCGATGGCCGCCTGGTCCAGCTTGCCTGCCCCCAGCAAGGAGCCCAGGGACAGCGACGGCGGGACAACGTCCAGCAGCCGCGCGTCCACCGGGAAGATCTTCTCCCGGATCACCGTGCCCACCCCCGCGCCCAGGGCCACGAAGAACACCAGCGCCCCCACCCCGATCGCCACCCCGAAGGCGGACAACAGCGCCCCCTTCCGCTCGCGGCGAAGGGAGCTGTGCACCACCTGCACCAGCGCGTCGAACTTCATGCCGCCCCCGCGAACAGTCGACCCTCGCGCAGCCGCAGCACCCGGCTGGCAGCCCCGCTCATCCGATCCTCGTGGGTGACCACCAGCACGGTGAGCCCCTCCGCGTTGAGCTCGCGGAAGATCCGGATGATCTCCTCTCCGGTGACCTGATCCAGGTTCCCGGTGGGCTCGTCGCACAGCAAGACTTCAGGTCGGGCGAACAGGGCCCGGGCGATCGCCACCCGCTGCCGCTCGCCGCCGGAGAGCCGCTCCGGTGGACGGTCCAGCTTGCCGCCCAGCCCCAGCCGGGTCAGGACCTTGATCGCCTGCTCCCGGGCAGCCGCGGTGGTGGTCCGCTCCACCCCCGGGGCGGTGAAGTGGTGGGGCAAGAGCACGTTCTCCAGCGCCGGCAGGTGCTGCACAAGGTGGAAGGACTGGAACACGAAGCCCACGTGCTGGTTGCGGAAGTGGGACAGCTGCCGGTCCGCCAGCCCGGTGATCCGCGCCCCGGCCACCGAGATCTCCCCCTGGTAGTCCACGTCCAGCCCGCCCAGCACGTGCAGCAGGGTGGACTTGCCGCTGCCCGAGGGCCCCACCACCGCCACAAATTCGCCCGCCTGGACCTCCAGGTCCACCCCGTCCAACACCCGGACCTCGCGGCCGTCGCCCTCCAGGTAGCGCTTCTTGAGGCTCCGGGCGGAGATCACTGCTTGGCCAGCCTCAGGTGGAGCTGGGCCTGCACCGCCTTGTCCTTGGTGGCCAGGCTGCCGGTGATCGCTGTCAGGTCATCGGTGGCCGCCAGCCAGCGGACGGTGGTGGCCTTGATCGCAAACCCACCCACTCCCCAGGCGGAGGAGGGCAGCGCCTCCACCTGGGCGGCCAGCTTGCTCAGATCGATGGCGAAGGTGAACACGTCCTGCTCCAGCGCCGAACGCAGCGCCGGGTCGGTGAGCGGCGCCTCCCCTCCCCCGGCCTTGGCGGCTACGACCGCGTCCAGCAGCCGGGGCTCGGGGCTGGCCGCCACCAGGGTGTTTCCGGCCAGGGCGAAGTGGAGACCCTCTCCTTGCGAGTAGCGGGTCAGGTACAGCCGCTGGCCGTTGCGGTCTTCCCCGGTCACCGTGGCCCCCAGCCGCTGGGAGAGCGGCGGCACCTTCTCCAGGGTGGCCCGGGCCTTGGCCGCGTCCTTCACCCTGGCCGCGGCCACCGGGTGCACCATCCGGAAGGGGTTGGAGCGCCGGACGTTGAGCGACAGCCCGCTGCTGAAGTTGACGATCGGCGAGAGCGACAGTGAGAGCACCCCGCCCGGCTCCAGGTTTCCCAGCACCTCCGAGTTCACATCCAGCCCGGCCTCGGTCAGCTGCTGGGCCAGCCGCTGGCCGGTCAGGTAGGGCCAGATCCCGTTGAGGGCGGTGAAGTCACCGGCGAAGCGGGCCATGGCAAACGCGTCCGCGGGAAGGACGCCGTAGGGGGAGGTCCCCTCCTTCTTGGCCAGCGCGGCCAGGCTGGCGCGGGTGTCCGGCCAGGGCAGATCCATCACCAGCGAGAGATCGTCGTCCGCCAGGTGGGCGCCGAAGGTCGCGCCGTGCAGATAGGAGCGCCCGGCCATCTTGGAGGAGGGCGGCAGGTAGGCCACCAGGTGGCGATCCTTGGGGAGGCGCGCCAGCGAGGCGGCGAAGCCGGGGTCATCCGCCAGGGTGGTCCCGGCGGCCAGGGTCATGACCTCCGAGAGTCGCTCCGCCAGGGGACGGGCGGCGATGGCGGCAAAGCCGTCTTTGACCACCATCGCCGCCTCCAGCCCGCGGGGGCCCGTGAAGCGGGTGACCTCGGCGTTGCCTTCGGACCTGGTCTCCACGGTGGTCACGCCCAACCGGTCGCGGGTCAGCTTCTCCACCATCGCCCGGAACTTCTTGGCGTCGTTGATGGCGATCACCGAGTAGCCGTGATCTCCGTCCAACAGCACCATCCCCATCCCACGGGCGGGATCGAAGCCGGCGCGCTCCAGCCCGTCGCGGGAGCGGATGTCCACCCCCACCTGCTGGGCGATGGCCGCGGAGAGGTCCTTGGCGGACGGCATCCCCTGCAGCTGCGCGGCGAAGTTGGCCAGCTTCAGCCGCTCCAGCGAGGTGAGCCGTTCGCCCAGCAGGGCCAGATCCGGCACCAGCAGGATCGCCTCCGCGTTCTTGGGCAGCAGGCGAGTCAACTCGGTCTTCGCGCCACCCGCGACCTGGCCGCCGCAACGCGAACAGGCGGCGGCGGAGAGGAGGAAGGGCAGCACCCACAGCAGTCGCTGGCGTCTCACCCGCCGGAGTCTTGGGCCCCCCCGCTTAGAGTCAAGGACGCAGTGCGCGCGTATGCTCCGGGGCGTGTCCTACCGTGCGCTCCGCGCCTTCTCCTCCTTCGTGCTGCGGCTGTTCTACAAGGTCCGGGTGGAGGGTTCGGATCCGGCGCCCCGGGGCGCGGTGATCTACGTGGGCAACCACCCCAACGCACTGGTGGACCCGGGGCTGCTGCTGGCGGTGATCGGCCGGCAGTTGACGATGCTGGCCAAGGCGCCGCTGTTCAAGATGCCGATCATCGGCTGGGTGCTCAAGGCGGTGGACGCGCTGCCGGTGTACCGGATCAAGGACGACCCCACCGGCGCCACCCTCTCCGGGAACAAGGCCACCGTGGACCAGTCCACTTCAGTGCTGGTCCGGGGCGGGGCGCTGATGCTGTTCCCCGAGGGCCGCAGCCACTCCGAACCGTCGCTGGGGGAGCTGAAGTCCGGCGCCGCCCGGATGGCGCAAAGCGTGGCCCAGCAGGGAGTGCCGGTGCGGATCGTCCCCATCGGGATCGTCTACGCGGAGAAGCACCGCTTCCGCAGCGACGTGCGGGTGACCTTCGGCCAGCCGCTGGTGGTTGAGGCCGGAACCGGGGCCCAGGCGCGGGAGGTGACCGAGCAGATCAACGCCGCCCTCACCGCGCTGACCCTCAACCTTGCCCAGTGGGAGGACTTGCCTCTGTTGCAGACCGCCGAGGCCCTGTACGCGCTGAGGGCGGGGAAGCCGGCCGCGGACCCGGACCGGCTGCGGGCCTTCGCCCAGGGGGTGAAGGTCCTGCGCGAGGAGTCGCCCCAGGAATTGGAGCCGCTGCAGGCCCGGCTGGCCTCCTTCCACCGCCGGTTGGAGCTGGTGCAGGCCACTCCCGAACACCTGGCGGTGGCCTACTCGCCACAGAGGGTGAGCCGCTTCGTGCTGCGCAATCTGCTGGCGCTGCTCACCGGGCTGCCGCTGTTCGCGCTGGGGATGGCGGTGTTCGCCATCCCGTTCTGGATCCCCTGGACCGTGTCCCGGCTGACCCGAGCCGAGTGGGACATGGAGGGGACGGTGAAGCTGGTGACCGCAATCTTCGTGGCCCCGCTGTGGGGGGCGGTGATCGGCTGGACCGTCCACCACTTCTTCGGGACCGGGTGGGCGGTGGCGGCGGTGATCGCCGCGCTGCCGCTGGCGCTGTTCACCCGCTACTTCCTGGAACGCCGCGCCGAGGCCTGGAGGGACACCAAGGTGTTCTTCGCCCTGGTGCGCCGTCGGAGGCTCAAGCGGCTGCTGCACGCAGAAGCGGAGGAGCTTTCTCTTCGGATCGAGCAGGCGGCGGAGCGGCTGCGCGTGCGCTCTTGAGGGGCGCTAGCGGACCCGCACCCCAGAGGACAGGTGCGGCACCTCCTCGGTGAACTCGATGAACCGCTCCATCTCCCGGACCGACTCCTCGGTGGCCTCGGTCTCCGCGGCCAGCGCGTCCAGCTGGCGGGTCAGCGACTCCGGATCCCGGATCGCGATCGACTGCTCGTGGGTCAGCTTGAGCAGGTCCTCGATGCTGGCCAGCTGGTGGCTGACCAATTCGCGGCTCTCCTCCGCCTGCTGGAAGCGGGCGATCCGCTTCTTCATGATCTCCACCCGCTTGCGCTTCACCTCGGCCAGTCGGGGGTTGGTCTCCGCCGCCAGGTCCTCCTCCAGCTCCTGCAGGTCCTTCTCCACCGCCTTGCGATCGGTGGCGGAGAGGAACTTGCGGTAGTGGTTGAGCGTAGAGATCAGCTTCAGGAACGAGTTCAGCAGCGCGTCCACCCGCTGCTCGCTGGAGGCGGCCAGCACCCGGCCCCCGGGCAGCTTCTGGTGGTTGGAGAGGATCCTGTCCCGCAGCTCCCGCAGCGCCAGGTAGTGCTCTTTCTGGGAGGAGGACAGCTCCGCCAGCAGCGCCGCGTTCTCCTTCTCCGGGCTCCGCTCCGAGGGGCCCTTGGACCGCACCGCCCGCTTGAAGGTGGCGGCGTTGGAGAGCAACCCCAGATAGACGCTTTCCACGCCCAGCGCGGCCAGGGCCACCATCGGTTCGCCCACCACCGCCGAGCCGATGGCGGCGGCGCCAAGCGCCAACAGGTTGGCGGGCAACATGAACGCCGCCTTGATGTAGCTGGGCTCCTTGGCCACGACCGTCTCCCCGCTCCCGAAGAGGTCCACAGGGACGCTACGGCCCCCGGGCCTCCGCGACATATTTCAGCGCACCCAGCGCGCGCGTCTCTTCTGGCGGCGGCGCGGAGTTGATCTTCCCCAGCCGCAGGTAGATCGCCGCCGCGCTGCCGTAAAGCTCGTCGTACGTAACCGGCGCCTCACCCGCCAGCCCGAAGAAGCTCTGGTTGTCCTGCAACGTCGCCGGGACGGCAGAGCGGATGGCCAGGGTCGGGTCGCCCAGGTACGGCGCCACCTCACCCAGCAGCCGGGCCGCGTCCCCCGGTTCGCGCAGGGTGGCGTGGGCCGCGTCCAGCATCCCGCGCAGCACCCGGCGGATGGCGTCCGGATAGCGGGCGGCGAAGTCCCCTCGCGCCACCAGCACCGTGGGCAACAGGTGGGGCGAGTCCGCGGAGGTCACCAGCACCTTGCCTCCCCGGTCCTTGGCCGCCAGCTCCACGTCTCCCAGCAGACCGAACACCGCGTCCGCCCGCCCCTCCCGCAGCGCCCGGCCGGCCTCCAGGTTGGAGCCCAGGTCCACCCAGCGCACATCCCCCACCCCCAACCCGGCGCGGGAGAGCACCCACAGCGCGAAGAAGTGGGCGCCGCTGTTGCGGTACACCCCCACCCGCTTGCCGTTGAGCCCGGCCACCTCCTCGATCCCCACCGCGGCCAGCGCCTCCTGTCCCTGGCTGCGGCCCAGCAGCAGCACCACCCGGGGTGCGGCATCACGCAGCGAATAGGCCCACTGGGCCACCCGGTCCACCGAGAGCGCCGCCAGGTCCACCCCGCCGCGATCTCCGCCCAGGGCCAGGGCTGCCTTCAGATCCTCCTCCCGGCCGAACACCACCGCCCGGGAGTCCAGCGCGTAGCCGGTCTTGAGCAGCCCGTTCCAGGTGCGATCCGCGCCATGCTCGGCGTCTCCGGACTCCACCCCCCCGGAGGCCAGCAACAGCGCCGCGGAGGAGCCACGGGGGGTAAAGCCGATCCGGGTGGGGCGCAGCGGGATGGAGGCCACCCCGCCCACCGGGCCGGTGGTGCCGGCAGGGAAGTCTCCGGCCGACAGCCGCAGGGGCAGCTGCTTGCGCAGGCCCACCCGCAACAAGGCGCGACCCCAGATCCCCTCGCGGTCGGCCCAGACGGCGCCGGCGGCGACTGCGATCAGGATCGCGCCCAGGAACAACAGCCGCGTGCTTCGCCCGACGTTGGCCATCCGGGTGAGCTCGTTCGGCCAGGGACGGCCTACTTGACCTCGACCTTCTTGCCGATGGTCTTCTCGCCGCCGCCGGACACGTCCGACACCGGGGCCGGGCTGGTCAGCCCCATCTCCATCTTGAACTGCTTGACCAGCTCGTTGGCCTGGATCTTCTCGGCCTCCTCTTCGATCGCGAAGGACTGGTGGTCCACCGACTCCAGCGCCATCTGCATCCGCGCTTCGTTGACCGCGGTCTTCTCCTCGACCTTGCGGATCATCTCGTCGTGGGTGGCGTCGATCCCGGCCACCTCGAAGGACTCCATGGCGTCGGCCACCTTGGCCTGCCAGTTGGCCCGGCGGGCGTCGCGGATGGCGGCCATCGCCTCGGCGGTCTTCTTCTCCTTCTCGCGCATGAACGCCTTCTTCACGTTCAGCGCCTTCTCGTAGGCCGAGCGCGCGGTCATCAGCTGCTGCTCGTTCCGGGACAGCGCCTGCTTCTCCATCTGCAGGCGGGTGGCGTACTGGGCGGCCAGGTCGTCCCGGCCGGCCTGGATGCCGGCCTTCACCTTGGCGGTCAGCTCGGCGACCTCGCGCTTGTACTTCTCGTTCTCCTTCTCCAGGAGGGTCACGTTCGCCCGCACCATGGCGATGGACTCGTTCATCTTCGGGACCTGGTCATTCATGTCCCGGACGTTCTGCTCGAGGATCAACTCCGGATCCTCGATGGAGGAGACGAAGAAGCCGACAAAGCTACGCATCGCGCGCCTGAACCTGTTCCACATGGGGCTTATGGGCCTCCCGAAGAGTCTGACGGCTGATTTAACACGATTGACTGGCCCGGGTAGGTTACGGACACCCGCCCGGGGTCATTGCGTTCCAGTCACAAGCGGCGGGACGAGGGGCCACAAGCCAGTCCCGCCACCCTGCCCGCTCAGTGGGCGCTGTTGACCTTGTTGGCGACCCGCTCCAGCACTTCCCGGCCCCAGGTCTTGCTGGCCTTGGCGAGTGCGAGCAGCTCGTCGTTGAAGGTCTCCTGCGCGGGGACCTGGTCGTAGAACCGGGTCAGGTACAGGCCCTTGTTCTCCTCCTCGAAGTCCAGCTCGCCGCCACCGGCCGGGGTGCCCTTCTCGTGCTCCTCGCGGAAGCCGGCCAGCATCCGCGGGTCCGGCTCCTTGCGGAACCGGTAGATCAGCGCGCTGACCTCCAGCCGGGTCTTCTGGTTGGGCACCATGGGTTGGTGGAAGGTGAAGAACAGGTCCGCGTCTCCCAGGGAGAGCGCGGTCATGTTGTTCAGGTTCAGCGCCGACACCTCGCCGCCTTGCGCCCGTGCAAAGGACTGCACCAGGCGGTTCGCTTCTTCACGCGTCATGGGGCCTCCCGCCGGGCGAGTCTGCTCGCACGCGGCGGAACCAAGTAACACCGTTGCCATGGCCAGGGCGAGCGCCCTGATGGCTGCCCGGCGGATGCGGCTCAGACGCGGTTCTCACCGCGCTGGGTGAAGTCACCGCTGTAGGCCTGGTCGAACGGCACCCGCTGATCCAGGTAGGTGTCGTTGAAGTTGTGGGCCCCATCCGTCTGGAAGAAGTAGCGGACCTGGGCGCCCTCGCCCGGGTTGCCCACCCCGGGGATCCCCGGCCCCAGGCCCAGCGCGGTGGGGACCGGGTCGGCGCGGTTGACGTAGTGCACGTACTGGGGACCGTCCGGCCAGGAGGGAGCGGCGCTGCCGAAGCTCTCGATCTGGACGTTCTGCAGCTTGGCCTCGGCCTGGTCGGAGGTCATCCCGCCTTCCATCATCAGCCGCTGCTTGACCTGCTCCACCGCGCGGGAGGTGATCAGCCCGCCCTGGCTGTGGGCCATGATGTGCACCGGACGGCCCGCCTCCAGCTCCGCGTACATGGTGTCCGCCAGCGAGTCGACCGCCGGGTTCTTGCCCTTGTTGGCGGTGTCCAGCGCGGCCTGGCCCAGATCCCGCAGCATGCCCTCGGTGGCGTTGTGGACGCCAATCACCTGGGCGCCGGTGTGGGCCTGCACTGCCTTCAGGGCGCTCATCTGACCGTTGAGGGTGGTGCTGATTCCGTTGACCTGGAGCACCAGCGGCTTGCTGGGATCCCGCTCCAGCGGCGCTCCGGCCGGACGGGTGGACCCATCCAGGTAGAGCTGCTTGCCGTCGTGGACCTTGTCCGAGCTGTCCCCGCGGACGAAGTCCACCACTGGGGCGGCGATGTCGCCCACCTTCTCGGTAGCGGTCTCGAAGACGTCCCGGGTGGTGTCGACCACGTTGCCGACGACCTGTTGGCCCTTGTCGACCACGTTCTCGACGACGTCACGCCCCTTGTCGACCAGGTTGCGACCCGCGTTGACCGCGCCGCCCACGATTTTTCCGATGTCGAAGCCCATGTGGGAATTCTCCTTCAACCGACTCCAAAGTTGTTACCGCAGCGCGTCAATTCGACACTTGGCCGCCTTTTCAGGCCAGGGTGGCGGCCAGCCGGCGGGCCTGATCCACCGCGGAGCGCTTGAGCTGCTCCTCATCCAGGGTCAGCAGCTCGCGGTTGGCCATCACCACCCGGCCGTCGATCACCACGTGGCGCACGTCGTGGGAGGTTCCGGAGTGGACCAGCGCCGAGACCACGTCATCGCTGGCGGGCAGCCCGTGCAGGGTGCGCAGGTCCACCACCGTCAGGTCGGCGCGCTTGCCCACTTCGATCGAGCCCAGCTCGTCCGCCAGCCCCAGCGCCCGGGCCCCGCCCAGGGTGGCCAACTCAAGGACCTGGGCGGCGGGCATGGCCAACGGACCCATCCGCGGCTTGTGGATCAGCGCCGCCAGCCGCATCTCCACGAACATGTCGAGGTTGTTGTTGCAGGGGGCGCCGTCCGCGCCGAGGCAGACGTTCACCCCGTCGGAGAGCAGCTCCGGGATCTTGGCGATCCCTGAAGCCAGCTTGAGGTTCGAGCTGGGGCAGTGACAGACGATCGTCCCGGTCTGCCGCAGCAGCCGGTGCTCCTGCGAGGTCAGCCACACGCAGTGGGCGAACGTCGCGTGGGGGCCGGTCAGCCCCAGGTCGTGCAGGAACACCACGTTGTCCTTGCCGGTCTTTTGGCGGACCACGTCGCACTCGGTGGGGTTCTCCGAGGCGTGGGTGTGGATCCGCAGCCCCTTCTCCTTGGCCAGCTTCCCCACCTCGGAGAGCAAATCCTCGCTGCAGGAGAGGGCGAAGCGCGGGGCAAACGCGTAGCGCAGCCGGCCATTGGCGGCGCCGTGCCAGTCCTTGGCCAACCGCAGGCTCTCGTCGATGGATCCTCGGGTGGTCTCGCGCAGGCCGCGGGGCATCCCCTGGCCGTGGTCCATCATCGCCTTGCCACCGGTGAGCCGGAACCCGGCGTCCTGGGCGGACTGGAACACCACGTCGGTGTGCTTGACGGTGCCCATGTCCAAAGCGGCGGTGGAGCCTCCGCGGATCAGCTCGGCGAAGGTCAGATCCGCCGAGGCGCGCAAGGAGACCTCGTCGTGGGCGGCCTCCAGCGGCCAGATCCGCTCCCGGAGCCAGTCCAACAGCTCCAGCCCGTCGGCGCGGTTGCGGAACAAGGTCTGGCAGGCGTGCAGGTGTCCGTGGATGAAGCCGGGGATCACCACCTGGCCGGCGGCGTCCAGGGTGCGGCGCACCTTCCCCTTGGGGATCTTCCCCACCTTGGCAATCCGGCCGTCCTGGACCAGCACATCCGCGCCGATCAGGACTTCGCGGGTGGCGTTCTGGGTGACGACGATGCCGTTCTGGATCAAGAGGTCCAAGCGGTCGGCGGTCCTAACACGGCTGGGGTGGAAGGCTAGAGGAAGCGCTGGGTAAAGGCGTGCGGCAGCAGCTCTTCCAGGGCGTGATCGGTCTGCTCCCCCTGGAGATTTCGGGCGCGCACCCGGATGGAGGGAGCGGCGAACTCGGCCATCACCTGCCGGCACATCCCGCACGGAGGACAGGGCTTGGCGGAGTCCGCCACGATGGCGATGGCCAGCAGGCGCTTTTTACCCTGGGCCACCGCGGCGCCAATCGCGTTGCGCTCGGCACAGACGGCCAGCCCGTAGGAGGCGTTCTCCACGTTGCAGCCGGAGACCAGCAAGCCATCCTCGAACAGCCCGGTCGCCCCGACCTTGAAGTCCGAATAGGGCGCGTGCGCCTGTGCGCGCACCGCGTGGGCCAACTCAAACATCCGATCCCAGGGAATCTCGGCGGGCATGGAGGCTTGGAATCCTAGCTCCCCGGAGGGACCGGCGCAGGTTTTGATCCGACGGTCCGGCGGACCAGCACCGTCAGCCCCCACACCGCCGCCCCGGTCAGCAGCACCTGGCCAGAGAAGATCCACTCCGCGGCCTGGGGCTGCGCCGCGTAGAGGAGGATCACCGAGCTGCCCACCGCCAGCAGCGGGAGCACCGGGCCTCCGGGCAGCCGGTAGGCGCGCTCGGCGTCCGGCATCCGCCGGCGCAAGACCAGCACCGCCAGGCAGGTGGGGATGTACTGGGCGAACAGGGCCACGTTGGAGACGTCCACCAGGGAGGCGAAGCCCAGCACCACCGCCAGCACCATCGCCAGCGAGGTGGCCACCAGGATCGCAGGCCCGGGCGTGCCGTGACGGGAGGTGCCGGTGAGCGCGCGGGGGAGGTAGCCATCCTCGGCCAGGGCGGAGAACAGCCGGGGGCCGACCAGGGCGCTGCCGGCGCAGAAGCCGGCCATGGAGATCAGCGCGGCCAGGATGAACACCCGCCGGGCCCCCTCGCCGAACACCGCCGCCGCGGTGTCGATCAGCGGCTGGGTGCGCTGGGGCGAGCCCAGGTCGGGGACCACGCTGAGCGCCACCGTCTGCAACAGGCAGTACAGCAAGGTGGCGCCCAGCAGGCTGCCCACGATGGCGATCGGGATGTTGCGGCGGGCCTGCTTCGCCTCTCCGGCGGGCACCGAGACGAACTCGAAGCCGGAGAGCATGAACACCGCCAGGAACGCCGCGGAGGCGACCCCGCCCCAATAACCCTGGGTCTGGCCGGGGGCGGAGGAGAAGATCCCGGTCACCACCTCGGCGCGGATGAAGAACAACCCCACCAGCGTCAGCAAGAGCAGCGGGGCCAGCTTGGCGAAGGAGAGCAGGTCCGAGGTCCGGGCGCCGGCCTTCACCCCCAGATAGTTGATCCCCCCCAGCAGCGCGATCAGCAGCACCGCGGTCACCGCCTCCCCGGTCACCGCCAGGCTCCCCAGATGGAACAAGGCAGGGGAGAGGGCGGGCCACAAGGCGCTAAGCGCGGTGGCAAACGCCCGGGCCACCGCGGCGAAGGCGAACACCCCGGTGGCGATGCTCATCCAGCCCACCGCGAAGCCCACGTAGGGACCGAAGGCGGCGCGGGCGTAGACGTAGGGGCCGCCGTTGCGGTCGAACATCCCGCCGCACTCGGCGAAGCACAGCGCGATCAGGATGCACAGCGCCCCGCAGGCGAAGATGCCCAGCACGCTGGCGTTGCCGGCCCGGCCCGCCAGCCCGGACAGCAACAGGTAGATTCCAGAGCCGACGATCCCGTTGATCCCGATGCCCACGCAGTCCAGCAGGGTCAGGGTACGACCGGGTCGGGACATCAGCTGCCGAGGCTGGCGATCAGGTTGTCGATGTACCGGGCGATCCCCAGCTCCTGCTCCAGGGACAGCTCCACGAACTTGAGGTGTACCCGCTTGAGCGAACCGGCGTCCCGCACCCGTAAGACCTCCGCCTTACAGAGGATCTCCTGCTGCTGGTCGGGGAGGCGGAACTTGATCTGGTACAGGTCCCCTGCTCCGGCAACCGCGGTGTGGAAGAGCGCCCCGCCGATGGAGAGATCTCCTTCGTGGAGCTGGAAGTCCCCGTCGCCATCGATCGGCCGGACATGGAACCGCATGGGCACGCGCGGCGAGTCGCGGCGATCCGCGGGGTCGAAGGAATGCGGTCCGGAGCTGGTCAGATCAGACATGTCGGGGCGGACTATACCTTCGCGGCAGCCGGGAGGAATTGGGTCAACAGTTTGGCGAAAACGTCCCGGACCCGGTTGGCGGTCTCCGCCACCTCCTCGTGGGACAGCGGCTTGTGGCCAATCCCCGCCGCCAGGTTGGTGATGCAGCTGATCCCCGCGCAGGGGACACCCATGTGGGAGGCGGCAATGACCTCCGGTACGGTGCTCATCCCGATGGCGTCGGCGCCCAGCACCCGCAGCATCCGGATCTCGGCCGGAGTCTCGTAGGAGGGGCCGGAGAGCATCGCGTACACGCCCTTGCGGACGTCCACCCCCATCTCCTCCGCCGAGCGCATCAGCAACGCGGTCAGCGTGGGGCTGTAGGCGGTGCTCATGTCCGGAAAGCGCGGCCCGACCCGGTCGTCGTTGGGGCCGTTGAGCGGGTTCCAGCCGGAGAGGTTCAGGTGGTCGCTGATCGCCATCAGGTCCCCGGGGCGCAGCGCCAGGTTCACTCCCCCGGCGGCGTTGGTGACCACCAGGGCGCGGATCCCCAGCGCGCAGAGCACCCGGGCAGGGAAGGCCACCTTGTGGGGAGGGTAGCCCTCGTAGAAGTGCACCCGGCCCTGCATCGCCACCACCGGCTCACCCTGGAGCGTGCCCAGCACCAGCCGTCCGGCGTGGCCAGGGACCGAAGAGTGGGGGAAGTGGGGAAGCTCGCCGTAGGGGATGACCACCTTGTCCGCGAAGGTGTCCGCGAAGTCCCCCAGCCCGCTTCCCAGGATGATGCCCACCTTGGGGGGGGCCAGCTTCCCGCCGCGCTGACGGATGACCGCCACTGTCTCCTGCAGTTCGTCGAACATCGCCATAGACCAAGCATCATGGCGCACCGAAAAAGGGGACAGGCTACTTTTCGCCAGAATCAGGGAGGGAAACCGCTACCCCGCCAGGGCGAAAAGTTGCCTGTCCCTTTTTTCGCGCCCGAAACCGGCGAGCAACCGGCCCGGCCGAAACCGGCTACGAGCAGGGCTTCCCCGCCGCCGCCTCCACCGACTCGCGGACCCGCTCCACCGACTGTTCCCCGATCAGCCGCGAGACTTCCTTCCCGCCGCGATCCAGGAACACATAGGTGGGCACCCCGAACACCCCGCGGGAGCGGGCGTGGGACAGCCCCGAGGAGGTCCCCACGTCGACGCGGCGGAACGGAGCTCCGGCGTCGGAGCAGCCCTTCTCCGCCGAGGCCACCACCAGCTTCATCCGCTCGCAGACCGGGCAGTGACCGCTCTCGAAGGCCAGCACCTGGGCGCCCTCGTGGACCCAGGGGGTGACCGGAGCCACCGCCGTGGACACCGCATCGGAGGCGACCTCCGGCAACGCGCAGGCCTCGGTGGAGACCCCGCAGGCCTCCACCGCCTCGCCGTCCGAAGCCGCCGAAGCCGCCGAAGCCGCCGAAGCCGCCGCCACGACCGTCGCCTCGGCGCTGACCGCCGCCACCGGTGAATCGTCGACGACGGTGGTCCCAAGAAGCAGCCCGGTGATCATCAGCACGCCCACCGTGGCCACCGCCGCGCCGGTCAGCTTCTCCAGCTTGCCCAGGTGCGGCTTGATTTTGTCCATCCAGCGGAAGGCGCCGGCGCTGAACGCCGCCACCAGCACCAGCGGGAAGCTCAGCCCGGCGGCGAACACCGCCAGGTACAGCGCCGAGGACAGCGGGTCCGCGCTGGAGGTGGCGGCAAAGGACAACGCCGCGCCCAACACCGGGCCCACGCAGGGGGTCCAGCCGAGCGCGAAGGCGGCGCCCAGCCCGAAGGCGGACAGCAGCCCGGTCCCCTGGCGGACCTTGCTCAGGGCGGGCCGGACGTCCCGGTCCAGAAACGGGATCTTCAACAGCCCCATCAGCTTGAGCCCGAACAGCACCAGGGCCACCCCGGCCAGGGGGATCCACTTGTCGCGGTGGGCCTCCAGCGAGGCGCCCATCGCGCCGGCGGCCACGCCCAGCGCCACGAAGACAGTGGAGAGCCCCAGGGAGAAGGCGATGCCGATCCCCACCAGCCCCCGCCCGTTGCGTCCGGCCCGGAGATCCGCCACCGACGCCCCAGAGAGGAAGGAGAGGTAGAGCGGGATCAGCGGGAGCACGCACGGGGAGGCGAAGGTCAACAGCCCGGCGGCAAACAACCCTGCAAAGGAAAGTGGCTCCATGGCTCCCGTCACACCTACGTCCCCGCCCCTTCGGCGGTTACACCCCTACAGCCGACGACCCGGACCTATTCTCGCCTTTCTGCTCGACGAGCGCACGGTTCTCAATTGGAGCCCAAGGTACCCACCTGGGCCCACCGCCGCACCCTGAACTGGCGGTCCAAGGGCAGGCAGGCAGGCGGCAGGGCGTCCTATTCCAGCCGTTCCAGCACCAGGGGCCGGGAAGCAGGGGCCGAATCGGCGATCCGATAGGCGCGCGACAGCCGGCCCCTCACCTCCTCCACCTTGTCCGGGTCGTTGAAGTGGATCCGCACCAGCGGTTCTCCCCGGGCGACCTTGTCTCCCACCTTGCGCAGCAGGGTGAAGCCGACCGCGGGATCGATCTTGCTGTCCACCCGCTCACGCCCGGCCCCCAGCGCCACCCCGGCCAGCCCCACCGCCTCGCAGTCGATCCCGGCCACGAAGCCGGCCGCCCCGGCGGTGACCTCGGCCTGCGCTCGCGCCTGGGGAAGCAGGGAGTAGTCGTCAATCGCGTCCGGGTTTCCGCCCTGCCAACGGACGATCTCCTTGAACTTGGCGACCGCCGCGCCGCTGGCAATTGCCTCCTGCATCCTTGCCCGGGCCTCCTTCCTTTCCCGGGCCTTGCCGCCCAGGATCAACATCTCCCCGGTCAACTCCAGGGTGATCTCGGTGTAGTCGGCGGGCGCGCGGCCCCGCAGCATCTCCACCGCCTCCACCACCTCCAGGGCGTTGCCCACCGCCGCCCCCAGCGGCTGGTCCATGTCGGTGAGCAGCGCCACCACCTTGCGGCCCATCTGCCGGCCGATTCCGATCATGGTCCGGGCCAGCCGGCGGGCGTCCTCCGGGGTCTTCATGAACGCGCCCGAGCCGACCTTCACGTCCAGCACCAGGGCGTTGATCCCCTCCGCCAGCTTCTTGCTCATGATCGAGCTGGCGATCAGCGGCAGGCAGTCCACCGTGGCGGTCACGTCCCGCAGCGCGTAGAGCTTCTTGTCCGCCGGGGCCAGGGTGGCGGTCTGGCCGATCAGGCATGCCCCCACCTCCCGGACCATCTGGCGGTACTGCTGGATGTTGAGATCCACCCGGAACCCGGGGATGGACTCCAGCTTGTCCAACGTCCCGCCGGTATGGCCCAGGCCGCGGCCGGAGATCATCGGCACCGGGACCCCGCAGGCGGCTGCCAGCGGCGCCAGGGAGAGGGAGACCTTGTCCCCCACCCCTCCGGTGGAGTGCTTGTCCACCTTCACCCCGGGGATGTCGGAGAGGTCCAACTCCTCGCCGGACTGGAGCATCGCCTGGGTCCAGGCGCCCAGCTCGACCTCGTCCAGCCCCCGGAAGAACACCGCCATCGCCATCGCCGACATCTGGTAGTCGGGCACCACCCCCCGGGTGTAGTCGAGGAGGAACTCGCGGATGTCTTCCGGGGCCAGGGTGCGGCCGTCCCGCTTGGCCTTGATCAGCTCGTAGGGAGTCACCCGGCAGGAGATACCAGCACTTCTCTCTCGTGTCCGCTTGGCGCCCCGTCTCTGGTAAATGGTCATCCATGTCGACGACGCTTTCGAAGGCCGCCCTGGCCGCCGCGCTGATCCTGACCGTGGGATGCAAGAAGGAGCAGACCACCCCTCCCCCCGCCACCAAGACCCTCAAGGTTGGACTGGTCACCGACGTGGGGGGCCGCGGAGATCACTCCTTCAATGACTCCGCCCTCCGCGGGCTGGAGCTATGGGCCGGCGGGAAGAACTACCAGAGCGGCCGCTACGTGGAGGCCCCGGCGACGGAGGTGCAAGCCTCGCTCCCCGCGGACCTGGCGGCGCGCCTGCCGCCTATCGCCCCGGTGGGGGTGACCCCGCTGATCCTGCAGAGCAAGGCGCAGGAGGACTACGAACCCAACCTCCAGCTGGTGGTGGACCAGGGCGCAGGGCTGACCATCGGGGTGGGCTACATGATGGAGAACGCGGTGGAGGCCATCGCCCGGCGTAACCCGGAGGCGCGCTTCCTGCTGATCGACAGCCCGGTGATGGACAAGGGCACCCCGGTCACCCTGCCCAACGTGCGCACCGTGGTGTTCCGCGAGGAGCAGGGCAGCTTCCTGGTGGGCGCGCTGGCGGGGCTGGTCACCCAGACCGGCAAGGTCGGCTTCGTGGGCGGCATCGAGGTCCCGCTGATCAAGAAGTTCGAGGCCGGCTTCCGCGCCGGGGTGGCCACCACCCGGCCCGAGGCGGCCAGCACCTTGCTGGTCAATTACACCGGATCCTTCGACAACGTGGCCGCCGGCAAGCAGGTCACCCAGGATCTGCTCTCCAAGGGGGTGGACGTGGTCTTCCACGCCGCCGGCAGCGACGGGCTGGGGGTGATCCAGGCGGTGAAGGAGGCGCGGGCCGCGGGCAAGGCGGTGTACGTGATCGGGGTGGACTCGGATCAGGCCCACCTGGCACCCGAGGCGGTGCTGACCTCCATGGTCAAGCGGGTGGACCTGGCGGTGTACGAGGCGGCGCGAGATCTGGCGGGTGACAAGTGGACCGCCGGGGACCGCACCCTGGGGCTGGCAGAGGGCGGAGTGGCCTACGCGCCGGTGCGGGTCCCGCTGGCCAACAAGGAGGCCGTGCTGGCCAAGGTAGAGGCGCTGCGGGAGCGGATCATCCAGGGCCAGCTGCAGGTGCCCCAGAACGCCACCGAGCTGGCAGCCTTCAAGGTCGCGCCCTGATCTCGCTGAAGGACATCTCCAAGGCCTTTGGCCCCACCGTGGCGCTGGAGCGGGCCTCGCTGGAGCTGGGCGAGGGCGAGCTGGTGGCGGTGGTCGGCGAGAATGGCGCCGGCAAGACGTCGCTGATGAACGTCCTCTATGGGCTGTACCAGCCGGACGGGGGAGAGATCCGGATCGGCGGGGAGCGGGTCCGGCTCAAGAGCCCCAAGGAGGCCCTGGCCCGCGGGATCGGGATGGTGCACCAGCACTTCATGCTGGTCCCCAACCTGACCGTGGCGGAGAACGTGGTGCTGGGCCACGAGCCCCGCCGCTTCGGCCTGCTGGACTTCCAGCGGGCCTGCGCCCAGGTGGAGGAGACCTGCAGCCGCTTCGGGTTCCGGCTGGATCCCCGGGCCCTGGTCCAGGACCTGTCGGTGGGCTCGCAGCAGAAGGTGGAGATCGTCAAGGCCCTGCACCGGGGCGCGCGGATCCTGATCCTGGATGAGCCCACCGCGGTGCTCACCCCCCAGGAGTCGGACGAGCTGTTCGGGGTGGCCCGTCAGCTGGCCCGGGCCGGACACACGGTGGTGTTCATCTCCCACAAGCTGCGTGAGGTGCTCTCGGTGGCGGAGCGGATCATCGTCATGCGCCGGGGCCGGACGGTGGCGGAGGTGAAGGCGGCGGGGACCTCCCCCGAACAGCTGGCGGAGCTGATGGTGGGCGGGAAGCTGCCCGAGGCCATCGCCTCCCGGGAGCCGGTGTCCGCAGCGGCCCCCCCGGTACTGGAGCTGCGGGAGGTGACCGCGGGCGGGGCGCACGGGAAGGTCGCGCTGGCCGGGGTCAGCCTCACCGTCCGCCAGGGGGAGATCGTGGGAATCGCTGGGGTGGATGGCAACGGGCAGAGTGAGTTGGCGGAGGTGCTCACCGGCCTGCGCTCCGCTTCCGGGGGCCAACTGCTATTGGACGGCCAGCCGCTGACCGGCTCTCCGGGGGATCGCCGCGGCCGCGGGCTGACCCACATCCCCGAGGATCGGCTGCGGCGGGCGATCATCTCCCCGATGACGGTGGAGGAGAACATGGCCCTGGGCCGTCAGCACACTTCTCCCTTCGCCAACGGACCGTGGATCGACCAGGCCGGCCGGCGGGAGCGCACCGCGCGGCTGCTGGCTGACTTCGACGTCCGGCCCCCCGATCCCCTGGCCCGGATGGGATCGCTCTCCGGTGGCAACCAGCAGAAGGTGGTGGTTGCCCGGGAGCTGGATCCCTTGCCGAAGGTGATCGTGGTGGTGCAGCCCACCCGCGGGCTGGACATTGGCGCGGTGGCGCAGGTGCACCGGCGCTTGATCGCCGAGCGCGCCCGCGGCGCGGCGGTGCTGCTGATCTCGCTGGATCTGGATGAGGTGCTGGCCCTGGCCGACCGGGTCTACGTCCTGTTCGGAGGACGGATCGCGGGTGAAGTGGGCCGCGCCCAGTTCGACGAGCGGCGGATCGGTCGGATGATGTTGGGCGCTCCCGAGGCGCCCCCGGAGATCGCGGCCCATGGCTAACCCGTCCCCCTGGAAGCGGCTGATCGGCCTGGGGGCCAGCGCCACCCCGTCGGTGCTGGCGGTGGGCGCCTCGCTGCTGATCTGCTTTCTGGCCATCGCCCTGACCAAGAACGACCTCGCGGTGGCGGTGGAGGCCTACGCGAAGATGTTCTGGGGCGGGATCGGCGACTGGCCGGCCTGGGTGGAAGGCGCGCCCTTCACCGCCCTCTCCCGCCCCTGGGGCGAGGCCGCCACCAAGGGCGGGATCCTGCTGCTGACCGGTCTCTCGGTGTCGGTGGCCTTCGCGGTGGGGCTGTTCAACATCGGCGCCCAGGGACAGATGCTGGTGGGGGCCCTGGCCGCGGCGGTGGTGGGCGCCGCGCTGGAGCTGCCGGCGCTGCTCCACCTGCCGCTGTGCCTGCTGGCGGCGGGCGTGGCCGGCGGGCTCTATGCCTGGCTGCCCGCGTACCTCAAGCTGGGGCGCGGGGTGCACGAGGTCATCTCCACCATCATGCTCAACTGGGTCGCGGTCAGCCTGGTGGAGAACTGGCTGGTGGTGGGGCCGCTGCGGGCGGAGGCCGAAGGATCGCACTCCCGCTCTGGCACCGAGGAAATCCTGGCCACCGCGCAGCTGCCCCGGCTGCTGGGAGAGGCCTCCCGGCTGCACCTGGGCCTGGTGATCGCCCTGTTGGCCGCGCTGGGGGTGTGGCTGTGGCTGACCCGCACCCGCTTCGGCTTCGAGACCCGGGCGGTGGGGCTGGGCCCCGACGCGGCCCGCGCCTCGGGCATTCCGGTCCAGCGCCGCACCTACCAGGCGATGGTGCTGGCCGGCGCGCTGGCCGGGCTGGCCGGGGCGCTGCTGGTGCTGGGGACCGAGTACAAGTTCCCCGCCACCCTGGGCGCGCCCTATGGCTTCGACGGGATCGCCATCTCGCTGATCGGGCTGAACCACCCGCTGGGGGTGACCCTCTCCGCGCTGCTGTTCGGGGTGCTGCGCGCGGGGGGGACCCACATGCAGCTGCTGGGCGTGCACAAGAGCTTCCCGGAGCTGATCCAGGGGCTGGCCCTGCTGTTCATCGCCGGGCGGGTGGCCTGGGAGGCGTACCGGATGCGACGTCGGAAGATCACCCCGCTGCCTCCCCCCGGGGAAGCGACCGGCGAAGCTCCGGCGGTGGGCGTATGAACCTACTGGAGGCGTTGATCTTCTCCACCATCGAGTTTGCCCCCGCCCTGGTGCTGGGCACGCTGGGCGCGGTGATCTCCGAGCGCACCGGGGTGGTGAACATCGCGGTGGAGGGGATGATGCGGGCCGGGGCCTTTGCCGCCGCGGCCGCCGCGCTGGTGATGCCCACCCCGCTGGGGTTGCTGTTCGGGATGGCCGCAGGAGGGACGATTGGGGCCATCCACGCCCTGCTCTGCGTGCGGCTGCGCGCCGATCAGGTGGTCTCCGGGATGGCGTTGAACCTGGTGGCGCTGGCCGGCGGGACCTTCCTGCTGGAGTCGCTGTTCTCCCCCAGCGGCACCCCGCCCATTGAACAGCTGGGGCGGTGGCAGATCCCGCTGCTCTCCTCGGTGCCGGTGCTGCGCGCGCTCTCTGGCCACTCCTGGCTGACCTACGTGGCGCTGCTGGCGCCGCTGGGGCTGCACACCCTGCTCTTCCGCACCGCGCTGGGGTTGCGACTGAGGGCCATCGGCGAGAAGCCGGCCGCCGCCGCCACGATGGGAATCTCGGTGGCCTGGCTGCGGGTGGGCGCGGTGGTGGCAGGCGGGGTGCTCTCCGGGTTGGGAGGGGCCAGCCTCTCCACCTCCACCCTGGACCGCTTCGAACACCACATGCCGTCCGGGCTGGGCTTCATGGCGGTGGCGGCGATGGTGTTCGGCCGCTGGACCCCGCTGGGGGCCTTTGGCGCGGCGCTGTTCTTCGCCTTCGGCAACGCGCTGCGGATCGGCCTGGCCTCCTCCATCCCCCAGCTAAGCGACGTCATCCCCCAGGGCTTCCTGCTGGCCCTCCCCTACGTGCTGACCCTGGTGGTGCTGGCGGTGCAGCGGCGCAGAAGCGACGCCCCCGCGGCGCTGGGCACCCCCTATCAGCCCGAGCTGCGCTGAGGCCCTGGTAGCGCCCCCTCCCGCGTCAGCGAGAGGAGGGCGGTGAAGCACCGGGGCCGGCTACAGCTTGAGCGCCACGCCCAGGTAGACCTGGAAGGCGAACTCCGCCGACCGGTTGATGAACAGGCCGGTGGGGTTGAGGGCCGGGCCCATCTTGGTGCCGAAGTTGAGCAGCAGCGACTTGTCGATGAAGTACTCCAGCCCCACCCCGCCCAGGATGGGCACGGTCAGCCCGCCGTCGGTGCCGAAGGTCACGAACAGCGGCATGTCCACGCTGAAGCTGGCGGTCAGCGCCGAGCCGATGGCGAACCCGGCCACGAACCCCAGCGGCAGCGAGATCCCCTGCACGGTGCGGCCGGCGGGCGCGAAGGTGACCGTGTAGCCCAGCCCGAAGTTCAGCCCCAGGCCCAGCCGCTGGCCCTCCAGCAGCTTGAGGCGTCCCAGCAGGTCGACCTTCAGCCCGGGGTGGATCTGCCGGACCATCCCCTCATAGGCGTAGTTGACGGAGAGCCGTCCTCCCACGTCCAGGTTCTTCTGCAGTCCGTGCAGCAACCCCAGGTTCAGCCCGGGGAAGCCCAGCTGCAGCCCCAGCACGGTGTTCCCCTGCCCCACCGTCTGATGGGAGATCACCCCCCACCCCTGGCTGCGCACCCGGATCTGCTCGTCCTGCCCCAGCGCCGGCACCGCGGCCGCCACCACCACCACGCACAGCCCGACCTTCGAACGGATGTTCATACGTCTCCTTGGCGAGCGGGGGCTTACTACGGCTGGCCGCGCTGGCGAGCCAGAAGCAGGAACTGCGCCTCCAGCGTGTTGAGTCTTCCGGACGCCCGGGTACGCGCGGCGGCCATCTCCTCGCCCGCAGCCACCCCTTCCCTCAGCTCGAAGTAGTACTTGATCTTCGGCTCGGTGCCCGAGGGGCGCAGGGTCACCCGGGAGCCGCCCTGCAGCAGAAAGGCGATCACGTTGGAGGGGGGCAGGGTCAGCGGGCGCACCTGGCCGCCGCTGCGGCCTTCGCCGAGCAGGTAGTCGTTGATCCCGATCACCCGCAGCCCGCCGATCTCCGCCGGCGGCCGGGCGCGGAAGTTCTCCATGATGGCGCGGATGGTGGCCGCGCCCTCGGTACCCGGCAGCGTGATGTTGTGTTGCTTGCCCACGAACAGCCCATGCTGGCGCTGGATCTCCTCCAGGTAGCCCAGCACGGTGGTCCCGCGGCTGTGGCACCAGGCGGCCAGGTCCGCGAACACCAGCCCGGCGCCGATGCCGTCCTTGTCCCGGACCACCGTGCCCACCGTGTACCCCAGCGCCTCCTCGTACCCCATCAGGAAGGTGGCGCCGTCCTTGGGCTCGCGCTCCAGCGCGTGGTTGGCGATCCACTTGAAGCCGGTGAGCACCTCCCCACAAAGGGCGCCCAGGTCGCGGGCGATCTCCAGCAGCTGCACCGAGGAGACGATGGTGGTCACCACCAGCGGCCGGGCCGGGCGGGGCTGCTTCTGGGTGAGCACATAGTGGCCCAGCAGGACCCCGATCTCATTCCCGCTCAGCATCTGCAGCCTGCCGTCCGCGGCGCGGGCCATCACCGCCAATCGGTCGGCGTCCGGATCATTGGCCAGCACCAGGTCCGCCCGCTGCGCCTCCGCCAGGGCGATCGACAAATCCATCGCCCCCGGCTCCTCCGGGTTGGGGAAGCGCACGGTGGGGAAGGCGCCGTCCGGCTCCTGCTGGGCGGCCACCACGAAGACTTCCTGGAAGCCGGCTTGGGCCAGGGCCTCCTTCATCCACCGGCCGCCCACCCCGTGCATCGCCGAATAGACGATCCGGATCGGCTCGGCGCGCCGGTGCAGCCGCTCCCCCAGGATCGCCTGCAGATACGCCTGGGGAACCGCGGGCAGCACCTCCCGCCACAACCCCTGGGCACGGGCCTCGGCCTCCGGCAGGGTCGGCACCTGATTGGCCGGCTCCACCTGGTCGATGGCGGCGGCGATCCCCTTGTCGTGGGGAGGGATGATCTGCGCCCCGTTCTCCCAGTACACCTTGTAGCCGTTGTACTCGGGCGGGTTGTGGCTGGCGGTGATCATCACCGCCGCCGCCGCGCCCAGGTGCAGCCCGGCAAACGCGGTCAGCGGGGTGGGCGCCAGGTCTTCGAAGACGTAGGCGGGGATCCCCTCCGCCGCCAGCACCCCGGCGGTGTCCTGGGCGAACTCGCGGCTCATCCTCCGGCCATCGCGGCCCACCACCACCCCGCGGCGGGTGACGTCGGGGACCTGGGCCTTGAGGTAGCGGGCCAGCCCGGCGGTGGTGCGCCGGACCACCGCCCGGTTCATCCGGTTGGAGCCTGCGCCCAGCACCCCGCGCAGCCCGGCGGTGCCGAACTCCAGCGATCCGGCAAAGCGCTCCGCCAGCTCCCTCCACTGGCCGTCCTCCACCAGCTGGGCCAGCTCCCGCGCCGTCTGGGGATCCGGATCCCCTGCCCCCCACGCCTCCACCGTCGCCCGGAGCTGTGCCTGATCCACCTGTGAGACCTCCCTTTATTTGTAGTCAGTGAGCTTGGTGCGGGTGGGCCGGCCGCGCCCGGCCGAGTCCTTGCCGCCCTGACAGGCCACGCACAGCTCCGCGTAGGGCATCGCCTTGAGCCTGGCAAAGGCGATGTCCTCCTCGCACTCCTCGCAGGTGCCGAACTCGTCCGGAGTCTCGGCCAGCTTGAGCAGCGCCTTCTCCACCTTGACCAGCACCACGCCCTGGTTCTTGTTCCGGTTGGAGGCGATCGCCTGCAGCATCTCGTTGAGGGGCTGCTCGTCCAGATCCCCCCCGCTGTCCTCGTCGGAAGTGCGGTTGGGGGCGATGGTGAGCGGCCCCTTCCCCGACAGCTCATCGCGCAGGGAGAGGAGCAACTTCTTCAATTGCTGACGCTGAGCGGACGTCATGAAACCAGGTCGGCTAGTACTTCGAGTTCGACTTCTGACCGGTGACGATGGCCACCGAGGCCGAGGCGCCGATCCGGTTGGCGCCGGCCTGGATCATCTTCAGCGCGTCCTCGGAGGAGCGCACGCCGCCGGAGGCCTTCACCCCCACGTCGTCGCCCACCACCTTGCGCATCAGGGCCACGTCCTCGGCGGTGGCGCCGCCGCCGGTGAACCCGGTGGAGGTCTTCACGAAGGCCGCGCCCGCCGCCTTGGACAGCGCGCAGGCCACCACCTTCTCCTCGGTGTTCAGCTGCGAGGTCTCCAGGATGACTTTTACCGGGTAGGGCCGCGAGGCCTCCACCACCATCTGGATGTCCTTGAGCACCAGCCCGTAGTCCTTGGCCTTGAGCGCCCCGATGTTGATCACCATGTCGATCTCCCGGGCGCCGCAGCGGATCGCCTCCCGGGACTCGAAGGCCTTGGCGGAGGGCAGCCCCGCCCCCAGCGGGAAGCCGACCACCGCGATCGGGATCGTCCGCGAGCCGGACAGGATCCGCGCGGCGGTCCCCACCATGCTGGAGTTCACGCACACCGTGGCAAAGCCGTACTTGCGCGCCTCCTCCGCCAGCTTGGAGACCTCCTCGCGGGTGGCCTCCGGCTTGAGCAGGGTGTGATCAATGTAGGGGGCGATGTCCGCGGAGGTCTTGATCTTGTCCGGGGCGATCCGCGCCACGCCGCCCTGCACCGCGCCGGCGGTGTTGCAGCTGTCGAAGTTCCCGCAGGAACCGCACTCCGGGGCGCAGCCGGCGCCTTCGGCGGGGGCGGGCGGGAAGTCGGCGGCCGGGGTCCCGAAGGTGCGGGCCTTCTGCGGCAGCTGGGAGGGGGACACCGCAGTGCAGGGCTCTTCGCGACCCACCCGGGCAGCCTGCAGGCGGCGGCGGACCCGGTCGGCAATCTCGTCCACTACGCGGTTGAGGTCTTCGGCCTCGCTCATGGCCGGAGGGTGTAGCGCACTTCGGGTCCCCTCGAAAGACGCCGGATCAACCCGCCGGGGCCGGCCGGGCCCGGGACACCCCCACCCCCAGCGCCACGGTGGCCAGGCCCGCCACCACCGCCCCCATCCAGAAGGCGGTGCTGGCCCCCAAGCCGCTCCACACCAGGCCGAACACCAGCCCGGCGGCCGGTGCGGAGAGCCCCACCATGCTGTTGTAGAGCCCAAACGCCCTCCCCTGCGCCTCGGGCGGAACCAGGTTGGAGAGCAGGGCCTTCTCCGCTCCCTCGGCGAACGCGTGGTGGAGGCCGTAGAGGGCGATCAGCCCGAAGGTCACCTGCCAGGAGGTGGAGAACCCCACCGCCGCGTAGGCCAGCGCGTACAGGGTCCACCCCGCCAGGACCACCCGGTGCGGCCCCAGCCGATCCGCGACCTGCCCGGCCGGATAGGACACCAGCGCCTTGACCCCATGCAGCGCCAGCCAGGCCAGCGGAAGCACTCCGGGGTGGGCGCCCTGCTCGGACAGCCGCAGCAGCAGGAAGGCGTCGGTGGCGTTGGCCAGGCCGAAGAGGAACACCGGCACCAGGAAATAGAAGATGCGCCGGGGCACGGGCGTCAGCGGCGCCGCCGACCGGGGCCCCACCGGCAGCTCCCGGCGCGGCTCCCGAGCAAAGCCGATGACCAGTACGCCCAGCGCGCCGGGGAGGGCGGCCCACAGGAACACCCCCTCCACCGTCAGGCCCAGGGCGATCAGCCCGGCCGCGGTCAGCGCCCCCAGCGCGGCGCCGGCGTGGTCCATGCCCCGGTGGAAGCCGAACGCCCGGGCCCGCGCGTTGGCGGGGACGGTCAGGGCGATCATCGCGTCTCGTGGCGAGGCCCGCAGACCCTTTCCCACGCGGTCGGTGGCGCGGATCAACAGCGGCTGCCACCAGAGGGTGACGAAGGCCATCAGCGGCCGGGTCACCGCGGCCAGGCCGTAGCCGGCCACCACCAACGCCTTGAGCCGGGCGCTGCGGTCCGCCCAGCGCCCGGAGAGGTACTTGAAGACCGCGGACACCAGCTCCGCGAGGCCCTCCATCGCCCCCAGCAGGATCGGCGCGTGGGGGATGCGCGCGGCCAGGAAGGCGGGCAGCAGCGGGAAGATCATCTCGCTGCTCAGATCGGTGAGCAGGCTGACGAACCCCAGCGCCACCACGGTGCGCGGGAGCCGGAACTTCGCCGGGCTATTCTCTTCTGGGGCCAGGGCCCGCCTTCTTCCGGGCGTCCAGCAGCTTCTGCAGATCCGCGGCGGCCAGGGGGGCCACCGGGCCGAAGCTCAACGCCAGGTGGAGGATCTTGGCGTAGTGCTCGACCAGCTCCATCCGCAGGAACGCCTGGGAGAGGTCGGCCCCCAGGGTGATCGCCCCGTTGCCGGCCAGCAGGAAGGCGTCCCGCTCGGAGGCACAGGCCACCACCCGCTCCAGCGCGGCCGGATCCTTGGGCAGCGCGCGGGGAAGGGTGGGGATCCGCTCGCCCAGCGAGACCACCACCTCCGGCATCGAGACAGGGGCGATCTCCTTCTCCGCCAGCCCAAACGCGCTGGCGTAGGGAGGGTGGGCGTGCACCACCACCTCCACCTCCGGCCGGGCGCGGTAGGCGGCCAGGTGCAGCTCCAGTTCGGAGAAGGGACGCTTGCGACCCTCCAGCACCGCCCCCTGCGCGTCCACGATCAGCAAGGAAGCGTCGTCGATCTCCGCCTTGGACATGGCGGTGGCGGTGATCAGGAACCGGTCACCGGTCAGCCGCACCGAGACGTTGCCGTCGTGGTTGGCCACCCACCCGGCGGCGTGCAGCCTCCGGGACAGCGCCACCACCTCCGAGCGCAGCTTGGGCAAAGGCAGCAGCGGCATCGGCTAGACCTCCACCGCGTCCACCACCCCGACGATCAGCGACCGGATGGGCAGGGTCTTGTCACCCAGGATCTGCCGCACCCCGCTTCCCTCCCGCATCACCAGCACCAGATCGCCCTCGCCGGCAGAGGAGGTGTGGTCCACCGCCAGAAACGAGCTGCCCTGCGGCTGCTTCTGTTCATCCAATGGCTGCACCACCATCAGCTTCCGGCCCAGGAAGGCCGGGTGCTTCTCGGTGGCGGTGACCGATCCCAGGACCTGGCAGAGGTTCACGCGTCCACCGCGTCCACGATGCCCACGATGGCGCTGTCCACCGGCACGAAGGTGGGATCGCAGGCCAGCGCCGCCTCCCGGCTGCCCACCAGATACACCAGGGTGCCCAGCGAGGCGGAGACGGTGTCCACCGCCACCTCCGCCGGGCCGACGTGCTTCCGCTGGTGATCCAGCGGCTGCACGAGGAGGAGGCGCTTTCCCTCCAGCCCCTCGTACTTGCGTTCGCAGACCACGGTTCCGATGACCTTGCCCAGGTACATGTCGAGGAGGGTCCTACTACAAAGCGCGAGGGTGCGGAGGACTCAGCGTCCATCCTCCGCCGGGGGGGAGGGAGTCGCCTTGCCGTCCGGAGCCGCCGGTGCGGGGGCCGCCGCGGGTTGGGCCGGGGGAGCCGCCGGTGCCATGGGGGCCACGGGCGGCGGCCTGACCGGGGCGGGCGCCTGGGTGCGCGCCGGGACCGGCCAGTGCTGATCGATGGGCTCCTGGATCTCCGGCGGCACCTCGATCAGCCGCTCGTGGATCGCGGTGGCCAGCCCGGCGGCCAGCGCGATCAGCACCAGCAGGAAAGCCAGCAGGCTCTTCCAGACCGACCCGGGGGTTCCCGCAGACATGGCGAAGGTGCCCCGGTGGGCTGGGCGGACGTCGGTGCTCCGGGCGGCGGAGGGCCGAGGCGCGTCCTCCTCCTCGTCCTGACGGGGATCGGAGAAGTGCTCGCCGGTGGCGGAGGCCTGGGGTTCCTCGTGCTCCTGCTCCGAGCCGTGCTGCCCCGGGGAGTAGGGGTCGTCCATCTGGAGCCCGGCGGGAGCCTGCACCACCCGGGAGAGTTCCAGGTCCGCGAACAGATCCCGCGCGTCCAGATCCCGCTGCGGGCTGGCGGCGGGAGAGTCGTAATCCAACCCCTGCCCCAGATCGCCGGGGGTCCCGAACAGACCCCCGTCGTCCGCCGCCTGGGTGGGCGCGGAGCGAATCGACCCGGCCACCGGCGGGGGCACGAAGCGCGCCGCGGCCGCGGGCTCCTCCAGCAGTCCGGCCAGTTCAGGCAGGTCAGAGGCCCGCTTCCAGTCGGTCATCCCCTTCTTCCAGACGAAGTTTCTGGCCTGGACCGCTCCGCTGCGGAGCTTGGCCACCAACTCCGCGGTGGCAAAGGGGCCCAGCTGCTTGCCCCCAGAGGAGACGAACCACAAGGCGCCGTCCTCCCCGGAGGGCGCGGCGCGCGTGGGCTCGTCCTCCCAGGGGTTGGCGGCGGGCGCGGGGGCAGGGGCGGCCACCGCCGGGGACATGGTCTGGACGCGCAGGACCTCCAGCGACTCCAAGGACACCATGCGGGTGGCGTCCTCCTTCTCCTCCTCTTCGTAGGCCTGGGGCTCGGGAGCCGGAAGTGGCCCCACGCTCATCAGGTGTTGGCAGGCCTTGCAGCGGATGCGGACGGGGCGGTCACGGACCTTCTCGTCCGCAATGGTGTAGCGCCGCTGACAGTTTTCACAGGCGAAGTTCAATTCGGGGGGCCAGGGGGTGTTCGGTTTCCCGAATCACACCACGGGGAAGGCAATTCGCCCAAGCTCCCTGATTGCCACCGTTGACTTGACGCGACCCTCCCATTAATGAGGCCGCCCTTCGCGATACCCCCAGGAACCCAAATGGCCGCCAAGGATCTCGGCAACAAGTTCGTCTGCTTCAAGTGCCAGGCGAAGTTCTATGACCTCAAGAAGCCGGACCCGCTCTGCCCGAAGTGCGGGGCGGATCAGCGTGAGAGCCCGGCGCTCCGTCCGGCCCCCGAAGGCCGGCGTGGTCGCGGAGCGGCGAAGGCCGCGGTGATCGCCGCGGTGGAGCCCGAGGCGGATGAGGCTCCGGTGGCTGCCTCCGAGGATGAAGAGGCAGAGGAGTTCGAGGACGAGGACGTGGAGATTCCCGCCACCGAGGACGAGGAAGTGTGAACGCCCCCCTCCGATCGCCGCGGAACGCTAACGCGCCGCCGCGGCGCTCAGCTCCAGCAGTGCGTCCCGGAGTTGCTGGTATAGCTCCGGCCCCATCTGCTGCAGTCCCTGCGGTCTGGAAGTCGACGTCTTTTGCTTCTCGCTCATGGTTGGGCCTCGCCTTGCTGCCTGGCCATGAAGCAAACGCCTGGCCAGCCTCCCTGGTTCCCGAAGCACCTGTTTTTCCTCAGTGGAAGAGCACCGAGTGCCCGGAGAAGCGCGGCTGGAGAGACAACCGTGCCCCACTTCGTGCGCCGTGGGCGTCGGAGCGTCCGTGGGCCCGGATCACTGCAACTGTTGTTACCCGGTGGCTCGCGTCGTAGAAGACGCGGTGGAGGCGCGGAACTTGCGGGAGAAATTGAAGGCGCTCGTGGATCTCCAGCGGATCGATCTGGAGATTGCCTCGGTCAAGAAGTCGGCCGAGGTGCATCCGAAGCAGATCTCCGGACTCGAGAAGGAGTTGGAGTTGGCCAAGAGCGCGCTCGAAGCAGAGCGCGCCCGGCTGACCGACATCGAGACCCAGAAGCGGAACCTCGAACAGACGATCACGGACGACAAGGATACGGTCAAGAAGTGGGAGCAGCGGCTCGCCGAGCAGCGCTCCACCCGTGAGTACTCCGCGCTGGCTCGAGAGATCGACATCAAGCGCAAGTCGACCACCACCATGCAGGAGGATCTGGTGGAGGTGGCCCGCTCCCTGGGCAGCGCCCGGGAGATCGCCAAGGCCAAGGAGCAGGAGTTCGGCCAGCAGCGGGAGAAGATCATCGTCCAGATCACCGAGCTGCGCGGGAAGATGAACTCGGTCTCCGGTCAAATGAAGGAGCTGGAGGAGAAGCGGGCCAAGGCCGCCTCCTCGGTGGACGCCACCCTGCTGCGCCGCTACGACGCCGTCCGGAAGAAGAAGCTGCCGGCGATCGTCTCGGTGATTGCGGGGACCTGCCAGGGGTGCAACATGAACATCCCGCCCCAGTCCTACAATCAGCTGGTGGTCTCGCGGGGGACCGACGTGTGTCCCTCCTGCAACCGGATCATCCACGCCGTGGAGGCGCTGGAGTCCTGACGCCCCATCGGGCAGGAGGCACCCGCCTTGCCGCTGCCGAAGGACGCCGAGTTGCTCCGCTTCATCGCGGAGCAGGAGAAGCTGGAGACCACCGTGGCCAAGTTCGGGCTGCGGCGGGACCGGCTGGTGAAGATCCTCAAGCGGGCGGCGGACCTGGTGGACGCGGATGAGAAGCCCACCCTGGCCAACACCGCCGGGCTGCCCAAGAACCTGCACCGGGTAAGGATTTACTCGGACGGGGCGGCGCGTGGAAACCCCGGCCCGTCCGGAGCCGGCGCGGTGCTGGTGGCGCCCAACGGCCAGGTGGTGGAGCGGCTGGGCAAGTACCTGGGGGTGCAGACCAACAACTTCGCCGAGTACACCGCGCTGATCCTGGGCCTGCAGCGGGCCTATGAACTGGGCGTGGACGAGGTGGAGGTGTTCGCCGACAGCGAGCTGATCATCCGCCAGCTCTCCGGCCGCTATCAGGTCAAGAGCAGCTCCCTGCGGCCGCTCTATGAACAGGCGCTGAAGCTGCTCAACGAGTTCTCCCGGGTGAAGCTGGTCCACGTCCCCCGGGAGATGAACGCCGCGGCGGACGAGATGAGCAACAAGGCGATCGACGAGCGGCTGTAGCTTTGTCGCGCGGTCGCCCCTCTGAGCGCGCCGGGACCGCTGGGCCGCTTCCAGGTCCCGGACGGATCGCTGGTCTGGTAGTCTCCGCGTCCAATGTTCGCCCTGACCCTGGTCGCCGCAGTCTCGTTCAGCGTCGCCGCGGGACAAACCACCTCAGGTTCGCAGCCGAGGAGAGGCCCTCCGCCCGTCGCGCAGCCGGCGCCGTCGAAGAAGGTGGACCTCCCGATGCCGCCGCCCCCCGCGCCCAACCCGGCAGCCGGCGTTCTGAAGCGGTCGCCTCGGCCGGGAGGGCCGAAGCTGCTGCGGATGGTCGCGCTAGACCCCGCGATCCACGGCGACATTCCCGAGCGGCTGCGCACCGCGTTTGGGCAGGCACTGCTCGCCGAGATCCGCAAGATGGAGGCGGTCTCCGCCCTCAGCTCGTCGGAGATCCGCGAGATTGTCTCGGTGGAGCGTCAGCGGCAGCTGCTGGGCTGCGGAGAGGACACGGACACCTGCATGGCTGAGCTGGCAGGCGCCCTGGATGTGTCCGAGAGCCTTGCCGGCGAGCTATCGCTCGTCGGGACCAAGTACACCCTCAGCTTGCGGCGCATCAACCTGCTCGGCGCGCAGGTGACCTCCAAGACCCGCACCTTCGAGAAGCGGGACGGCGAGGAGCTGCTCGCAGTGGTGGGGCCGATGGTCCAGGAGCTCTTCCCCGAGCGGCCGCTGCTGCCTGGGAAGAAGCGCGGCGTCTCCGCCGAGGTGGTGCGCCGCCTCAACCCGCCTCCGCTTCCGAAGTGGGCCTTCTTCACCGCTGCCGGCGCCAGCGCCGTCGCCGGGGTCGCGGGCGGGACCTTTGGCCTCCTGAGCGGTCAGGCGGCGCAGCAGCACAACGCATTGGCGCAGACCGCCCTGACGTCGCCGGTGAGCGGTGAGCAGCTCGCCGCGCTCCGCCAGCAGGCCACCAGCAACGCGCAGCTCGCCAATGCGGCCTTCATCGGCGCCGGCGTTCTGGCGGTGGGCGCGGCCGTGCAGTTCTTCTTCACCGACTGGCAGCCCGAGAGCTCCGCGCCCACCGTGGCCCTGCTGCCCACCGGCAACGGCGCCGCGCTGGTGGGGACGTTCTAGGTCCGGGTTCGACGCGGTGCCTTACGGGGGCCCGAACACCAGCGCACCGCCCGCGGTGATCGACAACGGCATCCCGGACCCGGTCACCCCTCCGAGGATCGCCTTGCCCAGCGAGGAGATCGGCACCGGCAGGACCTGCGCCTCGGGGACGGCCAGCCAGGTCACGCCGCCGTCCTCGCTCATCACCGGCTGACCAACGCCCAGTGAATAGAAGCGGGCGCCGACCGCCGCCATCACCGGCACGCCGTACTGCAACCCGGCCGGCGCAGGGACGGAGCGGCGCTGGGTCCAGGTGGCTCCCGAGTCCGCGCTCTGCCAGATCTGGTCGCCATTCTGTCCGCCGATCAGGCACGTGGTGCCGGAGCAGACAAACGCGGTGACTGTGCTCAGCGGCGTCGTCCCCGTCGGCGCCATGGCGGTGAAGTTGGCGCCGCCGTTGCCGCTGCGCAGGAGGGTTCCGCTGTTGCCCCCGAGGAGGATCAGGTCCGGCGACACCCAGGCCACGCGAAGATCCGCGGACAGGCCGCTGGACACCGTGGCCCAGGTGGCGCCCCCATCGGTGCTGCGGCGGATCACGCCGTTGGCCCCGTAGGCGATGAAGCCACTCCCCACGGCGTGGACGCCGCGCAGCGCGGTGGTGACCAGCTGCGTGGAGGAGGCCCAGGTGAGGCCGCCATCGGTGCTCCTCACCGCGTAACCGTTCTCTGTCACCGCCACCCAGTTCGAACCGTTGCCGGCGATCCCGGAGAACACGCTCGGGCCAGTGGCGTAGCTGGCCACGTCGGTGAAGCTCTGACCTGCGTTGGTGCTTCGGCGCAGTGTGTGGCCGGTGAAGGTCTGTATGCCGATGAACAGCGTGTTGGTATCGCCGCCGACCAGCGGGACCCGCGATCCGAGGGAGTCAGAGTCCGTCCAGGTCTCGCCGTCGTCGGTGCTGCGGTACAGCGTGCCGGAGTTGAACCGGTCAGAGGTGACCAGGGTCGTCCCCGACGACCACGGCCGGCTCATCAAGCTGGCGTAGGTAAGCCCCCCGGGAACGGGCGCCCACGAGGCGCCGAGGTCCGGAGAGGTCGCCACCTCGACGCGCGACTCGCTCCCCGAGAGGCTGGAGCTCGCGCCGGCCACCATCCGGACTCCGTCGGAGGCCAAGGTCTTCACCGAAAGGCTGAGCATGTTCGGCGGCAGGTTGAAGGAGTTGGTCCAGTTGAGGCCCCCGTCGGTGGAGCGGCTGTAGCCGTTGGACGGTCCGGTCAGCACCACGGTGGTTCCATCCGTCCAACCGGCCCACAGGTTCCCGCCGAGGCCGCTGGTGGTGGTCCACGTCGCCCCGCCGTCCGCGCTGCGCGCGACGACGCCGTTCTGGCTGTCGGCGGCGAAGATCAAGCTGCCGCTGCCAACCACGACCCGGATCTGCCCGGTGAGTGGCGGTACCGCCGGCGGTGCCCAGGTGGCGCCTCCGTCGGAGGTGACCACCAGGCGCCCGGCCCCCCCGCCGGCAGCGCCGACGGCTCCGCTGAGGTACACCGCGTTGGCGTCGCACGCCGTGGTGGTGGCGCCCACCCAGGTGGCGCCGCCGTCCAGGCTTCGCGAGACCTCGTTGGTCCCGAACGCGATCACGACGTTGCCGGAGCCGCTCACCGTGCGCACAGCGCCCGTGAGCGTGGTGTCCAGGAGGGTGAAGGACTGCCCGTCGTTCGAGCTGTATTGGACCTTCTTGTTGGCGCTGTTGACCACCACCACCTTCGATCCGGTGGCGTAGGCCATGCGGGTGGTGGTGGCGAAAGAGCCCGGAGCGGAGTTGGCGGCAACGAAGGTCCAGCTGGAGCCGCCGTCGGTGCTGCGCGCGATGCCGATGGTCCCCACCGCGATCAGCGCTGAAGTACCCTGGACCACGTCCAGCAGGTCTCCCACGTTGGGGATCCAGCGCAACGTCCAGCTGGAGCCACCGTCGTCGGACCTCCAGACGGTGCCCGCATCGCCGACCAGCAGGAAGCGGTTGGGCCCGGTGGAGATGGCTTGCGCGACGTTGGTGGTGGTCATCGCTCGGGCCGACCACTTCCAGTACTGGCTGGACGCGGCGGCCTGCGGGGAATAGCCGCTCTCTCTCGCCGCGCCGTCGATGGCGGTGACGGCGAACACGTAGCGGCCCCGCGTGAGCGCGTTGACGGTGAGGGACGTGCCGGTGACCGTGATCGGAGAGGGGCCCTCGAGCGCCCCCGTCCCCGCAAACGGCGGATGGGACCCGGCCTCCACGTCGTAGTAGACGCGGTAGCTCGTCGCTCCGGCGGCCGCCGCCCAGCTCAGTGCGACCTTGGCGGGACCGGAGAGGGCAGTGAGGCTGCTCGGCGCCGGCGGGAGGGTGGGGTCATAGGTGAAGGTCCACCCGGCAGCGGTGTTCTCCACGTTCCCGGCCACGTCCACCGCCCGCCAGCGCAGCACGTAGCTCTCCCCAGACACGAAGGGGATCCCGCCGGTGGCGTAGCTCCAGGAGGTGGTGCCGGCGGCACTCAGGAACGTCTCGGTGGAGGCCGCAAAGGCGGTGCCGTTCCAATAGGAGTTGGTGCCCACCGAGCGCAGGCTGAGCTCCACCCGCTCCACCCCGGAGAGCGCGTCGGATGCGGTGCCGAGCACGCTCGGGCTGCCGTTCCAGGTCGCGCGGTTGCCGGGCGTGGTGTTGGCGCTCACCGGCGCGGTGTGATCGAGCAGGACCGTCGCTGCAACGGTGGTGGCATTTCCCGCGACGTCCCGCGCGGTGACCGAGACCGGATGGCTCTGCGCGGCGTCGCTACCGAGGACGCCGAAGGTGTAGCTGAACGGGTGGGGAGCGCCGTCGGAGGTGGTGGAGGTACCGCTGGCATGCGTCGCGGCGCGCGAGGCCACGGTGACCGAGGGCAACGCACGCAGGTCGCTGGCGTCGGCGGCGTTGAAGGAAACCAGGACGTTCGCGCCGGCATGCTGCGCGGGTGGGCTGACGGTCAGCCCGGTCAGCACCGGGGCGGTGACGTCGTTGGCAAACGCGGTGCCTGCGCTGAGGTTTCCAGCCGGATCCTCGAGCCGGATGACGACCCCCTCGTTGGTGTTGTCACCGATGGAGGTGGCCGCGAAGGAGCCGTTGGACGCCGCTGCCAGGGCGGTGATCGCCGTGGTGCCGTCGCCACGGAAGATCCGGACCTGGACCTGGTTGGCGGGGGCCAGGTTGTCGGACACCGCGCCCGTCCCGCCGGATATCTGGTCCTCCATGCCGGGATCGTTCTGCGCCACGCTCACCGAGCTCCCCGTCAGGGTGGGAGCGGTGAAGTCGAGGGTGGCTGTGGTGGCGTCGCTGCCGGCGGTGGTGTTCGACATCTGGCCGCTGCCGTCGCGCGTCACAACCCGAATCACGGCGGCGCCGGCGCCCTCCGGCTCGCTGCCGTTGGGGGTGAAGGAGCAAAAATAGGTTCGCGCGGTGGGCGGCGCGCAGGTGGCGGCCCGACCGGCCACCGTGACCGCCGGCGCCGAGGCGAGGTCCACGGTGAGCGTGAACGAGAAGTTGAACGCCGCGCCTGAACGGCCAGGCATCGCCGGGAGGATGAACCCCGCGGCGGTCACCATCGGCACGGTGGCGCGGGTGGCTGACACGCTGCGATTGCCGGCGGGATCGATCGCCTGCGCGAAGTAGGACTGCGCCGCGTTGTACGGCACCACGGTCGCGGGAAACCGACCACCGGGGAGTCCGTCGAGCACACCCAGGCTGCTGCTGAGCGCTGCGTCGGAGAACAGCTCGACGCGATCGGCGTCCACCAGCGCCAGGTCCAGGCCGGTGAGGGTGAAGCTGTTGTTGCTGCTGGCGACCTGCGCGGGATCGTTCGGCGCCGGGCTGGTCTCTACGAGCTCCAGGTTGTTCCCCACCGGCGCGGGGGGCGGCACCGTGTCCAGGTTGATGGTGATGTTGATGGCCCCGGTGGTGTTCGCCAGCTCGTCCCGAAAGCGGACGGTCACGGTCTTCGGACCGTTGCCGGTGGTGAGGGTGACGGGCTCCTCGCCGGGGACGACCTGGTCCCCGGGGAAGGGCACCCAGGCCCGGATCCGGCCGGCGGAGACGTCGCCGTCAATGAAGATCTCCACCGTGCCGTCGAGCTCGGCCCCCAGCAGCAGGGACATCGCCGTGAAGCGGGTGAAGCCGGTGCGCGCGCCCGCCACGGCGGCGAAGGCCCCGGTGGCCGGGCCCGGCGGCTGGTTGTCGAGCCCGAGGACGTTGGAGCGGCTCTCGCCCGGGAGCGACTGGGTTCCGGCTCCATTGCGGACGATCACCTCGAGGTCGATCGATGCGGTGCCGGCGCAGGGGGTGCCGATGTTGAGTGAGCCGCCGAGGACGCCGGTGGCGCCGAGCGACACCTGGGAGGTGACGTCCACCGAGCAGCCTGCGCCGGGCAGGGGGAGTCCTGCACCATCCAGTGACCGCAGCAGCGCGGCGTGCACCACCGCGCCCGCGAGCGCGGTGCCGGTGACGGTCACCACGTCGGAGTTCTTCACCTTGGTCACACCCGCCCACGGCCCCGCGAGCGCAGGGCGTGAGGACGGGAGGGTCGAGTCGTAGGTGAGCGTCACCTGCCGCTGCAGCGCGTTGTGAGCGCCGTCGCGGAACCCGACGGTCAGCGTCTTGGCCCCGTCGCCGCCCGTCAGCGTCACCTGGGCAGAGGTGCCGTACGGAATCCAGGTGCGGACGTTGGCGGCGTCGTCCAGGTCTCCGTCCAGGTACAGCTGGTCCGCGCCCACCGCGGAGATCGCCAGCGTCACCGTCCGCGAGGAGACGACGGTCCCACCACCCGCCAACGCCACGCTGGCGTTGCTGGGAGCGGTCGCGTCCACCGTCACGGGGAGGCTGCGGCTGTTCTCCGGGATCGACCGGTACCCGCGCGCCTGGACGATCACCTCCACCGCGACCGCCGCGGCGTCGAGCAGCGTGGCGGCGGTGAAGGTTCCAGAGAGGGTGCCTCCGGCGTTCACCACCGACGCGGGCCCGATCACCTGCAGCTCCGCTCCGCTGGTGGCATTCACCAGCCGCACCGCCACCACCTGCGCGCCCACCTCGGCGGTGCCAGACACGCCCAGCGCGTCACCCGGCTTCACCGCGGTCTGGCCGGACGGCCCCTGCAGCGTTGGGCTGACCACCGGCGGCGACTCCTGGCGGTTCACGCAAAGCTCGGTGTCGGCGTTGCAGCGGAAGCCATCCGGACACGCCGTGTCGGCCGCACAGGTGATCTGCGCTCCGGGCGGGACGGTGAGGGTGGGCGTGCAGGCCGCCACCAACGCGGCGATCAGGACGAGGGGGCGGATGTGCATGGCGGGCTCCGGAAGCGTCGCGCACCATACCCCGTCGCCCGGGAGAACGGGACCGCGCCGCTTGCGGCGCGGCGAGCCGCCCCCTGGGAGGCCGAGTCGGCCTGTACGGACCTGGCTTGCGGGAGCGTCAGTTCCGGGGGGGGGGCGCGTTCCCACCGGAGGTGCTGCGGCTCATCGCCGCATAAGCCGGAGCGCCCCCGGCTCGGCTCCGCCGTGGGCAGCACCCTCGTGCTGCTCGGCGCACAGAACGTCTCCGGCAACGCAAATGCGGGTGAGCACGCCACAGCCCAGGTACTTGAGTCGCGTCAGCTTCTCCGACTGATCTCGACTCAGTCGGCTGCCGGCGCAGGGCCCCGAGTTGCCGTGACCTTCACCACCGGCAGGTTCGCTCCTTCACAACCTTCTCCAGCCTCGGCGGCGGCGCCGGGTTCCCACGCTTTTCGAACCCCAACCTACATGCGTGTAGTATTTCGTTCCTGTCGCAGTCCCCGCTCGCCGCGGGGCGCCCGAGAGCTTGCGGCCTTGCGGCGGCACCGACGGCGAATGCTGGGCCATCGGCGAGCCATCGTGACCTACACGGATGGCTCCACCAAGGCGTGGACGGACACCCTCGGCAGACGCGAGTTCTTCATCCGGTCGGCGAGCTTCAGCAACGACGGGCGCTTTGACTGGGCCCTTCATGAGGTGCTGGGCGACGCCTTCACCGAAGAGAAGGAGGTTGAGAACATCAGCTTCCGAATCGAGCTGGTGAACCGGCACTCAGAAGGGGGAGCGGCGATCAACGTTCTCACCGGGGTCTGCTTTGAAGGCACGGTGCTGAACGAACAGATCCTTTCCCTCGAGCAGGATCCGTTCATCCTCCCGGAGGAGCGCGCCTCCTGCGACGTGAGCCGACGCACGAACCTCAGGGTCGAGGCGGAGTTCGTGAGCAGTCCGACTTGCCCGACCCAGCCCTGATGGGAGTCGCATACGACGCCGCGATGCGCCTATGGCTGCCGCCGGTGTTCGCCGTACTGGTGTTGGGCTGCCCGGCCGGGCTGGACGGTCTTGATGCCGGTTCGGACGCTGGCGTCGATGGCGGTCTTGATGCCGGGCCGGAGCAGCCCAACGTGCAGGCTGACACGCCGTTTCGGTCCGAGCCGGTGCCCACACGCGCGGCATCAGTAGTAGAAGCGCTCCGCATGAAGACCCTCAAGGCCAAGAGCCGCTCCCTTTCGCCGAAGCAACGCGAGGACCTGCTGCGAACACTGAACGCTCGCTTCGAGAAGTTCCCAGGCCGTCACAAGGGTCTCGAGTGGGCGAAGGTGCAGGCCAAGCTGGAGGCCAGCGCCGAAGGGCTCTGGTCGCTCAATGAAATGGAGCAGACCGGCGGAGAGCCCGATGTCGTCGCCTACGACAAGAAGACGGGCGACCACATCTTTTTCGACTGCTCGGCGGAGAGCCCCAAGAACCGCCGGAGCGTCTGCTACGACCCGGACGCGCTCGCCTCCAGGAAGGAGAACAAGCCCAAGGACAGCGCGCTGGGAATGGCGACCGCGATGGGCGTCGAGCTCTTGACCGAGGAGCAATACCGGGCGCTTCAAGAGCTCGGGGAGTTCGACACCAAGACCTCAAGCTGGGTAACGACGCCGCCCGACATCAGGAAGCTCGGCGGCGCGCTCTTTGGTGATCGCCGCTACGAAACGGTGTTCGTGTACCACAACGGCGCTGAGTCCTATTACGGCGCCAGGGGCTTCCGCGCTTCGCTCAGGGTCTAACCAACCGTGCGGTGCATGTAGCGGCGAGTCACTTCTCCAGCGCGTCGCGCTCCTTGATGCAGATCCGGATCAGCTCGACGACGGTGACCTGGCTGCCGGCGACGACGAACTTGCGCTCCCGGAGCTGGGGATAGTCGAACTGGGCTCGGCGGGCGGCCACGATGCACTCGTTGAGCTGCGTGATCGCCTCTGGACGCCGGGAGCGGCCCATCAGGTCCTTGGCGGCCTCGTAGAACTTCTTCGGTCCGTCGTCGAACGCGACCAGGCCAGCGACCTCCTGCAGCGACCTCTCGACCTCCTTCAGGCGGTCTCCACAGTGCGCGACCAGCTCCGCGGCGGAGCGCAGCTCGCCGGCCACCGGGACCTCCACCTGGGCCAGCTTCTCGTCGCGCTTGAGCTCACCGCCGCTCTCCTCGGCGCACACGCGAAAGGCGGCCACCGCCTTGGCGTAACTTGCCTTCTGCTTGCGGATGTCCTGCGAGGACCTGGCGGCTTCTACCGCCGCGTTGGCGGTCTTCACCGCCTCGCCGGTCGTCTTGCGCAGTTGGTGGGCCTTTCGCCTTGCCGCCAGCAGCTCAGACTGGCGCACCAGCTCGTTGAGCCCGGTGGCGGCGCGCGAGGCGTAGGAGGCATCCTTGCCCTCCAGCTCGGCGTGGGCCTCCAGGAAGGTTTGCAGCGCCTGCACGCTCTTCTCCGCCGCCTCGACGTCGGCGTCGGTCGCCTCCGGCTTGGCGATCACGTCGTTCTTCCCCCGAGCGTCGGTGATCGCCGCGGCGAGCTGCTCCTTCGCCTCGCGCGCGGACGCGGTGATTCGCCGGGCGGCGATCCGGCGCTCGAGTTCCGCAATCCGGTCCTTCACCTCGCGGTCGTACTGCGCATATTCGCGGTCCTTCTTCAGGAACGGCGCACCGTCCGTTAGCGCGCCCTTCAGCAGGAGGATGGCCTGCTCGGCGGCCTTGAACTGCTCCTCGCCTGCGTCGGACGCCTGGATCTGTTTGACCGCCTCCTCGGTGTGCGCCTTCACCTCGCGGACCTTGTTCCGCTGGCGCAGCACGTCCACCTCGCCGCGGCGGCGGGCCAAGGTGGCCTTGCCATCCCGGGTCAGCGTCCGGGCGTCGGCGTACACCGCGGCGATCGCCGGGTCGCGGCGGTGTCCGGTGGCCTCCACGGTCTTCTCCAAAACGGTGAGCGCCGTGCCTGCCTCCGCGAAATGGTCATCGGTAACGTCCCGGCGTTCGACGTTCCGAAGCGCCTTGAGAAAGTCGGCCTTCGCGGCCTCGAGTCCCCGGCGCTGAAGTTCCACCTCCACCAGCGCCAGCGTCTGCTTCACCCCGGCCATGTACTGCCCGAAAGCCTGGCTGCGAGACGCCTGCGGCTGGAACTTCTCCACCAGCTTGCCCACGACGATCGCCGCCGTTCGGGCCTCCGCCAGCTGCTCGTCGGTCGGCTTGCGACCGCGCAGCCCCTTCAGGGCCGCGGTGAGGTCCTTGTGCGACGGTTCCACCTCTGCCTTCAGCCGCTCCAGACCGGCAGTGCTGAGCAGCTCGTCCATCCGCTTCTGCGCCTGCGCCAGCTCCAAGCGCGCCCGCTCGGCGTCGCCGCGGTAGGCGGGGTGCTTCGTCTCCAGCGGCTTCCCGTCGTCTAGCCGCTGCTTCAGCGCCGTCGCCGCCTTGTCGGCGGTCTCGAACTGGGCGTCAGTGCTCGTCTTGGACAGCGCGCCCATTGCCTGCTGCAACTCCTGGCGGGCCTGCTCCACCTCCCCCCGCTGCTTCTGTGCCTCGCGATCCACCAGGCGGTCGTCGAGCGTGCGCTGGTGGCGCGCGACGGCCTCGTCCAGCTCGCCGAGGTACTCGCCGAACTTCGGGTCCGCCGAGGCGAACTGGCGCGCGTCGCCCGCCCGCTTCTTCAAATCGGCGAGCTGCGCCTTGGCTGCGTCGAAGTCCCCGGGCGTGGCGTCCTTGTTCGCCGTCCGCTGGACCGCCCCATTGGCTTTGGCCAGCGCCGCGTCGAGATCGCGCCGGTGTTGGAAGATGTGGACATTGGCTCGGCGCTGGTCGACGTAGGCGCGGCGCTCCCTCAGCTCCTTGCGCCCGGCCAGGGATGCCTTGGCGTAACCCAGATCGGCGGCCTCGAACGCGGCCCCTGCGTCGATGGCGTCCTTGAGCACACCCACCGCGGTATGCGCCGCCTCGAGGTCCGCGTTGCTGGGCGGATCCTTCTCGATCCTCTGGACTGCCTTGCCCAGTTGTTCGCGCGCGGCCTCCAGCTTGCGGAGCGCCGTGGCCACCGACTCGGAGGAAGGCGCCGTCTGGACCAGGAGCGCGCCAGCGACCAGCACTGCTTGAAGAGAGATCATCGTTGCCGATGGTAGTTGGGGCGGGTCCGTTCGTCGCCTTTCGGTTGGCCCGCGCTAGGCTCCACCCTTGCCCTGCCTTTCGATTCGGCGTTCCAGGGCGAGCGCGACCAGGCTGGCCATCAGGTAGGCGAACTTCTCCTCGTCCGCGTTCCAGGACCGGGCAGGCCCGACCTGCTCGTGGCAAACGACGCCCACCATCTTCTCGTTCACCATGATCGGCACATCCAGCATCGAGTTGATGTTGAGGGGCTTGAGATAGACGGTGGAGAACCAGGAGGTCCGCGGATCGACGTGAGCGTCGTGCGCGGCGATGGTTCTCTCCGTCTTGAGCGCCTTGCGAAAGGTCCGCACCAGCTCCGGGGTATCCGTGATGCTGGTGGCCTGCGTGGAGGTCATCTTCGCGATCCCCGCCAGCTTCATCTTCGCCTGGATTCCGCCCAGCTTCCCGGCCTCATCGAAAACAGCATTCAACGCGCTGCCCATGTGTGCGTACCCTCGCTGTCGTCCCCCAGCCTAACCCGGCTGCGATCACGGGAGGCAACCCAAGAGTTCTCCCGGCGGGTGCTCCCGAGGATATTCGCACAGGGTGACCCAGCAGCGACCTCGTTGCCGGGCTCACCGGACGCCCGGTACGCTCCAAAGCGATGCGCCTCCCGGTCCACCCCGCCCCCGATCTCTCCCACCTGTTCCCCGAGCTGTACGCCCGCTGGATGGGCGAGCTGCTGCAACACGCCATTCCGGAGGAGAAGCGGTCGACCTGCAGCGACTGCGCGATGTGCCGCGATCCAGGCGCCGGCCGGGACCGCGAGCCGGTGTTCTTCAACCCCCAGGTCAAGTGCTGCACCGCCCATCCGGTGCTGCCCAACTTCCTGGTGGGCCGGATCCTGGCGGACGAACAGGCCTCCAACAGCCTGGGGCGAAGCTCGGTGCGTGGGCGGATTTCCGCGGGCGCCGGAGTCACTCCGGCCGGTTTGAGCGCCGGCCCCGCGGTGCTGGAGTTGCACCGCTCCCGGCGGGCGGAGTTCGGACGCAGCGTCGAGCTGCGCTGCCCGCACCTCTCCGACGAGGGCGGAGGCCGCTGCAGCATCTGGCAGAACCGCAACTCGAACTGCAGCACCTTCTTCTGCAAGTTCCAGCGCGGCTCGGCGGGCGTGGCCTTCTGGCGCGGCGCCATGCAGCCGTTGCTGGCCGCGGTGGAGAAGGCGCTGGCCCGGTGGTGCCTCCTCCAGGTGGGCCTGTCCGCAGACGCGCTGCGGGTGCTGTTCCCGCCCCACGGCTCGGGGGCCCCCACCGAGAGCGACGGCTGCAACCCGGATGGCACCGTGGACTCCGGGGTCTACCGGGCGCTGTGGGGCCAGTGGTACGGGCGGGAGGAGGCCTTCTACCGGGAGTGCTCCGCCCGGGTGGAACCCCTGGGCTGGAAAGAGGTGGAGGCGATCTGCGGAGCGGAGGTGTCGATGCGGGCCCGGATCGTCGAGGGCGCCAAGCAGCGGCTGTTGTCCGAGGAGCTGCCCGCCTCCCTGGTCCCCGGCTTCCTGGTGGTGGTGGGAAAGGACGAGCAAAACACCCGACTGTGGGCGCACAACCCGCACGACCCTATCGAGGTTCCCAACGCGGTGGTCGCCTCGCTGGAGAAGTTCGACGGCCGGCCCACGCCCGAGGTGCTCGAGGAGATCGCCACCAAAGACGGAGTGCAGCTGACCCCGGAGCTGCTCCGCACGCTGGTCGATCATGACGTGTTGGTGGGCTTCTAGCGGGAACTTCCATGGCTCACCTCCACCTGATCGTCGGCCCGGTGGGCGCGGGCAAGTCGACTTTCGCCCGCCAACTTTCCCGCCAGCAATCCTCGGTCCGTCTGTCCCTCGATGAGTGGATGGCGCAGCTGCATGGCGCCGCCCCCCTGGTCCAGGGTTAGCGCACTCCGGCGTCCGGCTTGTCGGAGAGCACACGTCAGGCAATGTTCCGCCGGCCGGGACGTCCGAGGCAGGGCTACGGGAGATCGGATGCAACGCTGGATCATCGTGCTGGCATTACTGGCATCGCACACCGCGATGGCCACTGAGCTGTCGCCGGAGCTCCTTCAAAGGTTGGGCGAGTGGGCCAAGCGCACCGCTCCGGAGAGCGCCATCGCCTCGATGAAGATCCGGACCGTCAGCGAAGAGCTGGACGGGAATGGCAGGGTCCAGCACACCGAAGAAGTGGTGGTCCGGGTGCTCCGCGAAGGTGGCTCCGATCTCCCCAGGACCGAGGTGATCAGCGCCACCCGCGACGGCAAGGACAACCGAGAGGAGGTCGAGAAGAAGCAGAAGAAGGAGAAGGGGAAGAAGTCCCAACGAGGGAACCTCTCTGCCGCGCTGCCGTTTAGCCTGGAGCAGCAGCCGAAGTACACCTTCACCCTTCTCGATCCCTACCCCGACGATCCCGGGATGCTGCGGGTCGGCTTCGGGCCCAAGGGGAAAAAGGAGCCGGAGGTCTTCGTCGGCGAGGCGAAGGTGGACCCTGCGCTGGGCGCGGTGGTGTGGCTCAAACAGCAGCCGTCCACGATGCCGATGATGGTCGACAACATCGACATGTCGATGCACTTTGGCGCGACGTCCGCGCAAGGCCCGCTTCTCTCCGAGATGTACCTGCGCGGGAAGGCGGGCCTTCCGCTGATGAAGAAGCGCTTCCGCGCGAAGATGCAGTTCAGTGAGTTCCAGATCAAGCCCGCCGCTCCTTGACCCTTGGCATGGCCTGGTGCCGGGCGGAAGGAGGCGGCCCGTGGGTCAGCGCGCGCCGAGTACCCTCAACGGCGGCGGCGGCGGTGCGTGCAGTTCCATCCGCTGGCCGCTGAGCGGATGGGTGAAGGCCAGCCACTCGGCGTGGAGCAGGTAGCCGCCGTCGCCGGGGAGACCGGGGGCCTCCGAACGCGGCAGGCCCCCTGCGGCGAACAGCGGATCGCCCACCAGCGGGTGGCCGATGAAGGCCAGGTGGATCCGGATCTGCTCCGGGCGGCCGGTGTGGATTTGGACCTCGAACAGCGTCGCCGCCTCGCGTCGCTCCAGCACGGTCGCGGTGCTGGACGAAGGCTTGCCCTGGAGGCTGGCCCCGTACACCGAACCGAGCAGCGGGTGTGGAACCAGGCCGATCGGCGCGGTGATTGAATAGCGATCCTGCCCGGCCACCCCGCTGGCCAGCGCGCGGTAGCGCTTCTCCACGTCGCGCTCCCGCCAGCTCCCGGAGAGCCTGGCGGCGGCGGACCGGGTGCGTGCGAACAGGACCAGCCCGGAGGTGGCGCGTCCCAGCCGGTGCAGCGGGTCGGCCTCCGGCCAGCGGGCCTTCACCAGGGTCAGCAGGGTGTTCTTGAGGTACCCCCCTGACGGGAGGGTGGGCAGGCCGCTGGGCTTGACCACCGCCAGTAATTCGCTGTCCTCATAGACCAGCTCAAAGGTCTGGGGAGTCTCCCCCTCCTCCCAGGGCGGCCGGTTCCAGCAAAGCTCCTGGCCGCCCCGCAGTGGCTCGCTGCCGTTCGCGGTCAGCCCATCCAGCTCGACCTCGCCGCGGGCGAAGCGCGCCTCCCACTCAGCGCGGGTGGAGTGGCGGTACTTGTCGGCCAGGAACTCCAGCGCGGTCTTTCCGGGGCGGCCCCCCAGCCGATCGCAGTAGCGGCACCCGTCGTTGAGCGTCGCGCTGCGTTGCCCGTTCCTGACGTCCATGGGGCACCTATAGCCGAAGCGTGGAACCGCGACGTGCGGGCACGCCCGCCCCCACCCGGGGGGCGGTCAACCGGGCACGAGGCTAGCGACGGCGGCCCTTCTTTGTTCTTCCCTTCTTGTTGTCGTTGTTCAACGGCGCTTCCAGCTCCTCGTCGGGGGCGTCGTCCACCGGGTCGCCAGCGCCCACGCCTCCAGTTCCCGGATCCGGGATGGGATCGGGCCCAGCTTCGGGAGTGGGATTGCCGCCGCACTTGGCGCTGCGGACGCCCCCCTCCTGGCCTGGGGGTGGGCACACCCCGACGTCGGTGGGCGACCCCAGCGGCGGGAGGCCGTTCCCCTGCGGGCCCACCCGCAAGATCCCCCACAGCCCCTTCTGCAGGAACGGCAGCCGGGGGTCGAAGAACAGGTAGTCGCCGGCTGTGTCCAGACCTCCTCCCGCGCCACCCTCCAATTCCGCCTCGAAGGTGTAGCCGGGGAAGAGCAGCTGGGCGCTGATCCGCTCCGCCCTGGGGTTGCCCGGCACGATCGACCACCGGTGCCCCTCGATCGCGAAGTTGTGCAGCTGCTCCCCCCAGGCCTGCCCGACCCGGAACACGACTCTGTCGCCCTTGTGCGCGCGCAGCACCAACCCGGGATCCCCGAACCTGGCGGAGCTGAAGACCCCGGTCGGATCGCCCCCCGAGTCCCGCCGCTTGAGCGGGCTGGCATGGAAGCTCAGCCCGGCCACATCCCGCACCTCGGTGGTGTAGGGCATCTGGTTGTTGCCGATCTTGGGATCGTTGTCGTTCACCAGCACCACCAGCTCCCGGAAGCTGCCGGACGGAGCCTCGATGGTGGCCTTGATCCCCGACTTGATTGGCCCGCCGCCCACCGGGTGGTGGTAGGTGGCGCCGGGAGGCTCGACGATCACCGCGCCAAAGGACCCTCCCAGGTTGGTGTCCGGGGCCGCCAGGTTGCTGAACATGCTGATCCCCAGCTCCTGGTCCGCGAAGTAGCGGAAGGTGCGGGTCTCGCTGCGGGGCACGGTGGAGTCCCGGTTGTAGCCGACCGCCGCGCCGTAGGACCCCTGCGGATCGAACTGCAGCTTGCTGAGGTTGAAGCCCACCCGCTGGTCGGTCTGGTTGGTCAGGTTCACCTCCAGGCACTCGCCGTGGTTGACCCGCAGCACCAGCGGTTCGGTGACCACCCTGGCGTTGGCGGCGATGCTGTCCCGCAGCGCGTAGACCACCACGTCGCTGGTGTGCTCGTCGCCCTGCTCCACCCGGGCGAAGCGCGCCACCACGTCATAGGCACGGCGGGGCGCGGTCGGCGGGCAGGGATCACCCGGCCCCTCGGCCGGGAGCGGGGCTCCGCCGGTGAACTGCTGCTGGGGAAAGCCGCTCCCGGCGGGAGGCGGGGCGCGGCCGGGAAGCGGCTGCAGATCCGATTGAACGGTGTCGTGGACCCGCAGCAGACCCCAGGCCCCACCGATGAACTGCTCCCCGGTGGTGGAGTGGAACAGGTAGTCGCCCGCCTTTCCTCCCAGGCCGCCGGCGCCTCCATGCAGCACCAGATCGAAGCGCTCGGAGACGCCGATCGGCGCGGTGTCGATGATCGGGGAGTTGGCCAGGTTCAGCTCCTGGTGGAAGCGGTGGGCGGTGACCTTCAGCCCGGTCCCGATCGTCCCGGCGTTGAGCCCCCGGATGATCACCGGATCGCCCAGGTAGGCCCGGGGAAGCGGAGTGATCGGATCCCCGTTGACCACCGAGGAGAACATCCGCCCCGGGAAGCTGTCCCGCTCTGCGAACGGCTCGGCGCGCAGGTTCAGGGTCCCGGCGGCCACGGTGGGCTGGGCCCGCCCGCCGCCGCCCAGGTCGGAGACCCCCAGGAACACCTCCCGGAAGCTCCCCTTCTGGCCCCAGCCCACCGAGGAGTCGGGCGGCGCGTGGATGTCCACGATGGTGCCGCTGCGGACCTCCTGGCCGGTCCGGGGATCCCGGTAGCTGGAGCCCTTGGGCTCGATCACCAGCCCGCCAAACAGCCCGTGCATCCAGCCGCCGGGGGAGATGTGGTCGTGCCAGAAGACGGTTCCGTCGTCGACGTCCGCGTACCAGTTGTACCGGACGAACTCGACGCCCGCGTATTGGCCGGCCGGATGGTTCAGCTCCAGCGGGCGGTCCAGCATCACCCGATCTCCGGAGAGGCTGCGGATCTTCCGCACCTCGGTACAGGCGCGGGGCTCACCTCCGCCCGGCGGAGTGCACATCCCCTCGCCCAGGCCGATCCCCAGCCACACCCCGGCCCGCAACCCCTGCACCCGCGCCAAGCGGACCTCCCGGGCGCCCGCCGGCGCGGTGGCCAGCAGCACCCTCCCCTCGGCGCGGTACGGACGCACCGACTGCTCATAGGAGAAGCCGGAGATCACCCCGTCCGAGGCCTGCGGATCGAACTGCACGAAGTGGGTGTGCATGTTGGCCTTGGACTCCCCGTCCTCCAGCAGGGTCTGCTGATCGGAGATCTCGTTGGTGAAGACCACGTCCACGCAGTCCTCGGAGTTGGCGCGGATCACCAGCGGTTCCCTGGGCAGAAGCCCATCCAGCACCGCCTGCTTGTTCTCGTTGAGCACGAACAGCATCCCCAGCGGGTCGGTCAGGCTGGGGGTCACCTGCACCTGGGTGGCGATGGCGCTGATTGGATAGATGCGCTGCTTGCGCCAGGCCCCGGGGACCACCGACTGGTTCGGACAGAGACCGTCTGGCCGCTGCAGTGACCCCTGCTCGCCCAGCCAGGGGGCGCCGGAATGGCCGTTCCCGGCGAACGGCGGACGCTGGCCCAGGTGGGGCCGCAAGAGCGGCCAGGCGTAGCGACCATTGTCCGGGTTGAAGAGGATCACCGGTCGCTGACCCGGGGTGGCGGAGCGGTAGTTGGCCCAGGAGCGGGTGGTCTCCGGTTCACCCAGGTACAGCGGGCCCCGCGCGGTGGAGGAGAGGCTCCAGTCCCACACCGTGGCGTCCTCCGGGTTGAACGGCCTTCCTCGCGGAGGCAGCTGCCCTTCGATGAAGTCCTCCAGCGCCACCTGGTTCAGCGGATCGGTGAGCTGCCCCCGGGGCAGCAGCCGCTTGCCCTCCACCACCTTGCCGATCAGCCCGGTGGAGTCCACCGGCGCTGGCGGCGGGGCGCGGTCGGGCAGCACCGCCAGGCCGGGCTGCCGGGTATCGAAGACCCGCCAGAAGGACCACATCCCCGCCAGGTAGTGGTGCTGGATGTGGCAGTGGAAGAGGAAGTCACCCGCCGCCTGCTGGCAGCCACCGGCCCCGCACTCGTGCTCCGAGCTGAAGGTCATCCCCGGACCGATGGTCTGGGAGTCCACCCGCAGCGAGGTGACGTACTCCAGCGGCCGCTTCTGGAGGCCAGAGTCGAAGTCCTGCGGATCCAGCTTCGGGTTCCGCCGCCAGCGGGTCCCGCCCCCGTGCAGGTGGTGGACATGGAAGGTCTCGCTGCCCCCGTGCACCACCCGCATCTTGGTGGGCTCGCCTAGATAGGAGTGGGGCATCGGGGTGGCCGGATCGCCAAAGGCATACGACCCGTAGGCCTGGGACTCGTCGTTGTGCAGTTCCAGCCGGGCCTGGAAGGGTTCGCTGCGGTAGTTGATGGCGCGGCCCCCGGGGCGGTACGCGCCGGAGAGGGGATCCACCACCGGCAGGGCCTCACCGTTGGCGTCCAGGATCCCCTCGAACTCCTCGTCGCCGACCTCGTGGTACTGCAGCACCATCTCCCGAAAGTCCCGGTGCGGAGGCGGCATGTCGATAATCGCCTCCCAGTTGCTGCCCTGCAGGGGCCCCCCGGTCTCGGGATCCAGGTAGACCGCGCCCGGGGGTTCCACCACCAGGGTGCCGAACAGGCCGTGCGCCTGGCGTTCGCGCGAATCCCCGTGGTCGTGGATGTAGTAGGCGCGCTCCGCGGTCTCATCCGCGGGGATGGGCAGCACATAGGTCAGCTGCTGTCCGGGTGCGGCGAAAGTGTCCGGGTTCTGGCCCACTGCGCTGCCGGCGTTGGCCACCGTGTGGGGCAGGCCGTGGACGCTAAGCGAGGCCCGGCCGTCGGGCAGTCGGTTGGTGAAGCGGACCACCAGGCAGTCGCCGACATTGGCGCGCAGCACCAGCGGCTGGATCGGATCCTTGCGCAGCCCGGGCGTGACCCGCGAGGGCAGCGGCAGGGCCTCCTGGGCCCGCACCGCGGCGATGCTCTCGTCCAGCACGTACATGAAGCTTTGGGGGACGTGGGTCCCGAAGCGGTTGAGGGTGATGCTCACCGGGATGGCGGAGACCTCGTAGCTGCGCACGAACGTTCCCGGCGCGCAGCCGCTGGCCTCCGCCGCGCCGCTGGTCACCACGTCCTGGGCCCCGGGCGCCTGCTGCGCGTCCGCCTCGGACCACACCAGCCCGATCAGGGTGAGCAGGCCCAGCGCGGTGGCCGGGATCCGCAGCCGCAGACCTCCGCGCGCCACCGCCAGCCCCAGCAGGAAGAGGGGCAGCGCCGCGGCGTCCAGGATGGCCACCGTCTCCAGCAGATCCCGCGATTGCTGCCACCCTCCGGCCTCGCTCCCCGCAGGCAGGTTGCCGCAGAAGAACCCCACCGGCGCGCTGGGCAGGAAGGTCCGCTCCACCGCCGCGCGGCCAAAGGCCAGCGCCAGTAGGGAGATTGAGAAGCTCCCCACAGCGGCACAGGTCCAGCTCCACAGCGAGGACTCCAGCCTCCCTTTGCCCACCAGCGCGCGCAGGGCGCCCAGGGCCAACAACGCGGAGGCGAACAGCAGCAGTCCGTCCACCCACAGCCGCTGGGTAGAGATCAGCGCGGCGTCCGCTCCGGGGCGCCACTGGAAGAGCAACTGTTCGACCGCCAGCAGCCCCGCGCACACCCACGCGGCCAGGACCAACATACTGCTTCTTGAGACGGCGGACATGGAGCTACTCCTGAGCGGACTGGGAGGGTGCGACCAGAAACGAGATCAGATCGGCCATCTGCTGGGGCGAGAGCCGCTCGCCGTAGGCGGGCATCACGCTGGGCACCGCGCAGGGGCGCCCGTGGGGACAGGCCCCGACCACGTAGGCGTTGGGCTGGAGCAGTGACTCGTAGGCGTATTGGGCCGGGGGGATGGTCAGCCCTCTCTGGGAGATCCGTTGGGTCAGCCCGGCCAGCGACGGTCCCACAGCCGCCTCCGCGGGACGCTCCAGCGGGCCGTGGCAGGCCACGCAGCCCAGCGGCCCGGAGAACAGCGCCGCCCCCGCCCGGGGATCCGCCGGCGGGAGGAGTTCGGCTTTGGCAGGCCAGGCCTCCTCCGAGGGGACCTGGCTCCGGGGGGTAATCGGCGTGGACAGCGTCATCAACCGCCGCGACTGACCGCCACGCTGCCAGCGCAGCTGCAGCGGTTGGGGCGTCTCCGCTACCTCCAGCTCCAGCACCGAGGAGAGAGTGTGCCGTGCGGGCACGGACACCACCTCCTCCCGAGGCTCGTCCAGCCGCACCCCCTCCGCCAGGTACAGGCCCAGCTCGGAGGCGGGAAAGTCCACCGCCTCTGCTCCAAGGTTGTGCAAGGACACCTCCACGCTGAGGCGGTGCCGCCCCTGGGCGGGCAGCTGTGCCATCCCGGGCATGGGAAGGGAGGAGTCGTGTCCCTCGGTGTGCAGCCAGCCCGCGCGTTCCAGCCGCAGCGCCACCTTGCCGACGTGGACGTCCCTCACAGTCCGGTGCTGCCAGGCCGAGGCCGCCAACCAGGAGCCGGCCAGCACCGGGAGCAGACACAGCCCCACCTCGGCCACCCGGGCAAGCCTCACCGGGCACCTCCGGCCAGGCTCACGGTGGGGACCTGGACCCGCAGCGGCCGGGCATGGCGGAAGGTCAATTCCAGCTCCACCGAGGGGCCTTCCCGCACCCCGTACAGCATCAGGTGCTTGCCGCCTGGCGCCAGCTCCAGCGTCGAGCGACCGGGGACGGTGAACCCCTCCGGCCGGGGCACCATCCGCAGCAGGTCGCCCTCGGGCACCACCTCGTGCAGTTCCACCGCGTCCGCGGAGACGGTCCTGGCAGAGAGCAGGACGTCGGGGGCGGAGGCGCGGTTGACCAGCCGCAGATAGATCGCGCCCACCCCGGCCGGGGTCAACTGGGCCCGGGAGGCCTCCACCTGAAGAGGGTGGGGCGCGGCCGGCCCGGACGGCAGCAAGGAGGCCACCGCCTCACGCAGCGCCTCCACCCCGGCGTCGTGCGGGATCCGGAAGCGCAGCCGCCCCGCGGGATCGAGCAGGAAGAAGCCGCCGGTGTGATCGATGGAGTAGCCGTCGGCGCCGGTGGGGCGGTTGGCGTAGCGCCGGGGGTCCACCTCGTTGCGGCGGGCGGTGATCCCAAAGCCGGCCAGCACCCGGGCCAAGGCGATGCCCTCCAGCCGCACCGGATGGAAGTCCGGATCAAAGGCGCCCAGATAGCTCTCCAGCCGGGCGGCGGTGTCCCGGGAGGGGTCCACCGAGACGAAGACTGTCTCCACCTCCTCCGCCGCGGTGCCCAGCGCGCGCTTGAGCGCCAGCAGCCGGGAGAGGGTGGTGGGACAGATGTCGGGACAGGAGGTGTAGCCGAAGGAGACGACCACCACCTTCCCCCGCTGCTCGCTGAGCCGGAACGGACGCGCCGTCCCCTGCCCGCTGATGAAGTCAGGCACGGCCAGCGGTGGCTCGACCTTGACGCTTCGCGGAGGGGTGGACTGGCAACCGGCAAGACAGCACAGCAACACCAGGGCGCGGGGGGACATGGGGCGGCTCCGGAGAGGAGGGGAAGAGAAGGGAGGCGAGACGGAGCTCCGGGGGGGAGCTCCGTCTCGCCCTTCAGCGGTCCTTGCGTTCAGCGCACCCGCAGCCGGCGGCGAGCCACGTGGACCAGCATCAGCAGGCCGAACCAGGCCACCGCCGAGTCGGTGGTGGTGCTGCAGCCACCGCACCCGGGAGGATCGCCTGGAGGGTTGTCGTTCCCGGCGTCAGGGGTTCCGTTGGTCCCCGCGTCAGAGGTCCCGTTGGTCCCCGCGTCGGTGCCGCCGTTGGTCCCCGCGTCGGTGCCGCCGTTGGTCCCAGCGTCGGTGCCGCCGTTGGTCCCGCCGTCGGTGGGGGGAATCGGGGCGTAGGGGATGGCGGTGCAGTTGGTGGGCACCGAGAAGGCTCCGGACGGACCGCGCGCGTACACCGTGTAGTAGTACTCGGTGCCGTTCTGCCGCCCGGTGTCAGTGAACCCGCTGGCCAGTCCCTCGTAGATCAGGACCTGTCCGTCGGATCCCATCGGTGAGCCCGCGTGGCAGGCGGTGGAGCGGAACACCCGGATCAGGGTGGTGTCCGGAGGGGTGGTCCACTCCAGGGCGACCAGGGTGTCACCGGCGAACGCGCGCAGGGCGAACACCGCGTCGGCCGGGATGGCGAACAGACTGGCCACCGAGACCGTGGTGTCGCTGAACTGCAGATCCTCCACGTTGCGGATCCGGTCGGTGCCATCCAGCAACGTCCCGCGGGCGTGGGCCACGGTCACGGTGCCATCCAGCTCCAGGGCGATGTCGTAGTTGTCCAGCACGTCCGAGAACAGCGCGGTGTCCACGCTTGCGCCGCTGGGGGCCCAGACGATCTCGCGGACGATCCGCAGCTGCCCGGGGTTGATGGTGCCGGCGAAGACCGCCGCGGCCAGCGAGAGGGAGTTGGGCGTCCCCACCAGCGCGCCAGACTTGTTCTGCAGCACCGCCTGCATCGTCTCCGCGGTGGCGATCTGGTTGTCCAGACCGTCGCGGACGCTGAGGTAGACGTTGAGCCAGGCGTCGCCGTCGATGATGTCGTCACCGCCGCGGCCCTCGATCAGGTCGCTGCCCGCGCCACCCAGCAGGATGTTGCCGGCGCCAAAGCTGGTTACCCCCGGCCCGAGCAGCGTCTGCAGTCCGCTGATCAGCCCGATCTGCTGGGCGTTGTTGAGCGCGTTGTTGTGACCGGACTGGGCCTGCACCGCCGACAGCTCCACGGTGGTGAGGTTGTCCCCGCGGAGCCTGTCGTCGAGGTTCCAACCGGACAGCCCCTCCACGTCGTCGAAGCGGTCGCGCAGCTCCTCGGCATTGGGCGGGCGGAGGCCAGTGAAGGCCAGGTCCGCGTCCACCGGGGTGGAGTTGAATTTGTAGGTCACCCAGTCGAACCCCAGCATCCCCTCGTGGCGCTCGATGCCCTCGCCGCTGACCATGATGTCGTCGCCGGTCTCGGAGTCGTAGTCGTCGTTGCCCCCCCCGCCGATGATCACATCGTTGCCGACGACCTTGCTGATCTGGAACGGGTCGCCGTTGTCCCCCTGCAGCAGGTCGGCCTGGTCTCCGCCTTCGATCCAGTCGTCGCCCTCCCCGCCGAACACGATGTCCGCGGAGTCCCCGGCCACGATGAAGTCGTTGCCCTGACCACCGAAGGACTCCTTGGGGTCCGCGCCGGCGACGATGAAGTCGTTCCCCGGTCCGCCGAAGAGCAGGTCGCCCAGGCCGGGCCCGCCGCTGATTGCGTCGTTGCCCTCGCCGCCCTTGATGTTGTCCACCCCGAACAGGTCGGTGAGGATGTCGTCTCCTGGGCCGCCGTTGATCGAGTCCACGCCGTCCCCGCCTTCGATCCGGTCGTCGCCCTCGTCGCCCCAGAAGGTGTCGTCTCCCTCCGAGCCGCGCATCCGGTCGTTGCCGGAGGTGCCGCCCATCACCAGGTGCTCCAGCCCGGTGTAGCGGATGGTGCCGTCCGGCATCCGGATCAGCAGGGAGGACTCGTCCCACTCCGGGGTGGCCGGGTCATCTTGCACCGGGCCGCTGGTGCCCAGGTTGGCCAGCTCGAACACGAAGGCAGGCCGGGAGAAGCTGTCCAGCGGGAGGTGGCGGATGCTGGTGTTCCGCATGATCAGCTCGGCGAAGGAGTTCTCCTCCAGCTGGGTGAGGAAGTTCAGGCCGGCGGTGCGGGTCAGGTAGTAGAGCCGGTCACCGTCCTGCAGCTTCTCCATCTGCGTCTCGAAGACGTAGTTGAACGTTGAGCCCAGCAGGCCGCCGAAGATCATCTGCTTCTCCGCCAGGCCGCCGATCCAGAACTCCACCTGGTTCAGACCGGTCTCGGTGGTGGCCCAGGGGCCGGTGCTGTTGAGGAAGTCCAGCCGGTCGGTAGGCTCGCCCACGCCACCGTTGACGATCAGGTTGGCCGCCGCCCGCTTGTCCGCCATCAGGGTCGCCCCGGTGACGGTGGGGTGGGTGCCGTACGCGGCCACGAAGTTCACCAGCGACTCGGGATGCCGGATGCCGAAGGAGAAGTCGGTCCAGCTCTCGTAGGGAAGCAGGGCCGAGTTGCTGGTCTCGGCGAAGAACAGCCGCCGGGCGTTGTTCAGCGAGGGGACACCGGTGTCCCGGCCCCGGGCCAGGTTGATGGTGGCCAGATCCAGCGGCAGGCCCAGCAGGTTGTTGCGCAGCGCGCTGGTGACGAACTCGTCCAGCTCGTTGCCCACCTGGCGGGTCATTCCGCGGATGATCGACGCGGCGGCGTCCAGGTCGGTGGGGCCGCTGGCGGTGAACTCAAGGGGGTTGAGGAAGGCCCCGATCAGCCCGATGTCATTGAGCGACCCATCCGCGTTGGTGCGGGCGACGGTCTCGGTCAGCATGGAGTGACCAAAGCGGTAGACGGTGTGCGCGAACTCGGCCATCAGCGCCGGATCGATGGTGCTGTCGTAGCCGATGAAGACGTTCACCTCCGGCTGGACCTTGCGGGCGAACTCCTCGAACACCAGGTGCTGGTACTGCATCTCGGTGCCGAAGCGCGCCGCCTGGAACAGGCGTTCTCCGTTCCACTCGCCTTCCTGGATCCCATCCCCCTGGTTGGCGCCGGGCAGCAGCCACTGCGCGACAAAGGCGGGACTGCCCGAGTCCTGGGCTACCTGTTTGACGTGGTCCACCAGGCGGTTGTGTTCGCGGTGGAAGATGGTGTGGACCGCGGTGAGCCCGATGTTCTCGTTGCCGCGGCCGTCACCGGTGCAGCGGTGCTCGTCCAGCAGCTCATTGTCGAAGGTGCCGGGCTGCTGCGGGACCGCGCCGGCCACTGTGTCGTCGTCCGCCACCAACCCGGCGTTGGGGACGGCGGCGTGGGCGATGTCATCCAGGAAGCCATGCCCAGCGCGGGTGGCGGCGGTGGTGGCGACGGGAGCCAGCAAGTTGCCCTCCACCAGCCCGGAGGGGGTGACCAGCTGGGGGAACCCGCCCGGGCCGGGAAGGAACTTGCCGTAGGGGTCGGTGGCCAGCAGCGGGAGGTCGAGCAGATCCGCCTCGTCGGTGAGCCGGATGCCCAGCATTGCACTGGCCTGGGCCTTCACCTCCCGCCAGTTGGCGATGCCGGCCCGGGCGCCGTCCAGCAGCCGCCCGGTGGAGACCGGCCGACCGCTGCCGTTGAGCGCGTACTCGCGCAGAAACACCTGGTGCGAGGGGTGGGAGGTATAGGTCTGGTTCTGATCCACGAACGGGGTGGTGAGGTTGATGTGCTCGTGGAGATCGTCCGCGGTGCCCAGGATCAGGTCGTTGCCCGGATTGTTGGTGGCGCGGGTCAGCACCATGAAGTTGGTGGAGCTGGCCGGGTCGTAGAGCGGATCGTCCGGCTGCAGGGGGATGAAGACCGTGCCGCTGCCGCCCTTGCGGACCAGATCCAGGCCGTGATCGAAGAACTGACCGAAGAGGGTGAACCAGGAGTTGTACGGCGCGGAGAGCCCGACGTCGGGAGCGACGTTGGGGAAGAAGAAGGTGCCGGCGCCATCCACGTTGGGCACGGTGCCCGGGTTCCGCTCGGCCACCACCGCCGTCACCGGGTTGTTGGTGGTCTGATCCACGATCAGGTTGCTGATGATGCGCGGCCGGGAGTCGAACACCAGTCCGCGGGTCTGGGTATAGGAGGACGGATCGCCCGCCTGGAGCGGGCCCGGACCATCCGGGTCGAAGGTCGCCGGCTCACCCTCCATCAGGAAGGGAGGCGCCATCCGGGGGAAGGGCCGGTCGGCGGTGCCGAACATCTCCCTGCCCGGGAGCACGTTGTTGAAGGAGCCATCCACGGTGCGCAGCCCGAAGGGAAGCAGCTCGCTGACCAGCAACGAGGACAACGGGACCCCGGCGGCGTGGGCCTCGGCCATCTGGATCTGCTCCAGCAGGAAGCCCAGGTCTCCCTGGTCCATCGCCAGCGGGGCCTGCACCTGCCCCACCGACGGACTCTCTTCGGCCGGGTCCGATTGGCAGCCCGCTCCGAAGAGCAGGGTTCCCAGACAGACCGCACCCAACACCCTGTCGACATTTCTCATCGGAACGACCCCCAACCTGCGTGTGTGAAGCGTGATTCGTCCGGCGCGGGCGGAATGCGGGCGCGCGGAGATCTCCAGCGGCCGTGGGAGGCAAAAGGACATGGCTGTGGCCACCGCTCGGAGGGAAGCCCGTTTCCCAGTGGAGGAAGAAAGGGGCCCTGAAACGGAAATTGACTTGGGCCAAGGTAGGAACGCGGACTGCGCGGCCAACCCTGATCTGCGGTCGCCTTCCTGCCCTCTTCTGGAGTGCTAGCCCGAAGGGTCGAGATCGTTGGGACGACCCTCTCCGACCTCCAGGCGGCAATCCGGCCACCGCAGGTCCCGCCTCGCTGTCCTCAGTGCAGCGGAGGGCGTCGGTCCCCGGTCGCGTGGTGAAACACCGCCGCGCCCCGCGACGTGGTTTGGCGAGTCTGCGAGCGGTGGCCACCTGTTGCGCCGTGCTGTGCTTCGCCGCCTGCCAGCCCTTTGCGGGCGGTGGAGGCGACGCGGGAGATCTTCTGGACGGTGGCGCCGACGCGGGAAGCAGTCAGGACGGTGGCGTCGACGCAGGCGCGCAGCTCACTCCAGGCGACGGCGGCTGTCCGGACGAGACCAACACCGTGGTTCCCCCAGAACCAGCCTGGCTCCTTCAGGGAGCCTGGTGATCACCGAGGACCAGCAGGTGATCGAACGCCTGGACGTGACCGGCTCGATGACGGTGCGGGCCAACCAGATCACGATCCGGTTGAACCGGATCACCAACCCCTGCGGCGGCTCGACCTGTTCGGCTTCGGCGAGGGAGTGGAGCTGTTCGGACAGGGAGGGCTGATCGAAGATTGCTACTTCCACGACATCCAGAGCGCCGCGGCCAGGGCAGCGACACCCTCGACGTCTGGAACGGCCCCAGCCTGGCCAGCGGCAACGTGTGGCACGAGACCGGCGAGCCGCTGGAACTCTGGTCCCCGGGCCACGGCGACCGAGGCGGTCGACGGCCCGGTGGGACTTGAAAGCAGCGACGCTAGGCGTTCTCCACGCTGCGCACCGCCGGTTCCGGCTCCACTGCCTTGAGCGCAGCCTCCGGCTTCACCTCCGGCTGCGGCTCCTCCCGGCGCAATCTGAGCAACCGGGAGACCCCATAGCCCAGTGCCACCCCGGCGGTGGCCACGCCCACCACCGAAGCGGCGATGGAGAGCTTGCCGCGCCGCTTCACGCGGCCCAACCGTTGCCCCAGCTTGCTGATGTCCATGTGCGGTACCTCCATGAGTGAAGGGCTACCCTACCCGCCCCGGACGCCTGGCTGCCCGCTGCTGATTTTCGCGAGGTCGAGGGGACAACACCGGGCCGCGCCGTGTGTTAAGAACAGCGGTGCCGGAGCGGCCTGGGTGAACGCCGGTCGTTGCAGGAATGGACGACGGGAGGAAAGTCCGAGCTCCACAGGGCAGGGTGCTGGTTAACGACCAGTCGGAGTGATCCGCAGGAAAGTGCCACAGAAAATAAACCGCCTCCCGCGAGGGAGGTAAGGGTGAAACGGTGCGGTAAGAGCGCACCGCGGTCAGGGTGACTTGACCGGCACGGCAAACCCCACCTGGAGCAAGAGCCAATAGGGAAGCGTCCCCTCGCGGGGACAAGGATGGCCCGTCCGAAGCTTCCGGGTTGCTCGCTGATGAGGCCCCTGGGCAACCAGGGCCCTAGACGAATGTTCGCCGCCCGATCGAAAGGTCGGGGACAAAACTCGGCTTACAGGGCCGCTCCGGCGTTTTTTCCTTTGGTTTCGGCGGCTTGGCAGTCCTGCCAAGGCCCCGACTGCCAAAGCTCTGCCAATCTGTGGGTGACCGAAGGTCTCCATGCCCCAGCGTCAGTCCGGGAGCGCCCCCGCGCCCCTCAGGACCGGCACCCGCGACCAGTGCTCGACGAGGGCTTCCCGCATCCGCGCGGGCGCCTGCGGTGCGACGCTCGGCCAAGCGTCGCGTGCCCGTTTGATCCCCTCCATGATCGCGTCCCTGGCCCAAGACAGGCCAGCCTTGTCCGCGTGGCGCCGCAGGGCTGCGTCGTCGAGGAGAGTGAACCGCTTCACGCGTCCTAAGGACAGCGCTAGCCGCGCCCCCCCCGGCAACCCCCAGCCGTGTGGCCCGCGCCAGGCAATCGTCGAGACGAGATCGTAGGCCGGGCTCATCGCCGGCCGCTCTGCCGCCCCCCACTCGAAGCTCCAATTCTTGAGGTGCGCGTCGGAGTTTCCGCTCGCGATCACGAACCCGACCCGCCTCGCGAGCTCCTCCGCCCCCGTATCACCCGCGGCGTTCGCGACGAGGGCCAGCATGCCGTCATGCCCCACCCGACGACTCCCGGTGTCGCCGTACTTGTGCTGCGGCAGCACATCGAGGGCTTGGCAGAAGTCCTCATGGTGGACCCGCGTGCCATTTTCTCGCCGGTCGAATCGCTTGATCGCGTACGCAGTTCCGCTGCCTTCGCTCCAGCCCTCGGGCAGGCCCTCGAGGTCGGCGGTACTGACCACCATGTTGGCCGGAACCACGATGCCACTCGCCCCTGCCCAAGCCATCGTCGCTGCCTCCACCTCGGGCAGCTCGGCGAAGTCGCGCCCCGCAAGCTTGACGATCCAGTGACGGTCGCTGCTCTTCGCAGTCAGGGCGAGTCGGACGCCCCGCGCGCTCATGGAGAGCTTGAGCTGCATGCCCGCCAGCGAAAACTGAAAGGGCCGGCGCTCCTCGCGGACCATGGTTCTGTCGACCTCAGCGCCGACCTCGCCCCTTTCGTCCTCTCTGCGCCACGCGTCGTCCGCGGCCAGCTCGACGGCGCCCGGTAGATCGGGTCCCAACGCCCGGAGCAGCCCGAGCGAATCCGTCTCGCGGACCGCGTGGAGCTTCGCGAGCCGGAAGCGAAGCGCGGACTCCTGCTCGGGAAGCAGGTTCTCGAACCAGGCCGGCAAGCCCGTGCCCGCGACCCGGCGACTGGGGTCCACGAGCGTGGAATAGCTCAGGCGTGGATGCTGACCGCCGCGTACCCACTCATCGTCCGGCTCCCAGCTCGTCGCGCCTCGGCGGTTCCTCACAAGTCGGCCGACGACGGAGCCCGAGATCACGACCCGCAGAGCGGAGACGCTCATTCCGATTCGCCCGGCGAGGCGTCCGCCCCGAATTCCTCGTCGAGGTCCGGATCGGTGTCCGCGTAGCGATCGAGTGCCATCAGTCTGGGCGCACCGATCCCGGCGCGCTTGGTGAGAAAGGACGAGACGACCGTCTGCACGCGCGCGGCACGTCGCCGGAGGAAGTCGGCGACCCTCTCCTCTTTCAGCGCCTTCCACATCTCTGCGTCGATGAGGTGGCTCTCGAGCGCGGCGCGGTCGTCCATGGGATCCCACCGGAGCAACTCCGTCTCGAGGCCGGTGTGGGCGGCGTCGAGCAGCACGCGATTGGCGACGGTTCGTGCCAGTCGCGCCCCGTCCTCGCCCAGCGCCTTCCACTTGCTGCTCCGGACGATCTCGCGGGCGACGCGCTCTCCGTCAGAAACGAGAGACCGCCAGGAAACAGGTCCCGTCCGGTCGCGAGGACAGAGGTCGAGCAAGGCAAGCAGCTCCACGCGCGAAGCGGCATTGCGTGCCTGAAACGGGCGAAGAGTCCAGTCGACGCGCGGCGGCTCGGCGACGAACGAAAGCAGCGCCTTCACGTCCTGCACCTCGGAGTCGCCCCGAATCAACCGGAGCTGGTCCCGAAACGAGGACACCGCAGCGCGCTGGTGCACTCCCGTAGACGCCCCGCGCCAGAGCCACTGCGCCAGCAGGCGTCGGGTGTCCGAGGCCGTCTTCGGGTGGCGATGGAACCACTGCGCCAGCACCACGAAGACGACGGGATAGGGAATGAACGAGTAGCAGGGGATGCCGGCTCCGGGTTCGGCCGCGACCGAACTCCCCTGGAGGAAGTCGACCGCGCGCACGAGCGCATCCTCGGCGTCGTCGAGACTCACGAGCTTCGAGAGGCTTGCCTCTCCGATCGAGTCGAAGCGACGCGTCGGGTCGAGGCCCGACATCGCGAGCACAGCTTTCATGACCTCGAGGCGTGGCGGCTCGCCGAAGCTGTCGAGGTCGCACCGCCGCTGAAGGTGGTTCAGATCGATCGCGCTGCGCCCGAGACTGAGCTGCTGATCGCTTTCGCCGAACAGCGCATGGAACACCTCGTCGGAGTGCATCCGTACGCCGCTGCTGTTCACGCGCGCGAAAACGCCCTTCAGTGCCTGGCGATTGTCGGTCTCGACGACGTACGCCGATAGCTCGTAATCGAGGATGCGCTGTTGGAGCTGTTCGACCCGATTGGCCGCCACATCGTCCACGGCCGCGCCCTGCAGCCACTTGCCGAGGCGACGCAGATCGCCAAGCGTGGAGAGAGGGACCACTAGGCCCGCTTCGATCGGAAGCACCGCACCAGACAGAAGCTCGTCCTTCCCGGGGTCGTATTTCACGAGCCAGCGCGCGTCCTGCCCATGATCGAGTTCGAGGAGCGCGGCGGCGAGCGCGGTCACTCGCTGCTGGCCGTCGACGATCCACCACGCTTCGGAAACTTCGCCGACCGGCAGCCGAGCCGTGCCGATTCGATAGCCTTCATCAGCCGGAGCGTGCCTCTTCCAGAACAGGAGAGAGCCCACGGGATAACCCCGCCGGATGCTGTCGAAGAGCTTCACGACGTCGTCGGAGAGCCAGCGCAGTGGCCGTTGAAACGGAGGGATGCGGATGCGTCCCTGCTGAACCCTCGTCAGGAGCGCCCGGACGGTCAGCGAGATTGCCTGGGGGGGGTGCTCCAGCGGCACGAAGGGAGAGGGGTTGGACATCACAAGTTCTCCGGCTGGACTCCAAGCGGAAGGAACGGATATGAAAGCATAGTCCCGCGGACGGACGAAGGGCGCGCTCGAGGCATGACAACTCCTGAAGTGCTGGTGCGAGTTCGTGCCGACGCTCGGCCAAGCCCCCAGAATGACCAGGAGTGACCTCCCGCCCTGCTCCCGGGTGGTCACGTCCGGATGAACTCGGCTTACAGGGCCGCTCCTGCATTTTTTAGGCGACCACGCCGGGCTACTGCGCGACCGGGACCTGCACCAACAGCAGCCGGTCATTCCCGTCGTTGCGCACCGCCTCGGGGTTCATCAGCTTGAGGCGGGTGTCGCTCTTGGGTTCCCACAGGCCGGCCCACAGCGCGAGGCCGCGCAGGGCCACACCCGGCGGGAGCATCAGGTAGAAGTCGTCGTTGATGGTCTGCCCCTTCTTCCACTCGCTGCTGGGGGTCTTTCCGTTGTTCGGCTGGTGGTCCAGGTTCATCCGCTCCAGCTTCCCGTCCACGTCCTCCACGTGCACGAACACCGTGTAGTCGGCCTTCAGGTCCTCCAGCACGTTGAAGGTGATGCTCACCCGGGTGGCCTCGCCGGGGACCAGCGCCCCGGGGGTCACGGTGACGGCGGCGATCTCCACCTGGTTGCCCAGGTTCGCCCCCAACTTGCGGACGATGGCCTGCATCGGCGCGCGGCGGCCTGCGGAAGCCGCTGCCACCGGGCCGGGGGCCGCGGACTCGGCGCCACCGGAAGGCGCTTCAACGATGCAGCCGGACAGCAGGAGGGTCAGGGGCAGCAGGCGCAGGGAACGCATCGATCCGGGCGTTTATCACAGCACCGTCAAAACCCTACCCGCCCTACCCCTCGCCTGTTATTCGCGCCCCCATGATCTGGCAGGCGCCCTCCCAGTCTCCCTCTTCCGAGTTCGTGATCATCCCCGGGCTTCCCGGCGGCGAGCCCGCGCAATTTGGCGTGGTGGCGGCCGGGGTGCTGGTCCTGCTGCTGCTGGTCTGGCTGCTGGTCCGGGCGGCCCGCAAGAAGAAGCCGGCGGTCGTCGCCGGACCCGAGGCGCCCAGCCTCCCCGCCCCGCCCCCCAAGGTGGAGATCCACCTCCGGCCGTCGGAGGCGGAGTCCGCGCGGCTGACCGCAGCCCGCGACGCCCACGAGCAGGCCGAACGGCTGGCAGCGGAGCGCAAGGCGAAGTCCGAGGCGGCCCGCTCCGCGCTGGACCACGCTGACAAGGCCCGGCTGGACGCCGAGGTAGATGCGCTCAAGCACCGCGAGGAGGAGCTGAAGAAGGAGGAGTACCGCGCGCGCAAGGGCGCCGAGCAGGAGGCCAAGGAGCGCCACAAGCGCGAGCGCCAGGAGCAGGCCCGCCTGGAGGCGGAGGCCGCGCAGCAGGCGCGGGACGAAGAGGCGGCCCGGGTCCAGGCGGCGAAGGCCGAGGCCCAGAGGAAGGTGGAGGCCGAGTCCGGGCGCACCCTGGCGCAGGGGCTGGACAAGACCCGCAACCAGGGCTTCATGTCCCGGCTCAACAGCCTGTTCGTCTCCGAGCGGCAGGTCGACGAGTCGGTGCTGGGCGAGTTGGAGGAGGTGCTGTTCACCGCCGACATCGGGGTGAAGACCGCCTCTGGGCTGGTGGAGACCGCGCGGGAGAAGCTCAAGCGCAACGAGCTGGCCAGCTCGGACCGGATCAAGGCGCTGATGCGCAGCGAGGTGGAGCGGATTTTGGATCTGCCCCGACCCCCCACCCTGGAGGGCGGCGGGCCGCCGCACGTGGTGATGGTGGTGGGCGTCAACGGCGCCGGGAAGACCACCACCATCGGCAAGCTGGCCGCCGGGCTGACCGCCTCGGGCAAGAAGGTGGTGCTGGCCGCAGGCGATACCTTTCGCGCCGCCGCCACCGAGCAGCTGGACGTGTGGGCCGAGCGCGCCGGCGCCCAGCTGGTGAAGGGGCCGGAGAACTCGGATCCCAGCTCGGTGATCTTCGAGGCGATCAAGAAGGCCAAAGAGCTGGGGGCGGACGTGGTGATCGCCGACACCGCTGGCCGGCTGCACACCAAGGCCCCCTTGATGGAGGAGCTGAAGAAGGTGCGCCGGGTGATGGACAAGGCGCTGCCAGGCGCTCCGCACGAGGTCCTGCTGGTGCTGGACTCCACCAACGGCCAGAACGCAATCCAGCAGGCCAAGCAGTTCCACGAGGCGGTGAACATCACCGGCATCGCCCTGACCAAGCTGGACGGCACCGCCAAGGGCGGGGTGGTGATCGGCATCTCCGACGAGCTGAAGATCCCGGTGCAGTGGATCGGCGTGGGGGAGAAGGTGGCCGATCTGCGGCGGTTCGAACCCAAGGAGTTCGTGGCCGCGCTGTTCGACTAGGCTGGCGCTCCTGATGTCACTGTCCGGGGAAAAGAATCTGCGCGCCCTGCTGCGCAGCATGAGGCCGGCGCTGCTGGAGGGGACCTACGCCTACGTCTCGGTCCCCAAGGACCAGCCGATCCCGGCCCGGCTCTCCCCGGTGATGAGCTTCCGCGAACCGGAGGGCTGGAGCCTGCTGCTGGAGCAGAAGGAGGCGGTGACCTCCGGACTGGTGGCGACCTATTTGTGCCGGGGGATCAGCCTCAACGTGCACTCTTCTTTGTACGCGGTGGGCTTCCTGGCGGTGATCGCCGAACGGCTGGCCAAGGCCACCATCAGCATCAACATCGCCTCCGCCTACTACCGCGACTACATCTTCGTCCCCATGGATCGCGCCGAGGACGCGCTGCAGCTGCTGCGCAAGCTGGCTCAGGAGTAGCCCCTACCCCGGGGCGGGCTCGGCCTTCAGATAGGTGCCCACCAGGTTGATCAGGTCGGCCAGGCTCACCGGCTTGGCCAGATAGTCGGTGGCGCCCGCCTCGTCCGCCACCTGGTGCAGCCGCGCGGCGTCCAGCGCGGACAGGAAGATCACCGGGATGTCCGCCATCTCCACGTCAGCGCGCATCATCTTGCAGATGTCCACCCCGTCGATGCCGGGCATCAGGATGTCCAGGATCACCAGCGCCGGACGGACCTCCCGGATCACGTCCAGCGCCTCCTCACCCCGGTGGGCCTTGCGGACCTGATAGCCGGACTTGTTCAGCGCCTTGCTCAGGAACTCCAGGATGTGGGGCTCGTCGTCGGCCACCACGATCGGCGGGTGGCGGCCGCGCTCACTGTTCCGGGACAGCCGCTCCACCGCAGCCTGCAGCTGGGCCTGCCCCCCGGTGGACAGCGGGGAGAAGCGCAGGCCCACCAGCCGCTTGTCGTTGCGCGCCCAGGAGACCTCCCCCTCCAGCGGCAACACCGCTCCGTCATCCAGGGTCAACGCCGCGCGGACCTGCTGACCCACCAGCAGATCCACCGGGGAGATCATCAGCAGCCCGGTGAGGCTGAGGTTCTTGGCCAGCGCGGTGCCCTCGGTGGCGGGCTCCAGCAAGGTCAGCTTCAGCTCACAGCGGATCCGCTCCGCCTTGCGGCCCTGCTCGTAGCGCTCGGGGGACTGGGTCAGCCCCAGGAACCGCCGGCACTTCTCGATCTGGTCATCCGGGAAGCGGACGTACACCCCGGAGCGGAAGCGGGCGCTGCCGGTTCGCCGCCCGACGATCATCCCCTCGATGGCCACGTGCAGGGGCACTCCGGGCAGGGTCAGCTTCACCGGCACCAAGGCGCCCAGCGGAGGAAGCTGATCGGCGGCGATGAAGACCCGGTCGGAGTTGGCCTGGATCAGGTCGGCCCACAGCCGGTATTTGTCCGGATATTCGAGAGAGAGCGACATGACGACCCAGCCCGGATGGTACGGGCCGGACCGGGAGACTGTAAAGCTTCAGTGATCCAGCGGCTGCCGCTGCTCGTCGGACAACCCCACCAGCTGCGAGTCGCCGCTGGAGGTCACCCGCAGCTCCCCGAAGCGGGCGCGCTGGAAGTACCCGGCCTTCCCCTCCTGGAAGTGGAACGCCTCCGCGCCCAGCCGCAGGCCGTTTGCGCGGATCCGGTACCGCAGCAGCTGCTCGCCGGGCTGCAGCGGTTGGCCGTCATTGCGCCGCGCGAAGGAGGCGACCGCATCCGCGTCCACCCGCACCACCAGCTCACCATCCCGCGGCCACTCCCGGAAATCTGGCAGCTCCCGGACCAGCGCATAGGCCAGGATCATGTAATCCCCCTGGATCAACGAGCGGGGATCCACCGGTGCCAGCGGCAGCAGCACCCGGGTGCCGGTGGCGCGCACCCGCTCCTTCTGGGCCACCAGGCCGAAGGGCACGCCCAGCGACAAGGCCAGGCCGGCGAAGATCAGCCAGGTCCTCATGACGAACTCCCCGATGGCACCGGCGCTCGGGGCAGCAGCCGCCACGCGGCCAACAGCACCCCACCGCTGATCACCAGCGCGGCCGACTTCTGCAACAAGGTGACGTCCAGCGAGTAGTAGTACCAGCCGAGGAAGAAGACGAAGGCGAACACCGCCTCTCCCAGCAGCAATGGATCCCGACGCTGGGTGGCGATCAGCATGATCAGCAACGCCGCCAACAGCCCGGGCACCTGGTGGCTCACCGCGGCCAACAACACGGTCGCGGCGAGGCTCCCCAGCACCACCCGATCCAGCTTCCGTCCGGGGATCCCGAACAGCCGCAATTGGACGAAGACCGCCATCCCGGCCAGGGCCAGGGTGCCCAACACCCACGGCCCCTCATCCCGGAGGATGCCCAGGGGCACCGCGGCCCCCAGCAGTGAGACCACCAGCCCGTTCCCGACCGGCGCGGTCAGCTGGGCCTCCAACCCGGAGAGCACCGGCCGCCGCAGCCACCAGGCAACGGTGAGCACCGCCAGCAGCGCGAAGGCTCCGTCCGCCAGCAGCCGCTGGTCCCACTCCACCGCCAGGAACGCCACGCTGGTGGTGGAGGCCAGGGTGGAGAGGAAGCGGTGGACCGGATCCGGGAACACCCCGATCAGCACCAGCGAGAGGCACAGCGCCACCACCGCCGGGAGTTCGTCTCCACGGGCCAGCGCGCTGGAGGCGGTGACCACCATCCCCTGTCCCACCAGGCTGGCGGCCAGGGCCAGTTGGACCAGCATCGGCGCGGCGCGGCGCAGCCGCAGCACCAGCGCGGCGCCCACCATCCCCAACCCTACCACCCCCACCACCGCCTCCTCGTCCATCAGGTCGGCCACGAACAGGAACAGCAGGAACAGCCCGGTGGCGATCCAGGCGCCCGCTCCCATCAGCAGCTGCAGGTACCAGGGCGTCTGCTGCTCCACCCGGGTGACCAGCACCTCACGGAAGCGCCGCTCGTCCTCGGCGGCGACCAGACCTTCGGCGGAGAGCTGGGAGAACAACGCACGAAGCGAGGGTCTCATCCGGCCTCCCCCCCGGTGGGCTGGGCCCGCGCCAACCCGCGCAGCGCGGTGACCAGCGCCCCCACCTCCACCATCACCAGCAGCCCCAGCAAGAAGAACGGGCCCGCGCCGGAGACCCAGCCATCAAACAGGCTCTTGGTGATCGCCGCGTCCAGCGGGACCAACGCCGAAGCCCAGAAGACGGCCACCACGTACAGGTCCTTGCGCGGCCCGCGTCCGAAGCCCAGCGAGACGCCCGCCAGCGCGACCACCAGCGACAGCAGCGCCAGCCACCCCAGCGCGCCGCCCGCCTCACCGATCGCCGCCCCCACCGTGGGCCCCAGCAACAGCCCACAGCACACCGTCGCCAGCAGCCGGGTGAACCAGTGGGGCGCGGTAGGGTCCGGCCGGGCCAACGCCTCGTGGGCCAAAAGCGCCAGCGCGTTGAGGCCGAACAGCACCAGCAACAGCTCCAGCGCGCCGCGGTCCGACCGGTCCAGCACCTGCACCCAGAACAGGGACAGCGCCACGTTGGCCAACACCAGCTGCAGGGTGAAGAACGCCGGGGTCCGCGCGGCCACCGTCCAGGGGAGGATCAGCAGCATCCAGGCGACGAACAGCTCGAAGGGATCCGCGCCGGTCTGGTAGGCCTGCCCGTACACCGCCAGCAGCGCCCCGACCAGGATCGATCCCGCGAACAGGGCCACGTTCCCCACCAGCGAACCCGACCGCTGCCAGCCGGTCACCGCGGCGGCCACGATGGCGGCGGAGATCAACCCCAGCTTCTCGAAGCGACCCAGCGCCGCCCAGTTGTAGGCGAAGAAGAAGATCACCCCGGCCAGCGCCAGGGAGGCGCCCAGCACCAGCAGGCCGCGACGCAGGTATCGGAGCCACAGCTCGGCGGGCGGATTTCCGGACGCCAGCTCCAGGGCCCGCGCGGCGGCCGCGGGAGAGAAGGCCCCGGCGGCGGCCAACGCGCGGACCTCGGCGGGGGTCGTGGGCCGATCCAGGGGGTCTCGTGGCACGCCTGGGACACTAGCAGCCAGGCGACGCAGACCACAAAGACGAAGGACCGGTCTGGTAGGGTGCCCGGGTGCAAGAGCTACTTCAGAGGGTGCCGGCGCATCGGCCGCTTCCGTCCACGGGTCGCTTCCTCCAGCAGATCGGTCCCACCCCGCTGGTGTCGGTCCGGCTGAGCCCCGACGCCCCGGCAATCTGGTGCAAGCTGGAGTTCCTCAACCCCAGCGGCTCCACCAAGGACCGCATCGCCCGCTACATGCTGGAGAAGGCCTGGAGACAGGGCCTGCTGGGGCCCGGCGGCGAGGTGATCGAGGCCTCCAGCGGTTCCACCAGCATCGCCATGGCCCTGGCCTGCGCCCAGATGGGCCTGCACTTCACCGCGGTGATGCCGGAGGGAGTGACCGAGGAGCGGATCCTCACCATCAAGGCCTACGGCGCCAAGGTGATCCTGGTCCCCAAGGCAGACGGCATCGGCGGCGCCATCGCCCGCGCGGAGACCGAATCCCGGCAGCGGGGCGCCTTCTACCCCAAGCAGTTCGAGAACCCGGACAACGCCGAGGCCCACCGGGTTTGGACCGGTCAGGAGATCCTCTCGCAGATCCCCTGCGGCTGCATCCAGGCGGTGGTCAGCGGCGTGGGCACCGGCGGCACCATCGTCGGGCTGTACCAGGCCTTCGCCGAGTCCGGCTGTCCGGCCCGACCCTACGTGGCCCGCCCGGTGAACGGCACCTCCCTCTCCGAGGTCGAATGCTGCAGCTTCAGCTCGCGCGTCCCCGGCGTGGTGGACGGACTCTCCAAGCTGTTCAACGAGGCGAACCTCCCCGGATTGGAGGTGCTCAACGTGGCCGACGGGGTGGCGATCGAGACCGCCCGGGCCCTGATCGCCAAGGGCTTTCCGGTCGGCCCCAGCTCTGGCCTCAACTTCGCAGCGGCGCTGATAGCGTCGCGGCAGCTGGGCCCGGACGCGCAGGTGGTGACGGTGTTCCCGGATCGGATGGAGCGCTACTTCTCCACCGACCTGTTCCGTCCCCGGAGCTGAGGCCGGTCAGGGGCCGAACAAGGCGCGGATCACCTGCTGCTGCGCGGGGCTGGGGTCCGCGGGATCAAAAGCCAACTCCAGCAGGCGGTTCTGCGGATCCCGGTCGCGGGGCGCGGTCAGCCCCACCGGCAGCTCCACCCGGCCGGCGGCGTTCCCGCGCATCAGCCCCAGCATCTCCTCTCGCACCGAGGGCTCCTCCAGGGCCGCCACCTCCACCTCCAGCCTGCCCTCCCCGGCCAGCGCCGCGCGCTCCACCAAACTCTGGCAGATCAGGTTCACCACCGTGGCCAGGGCGCGGCCATTCTCCGCGGGGTGCCGGTCGATCAGCACATCGGGAAGGCCGAACTTGGCCATTCCATAGGTCACCGTGCGCTGCCCACCGGGCACCGGATGGGTCTGGATGGAGATGTTCAGCGGGACCAGCGGCAGCGTCGGTCCCCAGCTGTCGATGCGGCGCTGCTTCCATTCACGCAGGCTGAAGTACTCGCGGGTCTCGCCGTCGAAGAGGACCGCCCGGGCGGGCGCCCCCAGGGCGTGGGCGATCCGGTGGGCGCGGCGGATCTGATCGAAGGATGACCCGGGCAGCAGGTGGAACTCCAGGATCAGCACCTTGCGGACCTTGGTCAGCGCGACGCGGGTGTTGTGGTCCAGGTCGCGGCCGAAGAGGGTCACCTCGCGGAAGGACAGCCCCTCCAGCCGCGCCTCGGAGACAAACACGCTGGGAGGCGCGACCTCCGTCTCCGGGCGGGTCACCACCTTTAGCTGCGGAAACTCTCGCTGGACCAGCCGGCGCAAGGTCGCCTCGGGCCGGCGCACCGGCGCCCTGAGGGTCAAGACCCCAATCTGGAAGGCCACCTCCTGTTCCCGCAGCGGACCGGCAGGAAAGGGCTGGAGCAGCCGGGTGGACCCGCCGTCGGTCGCCGGTTCGGAGGGAGCCGCGCTGGATCCCGCGTCCCCGGAGGGGAGGACCGCGTTGACCGCGGGGGCGCCCAGCGGCGGGGTCACCGGACTGCTGCCCAGCGAGTAGATGGACAGCGCCGCGATCACCGCGACCAGCAACAGCGCGAAGAGTGCCCACCGGAGCCAAGGCTTCATGAGCCTTTGTAGTCACCCCTTTCCCTGGCGGCTCGACTTTGCGGGCCCAAGTGGTGTGCTCTGAGCATGATCGACCGGATCACCCCCTGCCGGCGCCCGCCCGGGATCGCGCTGATGCATCAGCAGTGGCGCGAGCTGGCCTTCCTCCACTGGGAGCTCCCGGTGGAGGCGCTGCGCGCGGTGGTGCCTCCCCCGCTGAGCATCGACACCTTCGAGGGGAAGGCCTACCTGGGGCTGGTGCCCTTCACCATCCGGGGTATCCGGCCGCCCGGGCTGCCTCCCCTGCCCTGGCTCTCAGGGTTCCACGAGGTGAACGTCCGAACCTACGTGCACCTGCGGGACCAGCATCCGGGGGTGTTCTTCTTCAGCCTGGACGCGGCCCGGCTGCTGGCGGTGTGGGGCGCGCGCTGGACCTACCGGCTGCCCTACTTCCACGCCCAGATGGGCTTCCAGATCTCCGGACCGGAGCACACCTTCCGTTCGGTCCGGCGGCGAAACCCCGGCGCCCGCTGCGAGCTGCGTTGGACGGTGCACCCCACCACGCCGCGCACCGCATCCCCGGGTAGCCTCGAGCACTTCCTGCTCGAGCGGTACCTGCTCTACGCCGAGAAGAACGGGCGCTTGAGCCGGGCCCAGGTCCACCATTCCCCCTACCCAATCAACGAGGCCACCGTGGGGCCGGTGCAAGAGGGCCTGATCGCCGAGGCGGGTCTGGTCCGCCCGGATCGTCCGCCGGATCTGGTCCACGCCTCCGGGGGTGTGGACGTGGAGGTCTTCGCTCCGGAGGTCCTGCCTACTTCTGGTGGTTGAGCGTCTCCTCCAGCTCGCGGGCGCGCTTCTCGGCCGCCGCCGCCGCCTCCAGCGCCCGCTGCTTGGCGGACTCCTCGCGCTGCAGGTCCGCCTGGCGCTCCATCAGGGCGGAGAGCAGCTGCTCCGACTCCGAGCGGGCCAGCTGCAGCTCGCCCTCCAAAGACTGCAGCCGCTGCGAGGATTCCCCGGCCCCGGCGGCCTGCTGCAGCCGCTCGCGCAGGGTCTCCACCTCCGCGGTCTTGGCCTGCAGCGCCCCCTCCAGCTCGGCGGCGTGGCGCAGCGCCTCGGCCGGGCTGGGCGTCACCGGAGCGGAGGTCAGCGCCTCCAGCTTCTCGCGCAGGGCCTGCGCCTCCCGCGCGTTGGCGATGTTCTCGGTGGCGGTGGTCTCGTAGCGCTGCCGGAGTTCGGCGGCGAAGCCCTGGGCGTCCACCAGCTGCTCACGTAGCTGCGCCAGTTCCTCGTCGGTCTCGGCGCGGGTCTCACCCACCGCCTGCTCCACCCGGTTCAGCTGGGCCTCCAGCTCGGTGGCCCGGGCCTGGGCCTCCTTCTCCCGGTCCTCGACGCCGGCCAGCGCAACCTGCGCGGCGCCCCGGACCGACTTCAGCTCTCCTTCCGCCTGCTGCTGCTGCGCACGAGCCTGGGCGATCGCCTCCTCCAGCTCAGAGCCCTCCTCGTTGGCCTCGATGAGCTCGCTCTCCAGTCCGGCGGTCCGGCGCTGAAGCTGGAGCAGCTCGGCGCGCAGGTCCGCCACAGACGCGTTGCCCTGGTCCACCGCGGTCGACAGCTCGGAGACCCGGGCCTCCAGCGCCTGGGTCTCCTTCGCCCGCTCCGCCAGCTGGCTCTGGGCCACGCCCGCCTGCTCGTCCCGGGCGGCGGACACCTCGTCCAGCGACTCCTGCAGGTGCGCGGCGGTCGCCTTCTGGTCGTCCAGCGCGGCGGCGGCGTCATCGAGGGCGCCTTGAAGCTCCAGCAGCCTCGCCTCGCGCTCCTCGCCCTTGCGCACCGACGCGGTCAGCTGCGACTCCAGCGACGCGGCGTGCTGCTTGCGGGCGTCCCCGGTCCGGCTGGACTCCGCCAGCTCCGCCGCCAGCGCCGCGATCCGGCCCTTGTGCCCTTCCAGCGAGCGCGAAGCCTCGCTCAGCTGGGACTCCATCGCCGCCAGCTTGGCCATGGCCACGGTCAACCGCGAACCGCTGTCGGAGTGCTCGGCGCTGACCACCGCCAACAGGGCCTCCTGCTGCTCCTTCGCCTCCCGGACGTCGCGGAGTTCCGAGTCGAGGACGGCCACCCGATCATCGAAGAGTCGCTTGGACTCCCCGAACTCGGTCCGCAGCGCGCCGAGGGCCTGCTCCCGTTCTTCGGCCAGGGCCCTGGCTTCGGCCAGCGCCGACTCCAGCTCGCCCACACGCAGCTCGCGTGCGGCGCCGCCCGCGCGGGCCTCTTCCAGTGCTGACTCCAGTTCGCCAGCCCGCTCCTCACCTGCCGCGACGGCGCTGCGCGCCTCAAGAAGAGAGGCCTCCAGATCACCGGTCCGCTGGCCGCTCGCGGCACCATCGGCGCGAGCCTTCTCCAGCGCAGACTCCAGCTCGCCAATTCTCGTGGCGCGCGCTGCACAGACCTCGCGGGCCTCCACCAGCGCGGACTCCAGCTCACCCACCCGCGTGGCGCCCACAGCGCGGCCGGCGCGGGCCTCCTCCAGCGCGCACTCCAGCTCACCCACCCGCTGGTCGCGCGCGACACTGCCGGCGCGGGCCTCCTCCAGCGCGGACTCCAGCTCACCCACCCGCTGGTCGCGCGCGGAACTGCCGGCGCGAGCCGCTTCCAGCGCGGACTCCAAATCACCCACCCGCTGGTCGCGCGCGGAACTGCCGGCGCGGGCCTCTTCCAGCGCGGACTCCAGCGCCGAGACCCGCTGTGCCTGCTGGCCGCTCTCGCTGCGCGCCGTCTCCAGCGCCGCCGCCAGCTCACCGGTCTGTGTCTGGCGCTCGCCAACCGCCTGGGTGGCTTCGGCCAGCGAAGACTCCAGCCGGGCGATCTGCGCCGTCTGCTCGTCGCGTTCCTTGTCTGCGGCCACCAGCGTGACCTCGAGGCTGGCGATCCGCTGCCGCTCCCCAGTGGCCCGCTCCCGCGTCTCCTCCAGCTGGACCTTCACCGCCGCGAGCTGGAACGCCTGCTCGCGCGCCGAGGCCAGCTCCTCCTCCAGCCCCGACCTCCGGGCCGCGTCCACTTCCAGTTGTTTCTGCTGGGCGGCGATCGTGTGGGCCGCCTCCGACAGCCGCTGGGCAAGCCGGGCCCGCTCCTCTTCGCCCTGCTGACTGGCTGCGCGGGTGGCCTGGAGCGACTGCTCCGCCGAGGCCAGCTCCTCCTGCAGCCGGCCAAGCTCCTGGGCGCTGCGTTCGGCCCGCTCCTCGGCGACCGAGGCCCGGGTCACGCTCTCCTGGGTCCGGTTCTCCAGGGTGGCCAGCCGCTCGAGGACGTCGGCCTCCTTGGCCGAGAGCCGCTCCTCCAGCTCGGTGGCCTTGGCGCTGAGGCGCTCCTCGGCGTCGGTGGCCCGGGCGCGCCACAGCTCCAGCTCTTCGCCCGCCTCGGGCCGTTGCCGCAGCGCGTCGAGCCCGGCCAACGCCGTCGCCAGCTCATTGCGCGCCGCGTCCCTCTCGCCCTGCGCCGCGCCCAGCTCTGCGCGCAGCCGCTCCAGCTCCTCACCGCCAGCGCCTCGCGCGATTCTCGCCTTGAGGCTGTCCCGCTCCGCCAGCGCCTGGGCCAGCAGCAGCTCGGCCCGCTGCGCCTCTTCGATCGCCGCCTGGGTCCGGGCCTCCAGCTCGCGGACCCGGTCCTCCTCCAGGTCCAGGTTGAGGTCCGCGGCGATCTGCTTCACCGGCGCGCTGCTCCGGTCCTCGCCCTCCACCAGGCTGCGCACCAGCCGCGACGGCAGGGTGGTCAACGCCGAGGTGTCCAGGTTCGCCGGCCGCGGCCCGCACAGGTAGATCCGGTACGCCGGCGGGCTGGGGTCGGACAGCGACTCGTCCAGCGCGGTGGCCACCTCCCCTTCGATCTGGGGGACGATCGAATAGGCCACGAACGCGGTCTGGGTGGCGACCTCCACCGAGGCGAAGGTCTTGCGCAGCAGCTCCTCCAGCTGCGCGGCGGCCGCGGTGGAGACCGGTTCGTCCACCGGCTCGAAGCTGGGGCCCGCCGAGTCCCGGACCACCACCACCAGGCGTCCCCTGCCGGACAGCTGGCGCTTGAGCTGCTCCAGACGCTTGGGTTCGCGCAGCAGGGAGGCGGACTGGTGCAGCATCACCAGATCGAAGGAGCCGTCCTTCAGCTCGCGGTAGTCGCCGGCGTGCAGCTCCACCGCCTCGTCGTCGAGTCCTTCGGCGCGGGAGAGCCGCTGGACCGCGGCGGGATCGTCGTCCACCGAGAGCACCCGGACTGCGCCCCGCTCGCGCAGGAAGCGGACGCTGCGGCCTCCGGTGGCGACCAGGGCGCCAATCTCCAGCACCCGGGTGTCGGGGACCAGGGACTCAAGAAACACGTAGCGCGGGAGGATCTCGCCGTCACCGGATCTGTTCGAAGCGTCCATCTCGGAGGCGGTTATACCCCTCCCGGAGGCCGTGCATGCTCCGCCTCAGCAGGCCTGCCTGCCCGCTTCCGAGCCCACATGCGCCCACCTTCAGGGGCCGGCTTGCTGGAGGAACTGCTGCAGCAGCTCCAGGGTCTCCGCGGGAATCGAACTGCCCCCCACGCTCTTCAACAGCGCGCCTAGATCCGCGGTTCCCAGATCTTCGTCCCCGTGGGCCTCGGACAGCCACCGCTGGCGCAGCCGACGCAGGGCGCCCGCGTGCTTCGGGTTCAGCCGGGCCAGGGTCCCTGTGTACGAGTCCGGCAGGGCCCAGCGGTGGCGGTAGTCCTGCACATAGGCCCTCATCCCGGCGAAGTACGCCTTGTCGCCCAACAGCCGGCGTTCCGCGTCGTGCAGCAGCGGCGCCTTGCCGTAGACCAGCGCGCCGTACTCCAGTTCGCCCTCGAAGGCCCCGGTGGGACGGTCCGCGGGGCCGTCCCTGCCTCCGCCCAGCCGGTAGAACTGATACGCGGTCACCAGCTGGGACTGGCGCACCGCGTCCGCCGCCTCCGCGCCGCGCGTCCACTCCAGCACCAGCAAGGCGGCGTGCTGGGCCAGCGCCTCATCCACCGCCGGGTGCTGGACCGGATCCGAACCCACCAGCGCGGCGAAATACTGGTGCGCCACCTCGTGGGCCACGGTGAACTCCAGGGTCTGCCGCATCATCCCGCCCAGGTCGGGGAAGGCCAGGTTGCCCAGCCCCTGCGCGGCCAGGGTGTCCTTGACCTGCTGCAGCGCCGCCGCGGCCGGCGAGCCGCCCGGCGTGGCGGCCTGGTAGAGAGCCCTGGAGATGGTCACCAGCCCCGGGAACTCCATCCCTCCCGCGCCGCCGTCCAGGGGCGCTTCCACCACCCGGAACACCTTCCAGGGCAGCGGGCCCAGCCGCTGCTCCAGCGCGACCAGCGCGTCCACCGCCACCCCCAGCGCCTGCTTGCCGGCGGCCCGGTTCGGCGCGGAGAAGTGGCTCTCCACCGTGATCGTCCCTGCTTGCGCGGTGAGCTGCTCGAACCCGCGCACCGCCAGCACCGGGAAGTCCCGCACCGCGGCGGCGCCAAACGAGAAGCGGGTCTTGCCGGTGCGGTCCGGGACCTCCCCCAGCGCCACCCCGGTGGCCAACGCCCGCCAGGAGGAAGGCACCGAGATCGACACCAGATAGTTGGCCGGAGCGTACAGGCCTAGATCTCCGATCCCGGTGGGGCCGGCGAACGGGGTCCCCTGCGCATCCTTGGGCACCAGCCCGGGGAAGACCCCCGCCAGGCTCACCACGTCCGCCGCGGCGGAGAACGCCCCGTGGTCTCCCCGCTGGCTCCCTCCTCCGGAGAGCAACCCGCTCAGGGTTCCCGAGGACTCGGCCGCCCGCGGCACCCGGGCCTCCAGTTCGAAGCTGACCGTGACCTCCTCCCCGGCGGGGACCGGCTGGGCGGGCGCCACCCGGAACAAGGTCGGCTCGGGCTGCTCCACCTTGGCCGGCTGGCCGTTGACCTGGACCTCGTGGATTCTCAGCGCCCGGGCGGAAGCGGCGTTGGGAGTGGCGCGCAGGAGGACCTCGGTCAGCCCGCTTGCTCCGGCGAACAGCCGCAACCGGACCCGGCCCTGCACGGTGCGCCCTTCTGGATCCAGCTCCAGCTCCGCTAGGTACAGGGGAAGCCGCTCCAGCGGGCCCAACGCCTCGGTGGCGCGCTCCCGCTCCCCCTCCCTCAGGTGCATCAAGGACAGCTGCACCTCTGGGGGAGCGGCACCCCGCGCCGGGACCGCCCACCACAGACCCAGCAGGAGCAGGCAGCAGGTGCGCACGCTGGCCACCCGGAGCCCTAGAAGGCCAGCTTGGGAGCGAACATCACCGTCCGGCGGGAGGCCCGGACCCCATTGAGGACCGCGTCGCAGGTGCGACCACAGACGTCCTCCGGGGTCAGCGCCGAGGGCTGGCTGGAGACCGCGGCGTAGGTGCCACCTCCCACCGCCGCCGCCACCACCGCCGCCCCGGCCCACACGTACCACTGGCCGTACCAGGGGGTGGTGTTCTGGGTCAGCTGCGCGGAAGGAGGCACCACGGTGGCGTCCGGATTCACCGAGGCCACCGGCCGCGGCCGCTCCGGACGATCCGGCGCCAGCACCGGGCTCAGCTGCGGGGTGAGGTTGTAGTCCCGGCCCGCGCGGACATTGAGCCGGGAGAGTTCCACCGAGTAGCCGGCCTTGGTGACCCGGATCTCATACGAGCCCGGCTTGAGGAGCAGATCCTTGATCGGGGAGCTGCCGACCCGCTTGCCGTCCACGAAGACCTCCGCGGCCGGGACATTGGGTTGGACCGCCAGCACTCCGCTGTGGGGGAACAGGGACACGGTGACCGTCTCCCGTCCGCCATCCGGCACGCTGACGATCCCCTGGAAGTCGTTGAACCCCAGCCGCTTGACCTGGAGGCGGTGTTCTCCCGGGGTGACCTCGATTCCCCTCCCGTTGACCACCCCCACCTCCTGGCCGTCGATGAACAGCCGGGCGCCCTGCAGCGGCTCGGCCAGCGACACCACCAGCTCGGTGGGCTCCTGGAGCGGGGAGACCAGCTCGTCGATCGGCAGGTCCGATTTGGGGGCCGGGACCGGCTTCTTCTTCTTGGGACGGGGCGCGGTCCGGGTCTCGCCCGGGGTCAGCGGCGCCAGCAGATCGTCTTCGAATTCGTCCTGGGCGGCGGCCGCTGCCGGGACCGTCAGCGCAGCGACCAGGAGGCTGGTGAGCAGGGTTCGGAGCGCCATCACCGGGTCAGGTTAGCCCCGTTTCTCGAAGTGCTGGTAGTCCCTCAGCGTCCGCCAGGAGCCGCCCCACCTCCACCCCCGCTGTAGGAAGGCCTGGTGCACCCGATCACCCGCGCGGATCAATCCGGGGACGGCCAGGCGCCGGTGCAGGTGCGCTCGTCCCGCGGGAGGCCGCACGTCCTGATCGCGGACGTAGGGGTTGAGCAGCGGGTTGAGGTCAATGGCCATCCCGTAGGCGTGGCGGGAGAAGACCTGGGTTCCCTCCACCGCACGGCAGTTGAAGGCAGAGGTGTTGTTGGCGGCCATCGACCGGTCATCGTCGCCGCCGTAGGCCTCAATCCGCTGCATCCGTTCGATTGGAAACCTGGCCTCGAACAGGACCCGGAACAGCGCCACCAGCTCCTGGGCGACCCGCTGGTGGACCACCAGCTCCCCGGGGTGGACCTTGCCGTCGAAGCCCCAATGGGACAGCCGCAGCAGGACCAGCTGGTCCAACGCCACCGGGCAACCCGGGCGCCAGGAGACGCCGGTCATCTCGGCGCGCAGCTGCGGCGAGAGCGGTCCAGCGCGTCCTTCGAAGGACGCTTCGCCCGCGTGCGCGGCCACGCTCAACCCCAGGATGAGAAGCAGGCTCCAACGGACCACGGTGCGGGAGATCAATCCATGCACCGGGGGGGCCTGCAAGTCCAGCTAGGCCGCCCGGCCCAGCTGCTCTTCGGAGACGGGCTCCACCGCCTGGGGGGCGGCGGACTTCGCCTTGCCCTGGAACAGGCTCATCAGGCCCACGTACAGGAAGCCCACCTGGAACAGCAGCAGGAAGGGGATCGAGGTCCAGATGCCCTTGGAGACCGCGTACACCAGCGCGCCAGTGAAGTAGACGCCGAAGGACAGCTCGATCGCCGGCATCCAGTTCCGCTTCCCGCGGTAGGCCTTCTTCACCTCCACCTTGACGCCCTTGCCCTCGGCGCCGGTCTTGGGGGTGCGGGTGAAGCCGGACTGGATGCCCAGCAGGGCCTCCAGCACCGCGCGGGCGTTGTTGATCGACAGGCCGATCCCCAGGCTCATGATGAAGGGCAGGTACTTGACCCTGCCCCACCAGGTCTCGCCGCCCTCGCGCTGCGCCGCCACGTAGAAGAAGCAGACCGAGGCGGTGGCCGCCAGGAAGAAGGGCAGGTCCAGGAACAGCGTCCCGTACAGGCCGTGGGTGTAGCGGACCGCCATCGACAGCGGCATCAGCAACGAGATGACCACCATCAGCAGGTAGGCCAGGTTGTTGGTGAGGTGGAAGAACGCCTCCCGCTTCACCGCGCGGGGCAGATCGCTCCTGAGGATGAAGGGCAGGATCTTCTTGGCGGTCTGGACCGACCCCTTCGCCCAGCGGTGCTGCTGGCTCTTGAAGGCGTTCATGTCCACCGGGACCTCGGCGGGGGTGATCACCTCGGGCAGGAAGATGAACTTCCAGCCGCGGGTCTGCGCCCGGTACGAGAGGTCCAGATCCTCGGTGAGGGTGTCGTGCTGCCAGCCCCCGGCGTCGGAGATGGTGGTCCGCCGCCAGATGCCGGCGGTGCCATTGAAGTTGAAGAAGCAGCCCGACCGGTGGCGCGCGGTGTGCTCGATGATGAAGTGCCCATCGAGGAAGATCGACTGCGCCTGGGTGAGGATGGAGAAGTCACGGTTCAGGTGGCCCCAGCGCACCTGCACCATTCCCACCTTGGCGTCGGCGAAGAACGGCACCGTCCGCTTGAGGAAGTCCGGGGTGGGGACGAAGTCGGCGTCGAACACCGCCACGTACTCGCCCTTGGCCAGCTTCAGCCCGTTCTCCAGCGCCCCCGCCTTGAAGCCCTGGCGGTTCTGCCGGTGGATGTAGACCACGTCGTGGCCCTGCCGACGCATCCGCTCCACCACCGCCTTGGCGATGGCGCAGGTCTCGTCGGTGGAGTCGTCCAGGACCTGGATCTCCAACAGATCGCGCGGGTAGTCGATCTTGCAGACCGACTCGATCAGCCGCTCGGTCACGTACATCTCATTGAAGATCGGCAGCTGGACGGTGACCCGGGGCATGCGCTCCAGGAGACCGTTCGGCGTGGGCAGCTTGAACTTGTGCCGGTAGTACAGGAACGCCATCCGATACCGGTGGGATCCGTAGACCGAAAGAATGCACAGGACGCCGAAGTAGACGGCCAGAAAAAGAATCTCGACGATGGTCATCTGTGCGTGAGCCCCTCCCTCGGTGACGCCCAACCGAGGTCCGTGGTCCCCATGACGTCTCTTCCGCCATGAAATCAATGGGTTGCCCCACAGCGGGAGAATTTGGCGGCGCACAATAGGGAGGGGTCACACCGGTGTCAAATGATTACGTGGACTTAGCCCCTCCCATCACGCAGCGAGCTGGAACAGCGCGTCATCTTGGCGTCCCGCGTCGAGACACGCTGTGAGTAGGATCCGCTCGCACAGGTCCTCGAAGGAGAACCCGGCCTTTCGGGCAATCTTGGGCAGCAGGCTGTGCTGGGTCATCCCGGGCAGGGTGTTCACCTCCAGCAGCACATCCTCGCCCGCCTCGGCGGCCAGCAGGTCCACCCGGCTGTAGCCGCGGCAACCCAGGGCGCGGTGCGCGGCCAGCCCCAGCGACTCCAGCGCCGAGATGCGGGCCTGGCCCAGCCTTGGCGGAAGGAAGTAGCGGCTGCCTCCCCCGTACTTGCTGCGGTAGTCGAACACCCTGCCTCCGTGGGCGATCTCGCAGGAGCCCAGCACCTGGTCGCCCAGGATCCCCACCGTGACTTCTCGTCCGCGGACGAAGCGCTCCACCAGCGCCTCGCCCCCGAAGCGGCAGGCCTCGGCCACCGCCGGGGCCAGCTGGGCCCGGTCCTCCACCTGGGCCAGGCCCACCGAAGACCCGCCGCACGACGGCTTGACCATCACCGGGAAGCCCAGGTCGCCGTGCAGCGCGTCCAGCCGCGCCAGGGACTCGGCGCGCAGCGCGTAGCCTTGGGCAATTGGCAGGTTGTGGTGGCGGAACAGCCGCTTGGCGAAGGGCTTGTTCATCGCCAGCGCCGAGGCCAGCACCCCGGAGCCGGTGTAGGGCAGCCCCATCACCTCCAGCAGCCCCTGCACCCTGCCGTCCTCTCCCATCCGTCCGTGCAGCGCCAAGAAGGCGACCTCCACCTCCGCGCCGCGCAGCGCCACGTCCAGCCCCGGGCCGGCCATCACCCGGGTCACCCGGTGGCCGCGGGACTCCAGCGCCCGGACCACCGCCTCACCGGTCTTGTTCGAGATCTCCTGCTCCTCCCCCCACCCACCCATCAGCACTGCCACCCGCTTGCTGGACATATGGCGACTCCTCCTCGGAGTCAGGTCCAGAGCATGGGGCGTGCCGGGCGGGTGCCCAGAGGGAATGGTCCCCCCCGCGTGGCAGTGGGGACGCGCGGTGCGGCGGGAGGGACGCGGCCTACGGAGGGCTGGCGGAAGCGCGCGCCCGGGCCACCTGGGGGGTGCTGCCGTGCAGGTACTCCAGCGCGACCTTCAGCTGGTGATCCTTCACCGCCGCGCTGCCGGTCCAGGGCTTGAGGTTAGCGGGGAGGTTCTGCTGCAGCGCACCTTCCCGCTCGGCCTCGCCCTCCGCCTTGAAGTGGTGGGCCAGATCCTTCTCCCGCATCTGCTGGCCGCTCTCCACCTTCTCCGGCCCCTCCCCGACCACGAAGTCCGGGGTGATGCCGCGCTCCTGAATCGAGCGGCCCTTGGGGGTGTAGTACCTGGCGATGGTCAGCTTCAGCCCCGACCCGTCTTCCAACTCGATCAGGGTCTGCACCGATCCCTTGCCGAAGGTGGGGGTTCCCATCAGCACCGCCCGGCTGTGGTCCTGCAGCGCCCCGGCCACGATCTCGGAGGCGGACGCACTGCCGGCGTTGACCAGCACCACCACCGGGTAGCTGCGCTCGGTGTCACGATCGCGACTCTTCTCCTCGGTGGTGTTCCGGCCAGCTCGCCCCTGGGTGGTGACCACGGTGAGGTTCCCGGGCAGGAAGCGGTCGCTGATCGCCACCGCCTGGTCCAGCAGCCCGCCGGGGTTGTTGCGCAAATCCAGCACCAGCCCCCGCAGCTCCTGGCCCCCGTTCTGGGTCCGCAGCCGGTCCAGCTCCTTCTTCAGATACAGGTCGGTGCGCTCCTGGAAGTTCTTCACCTTCACGTGCCCGATCCCGTCGTAGAGCGCCCCCTCCACCGAGACGATCCGGATGTGGTCGCGGATGATGGCGATCTCCCGCGGGGCCTGGAAGCCGGGGCGCATGATGGTCAGCAGGACCTTCTTCCCCGCCGGGCCGCGCATCTTCTGGATCGCCTCCGCCAGCTCCATCTGCCGGGTGGGCGCCTGGTCGATCTGGAGGATCTGATCTCCGGGGCGGATTCCCGCGCGCGCCGCCGGGGTGTCGTCCACCGGGGAGACCACGGTCAGCACCTCGTCCTTCTTGGCCACCTCGATCCCCAGGCCGCCGAATTCGCCGGAGGTGTCGATCTTCATCTCCTTGAAGACCTCCGGGGGCATGAACACGGTGTGCGGATCCAGGGTGTCCAGCATCCCCTTGATCGCCCCGTACACCAGCTGCTGCTGGTCCACGCGCTCCACGTAGTTGTTCTCCACGTAGGAGAGCACCCGCGCGAACAGCTCCAGCTGCTTGTAGGTGGCCTCATCCTCCTCTGCGCCCAGCGCGGCGGAGGCGAAGACCAGACATGCGGCCGGGAGGACCAGCCACCGACGCAGGGAGCGGTGAGTGCGCACGCTCCGGAGTGTAAGGGCCACGCGGCGCCACCGCACCTTGCCCAGATGTACCCCGTCCGCCTACAGCCGGCAGTGATCGGCGAAGGCCAGGATCTCCTCCAGCAGCTCTTGGGGCTTCTCCATCTGCGGCACGTGGCCAAAGCCGGGGATCACCTTCACCTCCGACCCCGCCGGCAGATGCGCGCGGAAGTACTCCACGCTCTGGTTGGGGAGGATCTTCTCGCTGCCCCCCCACAGCACCCGCACCGGCATCCGGAGGCCGGAGAGCACCTGGGGGGAGACCGCGCTCAGCTCCCTGGCGTCGGCGAAGGCGGCCTTCACCGGGGGGATGGAGTACATGCTCCTCAGCTGGGAGGCGAACAACAGCATCCCCAACGGCGCCTTGTGGAACAGCCGCTTGGTCAGCGCCCGCGCGTCGGCCACCGTGCTCACCGCCATCGCCTGCTCCAGATCCTTCAGGTGCCCGTCGGGGAACTGCGCGCCGGCCGGCGCGATCAGCAGCAGCGCCAGGATCCGCTCCGGCAGTTGGGCGGCCAGGGTGATGCTCATCGCCCCGCCCAGCGAGGTTCCCACCAACAGACAGGGCTGGGTGACCTTCTGCCGCAGGAACTCGGTCAGCAGCTCCACCTGCCGCCCCACCGGGTTGGGCCCGCCGTCTGGGAGCGGAGAGAAGCCGTGCCCGGGCAGGTCCATGGCGTAGAGCCGGGAGAAGCGTTTGGAGAGGCCGAAGAACAGCTTGTAGAAGCCGTTGGCCGAGCCGGCCAGCCCGTGCACCAGCACGATCGGCGGCCCCCGTCCCTCCCCCTCCAGCTCGTAGTAGTGGATGGACTGGCCCAGGAGCCGCGCGGTGTGCGAACGGACCCCGCGGGCGATGAGCGTGTGACGAAGCGTCTTCTGTACTCCGGCCAGGAGATCCACGGGCCGAACCTATCAGCAGGAGTCGAAGGTCCCGCCTACTTTGGGGCCAGCCACACCGAGGGATCGGTGGGGACGCCCTTTTGCCGGATCTCGAAGTACAGGTACGCGCCCTTGAGCGAGCCGGAGTCTCCCACCTGGCCCACCACCTCCCCGGCCTGGACCACCTCGCCGATTTCCCGCTCCAGCCCGGCCAGGTGGGCCAGCACGGTGTGGTACCCGTCCCCGTGGTCCAGCACCATCAGATTGCCGTAGCCGCGCAGCCAGCGGGAGAAGGCGACCTTGCCCTCCGCTACCGCCAGCACCGGGGTGCCCAGCGGGGCCCGGATGTCCAGCCCCTTCTGCACGGTCACCGTGTTGAACTTCGGGTTCACCACCTTGCCAAAGCCCACCTCCACCCGGCCCGCGGTGGGCAGCGGCAGCCGGCCCTTGAGCGCCCCGAAGCCGGACGAGGCCGGGGGCGCCTCCATGTCCTCAATCAGCGCGGTCAGGTCGCGCTCCGCCTGCTCCAGCTCCCGCACCACCCGGCCCGCCTGGACCTGCTCGGCCTTCACCAGCTCCAACAGCTCCGAGAAGTCCATCCGCCGCTCGGCTGCGCGCTGGGCCTCCCGCTTGGCCGCCTCCAGCCGCACCGCCAGCGCCCCCCGGATGGAGACCAGCTGGGCCTGGACCCGGCCGTGGAAGCGGGCCGCCCGCTGCACCTTGGCCAGCAACAACAGATCGTTCTCCACCACCTGCCGCAGCGCCCGGGACCGCCACACCAGCGCCGAGAAGTCCTCCGCGGAGAGCAACGCGTCCAGTGCCCGGGTGCGGGTCAGCCGGTACATCGCCGCCAGCCGCGGCCCCAGCCGCGCCACCTGGAACTCCAGCGCCCCCTTGGCCACCTTCTCCTGCCGCTCCAGCAGCTCCACCCGCCGGCGCACGGTGCGCATCTCCCGCTCCACCTGCGCGGCCCGCTCGGTCTGGGCGCGGGCCACCCGGCTGGCGCGTTCCAGCAGCTCCAGCAGGCTGCCCTTCTGCGAGGAGAGCATCCCCTGCGCGGCCCGCTGACGCTCCAGCTTCTCCCGCAGCTCGCTGCGCTCCTCCTTCACCGCGGCCTGGGCCCAGGCGGGAGAGGCGAGCAGCGCCGCCAGCAGGAGGAGGCCTTTGCGCAGCGTCATCACACCCTCAAGAAACGACCCACCGCCACGAAGCTGCCCGCCAGACCCAGCCCGGCGCCTGCGGCCAGCGTCTCCAGCACCAGCTGGCCGGTGACGAAGCTGGGCTCGGACGGCCCGACCAGGAAGGCGAACAGCTGCGCCAGCCGCGGCCCCACCAGCAGCGCGAACGCCGCCAGTCCGCCCAGGGCCACCGCCGCGCCCAACACCCCCTGCAGCAGCCCCTCCAGCAGGAAGGGCGCCTTGACGAAGCGGTCGGTGGCGCCCACCAGCTTCTGGATCTCGATCTCCTCCCGGCGGGCGTAGATCGCCAGCTGCAGGGTGGCGGAGACGATCACCACCGTGGCCAGGGCCACGATCAGCCAGGCGGCCAGTCCGCCGTAGCGCAGCGCCCGGGCGATCGCCGACAGCCGCTCCACCGCCTCCTCGCCGTAGTCCACCGCGTTCACCGAGGGCATCGCCCGCAGCGCGTCAGAGAGGGTGCGCAGCTGCTCCGCGCCGCGGTTGGCCGCCGGGACCTCCAATTCCACCGAGGCCGGCAGCGGGTTCGCTGGCAGCGCCCCCAGCGCGTCCCCCACCTCCCCCAGTTCGCTGCGCAGCCGCTCCAGCGCCTCCTGGGGAGAGACGGTTCGCGCGGTTCCCCCGGAGCGGGTGGCGGCGAAGCTGCGCACCGCCTCCAGCTCCTCCGGGGATGCGGTCTCGGTCAGGTAGACGGTGACCCGCACCTGCCCGCCCAGGGTGGCCACCAGGTCATCCACCAGCCGGGTGGCGGTGCGCACCAGCCCGGCGCTGAACAGCGCGATGGCAATGGTCAGCACGGCGATGAAGTGCACGAACGGCGCGTGGCGCAGCCCCTGGGCCGCCGAGCGCCAGAAGTAGCCCGTCTTGGCGATCCCGCTCATCCGCCCGAGACCCGCCGCGCCGCCTTGAGGCCGTCCTCGTCCGCCACCACCTGCCCCGCCTCCAGTCGCAGGGTCCGCTTCTGGTAGCGGGAGAGCAGCGAGGTGTCGTGGGTGGCCACCAGCACCGTGGTCCCCCGTACGTTCACGTCGCAGAGCAGATCCATGATCTCCACCGTCAGCGCCGGGTCCAGGTTCCCGGTGGGCTCGTCGGCCAGCAGGATGGTGGGGTCGTTGACCAGCGCCCGGGCGATCACCACCCGCTGCTGTTCACCGCCGGAGAGCCGCATCGGCGAGGAGTCCGCCTTGTGCTGCAGCCCCACCAGCTTGAGCATCCGCATCACCCGCTCCCGGCACTCGGCCCGGGGGACCCCCAGCACGTCCAGGGTGAAGGCCACGTTCTCCGCCACCGTCCGGCTGGGCAGCAGCTTGAAGTCCTGGAACACCACCCCGATGTTCCGGCGCAGGTAGGGAACAGCCGACTCGCGGATGCGGGCAATGTTCCGGCCCCCCACCAGGATCTGCCCCTTGGTGGCCTTCTCCGCGCAGAAGATCAGCTTCATCAGCGTGGTCTTGCCGGCGCCGGAGGGGCCGGTGAGGAACACGAACTCACCCTTCCGCACGTGCAGGTTGATGTCCGACAAGGACGGCGGGTCGCCGGGATAGGCCTTGTAGACGTGGAACATCTGGATCATGTCTGGGAGGCATCTTGGCCCATCTCGGCGGCGGCTCCGAATCTTGGACCGCGATGCCTGGTGGCAGGGCAACCACACAAGCTGCGGGATTGACGAACTTCCGTAAGATGCGCCGCTGCGAAGCCTCGAACAGGAGAACTGAAGAATGGACTCGACCGAATCCAGCCAGGAAGTGCGGACCCAGCGGTCCAGTGGCCTGCCGTGGGTGTTGTTCTTCCTCACCCTCGGGCTGGCCGCCGCCGCGGTGTACTTCGGCTACGGGCTGCTCCAGGACGAACGGACCCAGAACGCCACCGCGCTCTCCGCCAGCGAAGACGCGGTGGGCAAGCTGCGCGAGCTGGAGGCGAAGCTGGCCGGCAGCGAGGGCGCCTTGACCGCGCTGCAGGCCGAGAAGAGCGCGCTGGCCGCGGACCTGGCCGCCAAGGAGCAAGAGCTGGCCAAGCTCAAGCTGACCTATGACAGCCTCAACGAGAAGCTGACCGCGGAGATCCAGAGCGGCGACATCCAGCTCACCCAGACCGGGGAGCGGATCCAGGTGGATCTGATCGACAAGATCCTCTTCGACTCCGGCAAGGCGGAGATCAGCGAGAAGGGCAAGGAGGTCCTCTCCCGGCTGGGCTCGGCGATCGCCGGGGTGGAGAACAAGCTGATCCAGGTCTCCGGGCACACCGACGACAGCCCGATCGTCAAGGACCTGCGCGACACCTTCCCCAGCAACTGGGAGCTCTCCGCGGCCCGCGCGGTGAACGTGGTCCGGCACCTCTCCGAGAAGGGCAAGGTCCCCTCCCGGCGGTTGGCGGCGGCAGGCTACGGCCAGTTCCAGCCGGTGTCCTCCAACCGCGACCACGCGGGGCGGGCCCGCAACCGGCGGATCGAGATCCTGCTGATGCCGGTGATCGACCCCAAGCCCTCCGACGTGAAGGCCACCGCCGCCAAGGGATCCAGCCCGGGCACCGTCCGGCCGGCGTCCGGAACCGCGAAATAGGTTCTGGGGTCCCAACGTACCGTGGGCGTGCTCGCCATTGAGGCCCAGGGCCTCGCCAAGACCTACCGGGGCCCCTTCCGCACGAGCGGCCAACGCGCCCTGGACGGGCTGGACCTGCGCGTGGAGCAGGGGACCGCCTTTGGACTGATCGGCCCCAACGGCGCCGGGAAGACCACCTTCATCAAGATCCTGCTGGGGGTGGTCCGCCCGGACCAGGGGACGGTCCGGCTGCTGGGGTCGCCCCCGGAGGAGTTGGAGGTCCGCCGCCGCATCGGGTACCTGCCCGAACGGCTGCACCTCCCCCACGCCTGGAAGCCGGTGGAGTTCCTGGCCAGCATCTCCCGACTCAAGCAGTTGGCGTTGCCCCGAACAGAGCTGCTCTCCCTGGTGGAGCGGGTGGGCCTCTCCGACGCGGTGGACCGCAAGATCGGCGGCTTCTCCAAGGGGATGCGTCAGCGGCTGGGGCTGGCCGCGGCGCTGTTGGGGAAGCCGGATTTGCTGATCCTGGATGAGCCCACCGACGGGATCGATCCTTTGGGCCGGGTGGAGGTGCGCCGGCTGCTGACCGAGGAGTTGGCCCGCGGCGCCACCTTGTTCCTCAACTCCCACCTGCTGGCCGAGACCGAACGGGTCTGCGAGCGGGTGGGGATCCTGGCCCATGGACGCCTGGTACAGGAGGGCAAGCTGGAGACGCTGTGCCGGACCACCACCCGCTGGGCGGTGAGCTTTGCCCCCGGCGCCGAGGAGCCGGCCCTGCGCGCGCTGGGCTTCGAACCCGCGGTCCGGGGCTGGACCTGCGAGGCGGCCACCCCGGATGCGCTCAACGCGCTGCTGGATGGGGCCCGAAGGGCAGGAGCCCTGCTGGTGGGCCTGGAGCAGGACAGCCGCGATCTGGAGGATGTGTTGGCGGACGCGGTGAAGACCGGGCAGCGCCGGGAGGCAGCGTGAGGACCACCCTGGCGGTGGCGGCGGATCTCCTGCGGGAGGCCCGGAGCCGCAAGTGGTTCCTGGGGCTGGCGGTGGCGATCACCCTGGTGCTGGTCACCCTCGGCTTCTCGCTCAAGCTGGAGGTGGTGGACGGGGCGCTGGCCGCCAGCCGGCTGTTCGGCAAGATGATGCGCGGCGACATCCGGGCGGTGGACGTGGCCCTGCGTCCGCTGCTGCAGGCCTCGGCCTACGCCATCTTCTACGTCGGGCTGGTGTTCGGGATCGTGGCCACGGCGGACTTCGCGCCCAGCCTGCTCTCGCCCGGACGGATCGAACACCTGCTGGCCCAGCCGGTCCGCCGGTGGGAGCTGCTCTTGGGGACCTTCCTGGGGGTGATGGCGCTGTCGCTGATGGCGTCGCTCTACGGGGCGGTGGGCCTGACCCTGATCCTGGGGGTGAAGGCCAACCTGTGGAGCTGGGGGTTGATCCTGGCCGCCCTGCTGGCCGCGGTGAACTTCTGTGCGGTCTACGCGGCCATGCTCACCGCCGCCCTCTTCGCCCGCAGCGCCGCGGTCTCCGCGGCGGTGGGCTTTGCGATCTTCATCTCCGGGATCTTCGCCGGCAACCGCCACGCGCTGATCCCGATGTTCGAGCCCGGCGTGGGCCGCAGCGTCTTCTCCGCCTACACCCTGGTCATCCCCCGCATCTCGGCGCTGGCCACGGCGGCGGCGGATCTTGCGGCCTCCACCCCGCTGCAGTTGCGTTCGCTCACCAGCCTGCTGCTGGGGATGGTGGTGTTCGGGATGGGCGTGCTGGCTTTGGGCGTGTACCGGTTCGAGCAGAAGGACTTCTGATCATGAAGCAACGCCGTTGGCTGATTGCCGCCCTCCTGCTGATCGCCGCCGCCACCGCCCTGATGCTGTACGCCGAGGAGCCGCAGCCGGAGAAGGAGGAGGTGGCGGTCACCTTCCCCCGGCAGTTCGACGACAAGCACACCCAGCGGATGCGCGAGCGGCGCACCCTGGCGGTGAGCCCTCCGGAGGTGGAGGGCGAGGAGCAGCCTGCCCGACCGGCCCGGCCCCGCGATCCGGTGCTGGCGGCGCTTGCGTCGGGCGCCAGGTCCGCGGTGGTGGTGGAGGCCAACGCCCTGCGCAACTCCCCCATCGGCGAGCTGCTGTTGGAGTGCCTGATGTCCCGCGGCCGCAAGAACCCGATCACCGAGCTCAAGGAGCGCGCCGGGGTGGACATCCTGCAGGACCTGGACCGGGTGGCGATGACCGAGCACGGGGTGGTGATGTCCGGCCACTTCGAGAATGCGCGTTGGCAGGAAGCGCTGGGGGACAAGGTCACCTCCTCCCGCTACGGCGAACAGGGCACCGTGTACCAGCTGCCGGTCAGCGGGGATGGCGGCAGCCCGGCGGGGTACCTGGTCAGCTGGGGAAGCCAGATGATGATGTTCGCCCAGGACGAGGACCAGGCCCGCGCCGCGGTGGATCGGCTGGAGGGTCGCGCCGAGAGCACCCCGATCCTCAACGAGGACCAGACCTACGGAGAGATCTACGGCGTGCTGGACGCGGAGGATCTGGCCAAGCTCTTCCCCCAGGAGCAGGCCGAGCTGGCCACCCGCTTCCGCGACGCGGCACAGCAGGTGGAACTGCACGTGGACGCCTCCCGCGACGTGGGGATCGTGGCCAACGTGAAGGGCGAGGACGCCTCCCAGGTGGAGGATCTGGGCAAGTCCCTGGGGGGCCTGCTGGCCACCGCCCGGATCAAGTCCCAGCTGGAGAACGAGACCGAGCTGACCGAGTTCCTGGATCTGGCCCGGGTCCGCCCGCGCGGCGATGGCACCTTCGGGCTGGAGGTGGGACTCCCGCTGGAGTTGCTGCAGCAGCGGCTGGCCTTCTGCAAGGAGGAGAACCAGCGCCGGGCGCAGGAGGCGGCCGTGGCTCCGGTGGAGGCGGCGGTCAAGGAGTAGCCCCCGGCTGCCGGGAAGCGCCGCGCTCCCGGTGCGACCGCCCGGGGAAAAGAGCGTCCGCCGGGTGACCGTCCGGGCGTGGGTCGCGTATCGTCGGAAACCTTCCCATCCAATGTGTGGGCCCGCCCAGTCGGCGGCCCATCCAAAGGGAGACGTGCCCGTGATCGATCCTGCTCTCCGCCGCCCAGTCACCCCGGTCCAGAACGCGCCCACCGAGGCCGCGGCGGCCCCCTCGGGCGCGCCCCTCTCCGTCGCGACGCCCTTTCTCCGGGACACCCTGGAGGCGGCCAAGCGGTCCGGGCCGGTGAACCTCAGCGGGCTGGGGAAGGTGCTCTCCGCGGGGCTCTCCGCGCTGCTGGGCCGCGGCCCCTCGGAGGCCTCCGCGGTAGGTCCCCGCCTGCTCCACCTGGACGCCGGCTGGACCCCGCAGGGGCAGGGCTACGACGCCAAGCGCCAGGAGGTGCTCACCACCTACTACGACGACAGCGGCGTGCTCCTCTCTGTGCAGGACAAGAACTCCGGCAAGGAGACCCACCAGGCCCGGCTGGGCGGCCTTGGCCCCGAGGGCCCCGCGCCCAGCCACGGCGGAGGCGTCTCCACCGACGGCGAGTTCGTCTACGTCTCTGACACCCGGAACATCTTCGTCTACCGCCGGGAAGACATCGAGAACGCGGAGCAGCAGGGCGCCCCGGTCCAGGCCTTCCAGGTGATGGCGGTGCCCAACCCGGATCAGCTCAAGGATCCGGCGACCGGGATCGATCTGGTCTCCGCCGGAAGCTTCATGACCGTGAAGGACGGCTTCGCGTACATCGGGGCCTACAGCAAGGACGGCGACGGCAAGGTGGGCGCCGTCTGGCGCTACCAACTGGACGAGAAGACCGGCGCACTGATCGAGGACTCCCGGCAGGGGCCGATCCGCGCGCCCGACCGCGCCCAGGGGATGACCGTGGTCGACGGCGCGCTGCTGTTCACCACCGGGGACCGGAAGCTGGTCTACCAGCCGATCCATCCGGGCACCGACACCTTCCAGGCAGACCTGGCCGACCGGAGGGAGATCAGCAACGGGCTGATCGACCCCTACGCCCAGGGCCTGAACGTCATCGACGGCGAGGTCTGGGTGACCTACGAGAGCGGCTCGCACAAGTACCGCGACAAGCTGAACCCGCCCTTCAAGCCCCGGGAACACATCCAGCGGATCCCGTTGGACCTGCTGGACCTCTAGTCCAGGCCGGAGGGGCTCCCTCGCAACGCCAAGGACCCTGCTAGAACGCCCCGCGAAAAGGAGCACCCCACGGGCGGAGCAGAACCAGAGCTGAGGGACGGCTGGCGGTCCAAGGTCCGTCCGGTGCCGCTGGTGGTAGGGCTGGTCCTGGCCGCGGCGATCGCCCTCCTCCCCTCCCCTCTCCACCGGATCGAGGGCTTTGGGGATCGCCCCGCGCTGGCGGCGGCGGTCTCCTTCCTGATGGCCGTGTGGTGGTTCACCGACGCGCTGCCGATGGGCTGGACCGCGTGCCTGCCCCTGCTGCTGTTCCCGTTCCTGAACGTCTTTGGCGCCCCGCTTCCACAGTCGGTCGTGCGTTCGGCCGCGCCCTACCTGGACGCGTACATCTTCATGTTCTTCGGCGGGATGGTGGTGGGCACCGCCATGGAGCAGTGGGGGCTGCACCGGCGGATCGCCCTGCACATCATGCGCGCGGTGGGCACCACCCCCAGGCGGCTGCTGTTCGGGGTGCTGGTCTCCACCGCGGCGATCTCGATGTGGATCTCCAACACCGCCACCGCGGTGATGATGCTGCCGATCGGGATGGCGCTGATCGCCCAGCTGGAGCACGCGGAGGGCGGCACCCGGCTGCCGAACTTCGGCGCCGCGGTGATGCTGTCCATCGCCTTTGGGGCGAACCTGGGCGGGATCGGGACCAAGATCGGCAGCCCCACCAACTCGGTGTTCCTGGGCTTCCTCTCCCAGGAGCTGGGGATGGAGATCAGCTTCCTCAGGTACGCCGCCCTGAGCATGCCATTTGTGGCCTTGATGCTGCCCGTGGCCTGGTGGGTGCTGTGGCAGCTGGGCAAGCGGGACCGACTGGCGCACCCCCAGGGGCGCGAGGTGCTGGACCGCGAGCTGACCGAGATGGGCCCCCTGGCCGGCAGGGAGCGCCAGGTGGCGGTGGTGTTCGCGGCGACCGCGCTGGCGTGGATCCTGGCCGACCCGCTGCGCGGCGCCACCAGCCAGTCGCTGTCCTCGCTGCTGGGGTTCAAGCTGGCGGGAAAGCACTACGAGGCGGGGATCGCCCTGCTGGCGGCCCTGGTGATCGCCCTGCTGGGGGCGGTGAACCTCAAGGCGATCCGCCGGCTGCCCTGGGGCACCCTGCTGCTGATGGGCGGCAGCTTCGCGATGGCGGAGGGGATCTCCGGCAGCGGGCTGGCGGAGTGGATGGCGCTGCAGCTGGCCAGCCTCTCCCAGCTGTCGCAGTTCGCCCAGATCGGCCTGGCCGCCGCCGCCTCGGTGGGGCTCTCGGCGGTGGCCAGCAACACCGCCACCATCAACGTGATGCTCAACGTGCTGCCCCGGTCGCTGCCAGTGTTGTTCGGCAGCACCATCGCCGCCTCCTGTGACTTCGCCCTGCCCGCAGGCACCCCTCCCAACGCGATCGTCTTTGGCAGCGGCTATATCCGGCTGCGGACGATGATGAAGATCGGGGGGCTGATGGATCTGATCGCGGTGGTCGTGATCACCCTCTACATCGCCTGGGTGATCGCCCCCTTCCTGGGCTGAGCGAACTGCCTAACGGGCCAAGCAGCCAAGGGGCAACGTCCTCGGGTGGAAAACCGCCCACCGCCCGCGATAGAGGTACCAGCGTGGAAACCCCCGTCCCAGAACGCCGCCTTTTGCTCGCCGGCCAGAGCCTCCCCGAGCTGGCAGGCCTGCTGGGCAGCCGGGCCCGCGCCCTGGAGGTCCTGCGCTGGATGCACTCCGCCCCTGCGGAGGGCTCGGTCCCAAAGATCTCCGCGGAGCGCTGGCAGCTGCTGCTGACCCGCTGCCAGCTGCCCACCGCCGAGGTGGTGGAGCGGAGCGTCAGCGAGGACGGCACCACCAAGTTCCTGCTGGGGCTCAACGGGGTCCAGGTGGAGACGGTGGCCATCCCCACCGAGGGGCGGACCACGATCTGCGTCTCCAGCCAGTCCGGCTGTTCCCGAAAGTGCGTCTTCTGCGCCACCGCCAAGATTGGGTTCAACCGCAACCTGGTCGCGGGGGAGATCCTCACCCAGTACCTGATCGCCGCCCGCGCCGCCCCGCCCGACGCCCCCGCGCGCAACGTGGTGTTCATGGGAATGGGCGAACCGATGGACAACCTGGATCAGGTGCTGCACGCGGTGGAGCTGCTCACCCAGGCCCCGGCGCCGATGCTGCGGGCGGAGCGGATCACCGTCTCTACGTCCGGCATCCTCCCCGGGATGGAGCGGTTCTTGCGCGAGGGGAAGGCCAGCCTGGCGCTGTCCCTCAACGCCACCACCGACGTCCAGCGCGAGGCGCTGATGCCCCAGACCCGTCAGTACCCGATCGCGGCGTTGATGGACGCGCTGCGCGAGGATCGTGTGCTCAACCCCAAGCGCTTCCACTTCATCGAGTACGTGCTCTTCGACGGGGTGAACGACACCGACGAGGACGCGGACCGGATGGTGGCGCTGCTTGCGGGAACCAACTCGCGGGTGAACCTGATCCCCCACAACCCGTTCCCGGGCAGCCCGCTGAGCCCGCCACGCCCAGAGCGGATGCTGGCCGTCCAGCAGCGGGTGGCCGCCGCCAAGATCCGCTGTCTGGTCCGGATGCCCCGCGGCCAGGAGATCAGCGCCGCCTGCGGGCAGCTGGCCCGGCGGCGCGGCGAGGCGGCCTAGCCCTACTTCGTCGGTCGGAGCCGGCCCTCAGCGGTCGGAGCGGACCTTGCGGGTCCGACGGGGCGGCCCGGCCCCCAGCGGTCGGGAGCGGACCCTGCCGCTCCCCGCCGTTCGCCGTCAGTCCCGCAGGAACTCGCGGACCTGGCTGGCGATGCCCTCGGCATCCAGCTTGTACTTCTTGAGGCACTCGGCCGGCTCGCCGGACTCACCGAAGGTGTCCTTGAGGCCGATCCGCAGCAGGCGCTTGCCGAAGCCCGCCTCGGCAAGGACCTCGGCCACCGCCGAGCCCAGCCCGCCGATCACCTGGTGATCCTCGGCGGTGACCACCGCGGAGGTGCCGTCCACCATCCGGAGGATCCCCGCCACGTCCAGCGGCTTGATGGTGTGGATGTTGGCCACCGCAACGCTCAGACCTTCCTTCTCCAGCATCTGGGCGGCCTGGAGCGCGAAGTACACCTCGCCGCCGGTGGCGAAGATCACCGCGTCCTTCCCGCCGGACTTGAGCTCCACCAGCTTGCCGAACTCGAACTTGTAGCCTTCCTTGTTCACCCGCTCCAGCTTCTGCCGGGTGGTGCGCAGGAACGCCGGACCGTGGTGGTGGCACAGGTACTCCACCGCCCCTTCGGTCTCCAGGTCGTCCGCCGGCTGGATCACCGCCATGTTCGGCAGCGACCGCATCAGCGAGACGTCCTCCAGGCCCTGCTGGGAGTACCCGTCGTCGCCGATGGCGATGCCCGCGTGGCTGCCCACGAGCCGGACGTTGGCGTTGGAGTACGCCACCGAGATCCGGATCTGGTCGAAGCGGCCGGTGACGAAGCACGCAAAGGAGCAGGCGAACGGGATCTTCCCCGCCAGCGCCAACCCGGCCGCGGTGCCGATCATGTTGGCCTCGGCGATCCCCATCTCGAAGAACCGGTCCGGGAACTTCTTGCCGAACATCTCCGACTTGGTGCTCTTGGCCAGGTCGGCGTCCAGCGCCACCAGGTTCGGGTACTTGTCGCCCAGCTTGGCCAGCGCCTCGCCAAACGCGTCACGTGTTGCCTTGGCCGCCATGGCTAAAACCCCTTCCCGTTCTGGGTCAGATCGTTGAGGGCGCGCAGCTCCGCCAGCGCCTTGTCCGCTTGTTCCTTGTTGGGCGCCGAGCCGTGCCAGGAGATCTGGTGTTCCATGAAGCTGACCCCCTTGCCCTTCACCGTGTTGGCGATGATCAGGGTGGGCTTGCCCTTCGTCGCGCGGGCCTGGTCGGTGGCCTGGAGGATCTCCTCGAAGTTGTGGCCGTTGATCTCCAGCACGTTCCAGCGGAACGCCCGCCACTTGTCGGCGATCGGCTCCAGTTCCATCACCTCCGCCACCGTGCCGTCGATCTGGCCGCGGTTGTAGTCCAGGAACACGGTGAGGTTATCCAGCTTGAACTTGGCGGCGCTCATGGCCGCCTCCCAGATCTGCCCCTCCTGGGATTCGCCGTCGCCGATCACGCAGTAGACGTGGAACTTGTCCCCGTCCAGGCGGGAGGCCAGCGCCATCCCCTGCGCCACCGACAGCCCCTGGCCCAACGACCCGGTGCAGGCCTCGATCCCCGGCAGCGCCGTGTTGACCGGGTGGCCCTGGAGCCGCGACCCCAACACCCGCAGGCTCATCAGCTCTTCCCGGGGGAAGTAGCCGGCCTCGGCCATCACCGCGTACAGCGCGGGGACCGCGTGGCCCTTGGAGAGCACGAACCGATCACGCTCGGCCCAGTGCGGGTTCTTGGGATCGTGCTTCATCCGCGCGAAGTACAGCGCGGTCACGATGTCGATCACCGAGAGCGAGCCGCCCGGATGCCCGGAGCCGGCCTTGTGAAGCATCTCGATGATGTCGAGCCGAAGCCGGCCTGCAATCTCTTGCAGACGACGGACCTCGGCGGGGCTTGCGGGGGAGTTCGCGGTCGCCATGTGGCCCGGGCATCTACCCAATGCCCCCGCAAGCATCAAGCGGGGCGGGCAGGAACCGGGCAGGAAGGGACAATGAAGGCTACTGGTCGCCTTCGCCGGCGAGGTAGCTGAGGATGACCTCGTCCAGGCTCTTTTCGGAGATCAGGTCCTCCCCGAACAGGGTCTCCACGCCGACCTCGTTGATCTTCGGCGCCTCCTTCAGCGCCCGGGCGGCCAACACCTCCGGGGGCAGCTGCGGCGGGATCACCTGGGTCACCGGGAGTGCGGCGGCGGTGCGCGCGCGCTTGGACTCCTCGTCCGTCGCCAACTGACCCGGTTGGTAGTGCCTGGCACCCCCCTCGTTGTCGATGTTGTCGTAGACGCCGTTGATCAGGTTCCGCAGCATCTCCTTGTGCTGCTCCTCCATCAGCTCGCGGACGACCTCGGAGAGGTTCTCCGCGTTCAGGATGTCGGCGTAGGAGGTCTTCTTGGACGCAAGGATGTTCCCGCCCACGAAGAGGTGCGTGATGATGTGGGGGTTGTTCCGGCCCGAGTCCTCTGTCTGGACGTGGTAGACCTTCCCCTTGTGCTTGATGTTGTGGTTGAAGCCGGTGACGGCTTTTTCGAAGGTCTTCGCCATGGGCGGGCGGTTCGCAAGCTAACTGACGCGGATCTACCAAAGCAAGGATGCGGCACCTTGCCGCCCCTTGGGTCAGTCATCGGCTGTGACCCAAGCATCCTTCCAGCCAATCGGCCAATCGATTTTCCATCGAACCCGATCTTCTGGTCGATTCACGTTCACCAGCGCGAGCAGGTCGGGGTCGACCCGGCGCAGTTTCTCCTCTGGGAGGACCGCTCCTCCCATCGACCGGAACAAAACGTTCAAAGAGGGCTGCCCGTCCAGCAGTCGAGCCCAGGTTTCGGCCAACTCAGCGGCATAGACCCCGGGAAAGGGTTGCAGCCTCCCTCCGGACTCAAAGCAAGCAAGCGGAGAGTTCCCCGCCTCCGCCAGCAGGGTCCGCAACACCGGCGCGGAGAGGAAGGGCATGTCGGCGGCCAGCACCAGCACCCACCGGGTGCGGCCGTGGACCAGCGCGGCATGGACTCCCCCGGGGGCCCCGCGATCAGGGATGGCGTCGGCGACCACCCGCACCGAGGGCGCCGCGGCCAGGAAGTCGCGGTAGGGCCCCGGTTCATTGGCCACCAGCAGCACCTCGGGAAGGCCGCACTCCGCCCCCATCCGAAGCTGGCGATCCAGGAGCGACTCGCCGTCCACCCGTAGCAGCCCCTTGGGGACCCCGCCCAGGCGACTTGCCTTCCCTCCCGCCAGGATTGCGAGCGTGACCTCCGAGGGTTTCACGCCTCCACGTTCGCACGCGGACGACTTGCGCGACACGCGCGGTAAGGTGCGCAGGGTGAAAAGCCCCTCCTTCTCCGAACGCCCCGTGCGGAGGGTCGGCCCCGGCCGCCAGTCCGGCGACCTTGACCCGGTGGTGGTGGAGGAGCCGCTGGAGATCCGCGTCCACGGGGACACCGTGGCGATCACCATGCGGACCCCCGGGAATGATCGCGAGCTGGCCGCCGGCTTTCTGTTCGCCGAAGGGGTGATCGCGTCTTCCGACGACATCGGCAGCGTCCGTCACTGCGGCCGGCCGGGCGACGAGGGCTTCGGGAACACCCTGGAGTTCACCCCCGCCTCCGGAGTTTCGTTCGACCCCGACCGCCTCCAGCTCTCCCGCCGGGGAACGCTGACCAGTTCGGCGTGTGGGGTGTGCGGTCGGACCAGCATCGAAGATCTGGTGAAGGCCGCCGGACGGCTTCCCCCGCACGCGTTCACCGTTCCCGCCGCGGTGATCGCCACCGCTCCCGAGCGGCTGCGCGAGGCCCAGGCGGCGTTCACCGCCACCGGCGGTTCTCACGCCGCGGCGCTGCTGGACCGCGACGGCATCCTGCTGGCGGTCCACGAAGATGTGGGCCGGCACAACGCGGTGGACAAGGTGATCGGTACCCTGGTCCTGCGCGGTCAGCTCCGGCGGTCGGTGGCCTCGGAGACCAAGGGCCCCGCGCTGCTGGTGGTCAGCGGCCGCACCAGCTTCGAGATCATCCAGAAGGCCGCCATGGCCCGCATCCCGATTGTCGCCTCCGTCTCCGCCCCCAGCACCCTGGCCGTGGATCTGGCGGCCCGGGTCGGCCTCACCCTGGCCGGCTTCGTGCGCGGCGGCGGCTTCAACCTCTACACCTGCCCGGAGCGGGTCCTGTGACGAAGCGCTTCTCCAAGATCTGGCAGTTCATCGCCCGCTGGTTCCCGTTTGGGGTGCTGTTCAAGAACAAGCCGCGCCACTTCCGCGAGATGGCGGGCATCTTGTGGGACAACCGCAAGCAGCTCCCCTACGCCTGGAGGATCCTCCGCCACGGCGTCTGCGACGGCTGTTCGCTGGGGCCCCGGGGGCTGCGCGACGACGTGCTGGAAGGCGTCCACCTCTGCCTGACCCGGCTCAAGCTGCTGCGGCTGAACACCATGGACGCGCTGCCCACGGACAGCTGGGGAGACCTGGCCCGGCTGCGGGCGATGACCAACGAGCAGCTGCACCGGCTGGGGCGCGTCCCCTATCCGTTGCTGTACCGCAAGGGCCAGCCCGGCTTCCTGCGGATCTCCTGGGAGGAGGCGATTGCCAAGATCGCGTCGCGGCTACAGCAGACCGATCCGGAGCGGATGGGCTTCTTCGCCTCCTCTCGCGGGATCACCAACGAGACCTATTACACCCTGCAGAAGCTGGCCCGGGTGGCGGGCACTCCGCACCTGGACAGCTGCGCCCGGCTCTGCCACGCCGCCTCCACCCATGGGCTCAAGGAGACCATCGGCTGGGGCGCGCCTACCTGCTCGCTCAAGGATCTGATCGGCACCGATCTGGTGGTGCTGTTCGGCACCGACCTGGCCAACAACCAACCGGTGACCATGAAGTACCTGCACTTCGCCAAGAAGGCCGGGACCCGGGTGGTGGTGATCAACCCCTTCCGCGAGCCGGCGCTGGACGTGTACTGGGTGCCCTCGGTGGCCTCCAGCGCGGTGTTCGGGACCCACCTCTGTGACGACTTCTTCCCGGTGGCCGCCGGCGGAGACATGGCCTTCATCCACGGGGCGCTCAAGGCGCTGAAGGCCAATGGCGGCTTCGACCGGGCCTTCATCGCCTCGCACACCCGGGGCTTCGAGACCCTGGAGTCGTCACTGGATGCGCTGGGCTGGGAGGAGTTGGAGGAGCAGAGCGGCCTGAAGCGCGCGGACATGGAGCGCTTCGCCCAGCAGTACCAGGCGGCGAACCGGGCGGTGATCGTCTACAGCATGGGCCTGACCCAGCACCGCTTCGGGGTGGAGAACGTCAAGTCGGTGGTGAACCTGGCGCTGGCGCGCGGGAACATCGGCCGGGAGAAGACCGGGGTGATCCCGATCCGCGGCCACTCCGGAGTTCAGGGCACCGCGGAGTGCGGCATGGACGCGGAAAAGCTGCCCGGCGGGGTGGAGATCTCCGCCCAGTCCGTCGCCCGGCTGGAGGGGTTGTGGAACCACCCGGTCCCGGCCCGCAAGGGGCTGCGCGCGGCGCATTTGCTGGATCGCGCCGGCGAAGGCGGGGTGGACTTCCTGTTCACCGTGGGCGGCAACTATCTGGATACCCTGCCCGACCCGGTCCAGGCGCGGCGATCGCTGGCCAACATCCGGTTGCGGGTGCACCAGGACATCGTGATCAACACCTCCGCCCTGGTGGAACCGGAGGCCGAGGACGGGGAGGTGCTGATCCTCCCGGCCCAGACCCGCTACGAGCAGCGCGGCGGCGGGACCTCCACCTCCACCGAGCGCCGGATCCGCTTCACCCCGGAGATCCCCGGCCGGCGTATCGGCGAGGCCAAGCCAGAGTGGGAGATCCCGGCGCTGATCGGCCGGGCGCTCAAGCCGGACCGCCCGGACCTGTTCGCCTTCCACGAGTCGATCGACGTCCGTCGTGAGATGGGCCGGGTGATGCCGCTGTACGCGGGGATCGAGACCCTGGAGAAGGAGGGCCAGTGGGTGCAGTGGGGCGGGGCCCGGCTGGGCGAAGGCGGGGTGTTCCCCAACATGCCCGACGGCAAGGCCCAGTTCTGCACCGTCACCCTCCCCCGTGTGGAGATCCCCGAGGGGCACTTCTTCCTCGCCTCCCGCCGGGGCAAGCAGTTCAACTCCATCACCTACGGGCAGAAGGACGGAATCACAGGCGCCAGGACGCGCAAGGCGGTGTTCTTCGCGCCAGAGGACGCGCAACGGCTGGGGCTGGCGCGCGGTGACAAGGTGCTGCTGCGCAGCGAGCTGGGTCAGCTGGAAGGGGTGTGCGAGCTGGGCCCTTGCCGCCCCGGCCACCTGCAGGCCTTCTGGCCGGAGTGCAACGTCCTGGTCGGGCGCCGCTATGACCCGGTGTCCGGCGAGCCGGACTACAACGCCTTTGTGAGGGTGGAACGCGCCTTGCGCTGATCGCTGCTACCGGCCGGCGACGTCAGCCGGAATCAGCACCTCGAAGGGAATCTGGAGGGCATCGTGAAGCCTCTGCGGATCATCGGCAGGCTGAGTCGCCGCTTGCCACTTAGGACCTCAGACACCCGACTTCGCGACCGCAGGATTGGGACCAGGTCCTTGGGCTCCTTGCCAATCTGGTCCAGCCGGAAGCGAATCGCCTCAAATTCCACAACGCTTCAATGCGGTGGAGGGCAGCCTGATGGTCTTTCGGCGTCCGGATCACCTTGAGCTTCGTCATCTGCGGCTCCTGCCCTGACGGCTTCCTGCTGTTCCCCTACTGGTGACCACCCAGGTGTGGGCGACAACTGAGAGCGGGGTGATCTGACGCCGGAAGGAGTCCGCCGAGTCGAAACGCTTCAACTGAGCATCAGGGAAGCCCCTGAAGCCCCCCGGCGCAGGCAACCGCCACACTTCCCGACGGGCCGGTGCCGGTGCCGGTGCCGGTGCCGGTGCCGGTGCCGGTGCCGGTGCCGGTGCCGGTGCCGGGCAGTGTTCAGCTTGTCCGGCGAATGACGGATTTTGCTGCGGTGAACACTTCACCGTGGCTAGATCAGGCCTTCACCGTACCCGGGGGAGGCGGATGAGCGGAGGAGCGGACAAGCGCGGCGGGGTCTACCGGCCTGGCTACACCCCCCGGATCCGCCGCTTCGAGATCTTCAGCATCTCGATCTTCGCCCTGGCCTGCGGCTGGACCGGTTGGCGGCTGCTTCCCTTCGCGGATCACGAGACCTGGCTGATGGTCGGCGCGGCGGCGCTGGCCTACGTGGGCTCGGACTTCACCTCCGGCTTCGTCCACTGGGTCTTCGACACCTGGGGCACCCCGGGGACGCCGCTGTTGGGCCGGCCGTTCATCCGCCCCTTTCGCGAACACCACACCGATCCTTTGGAGATCACCCGGCACGACTTCGTGGAGACCAACGGAAACAACTGCTTCATCGGCACCCTGCCGCTGATCTTCGCCCTGGCCATCCCGCTGGAGACCGGCGCCCGGTTCGGGATCTTCGCGGTGACCTTCCTGCTCTGGCTGGTGGTGTTCACCATGCTCACCAACCAGTTCCACAAATGGGCGCACATGCCCCGCCCGCCGCGGGTGGTGACCTGGCTGCAGCGGATCCACCTCGTGCTTCCGCCTGCCCACCATGCGCTGCACCACGCGCACCCGTACCTGCGCAACTACGCCATCACCGTCGGCTGGACCAACTGGCTCACCGATGGAGTTGGCGTCTATCGACTGCTGGAGTGGACCCTCTCCCGGCTGACCGGCGCGGTCCCCCGCCGCGATGATCTGGGTGAGGTGCTGGCCAAGCAGGTGGCCCAGCAACTGGACCCGGAGACCAAGCCGATGCGGGACGTCCTCCGGAGCTGAGTCGCTACCGGAAGGGCACGTCCACCTGTTCCGCCTGCCCGACCGGCCGCCCCAGGAACCGCTCCGCCACCGAGAGGAACTTCTCCGCCACATCGGTGACGAAGTACCGGTGGAAGGTGGCGATGCCGTCCGGGGCCAGCAGCCCACTTGCCTCAAGCCGCTGGGCCACCACCTCCGCGGTGGCCTCGGCGGAGTCCACCAGCGTCACCCCCGGCCCCATCACCTCGCCGATGATCCCCTTGAGCAGCGGGTAATGGGTGCAGCCCAGCACCAGCGTGTCCACCCCGGCCCCGGACAGCTCGCCCAGGTACTCCTGCGCCACCAGCCGCGGCACCACCCCCTGGACCCAGCCCTCCTCGGCCAGTGGCACGAACAGCGGACAGGCCTTGGGGAACACCTGCACCCCCGGGCGCGCCCGTTCCAGGGCCCGCGAATAGGCGCCGGAGCCGATGGTCCCCAGGGTCCCGATCACCCCCACCTTCCCGGTCCGGGTTGTCGCCGCCGCCGCGGTGCCGCCCGGTTCGATCACCCCCACCACCGGGACCTTCACCAGCCCGGAGAGCAGCGGGAGGGCCACCGCGGAGGCGGTGTTGCAGGCCACCACCAAGAGCTTGATGCCCCGCTCGATCAGGAACTCGGCGTTGTGGATCGTGTACCGGGTCACCACCTCCGCCGACTTGGTCCCGTAGGGCAACCTCGCCGTGTCGCCCAGGTAGAGCGTCGACTCGTGGGGCAGTCGCGCCATCAACGCCTTGAGGACAGTCAAACCGCCGATGCCCGAGTCGAAGACCCCGATCGGCCGTGCGTCACCGGATGCCATGAGTGCCGCTAGCTATCACGAACGGTGCCAGCGTCATCCGCGGCTGCGCAGCCACGGTCCCCAGGGCGAAAAGCCACTGGCCGCCAGGAACCGCCGGAAGGACGGTTCGTGGCGGCCAGGGGGAGCCATCCTGGAGGGCGACTACTGCCGGAAGGCTTCGATGGTCACCACCGGAGGGCTGTCCGGGGTCCAGGCGCCCGCGGTCACCGTGAGCCGGGCGGGGGCCTGGTCCGGGGTCAGATAGTCCACCCCGCCGCCATTGGTGGCGCTGACCCAGACGTCGTAGGTGCCCGCCTCCAGGTACCGGTAGGTCACCGTGGCGGCGGTGCAGTCCGCCGGATCCCCCTCGAACTCCCCGTAGCCGAAGTCCACGTACTTGCCGGTGTCCACGTTGTAGAAGTGGAGATAGACGGTCCCCACGTCCGCGGCCGCGCAGGTCTGGTTGGTGCCGCCGTTCTTCAGCTGCCAGGCCACGGTGGTGCCGCCGATGTCCCACTGGAAGGTGAAGGAGTGGTTGGACGGCGCGTGGGCCTGGGTGATGAAGGTCCCGGTCCGGCTGGCCACCAGATACTCCGAGGGTCCAGTTCCGAAGTAGGCCTCGAGGTCGATCTTGTGCTCCCCAGGCGCCAGCAGGCGGCTGGTGGCGCCTCCCCCCACTGTGCCGGTGGTGCAGTCGTAGGCGTCCCAGATCCCGGAGTCATCGATCTCCACGTACACGGAGGTCACGGTGGCGTCGGCGCAGCTGGGAGTGGCGCTGGCCCAGTTCGAGGGGAAGCTCCAGGAGAAATAGGCGAAGCTGGTCTGCTGGCCCACCGGGGTGAGGTCCACGTCCAGCCTCACATCACCGTCGATCGCAAAGGTGCCCGACGCGCGGTAGAGGACCTGCCCGGTGTTGCCCAGCCCCTCCAGCGTGTAGCTGTAGTTCCCACCGACGAAGTCATGGAGGGTGATGCCCGCGAACCCGCCGTTGAGGCAGCCGTAGACACCGTTGTTGTCCAGGGCCTCGTTGGGGATGGTGACCCGGACACTGGCGACCTCCGGAGACTGCCCGCAGGTCTCGCCGAAGAAGGTCCAGAAGAAGGTCACGTTCCCGGGGTCCAGGTTCGGATTGGGGTGGTTGTTGATGACGCAGCCCTGTCCGAGGACCAGGGCGAGGAATGCAGCAGTGAGGAGCTTGTTCATGACGAGCCCACGCCTTTCCGGCCGGCGGCGTTCCAGGTGAGAGAGATGACTCCGCAGACGACCCGCCTCCGGGAATATTCACCAGACTGGAGCCCCAATGTCTCCTCCGGCCTTCCACCCACACCGTCGCTTCCCGGAAGAGTTGAAATGAGGAGCGGGCAACCGTTCTTCAGCGATGACGGGGGTTTGACCCACCCAGGGTCCGATGTTACGGCCTACGCCCAATGAACGCCCTGCTCTCGCCCTTGAGGGCGTCGATCGATTACGTGCAGGTCATCCGCGGCGGCTCCGGCATCGAGCTGGCCGTGATGGGCCTGCTGGCTGGTGTCTCCATCTTCTCCTGGGCGCTGATCGCCCAGAAGAGCCTTCAGCTTCGCCGGGCCCGCTCGCAGTCGCTGGCCTTCCTGGACACCTTCTGGAAGGGGACGCGGTTGGAGGGAATCTACGCCACCGCCCAGGGCCTGACCGGCTCTCCCCTCTCCCGGGTATTCTGCGCCGGCTACGAGGAGCTGTCCCGGATCGCCCAGGCCAAGGAGGCCCAGGACGGGACGATGTCCGAGAAGCTGGGTGGGATCGAGAACGTGGAGCGGGCGCTCAACCGCGCCGCCACCTCGCAGATCCTGGAGCTGGAGTCCCGGGTCTCCTTCCTGGGAACGGTGGGCGCCGCCTCCCCGTTTGTGGGGCTGTTCGGCACGGTGATCGGCATCCTCAGCGCCTTCAACGAGATCTCCACCCAGGGCAACGCCACCCTCGCCACGGTGGCCGCCCCGGTGGGCAACGCGCTGTTCGCCACCGCGGCCGGCCTGTTCGCCGCCATCCCCGCGGTGGTGGCCTACAACTCCTTCGTGAACCGGATCCGGATCTTCGACACCGAGATGTCGAACTTCTCCTCGGACTTCCTCAACATCATCAAGCGGCACTTTTTCAAGTAGCGGAGCGTCCCAATGGGCATGGGCGGAGGCAATCGCGGCGCGGGGCGCGTCACCATGAGCGAGATCAACGTCACGCCCATGGTGGACGTGATGCTGGTGTTGCTGATCATCTTCATGGTCACCGCGCCGCTGATCCAGCAAGGGGTGAAGGTCAACCTGCCGGAGGCCAAGGCCGCCCCGGTGGAGGCCTCCGACAAGAAGCTGGTGCTCTCGGTGGACGCCCAGCAGCGGGTGTTCATCGGTGACGCCCAGGTGGCCCTGGTCGAATTGGAGGAGAAGCTGCGGGCCAACGCCAAGGCCCAGCAGGACAAGGAGGTCTACCTCCACGCAGACCGCACCATCCCCTACGGCATCGTGGTGGAGGTGATGGCCGCCGCCCAGCGCGCCGGGGTGCACAACGTGGGGATGATCACCGACCCGTTCACCAAGCCCCGCCCCCAGAAGCCGGGCCGGTCCGGGAAGTAGGGATGGACGGACGCGTGGCCCACAGCGCCCTGGCCCCCCGGCCCTTCCCCCTGGGGAAGGCGCTGGGCTGGTCCCTGGGCGCGCACGTAGGGCTGGTGCTGGTGGTGTTCCTGGGCGGCAGCCTCTTCTCCGGCCCCAAGCTGGACCTGGATCAGAAGCCAATCCAGGCGCGGCTGGTCCGCCGGGGAAAGCCCCGGGACGAGAAGCTGCTCCCGCGCAAGGAAGAGCTGCCGCCCCCGCCAGAGAAGGTGGAGGCCGCCCCGCCCCCGCCCACCCCCGCCGCCCCGCCTCCCCCGGAGGCGGCCAAGGTCGCCCTCCCCGGGGTCAAGCCCCCGCCGGCCGCCCAGCCACAGCCGCAGGCGGGCGAGACCGCGGGCGACCGGCGCAAGAAGCTGTTCGGCGCCTTCGACAAGCTCTCCAAGCAGAAGCCGGAGGAGGAGCTGGAGGGCGCCCAGGACGGGGACGAGCTGGGCGACGCCGCCCAGGCAGAGGGAGAACGCTACTTCGGGCTGATCAACGCCCAGGTGGGGCGCCACTACGATGTCTCCCAGACCATCCCCGAGCAGGAACGGCTGCGGCTGAAGGCCGACGTGAAGTTGAAGATCTCCCGCACCGGGGAGGTCCTTCGGGCCGAGCTGTCCCGCCCTTCCGGCAATGGGCTGTTCGACAACGCCGTACTGCTGGCGGTGAAGCGGGCCTCGCCCTTTCCACCGCCGCCAGAGCACCTTCGCCGCACCCTGCAGGAGACGGGCGTCACGCTCCGTTTCACCCCGTAGCCGAAAGACTGGCTGGAGTCCCATCGTGAAGAACACAATCCTGGTGCTGATCGCGCTGTGCTCGACCGGCGCGCTGGCGCAGACCCCGGTGATCCAGATCTCCGGCGCCAACTTCCGTCCCCTCCCGGTGGCCTATCCGGAGCCGATGGCGGACGCGTCCTTGAAGAAGGCCGCCGCCGAGTTCGACGACGCGCTGGGGTTCGACCTGGCCGCCGCCGGCATCTTCGAGGTCCTGGACCGCAAGGGCTTCCTGGCGGACAAGAAGGAGGGGCTGACCGCCGCTTCGATCCAGTTCAACCGCTGGGCGGACGTGGGCGCCGAGTCCCTGGTCAAGGTCCAGCTCAAGCAGACCGGCCAACAGCTCTCCGCCGAGCTGCGGCTGTTCTCGGTGGGGCCGGGGCGCGAGGAGCTGAAGGTCTCGGAGTCCAAGCCGGTGGGCGAGGTCCGGCTGCTGGCGCACAAGGTGGCGGACGCGCTGTACCGGCACTTCACCCGTGAGCCCAGCCCGTTCCTGAGCCGGATCGCCTTCGTGAAGAAGGTCGGCGGCAGCCGGGAGGTGTGGCTGGCGGACTGGGACGGAAACAACGCCCAGGCCATCGCCTCCTCCGGCTTGAACATGTTGCCGGCGGTGACGCCGGACGGGAACGGGGTGGCGTTCACCTCCTACCGTCGCGGCAACCCGGACCTGTGGGTGCAGAGCGCGGGCGGCGCGGCCAGGGCGCTGGTCTCAGGCGGGCAGATGGCCACCGGGGTCGCCTATTCACCGGATGGCCGGCGGATCGCCTACGCGCTCTCCGAAGGCGAGGCCACCCAGCTGTGGGTGGCGGACGCAGATGGCTCCAACGCCAAGAAGCTCACCGAGACCCCGTACATCATCAACTCCAGCCCCAGCTGGGCGCCGGACGGAAAGCGGCTGGCCTTCGTGTCCAACCGCGGCGGGTCACCGCAGCTGTACGTGATCAACGCCGACGGCAGCGGCGCCCGGCGGCTGACCTTCCAGGGCAACTACAACCAGACCCCGAACTGGTCGCCGCGCGGTGACCTGATCGCGTTCACCGCCCGCGACGAGCGCAACGCCTTTGACCTGTTCACCCTCAACGTGGAGACCGGTCAGGTCACCCGCCTGACCCAGGATGTGGCCAACAACGAGGAACCGTCCTTCTCCCCCAATGGCCGGCTGATCCTGTTCACCTCCACCCGCGGAGGAGGCTCGCGGCTGTTCGTGATGACCTCCGATGGCCGCAAACAGACGCCGCTGCCGGTCCCCAAGGGCACCTACCAGACCCCGGATTGGGGCCCCACGGTGAAGGGGCTGTGAGCCCACTTCGGGGCCACTGGTCGCTGGACCCCACGATTACCTTCCTCAACCACGGCTCCTTCGGCGCCTGCCCCACCCAGGTGTTGGAGGCCCAGTCCGCCCTCCGCGCCCGGATGGAGGCCCAGCCAGTCCGCTTCCTGGTCCGCGAGCTGGAGCCGCTGCTGGACGCGGCCCGCGAAGAGCTGGCCCGCTTCGTGGGCGCGGACCCCTCCGAGCTGGTGTTCGTCCCCAACGCCACCTACGGGGTGAACTCGGTGCTCCGCTCGCTGCGCCTTGCGCCCGGCGAGGAGCTGCTGACCACCAACCAGGAGTACAACGCGTCGCGGAACGCGCTGGAGTTCGTGGCCCAGCAGTCCGGGGCCCGGGTAGTGGTGGCCCAGGTGCCCTTCCCGCTCCAGCACCCGGATCAGGTGATGGAGGCGATCCTGGCGGCGGTCACTCCCCGGACCCGACTGCTGCTGGTGGACCATGTCACCAGCCAGACCGGGCTGATCTTCCCCATCGAGCGGCTGGTGCGCGAGCTGGACCAGCGCGGGATCGACACCCTGGTGGATGGCGCCCACGGTCCGGGGATGGTCCCACTGCAGCTGCGGCAGCTGGGCGCCGCCTACTACACCGGCAACCTCCACAAGTGGGTGTGCGCCCCAAAGGGCGCGGCGCTGCTTCATGTCCGGGCCGACCGGCAGGAGCGGATCCGGCCGTTGGCGATCAGCCATGGTGCAAACTCCCCCCGCACCGATCGCTCCCGCTTCTGGGTGGAGTTCGACTGGACCGGAACCAGCGACCCCACCGCGGTGCTGTGCGTCCCCCAGGCGCTGCGGACGGTGGGAGGCATGCTCCCCGGCGGATGGGAGGCGGTGATGGCCCACAACCGAAGCACCGTCCTGGATGGCAGGAACCTCCTGTGCCAGGCGCTGGGGATCGCGTCGCCCGCGCCGGACTCGATGATTGGCGCGCTGGCCGCGGTGCCCTTGCCGGAGGGGAGCGGGCATTTCTCTGCGCTGTCCATCGACCCGCTACAGGACGCCTTGCTCTTCCAAGAGCAAATCGAGGTCCCGATCGTCCCCTGGCCCCGACCTCCCGCGCGGCTGCTGCGGATCTCCGCCCAGCTGTACAACACCCCCCAGGAGTACCAGCGGCTGGCCGAGGTCTTGCCCCGACTGCTGGCGCAGGAACTCTAGAAGCCGCGGGCCGGTTCCCCTCCGGGCGGCTACGCTGCCCGGGTGCCGAGACGTTCTCTTCCAATTCGACTCCTCCAATGGCTCTCCGGGGTCTTGCTGGCGCTGCTGCTGACCGGCGCCCTTCTCGGCGGCTGTGTCTTCTCCGCGCCCCGGTACCGCGGACCGGTCTCCGATCACTTCGACGGGGAGGCGTTCCACAACCCACCGGGAGTCCCGGACCATGGCTTCTCCGAGGTCCTACGCTGGCAGCGCGAGCGTCAGCCCGGGGAGTGGCGCGACTTCGCCGAGGCGCCCCCCGGTCCGGCGCCGGTCCCCTGGGTAGGGGACGGCCGGATGCGGGTGACCTTCGTCAACCACGCCACCGTGTTGGTGCAGATGGACGGGCTGAACATCCTCACCGACCCCATCTGGTCGGACCGCTGCAGCCCGGTGCCCTTCGCCGGCCCCCACCGCGTGCGCCCCCCCGGGATCCGCTTCGAGGACCTCCCGGCGATCGACGTGATCCTGATCAGCCACAACCACTACGACCACCTGGATCTCCCCACCCTGCGCCGGCTGGTCCACGCCTTCCCCCAGGTGAAGATCTTCGCCGGGCTGGGGGTCGGTCTGCTGCTGACCCGGGAAGGACTCCACGGCTCGGTGGAGTTGGACTGGTGGCAAGAGCGCCCGTTGGCCGAAGGGGTGAAGGTGATTGCCGTTCCGGTGCAGCACTTCTCCGGGCGCGGGCTGACCGACCGCAACGCCACCCTGTGGACCGGCTTTTCGGTGAAGGGCCCGTCGGGGAGCCTGTATCTGGCCGGAGACACCGGCTACGGCCCCCACTTCCAGGCGGTACGGGAGCGGCTGGGCTCGCCCCGACTGGCGCTGCTGCCGATCGGCGCCTATCTGCCGCAGTGGTTCATGTCCCCGGTGCACATCAACCCCGAGGAGGCCCTGCGCGCGCACACCGACCTGGGCGCCGGGACCAGCGTGGCCATCCACTTCGGAACCTTCCCGCTGGCGGACGACGGACAGGACCAGCCGGTGCGCGAGCTGGAGCGGGCGCTTGCCGGGAACGCAGAGCTCCGCTCCCGCTTCTGGGTGCTGGGGTTTGGCGAGGGGCGAGAGGTTCCTCCGCTCTAGCTTCGCGCCGGGCCATGTATGGTCCGTTTCCCATGAAGCGGTACGCGACGATCGACGTGGGGACCAACTCGGTCCTCCTCCTGGTGGCCGAACTCAAGGAGGGCCGGTTTGAGCCCCTGGTGGAGCGGGCGGAGATCACCCGGCTGGGACGCGGGGTGGACCGCTCCGGCGCCCTGGATCCAGCGGCCATCGAGGAGACGATCCGCTGTCTGGAGAGCTTCGCCCAGCAGGCGCGGGCCCTGGGAGTCCAGGCGATCGCCGCCACCGCCACCTCTGCGGCCCGCGATGCCTCCAATGGAGCGGTCTTCCGCGAGGAGGCCAAGCGGCGGGCGGGAGTAGAGCTCCAGATCATCTCCGGCGAGCTGGAGGCCCAGCTCTCCTTCGCCGCGGTGCACACCGACTTCGCCGGCTCCGCCCAGGGGCCGCTGGTGGCGCTGGACATTGGTGGAGGATCCACCGAGTTCATCTTCGGCACCGGGGACGGCCCCCAGATCGCGTTTCGGCACAGCTTCGATGTCGGCTCGGTGCGGCTGACCGAACGGTTCGTCACCGGCCACCCCGTTTCCCCGGCGGATCGGGAGCGGATCCGGGCTCACCTGAAGGAGACCTTCGCGTCGCTGCCCGCAGCGCCTCCCGGCTTCCAGTTGGTGGGAGTGGCTGGCACGGTCACCACCCTGTTCAGCGTGCTCCACCAGATCGACCCCTATGACGCCGCCCGGGTCCACGGGGGGCGGATCACCCACGCCGAACTGGCCACCCTGGTGGACCGGCTGTGCGAGCTGCCCCTGGAGGAGCGGCGCCGGCTCCCGGGACTGCAGCCCAAGCGCGCGGATGTGATCTGCGCCGGGGCGCTGGTCCTGGAGGGGGCGATGGAGCAGCTGGGCGCGCAAGGCTGCGTGGTCAGCGACCGCGGCCTGCGCTGGGGCCTGCTGGTCCACCAGTTCGGGAACCAGCCGTGACCGGCGGACAGACGGTGAAGGGGGCCCACGGCGCCCTGATGGTCCTGGGGTTGATCAACCTCCTCAACTACCTGGACCGGTACATCGTGGCCGGGGTGTTGCCGAAGATCGAACGCGAGTTCGGGATCAACCACGCCGCCGCCGGCGCGGTGGGGACGGTGTTCATCGTGGTCTACATGGTGGTCTCGCCGATCTCCGGCTACCTGGGAGACCGGATCCAGCGCCGGTACCTGGTGGCAGCCAGCGTGATGATCTGGAGCCTGGCCACGGTGGCCAGCGGCCTGGCCGGATCCTTCCTGGCCCTGCTCCTGGCCCGGGCGGTGATCGGCGTGGGCGAGGCGGGCTACGCCACCGTGGCCCCGGCAATCATCGCCGACCTCTACCCCAAGACCCTCCGCACCCGGATGCTGGCCTTCTTCTACGTGGCCATCCCGGTGGGCGCGGCGGCCGGCTACGGGCTGGGGGGATGGATCGGCGAGACCTGGTCCTGGCGGATGGCCTTCTTCGTGGGCGGCGCCCCGGGGCTGGTGCTGGCGCTGCTGATGCTGCGGGTACCGGAGCCGCCGCGCGGCGCCTCCGAGGTCGGACACGACGCGAATCAACGGGTCCCCCTGGCCGAGTCGCTGCGGGTGGTCTCCCGGACCCCGATGTTCTGGTTCAACTCGGTGGGGCTGACCATGATGACCTTCTCCATCGGCGGGCTGGCCTACTGGATGCCCTCCTTCCTGGAACTGGAGCGCGGGTTCTCCGCCACCCAGTCCGGGATCCAGTTCGGAGCAGTGACCGCGGTGGCCGGGCTCTCCGGCACCCTGGTGGGCGGCGTGCTGGGCGACTGGGCCGAGCGCAAGCGCGAAGGCGGCGGGATGTGGGTCTCCGGCTTCGGGCTGCTGCTGGCCGCCCCGCTGATGTTCCTGGCCGCCACCGGACGCACCCCGCTGACAATCTTCAGCCTGCTGTTCGCCGCCCAGTTCCTGCTCTTCCTCAACAGCGGGCCAATCAACGCGGCGATCCTCAACTGTGTCAGCCCGTCGTTGCGCTCCTTCACCATGGGGCTGAGCACCCTGATGATCCACCTCTTCGGGGACGCGATCTCTCCCCCGGTGATCGGTGGAATCGCCCAGGCCAGCTCGCTGGAGCGGGCGATAGAACTCAACGCCATCCCGGTGCTGGTAGGAGGAGCAGTGCTGGTGGCGGGAGCGGTCTACTTCGCAAAAGGGGACAGGCTACTTTTGCCCACCCCAGCAAACCGAAGCTGAACCCAAAGCCGGGGGCAAAAGTTGCCTGTCCCCTTTTCCAGGCAGAGCGCCGGAAGCAGAGACCGCTCGACCTAGCCGGGGGCCTAGCCGGGGGCCTAGCCGGGGGCCTAGCCGGAAGCCTTGGTCCGGGGAACCGGCTCCATCACCCGGGGCTTGTACTCCAGCGCGGTGGCCTCGATCTCCGCAGCCAGACGGTCCCCTTCTGCCAATAGCATCGCCCGGAGCTTGACCCGGCTGCCCAGGGTGAAGAACACCTTCATGTCCCGCAGCGCGATCCGCCGGCGCTCGAAGAAGTAGCGGGTGAACAGGGCCAGCGGGAGCGCGGAGAGGAACACCACCGCCGCCCCGGTGTTCCCGCCGAAGACCCAGGCCACGGCGATCATCCCCCCCAGGGAGATCGGGGTCAGCACCAGCGCGGTCACGAACTTCACCGTCCCCTGGCGGTCCAGGGACTGGTGCAGCACCTTCACCAGGTAGCGGGGGATGTAGAACGGCACCGCGAACAGCAGCATCCCCATCCCGAACAGCGGGAAGCCCAGGATCAGCGCCGCCAGGTTCCGCAGCGCGAACTTCCACACCAGCGCCCGGTTGTAGGTCAGGGCCAGGTCCCGGGTCCGGGCGCTGACCAGCTCCAGCCGGCGGCGGTAGGTCATCACCTCGTCGCGCAGGTGCTCGAACTTCTCCGGCTGCTCCTTGCGGAACAGCTCCACCCCGCGGGCGAAGCGGCGCAGCCGGGCGGGGTCCTTGGACCGCTCGCCAATCTTGAGCGAGTACAGCTCATCCCCGGTCTGGATCAGCGGCAGGTCCTCCCACTGCTCCAGGTTGAGGGTGACCCGCGAGAGCCCGGCCTCCACCGCCTCGGTCAGCTCGCGCACCCGCTCGGCCTCCGGCTGACCTTCGGCGAAGTTCGCCACCTCGATCGGGTCGGAGGCCTCCACCAGCACCTCGCTGCGGAAGCGGTGCTTCTGCTGGTAGGTCAGCCCCACCGGGACGATCCGCACCGCCGCCCCCTGGGCCAGCGCCTGGAGCGCGATCCTCGCCGCGCCGGTCTTGATCTCCGCCAGCCGCGGCTCGGAGTGGCTCTTCCCCTCCGGGAAGAGGGTGATCGCGCCTTGGGCCAACAGCGCCCGGGAGGCGGAGTCAAACGTCCCCTGGTTCTTCTCCGTCTGTCCCGGATGGTCCTGCTTGCGGAACACCGGCAGCGCGCCCAGCCCGCGAAGGATCCAGCCGAACACCGGTGCCCGGAACAGGGGTTCCCGGGCCAGGAAGGTGATCTGTCGCGGGAGCACCGCGAAGAGCAGCGCCGGATCCACGATCGAGTTGGGGTGGTTGCACACGAACATCACCGGCCCCCCCAGCTGGGGAGGCAGGGCGCCGATCTTCACCCGATAGAAGAGCCGGATGGCAAAACCGACGATCGCCCGAACGCAGGTGTAGAACACCCGGACAGTATAGGCGGACCGCCTGGCGGCCGCCTGTGGGGGCCCCTAGAACAGGCCGATGCTGAAGTGGAAGTTGAAGAGCTGCTCGTTCACTTCGTAATCCGGCGCCAGGTTGAAGCCGAAGTCGAAGGCCAGCGGGCCAATCGGGGTCCCGTAGCGGAACCCCGCCCCGGCCACGTAGCGGAAGTCACTCACCCGCAGGGTGAGGATGTTCCGGGGGTCGTACCAGAGATTCCCCATCTCGAAAAACAGCCCCAGGTCCAGCGAGGCGAAGGCGGGGAAGCGCAGCTCGGCCTTGGCCAGCGCGAACTGACGGCCGCCCGGAGAGAGCGGCTCTTGCCCCCCCAGCACGGTCAGCGCCTCGGAGCTGCAGCCGGCCCGGCTCACCAGCCCGCGGCAGGCGGCCACCTCCTGGTGCAGCGTCTCCCGTCGGTCGGCGGGGATCAGCGCGTCCTCGCGGAACCCGCGCATGCTGGTGTTTCCCCCCATGAAGAAGCGCTTGGGGAGGACCGGCTCGGTCGAATAGTCCGAGCGGACCTGGAAGATCTGCCCCGCACGCGCGGAGGCGGCGAACACCACCCGCGGAAGCAGCGGCACCGGCAGGTAGAAGGTCACGTTGGCGGAGGTCTTCAAGGTCAGCATCTTGAAGTCCTCGGTGACGTCGATCTCCCTCTCCTCGAAGAAGGGGTGATCCACGCTGGCCCTCAGGCCGTGGGTCAGCTCGGCGGTGGTCTGCATCAGCCCGCCGCTGGTGGGGTTGGTCTTGTCGTCCCGGAAGTCCAGGTTGGCGGAGACCCGCACGTTGTGCATGGTGTAATAGCCGGCCGGGTAGCGCTCGTTGAGGCGCGCGCTCTGCCCATCGTCCGCCACCCCCAGGTCCGGGGTGATCGCCACCCGGTCGTGCTCCAGCTCGTATTGGACCGCGGCGCTGAACGCGATCTGCCGCGAGAACAGGGACCACTCGTTGGCCGTCCAGTCCCCGCCCACGATCCCCGCGAAGCGGGTGAAGCGGTACAGCGGACGAAAGACCCGCTCGAACACCAGGTCCGCCCGCGCGCCCACCTTGAGCGGCAGCAGCGCGAACACCCGGGGCTGGTGAAGCGAAACGTTGCCCCGCCCGCCCAGGGCGTTGAACCCCAGGTACGAACCTGGCTGCAGACACTGGGAGGTGGTGGGGGGAGCGCGTTCGCTGGGGCTGATGAACTCCCCCGCTTCCGCCTGCTGCGCCGGAGCCACGCACTGGGGAAACAGGTTCAGCGCCGAGGCGCCCACATAGTTGAGCTTCCCCCGCGCGGAGAGCGTCACCCCGGACCCGTTCCAGTTGGGGGCCACCGCGTCCACCACGAAGCGCGGCCCCTCGGAGAGCGAGAGGCCGCCGCCCACCTCGCCGGAGTACCGGGCGCTCTCCTTGACCAGCACCTCCACGTCCTTGGTCTGCGCTTCCGCGTCCGGATCGGCCACCCGCACCGTCACCTGCCGGAAGGCGCCGGTGAGCAGCAGATTTCGCTGGGACTCGAACAGCTGCTCCGGATCCAGCACGTTTCCGGGAGTCAGGGTCAGGTTGGCGCGCAGCAGTTGTTCCTCGGTGCGGGCCAGCCCCCCGAAGCGGATCTCCCCCACCCTCACCTGCGGTCCCGGGTGCAGGTCGTAGGTGACGCTGCTCTCCTCCTGATCCAGGTTGGCCACCACCGCCGCGAACAGATAGCCGTCCTGGTTCAGGGCCCGGGTCAGCTGGGTCTGCCCCTCCTCGATCAGGCTGGCGTTGAGCGGCTCCCTGACCTTGAGCTTGAGGTTGGGACGGACAAAGCCCGGCGGAGCTCCGCTCACGGTCAGCGCGCGCACCATCGCGCGGGGCCCCTCCACCACCCGGAAGCGCACCCGCGCCCGGTGCCGTTCAATCACCGCGTCCGCCAGGGTGACCTCCGCCTGCAGGTAGCCGCGGTCCCGGTACATGGCGGTCAGCGCGTCGGCGGCGTTCCGGTAGGCCTCTTCGTTGTAGATGTTCGGCGGATCCAGCACCGCCGAGGCCACCGTGGAGCCGGACACCCTCCCCTCCAGGTTGAGCGGATCGTCCAGCGCTCCCACCTCCGGCCCCAGCGCCGGGGCGCGGGCCCGGACATGGCCCACCACCACCTCGCGCAGCTGCTGTTCGGCCACCACCAGGTTGCCGGAGAACTCGATCCGCTCCACGAACAGAGGCGCCCCCTCCTCGATGTCGAAGCTGAGGATCGCCTCCGATCCATCCGGCTTGAGCCGTTCGCCCACCGCCACCGTGGCGTCGGTGAAGCCCCGGCCCCGATAGAAGGACAACAGCCGCCGCTCCAACCGTGCCAGCAGGGTGGTGTCCAGCGGATCGTCGCCGCTGTAGCCCAGCACCGTCCGCAGCTGCTTGTCCCCGAAGGTGCGGTTGCCGTGGAAATGGATCGAGAACCGCGGGCCGGCCGCCACCGGCACCGAGATCGTGGCCAGCCGCCCCTCGCGCTGCACCACCGGCTCGCCCAGCTGGGCGCGGAAGTAGCGCTCGCGGCGGAGCACGTCCCGCAGCGCCCGGGGGACCGCGGTCAGCACCGCGGCATCCAAGGTGCCCCCCAGCTCCAGCCCGGCCTCGGACATCACCCGGGACAACGGCAGCCCGGGGTCCCCGGCCAGGGTCAGCCCCGCCACCTTGGTGGGCTCGCCCTCGGTGATCCGGAACAGCACCACGATCCCCCCGGTCTGCTCGTACAGCTCCACCTGGGCGTTGGCCTCGTCGTAGCCCCGATCCCGGTAGGCAGCCCGGATCCCCTCCACCGCCCGGCGCAACCGCTCCGGGTAGTACTCGGCGTTCTCCGGGCACTCCACCTCGCCCGGCTTTCGGGCAAAGAGGCCGGAGGCCTGGACCACCATGGCGTCGGAGAGCACCTTCTGGTTGCCCTCAGCGCTCAGGTGCTCGAAGCAGCGGCGGCCGGTCAGCTCGAACACCACCCGAACCCCGTCCGCCTCAGGGTAGGCCCGCACCGTCACGGCGGCGAAGCGGTTGGTGGCCCACAGCCGGTGGATGGACTCACGGACCGCGCTCCGGCTCAGCGGCTGACCCCGACGCACCGTGACCCGGTCGGGAAGATCCGCGGCGGTCATCCCCGGCGGCAGATGCAGCTCAATCGCGGTGACGGTCCGATCCACCGTGGTGGCCGGGACCTGGGCCGAGGCCGGGCTGGCCAGCAGCGCCAGCACCAGCGCACACCAGGCCCCTACTCGACCTCCCAACGCAGCTTGAGGTCGAGGCCGACGTTGCCGAACGGGGATTGCGCTTCGCTGTTCTCGTCCCACTGAGCCTGTGCGGAGAGCCCGTTCTCCAGCTGCCACTCCAGATTCACGCGTGTGCCTCGACCCGAGAACGGGCGCGTCATCCCCAGCTTAAGCTGCTGCCACAGCAGCCGCGACTCCAAACTCGCCAGGGGCTCCACCTGGCCGCTGCTCTCGTTGTAGCCGGTGGCGATGTGCACCTGCGGGTTAAGGAGGATGGAGTTCTTGGGCAGGAACCGCTGCACCTGGCGGTCCAGACCCGACGCGGTCAGGAAGGCGTCGGCGGCAATGTAGGTGGCCGCGGCGCTGGCGTTCTCATTGCGGTCCCGGGAGGTCACCCCCAGGGTAAGCAGGGAGATGATGTCCCCCTCCGGAAGCGGCGGATCGGAGGTCAGGATCACCTTGGGTTCCTTGGTGCGGCCGAAGGCATGCACCTTGACCTGGTACTCGCGCACCCGGGTCTCGGCATGCATGTCGAACACCGACTCGATTTCCTCCCGGTCGCGGAACTCGATGGTGCCCTGCCGCAGATCGAAGCTGTTGCCACGGAAGAAGACCTGGCTGCCCTCGGTGGTCTCCACCACGCCGATCAGACCGGTCTTGGCGTTGCTGCCGGTGACCTTCAGCTGGCCGACCAGCTGCGCCTTGGCCAGGTTGTTGTCGATCCGCACCCCGCCCAGGTTCACCCCCAGGTCCCGGAAGTACAGCCACTCGCGCGGCTTCTCCTCCTGGCCGTAATAGATGCGCTGGCGCCCCAGGTCCCGGATGAAGGTGTCCAGCACCAGCGGCCGCTCGTAGAGGACGTTGGTCAGGTCCACGCTGCCGCCCACGCTCAGCGGCTCTCCCTGTCCGGTGCGGTAGCGGGACAACGAGCCGGTCACCTCCACGATCCCGGAGGCGGTCAGCGGCAGGTCCTCGCTGGCCGGATAGAAGACGTTCTCCATCTGGGCGGTCAGATCCATCCACTTGATCCCGCTGCTGTCCAACTGGACGTTCCCCTGCAGCGAGAGCCGGCCGTTGTTGAGCACCCCGTGGACCTCCTCCAGCACCACCCGCTGCTCCGAGAACTCCAGCTGCCCGGACAGCGCGCGCACCGTCACCGGACGATCCCGCAGGGTCATCCCCGCGTCCTTGATCCGCGCCCCTCCGACCAGCACCGGCCGGTCCGGGCGCCCGGTGGCGGACATGGTCAGCTCCACCGTGCCGGTGGTGCGCTCCACCGAGGGGACGAAGGTCTCCAGCAGCCGCACATCCAGCGTCCCTTGCAGCCGGGCGTCCAGCTTCCCGCCCCCCAGGGTGCCCGCGCCGGTCAGCTGGGTGGTGGGGCCGCGCACCGTGAACGGATCCACCGTCAGGGTGTCTCCCACGTAGGTCAGCCTCAGCGGGCCGTCGTTCTCGGCGCGGAAGTCCCCGCGGGCCACCGTCAGCCGATCAAACGTCGCCTCCACGGCCGCGGTGGCCTTGCCCGACAGGTGCCCGCTGGCCTTGAGCTGCCCGGCCAGTGAACCGGTCAGACCCTGGGCGATGGCCTCCTTGCCCAGCAGGGTCCGCAGGTCCGGCACCCCGATCACCGCCTCCGCCCGGTAGGACACCGGCGCGCGCAGGGTCATCTGCACGGTTCCTTGTTCCCCGATCCGCGGCGCCAGCGCGCGCAGGAACGGCCGACCGGACAGGTTCAGCTCGCGCCCCACGATCTGCAGCGCCAGCTCCATGTCCCCCAGATCCCTTCCGGCCACCTGGACCCGGGGTGAGACCACCTTGCCGCTGACCCTGGGGACCTCGGTGTCCCCAAACACGCGGAGCTCCAGTGAGGCCTCTCCCAGCACCTCGGTGGCGCCCTCGGCTGCGCCGCCGGGGTTGGCCAGCTCGGCCATTGAGAGCCGCGTGCCCTGGAAGGAGTAGTCCAGCGCGCCGCCGAAGACCCAGCGGCCACTGCCCTTCAAGGTGCCCAGCGCGCCCTGCAGTTGGAAGCCCCCCAGGTCCATCGCCTCCCCGTCCACGAAGGCCAGCTTCACCTCGCCGTCTCCGAGGCGGCGGCCGTAGTAGCTGACGTCCGACAACCGGAGATCGATCGGCCCCTGGAAGCTGCTGGTGGGGCCGCGAACCAGGAGGTCTCCGGTCACGGTGCCCTCCAGCGGACCCTGGAACAGCTCCAGGCTGGGGTGCAGGCCGACGATCATGTCCACCACGTCCTGGAGGCGGCCACCCTTCCTTCCCAGCTCCAGCCGGGCCTCGACCTCGGTCTCCTTCTTGCCAAAGCCCAGCTGCACCCGTCCGGCGTACTGGGTTTGGCCCTTCTGGCCGGTGATCGCCGGGATGGAGAGGGTCTGGCTCTGGTAGGAGACCTTTCCCTGCACCACGCCCAGGGCGAGGTCCCAGAACTTGAAGTCGGTGAAGCTGGTGGAGGCCTCGATCACCACGCTGCGATAGGGACCGCGCACCTCGAACTCCGCGCTGCCCCGTCCCGCCCAGTCCAGCTGCGCGACCTGTCCGAAGTCGGAGAGATCCAGCACCGGGGCGCGGCCCTTCACCAGCAGCCCGTCCTCCGGCTTGTTGAACAAGGTGGCCGATCCCTCCAGGCGCGACTTGCCGGTGCTCAACTGCAGTCCGGACAGCTCCACCCGGTCGGCGAGGATCCGCACCGGGGTGCGCAACTCGCCGTGGTCAAAGGCAATCATCCGGCGGCCAAAGCTGGCGGGGGCGTCAAAGGCCCGGGTGGCGATCTCGAAGTCGGAGACCCGCACCGTGGCTTCGCCGGTCAGCTCCAGGGTCGGCCGCAGCTGTCCTTGGACCTGGCCGCTGCCGCTGCCCAGAAAATCCACCCAGGCCCCAAGGATGCCCACCCGCTCCAGCACCCGGCCCAGCTGGGCGTCGTCCGCGGAGACCTGCACCGAGATCGGGAACGGATGCCGGAGCCCCACCCGCCCCGAGGCCTTGAGGGTCCCCGGCCCGGCGTCGAAGGACACCTCCCCTAACCGCAGCTCATGGCCGGCGATGGTGGCGTTGGCGTTGAAGTCCCCCGGGCGGTAGCGGCCAATCTCGATCCCGGTGGCCACCACGTCGATCGCCACCGTCGGCTCCCGGGCCTCGCCGCTCAGCTGCAGGCGGGTCCAGGTGTGCCCGGCCATCGGTTGGGTCATCCCGGTGGCCCGGGCCAGGGTCCGCAGCGGCAGGAAGGCCTGCACATCCAGCAGCAGCCGCGGGGAGCACAGCTCTTCGATCTTCCCGGTCACCGAGACTGTGACGTCCTCCACGTCCAGCTCGGCCTTGCCCAGGGACAGGGTCTCCCCCTCCACGTCCAGCTCTCCCTCCACCGCGACGCGGGAGATGGCCATCGGGCGGCCTCCGGCGGTGGGGATCAGGAACCCCTCCTGGAGATCCACCGTCAGCTCCGCCACCCCGCGGCGGATCCGCCAGCCAGCCTCCAGCCCGGTCAGCTCCAGCGCGCGCCCATCGGGGAGGGTCAGGCTCAACTGACCGTCGGAGATCGCCAGCCGGTCCAGCTGCACCCGGCGGAACAGATCCAGCGGGCACTTCCCCGCATCGGAACTGCCCTCCGCCTGCTGCTTCTCCGCCGCCGAGCCGGCCGCGGGGGTCCCCAGATCCAGGTGGAACCGCGGCCGCTCCAGCTTGAGCAGCGCCAGCTCCACCGTGCCGAAGAACGGCTGGACCGCCGCCAGCTGCAGCTCCACCGCGTCCACCGCCAGCAGCGGCCGGGTCGATCCGGGGCGGTAGGCGGAGACCCCGTAGAGACGGACCGCCTGGGTCAGCGGATCGATCTCGCAGCGGCCAATCCCCACCTCCGCGTCCAGCAGCGAGGGCAGCTGACGGCGGGCCAGGGTACACGCCTCATCCCAGGCCGCGCGGGTGCGCAAGGTCGCGATCACGCCCGTGCTCACGAGCACGACGCAAAGCCAGTAGAGCCAGCGGCGTCTGGGAGACTGCTTCCGCACCGCTACAGCTTACCGAGACCCTCGAGATAACGGTCGATCTCGGCCAGATCGATCCTTCCACCCGCGGGCTTGGTGGGAGTGCGACCGGGCGTGGGACGGGGGGCCGGCGCCCCGCTCTCGATGTCCTTCTTGCCGATCGCCAGGTTCTCGCTGATCCGGTCGATCAACGCCCCGTCGATGGTGTCCCGGCGCTCCAGGAAGGCCTCGAAGAGCGCGTTGTCGCACACGGTGTTGATCACCCGGGGGCTGCCCCCGGAGTGGCGGTGGACCGCGGCGATGGCGTCCGGATTGAACGGCAGCCGCGGACTGCCGGCCAGCCGGAGCCGGTGCTTGATGTAGGCCTCGGTGCTCTCCTGGGTGAACGGCTCCAGGCGGTAGCGCATCGCCACCCGCTGGGCCAGGGGCGGGTCCAGCTTGAGGTTCTTCTCGATCTCCGGAAGCCCGAAGAACACGAAGGAGATCAGCTTCCGCTCCGGGACCTCCAGGTTCAGCAGGCCTCGGAACTCCTCCATGATCTCCCGGGTCTCCAGCATCTGGGCCTCGTCGATCAGGACGACTGCCTTCTTGCCGGACTCGTGGATCTGCAGCAGCCGCTGATAGAGCTGGGAGAGCAGCGCCAGCTTCTCCTGCGCCGGGCTCTCCACCCCCAACTGCAGGGCGATCCGCTTGAGCAGCCAGTTGGCGGTGATCCCGGAGTGGATGATCACCAGCAGCGCCGCCTCGTATTCGGACTCTGGCAGCGAGTCGAGCATCCGCCGGGCCAGGGTGGTCTTCCCGGCGCCAATGTCCCCCACCAGGATCGACAGGCCCTTCATGTAGCTGACCGAGTGCATCAGCCGGGTCAGCGCCTGCGAGTGCTGGGTGGAGTTGTAATAGAAACGGCTCACCGGCGCGTTGGAGAAGGGCTCCGTGGTGAGCTCGAAGTAGTCGAGATACGTCATCGAACCTGTTGCCTCGTGCCCGCTCGCCTACACGTAACCGACTTTACGACGCGACACTGCTGCTGCATCCGGTGGCCGGGCTGCGCCGCCGGTGGCCGGCGGAGAACCCTTGGGAGGCGTGCCGCCCCTGGGAGGCAGCGGATCGTCCTCCGGTGAGGTCTGTGCCGCCAGCCGGGCCACGATCGTTCCCACGTCCCGGTACTTGGGGTCCAGCTTGGCCACCTTCTGGTAGTGGAACAGCGCCTTGCCCGGCTGCCCCGCCGCCTCGCTGGCGGTCGCCAACTCGAAGAGCAGTGCCTTCTGGACCTCGCCAATGGCGTGCTCGGAGGTCAGCGCCTCCTTGAAGGAGCCCACCGCGGCCGCGTGGTTGCCCTGCATCCCCTGCAGCAGCCCCATCATGGTCAGGCAGTCCACTTCCTTCTTCTTTCCCAGGCAGCCCTTGCGCGCCACGGTGAACTCACCGACCGCGTCGTCCAGCAGGCCCATCTCCTTGTAGGCGATGCCCAGGTCGTAGTGCGTCTCCACGTCCTCCGGCTTGACGACCTTCTCCAGGCCCTTCTTGAACTCGGAGAACACCTCGTCCACTGAGTACTGGAAGTCGTCACCGGCGGCCGAGGCAGCACCGGCCTCCTCCCCGCCGCCCAGTTCTCCCAGCTCGTCGGCCAGCTCCGCGGCGAGATCGAAGGCGCTGCCGCCCCCGTTGTCGTCCACCGGATCCACCTGCGGCGGCGCCACCTCCTCCTCGGAGGGCATGTCCTGCGGCCCGGTGTCCCCGCCGGCGGCCAGCATCCCCTCCAGCCGGGCCATCAGCTCCGCGGCGCGGGCGTGGCCCGGGTAGGCGATCTGCACCGTCTCCAGGATCTCCTGCGCCTCCTCAGTCAGCCCCTGATCCAGGAAGAAGGACGCCTCGTCGCACTCCTCGGCGGCGGGCTCCTCGACCTCCTCTTCGATGGAGGAGACCTCCTCCACCACTGCGGGGGGCGGGGTCGCCGGCCGGGCGCCACGCTGGACGTTGAGCCCGAAGTCGGCCGGGGAGGCCATCACCGTGTGCTGCTCCTCCTCCTCCTCTTCGAACGACGCCTCGGGCTCCGGGTACGCCGAGACATTGACGTTGGTCTTCGGCTCGTCCTCGTCGGCGTAGGCCGCGGCGGAGTACTCCTCGGCGTCCTCCACCACCTCGTCGGCCACCGAGAAGGCGTCCCCCTCCGGCATGGTGGAGAAAGTCTGCTCGTCGCCCAGCAGGGGCTCGTCCATCCCCGGGTTGGTGAGCGACTCCTCCTCCGCGTCGGCGGCCAGCTCGAAGCCGTCGCCCTCCACCACGTCGTCCGCGACCACCGGCTCTTCGTCGGCGAACTCGTCGGAGACCACCTCGTCGGAGTAGTCCTGCGCCGCGCTCTCCAGCGCCACATCGTCGGACACGGCCAGCGCGTCCTCCGGCGCGTCGGCGACGATGATCTCCTCCTCGCTGGAGTCGACCAGGATGGCATCGTCGCCCAGCGCCTCGGGTTGGGCGGCGTGGTGGCCCTCGGACCCGTCGCCCTGGAGCACCGAGAGGAACGCCGGCACCTCCGGGTGGCTGGGGTTCTGCTGGAGGATGGTGGCCAGGTACGGCTGGGCGCGGGAGACCTCGTTGCGGCGGGTGCACAGCCGCAGCACGTTGAGCAGCTGCTCGGAGGCCTGGGCGGCGTTATTGGCGCCCAGGTAGATGTGGTACGCCTTTTCGTGCGCGTCCAGGTTCTCCGGATCCATCCCGAAGACCTTCCGCAGGTGCTCCAGCGCCTTGTCGTGGAGCCCGTACTTCACGTAGACGTCGGTCTCGGTGAGCAGCTTGGCCAGCTGATCGCGTCCGGGGCCACCTGTGGGGGCCGCGCTGGGCGTCGGTGCCGCTGGCCGCGAGGGAGCGGGGGCCGGAGCAGGCGCCGAGTACTGCGGGGCCGGTCGGGAGGGAGCGGCGGGGGCCGCGGCGGCGGGCGCACCGAAGCGGGCGGCCAGATCGGGATCGGCAGGATCCAGCAGCTTGATCTGCGACCAGACCTTGTTCTCCTCGCCGGCCTGACCGCGCTCCTGGTGGATCTTGGCCAGCTCCTTGTAGACGGAGACCGTCTTGGAGGTCTGCCCCAGCCCCTGGAACGCCTGGGCCAGCAGGGTCAGCGTCTCCACGTCCTTGGGGTCCGCCTTGAAGCAGACCTGCAGCTTGGCCAGGGCGCGCTTCTGGTCGCCGTGCTGGAGGTAGGAGGCGGCCAGCTCCTTGGCCAGCGGGTGGTTCTCTGGCTCCAGCGCGGAGAGGCGCTCGGCCACCCGGGCGTAGTCCTCCGCTCGGTTGTTGCGCTTGAGGTACTCGGCGGCGCGGCGGAACTCGGAGATGGCCTCGGAGTTCATCTTCTCGCGCGCGTAGAGTTCGGCGAGCTTGATCTTGGAGGCGACGTTGTCCGGATCCAGGTCCACCATCTTCTTGAGGGTGTCCAGGCTGCTCTTGGTGTCGCCGTTCCGATCATGGTGGTTGGCCACCACCTGGAAGTAGGCCATCGCCTCCGACATCAACCCCAGCTGCTGGTGGAGATCCGCCAGCTTGAGGTTGACGTCGATCAGGTTCGGATTGAGCTTGAGGACCTGCTTGTAGAGAGCGACCGCCTTGAGGAAGAACCCGTCGTTGGAGTAGCTCTCCGCGACCTTGGTGAAGTAGTGCGCGGCCTGCGGGTTCTCGTTCTTCTTCTGGTACAGCTCCCCCATCTTCTGGAGGACCCGCACGTCCTTCGGGTCCGCATCCAGGACCTTTTGATACTCTTTGATGGCCTTGTCGTAGGCGCCCTTCGCGACCAACTTCGCGGCGCCTTCGATGATTTTGTTCTTGTCCATCAGGCGGTAGGTCTCGGGCGCAGCCGCAATAGAAAACCCCAGCAACAACAGGGGTTTTCCTAACTAACAGGTCGCGCGGCAGCGTTCCGAGGTTAGTGGAATGCTCTGCCACCGGTCAAGCAAAGGGGACTGGCTCCTTTTCGCCGGCAGGGAGTTGGAACCTACCCACACCGCGGGTGCGAAAAGGTGCCTGGACCCCCCACCGAAAAGCAGAGGGAAAGCCCTACGGAGTCTCCTCCACCGCCTGCTTCAACCGCTTGGTCCCCTTCTCGGAGGCCAGCAACCGCTCTACGAACCGCGTGTCGTAGTTGCCCTCCAAGAACGAGTCCTCGGCCAAGGCGGCGCGGTGGAACGGGATGTTGGTCTTGATGCCCTCAATCACGTACTCGGACAGCGCCCGCTGCATCTTGCGGATCGCGGTGGGGCGGTCCTCCGCGTAGGAGATCAGCTTGGAGATCAGCGAGTCGTAGTTGGGGCGGACCGTGTAGTTCTCGTAGGCGGCCGAATCCACCCGGATCCCATTGCCGCCGGGCACCGAGTAGCCGGTGATCTGCCCCGGAGAGGGAGCAAAGGTGACCGGGTCTTCGGCGTTGACCCGGCATTCGATCGCCGAGCCACGCATCCGGATGTCCTTCTGGGTGAAGCGCAGCTTCTCCCCGTTGGCGATCAGGATCTGCTCCTTGACGATGTCCACCCCCGTCACCAGCTCGGTGACCGGGTGTTCGACCTGCACCCGGGTGTTCATCTCCATGAAATAGAACTTCCCGTTCTCGTCCATCAGGTACTCGATGGTGCCGACGTTCGAGTAGCCGATCTCCTGCATCGCCTTCACCGAGATCCGGCCCATCTCCTCGCGCAGCTCCGGGGAGACGCCCGGAGAGGGGGACTCCTCGATCAGCTTCTGGTGCCGGCGCTGGACCGAGCACTCCCGCTCCCCGAGGTGGATCACGTTGCCGTGCTCGTCGGCCATGATCTGGATCTCGATGTGCCGCGGCTTCTCCACGTAGCGCTCGATGTACAGATCGCCATTGGAGAAGCTGGACATCGCCTCCGCCGACGCGGTGGAGAACGCCATTCCCACCGCGCCCGGGTCCCGGACGATCTTCATCCCCCGTCCGCCACCGCCGGCGGCGGCCTTGAGGATCACCGGGAAGCCGATCTGCTTGGCGAACTCCTCGGCGTCCTTGGGGGTGCGGACCACCCCCGGAGATCCGGGGAGCAGCGGCAGACCGGCCTCACGCGCCGCCGCGCGGGCGGAGACCTTGTTCCCCATCAGGCGGATCACCCGCTCGTTGGGGCCAATGAAGGTGATCTGGCAGTCGGCGCAGACCTTGGCGAAGTCGGCGTTCTCGGAGAGGAAGCCGTAGCCGGGGTGGATGGCGTCCGCCTGGGTGATCTCCGCCGCGGAGAGCAGCGCCGGGACGTTGAGGTAGCTCTCCTTGGAGGGCGGCGGCCCGATGCACACCGCCTCGTCGGCGAAGCGCACGTGCAGCGCGTTGGCGTCGGCGGTGGAGTGGACCGCCACGGTGGCGATCCCCAGCTCCCGGCAGGCGCGGATCACACGAAGCGCAATCTCGCCGCGGTTGGCGATCAGGACCTTCTTGAACACGACGCCCCCTTAGGCAGGTTCGATCCGGAACAACGACTGGCCGAACTCCACCGGAGTGCCGTTCTCCACCAGGATCTCGGCCACCTTGCCGGCGACCTCGGCCTCGATCTCGTTCATCAGCTTCATCGCCTCCACGATGCAGAGGACCTGGCCCTTCTTGACCGGGGAGCCGACCTCCACGAAGGAGGGCTGATCCGGCGCGGGCGTCCGGTAGAAGGTGCCCACGAACGGAGAGGTGACGATGGTGCCCGGCTTCTGGGCCGGAGCGGGTGCGGCCGCCTGCGCCTGGGGCGCCGGCGCGCTGGGCCGGGGGGTAGGCGCCACCTCGTAGGTGACCGGGGAGACGTTGGCCCCGCCGGGCGCCGCCTGGTGCAGCACGGTGGTGGTGTCCGGACCGCGGCGGATGATCAGCCGCTCCCGCCCCTTGCGCCAGGAGAGGCGGGTGATGTCCGAGGCCTCCAGGATCTCTACAATCTGTCGGAGCGCGTCCACGTCCAGCGTGGTCATGCCCTCTGCCCCTCCGTTGGCGGGGGGGGCCGGAACCCTGGCCGCCACCGACACGCCCGCGCTCAGCTTCCGCTTCGTCGCCATCTACCCTCCCGAAATTGAATGTCCAAACGGGGGGCCGGCGATCTCCGGCCCCCGAAGGTGGCCTAGGACGCGACCGACGCGACGCGGGTCAGATACTTGCCGTCGCGGGTGTCGATCTTCAGCACGTCGCCCTCATTGATGAAGAGGGGGACCATCACCTGGTAGCCGCTCTCCAGGACCGCCGGCTTGAGCGCGCCGGAGACGGTGTCGCCGCGGACGCCCGGGTCACAGGTGGTGACCTTGAGGTCCACCGAGTTGGCCAGCGAAACGCCCAGCGCCTTGCCGTTGTAGAACAGGATGGAGGCGTTGATGCCCTCCTTGAGGTAGTTCTTCGCCTCTCCCAGGGTCTTCTCGCCCACGAAGGTCTGCTCGAAGTTCTTGAGGTCCATGAAGTAGAACTCGTCCCCCTGGACATAGAGGAACTGCATCTCCTTCTCCTCGATGTCCGGACGGCCGACCTTCTCCCCGGACTTCAGCGTCGGCTGCAGCAGCCGGCCGCTGATCAGGCTCTTGATGCTGGTCCGGACAAAGGCCGACCCCTTGCCAGGCTTGACGTGCTGGAAGTCGATGATCTCGAACGGCTCGCCGTCGATCTCGATCTTCATGCCCTTGCGAAACTCGGATGTATCGATCACACCGGCCATGGGTGGCTTGCTCCTGTCGCCCGGGCCGTAAGGCGGCCGCGCAGGCGGAGGCTGTCTAGCCGATGGAGGGTGGGAGGGAAAGGGAGAACGATCCTGGGCGACTGATGCAGTGCGGCAGTCTAGAGTTCCGCCTTCACCTTGGGAGCGGCCAGCCGCAGCACATACCGGGCCTTGCCATAGTTCCCGTCCGGCTTGAGGGCCAGGACCAGGAAGTACTCCGGGGTGACCATCCGCATCAGGGTGATGACCCGCTCGGAGTTGATGCTGACCTCGGAGACCGCCCCGGTCTTGAGCATCTCCGCCGCGTTCTTCAGCTGGGTGAGCACGTTGGCGTACTCCACCCAGGTGGAGGACAGCTCCAGGTCCTCCATCGCCCCGTCCAGCTGGTGCGTCTCCACCGAGATCCCGTCGTAGCCCATCACGCTGCACGCCAGCGCGCCGGGAACGTCTTTGATCACCGTCTCGAGATGACTGAGGAAGGACATGGAGGGCTACTTAGCGCGGGAGGGGGCCGGCGGCGAAGCGGTTACGGAGCAACGCAGGTGGCGATGCCGGACGGGTCGTCCTGGCTGGGGTTGCCACAGGTGGGGGCCCCGCCCTGGGTCAGCACCGCCGGAGCGGTGCAGGAGGTGACCGGAGCGGTGTTCCCGGTGATGGTGATCGGGAAGCGGACCGTGTTGGTGGAGGACGGGCCCCCACCGCGCATAGCGCCGCGGATGAAGACCGAGACCACCACGTCCACCGGGTAGGTCTGGGCGCGCAGCGCGGCCACCGCCGGAGCCGTGAGCAGGTTCATGCCGACGAACGAGTCGTCGATGCTGGCCCCGGCGGGGATCACCACCGTGGCGGGCGTCAGCTGTTCGGGGACCAGGGCGGTGCCGTTGATCGCGTAGTTGAGGACGATCTCCTCACCCACGAAGTCGTTCGCCGACGTCGAGTTCACTGGCCGGCCGTCGATGGTCACCTGCTCTCCCACCGCGTTCGAGGCCACGGAGAAGGCGACGAAGTAGTTGGAGCTCTGGCCGATGTCGAGCGAGCCGCGGGTGATCCCGAGGTCCCCGGGCTCGCATTGCGTGCCCAGGGCCAGCGCCTGGGAGAGGTAAACCGACCCGCCGCCGGTGCATCCGGCGGAGACGAGAGCGGCGGTAATCAGGAACAGCTTGGAGGTGATCTGGGTCTTCATGGGTTCTCCCGGCCTCGTTAGAGGTTCTGGGCGATCGTCTGACGGTTGAGGATCCGCGGGGTGATGAAGATCAGGAGCTCCTGACGCTCATCGGACTCGGACTCGTTGCGGAACAGGTACCCCAGCAGCGGGATCTTGCTCAGCAGCGGGATGCCGGCGGTGCTGGTGGCGCCGCGGCGGACGTAGATGCCGCCGATCACCGTGGTGTCGCCGTCCTTGACCAGCACCTGGGTGTTGGCCTCCTTGCGCTGGATGGCCGGCTGGCCATTGACGCTCAGCTGCGACGGATCCGGCTGATTGTTCTCCGCCTTGATCGCCATCAGGATGCTGCCGTCCTGGGTGATGTGCGGGGTGACTTCCAACGCCAGCCGGGCCTCGGCGAACACCGTGTTGGCGCCGTTCTGGGAGGTGGTGGTGTAGGGGATGGAGATACCCTGGCTGATCCGGGCGGTGTTGTTGTCCAGGGTTGCCACCTTGGGCGCGGAGATGGTCTTCACGTGACCCTGGTTCTCCAGCGCAGAGAGGCGCAGGTTCAGCTGCAACGCCCCCCCGGCGGAGCCGAAGTGGAAGCCGAGGGCACCACCGCTTCCCTGACCGACGCCGGCCGGGAGGTTCACCGCCCAGTGGGGGAGATCGGCGGTACCCTGGGAATTAGTCTGCTGCGAACCACCGCCGACGGAGACGTTGTTGGGGAAGATCAACCCGGTGGGGTTGCCCATCGCCTGGGAGGCCTCTGCCAGGGCGCCCCACTGCACGCCGATCTCGCGGGTGAAGTTGGTGTTGGCCTCGACGATCCGGCTCTCGATCAGCACCTGCGGGGTCTGGGTGTCCAGGTTCTGCACCAGCGACCGGGCCCGGTTGATGTTGGAGGCCACGTCCTTGACGATCATCACGTTGGTCCGGGTGTCGACCGTGACCGAGCCACGGGGGGTGAGCACGTCCTTCACCCGGTCCGCCATGTCCTTGGCGACCGCGTAGTTCACCGGGATCAACTGGACCACCAGCTCCTCCTGGGTCTCCATCGCCTTGCGCCGCTCGGCGCGCAGCTTGGCCTCCTCCTCCAGCGCCTTGAGCGGAGCGACGCGGATGATGCTGCCCAGCTCCTCTTTGCCCAGGCCCTTGGAGCGCAGGATCAGCTCCAGCGCCTGGTCCCAGGGAACATTGCGCAGCCGGATGGTGACCTTGCCGGAGACGTCGTCGGCGACCACGATGTTCTTCTTGGAGATCTCGGCGATGATCCGCAGCAGGTTGTGGATGTCGATGTCCTTGAACTCGAAGGACACCCGCTTGCCGGTGTAGCGGCGGGTCTGCTTGGGAGCCCCCTCTTCCGCGTAGCGGGGCGCCTCGGTGGTAAAGCCGGCAGTCTTGGGTGCCACCGCCACCTGCTGGGTCTCGTTACCGGTGCTCTCCAGCTTCCAGGTGATCACCTTGGAGGTCCCGGAGACCTTCTCCGACAGCTTGCCGCTGGCGGCCACCACCACCCGGGCCCGGTTACCGGCGCCGGGCACGGAGAACGCGCTGACCATCTGGATCGGCGTCTCCAGCGCGCTGGCGTCCAGTGAACGCTCCAGCCGCTTGGGGAGGACCACGCCCTCCAGGTTCAAAACCGCGCTCTCGCCATCCGGACGATCGACCGTGTACCTGGCCGCGCGGGTCAGCTTGAGCTCGATCACCCCACCCACCGCCGACTCGCGGAAGGTCAGGTCGGTGATCTCGGCCAGGGCGGGCGCCTCGGGCTGGACCACCACCACCGGGGCCTCCGCCTTGGGGGCCGGGGCCGGCGCGGGCTTCACAGCCACCACCGGCGCCTCCACCTCCACCGGGACCTTCTGGCCGTCGATCTCAATCTCGGAGTTGGCGACCGCGGGCTGGCTTGCCGTCACGCCCTTGAGCGTGACCTCCAGCCCGTTGGGAAGGCGGCGGATCTGGTAGCGGGGCATCTGACCCAGCACATCCAGCACCACCCGGACCTTGCCGCCGTGGGCGCCCACGCGGACATCGCTGACCCGGGCCGAGCGGACCTTGGGGGCCTTGGCCGCCAGGGAGACCCCGTAGACATCCAGCGCCAGCCGGGACGGGTTGGCCAGCTCCAGCAGCTCGTACTTGGCGATCTCGCCATCGGCACGGATCTGGAGGACATCACGCGACCAACGCAGCGAGGACACGCGGGTGGCCGGGTTCTGGACCTCGCGCTCATCCAACTCGGTGGCGACCACGTTCTCGCCCTTGGAGGTGGCCTCCGCCTGCGCGGGGGTGACCACCGGGGCCGAGACCGGCAGCGCGCTGGCCAGGGTGGGCTGGGCCTTCTCCACCGGGGCGAAGGCCGGCGCGGCCTTGGGCTCCACGGCAGGGGAGGACAGCTTCTCCGGCGCGGGAGCGGCAGTGGCGACGGTCATCGGCGCGGCACTGACGCCGTCCACCGAGATCACCACCCGGGTCCCGTCCGAGCGGACGTCATACTGGGAGGCGTGGTTCAGCGCGACCAGCAGCCGGGCGACGCTGGCGCGGTCATCGGAGAACTGGGAGGCGACCACCCCGGAGACCGGGCCACGGCCGTCATGGTGTCCCCGGACCGCGGAGGCGTCGGCGGACGAGACGTCCACCACCAGCCGGTCCGGGTCGGACATCCGGAACACCGTGAAGGTCGGCGCTTTGCTGCCCGCCACCACCACCTGTGCGCCCTTGGGCGTCTGCTTGACCTCGACGCGCGTCAGCGTGTTCAGCTCCGCAGCCGTTGCGCCGGCCGCCGTCAGGCTGGCCACCAAGGCCACCGCCACGGTCCACTTCTGGCTCATCTGGACGTTCCTAGTACCCATGCTCGCGTGTCCTTGCTGGCCGTGTGACGGCTAAAAAGTCTTCCCGGTATTGAGGTCCACCTCAGGACTGCGGACCTTGTCGGGGGCGAGCTGCAAGCTCACCGGGTTGGGGTTCTGCTTGCCGTCGGGTGCGGTCCAGTACTCAGTCACCGTGATCGAGTCGCGCAGGATCTGGGTGACCTTGCCGCCCTGACGACCCATGCGGGTGTTGCGGCGCACGATGTAGCCGCGGCCCTGGGGGTCTTCGACCATCCCGAAGGGATTGGCGATGCCGGTGACCACGCCCACCAGCTTGAGCTGATCCAGTTCGAACTGGCAGAGCGGCTCGCTGCACTGCTGATTGACCGAGGCGCCCAACTCCCGGGGCGGCGGCCGGAACGGATCCCGCTTCGCCATCGGGTTGTACTGGTAGACGAAGGTCGAATCGACCGCGCCGGGCGTCACGGCCTCGGCGGCCTTCTCCACCTTGGGCTTGGGCTTGGTCGCCGCTGGACGCGAGGCAGGCGTGTCATCGCCGCACGCCAGCAGGAGCGCGAACACCGCCAGGACTGCAATGTGGTTCGGGCGTTTCATCGCGAGCACCTATTTCTTCCCCGCTGGCGTCTTCTTGGGGTTGTCGCCCTGTTTCGCGGGCTGATCAAGAAAACGGAAGGTGGTGGCCAGGAAGTTGGCCTGCAGCACCACCTTCTCGTTCTTCACCTTGGGGTCGCTGAACTTGATGGTGTCCACATTGACGATCCGGCGCATGCTGGACACGTCCTGGAGGAACATGGCGATCTCGTGGAAGTTGCCCTCCACCTCCATCTTCACCGGGATCCGTGCGTAGAAGCTGGCGTTGGATTCCTTGCCCGGCTGCACGCTGGCGATGGAGAGCCCCGCCTTCTTCCCGATGTCGTTGAGCTGCGCCAACAGCTCGTCGATGTCTGCGGTCTCCGGAAGCTGGGTCAAGGCGACGGCCAGGTCCTGCTCCAGGACGTCCATCTCGCGCCGACGCTCGTTGAGGTTCTGGGCGATCTCCTGCTTCTCCGCCAGCTGGACGTCCAGCTGCTTCTGGGTCGCCACCTGACGCTGGATGTTCTCTTCTATGGGCTGGATGACCATGAAGAAGTTCAGCACGGTGATGGCCACCAGCACGGCAGCCAGCCCTCCGTACTTCACCGCCGGGGGCGCCTTGAGGAATCTGTTGATCAGCTCGTCCATGATTTGGTCGCCCCTCTAGGTGGCGTAGTTCGCCTTCAAGCCGATCTCGAAGTCGACCCGCGGCTCCCGCAGGTCGCCCTTCTGCTCCGCCTTCTTCAGATCGATCGCATTGAAGAAGGGGACCACCTGCGCCACCGGCAGATCCTCGATGGCACCGTTCTGGTTGATCAGCTCCACCCGGGCAGTCTTGGCGCCGCGCTTCTGTTCCACCACCCGGGCCATCCCCTTGGGGGTCCAGACGATGTTGGAGAGCCCGCGCATGAACTCGGCGACGTCGTCGTGGCTGACCGCGCTGCCCTTCAGCTTCACGTCCGAGTTCTTCTCGTCGAAGGACTCGATCCACACCTTGGCGGGCGTGGAGATGGCCAGCGCGTCCATCAGCTTGACCGGACCGGAGCGGGCCTTCTTGAGGGAGTCGAGGACCTTGAGCTTCTCCTCGACCTCCTTCTTGCGCTTGTTGATCTCGTTGACCTCGCCGATCACCGCCTCCAGTTTCTTGATCGCCGCCTGGGTGCTGGCGATCTTGGCGGCGTTGGCGGACTCGGCGGAGGCGCGAGACTGGTACCAGATGAAGTTGGCCACCAGCCCGACGATCACCAGCGCGGCGACGAGGACCAGCACCTGCCGGCCGGCCTCGCGCTTCTTCACTCCCCGGGTGGGGAGGAGGTTGATGCGAATCATTGTTCCCATGAGCGTTTTCC
>JALYOC010000032.1 GCA_030857095.1 Myxococcota bacterium | reverse complement strand
TTTGAATGGCCTCGGCTACGTCGGTCTACCGCGCGCTCCCCAACCAAACTTTCAGGCGCAACCCCAGAATACCCCGCTGCGCCTGACTGCTCATTTCCTGCCTTGTCGAGATACAAGGCTACATTTCGGACGCGCTGCGTCTGAAATGTAGCCTTGTCCCCTTTCTCGTGTTCCTGCGTTACGGCAGCGACAGTTGGGTGGGCGGCTTGGCCGGCGTGACCGGCGGCTGATGCGCTCCATCAGTGGAAGCGCAAGTTCCCCCAGCGTGCGGGCGGGACGGGCCGCATAGGATTGGGACATGTCTTCGCTCCAGCCCACCCTTCGCCCCGCCCCCCTGCTTCCCGGACACTGGATCAAGGGATCCATCGAAGAACGCCGACAGAACCCCCTGGCCATGATGCAGCGGCTGGCCGAGCTGGGCGACGTGGCGCAGTTCCGGGCCTATTGGGTCTACGTCTTCCAGCTGTCCCATCCCGACGCGCTCAAGCACGTGCTGGTGGACAAGGCAGCCAACTACCGCAAGGGGGTGTCCTTCGATGCGCTGCGGCCGCTTTTGGGCAACGGGCTGCTCACCGCCGAGGGCGAGCTGTGGATGCGCAACCGCCGGCTGGCCCAGCCCGCCTTCCACCGCGAGCGGCTGGCCAAGCTGGTGGACATGATGGTGGACGCCACCGACCGGGTCCTGACCCGCTGGGACCCGGCCGCCGCCACCGGCGCCGCGCTGGACGTGGCCCCGGACATGATGGGGCTGACCATGTCGGTGGTGGCCCGCGCCCTGTTCAGCGCGGATGTCACCGGCGACGCGGCGGAGGTGGGCGCGGCGCTGACCTGCGCCCTGGAGGAGACCAACCGCCGGCTGCTCTCCTTCAACCCCATTGAGCGGTTCCTGCCCACCCAGCGCAACCGCGACTTCGCCCGGGCGATGGAGTCCATGAACGCGGTGGTGAACCGGATCATCGGCGAGCGCCGCGCCGGCCAGGGCCCCGCGGACGATCTGCTGGGGATGCTGATGGCCGCCAAGGACCAGGACACCGGGGAGTCGATGAGCGACGCGCAGCTGCGCGACGAGGCGATGACCCTGTTCCTGGCCGGGCACGAGACCACCGCGGTGGCGCTGTGCTGGATGTGGTACCTGCTCAGCAAGCACCCGGAGATCCAGCGCCGGGTCCGCGCCGAGGTGGCCGAGGTGCTGGGGAACCGCGTCCCCACCTCCGCGGATCTGCCCCGGCTCAAGTACCTCTCCCGCTGCTGGGATGAGACCCTGCGGCTGTACCCGCCGGTGTGGGTCACCGGCCGGGAGACCCTGGCCGAGGACGAGATCATGGGCTTCCGGGTCCCGGCCCGCACCGTGGTCTCCATCCCCATCTACACCCTGCACCACAACCCGCGCTTCTGGGACCAGCCGGAGGTGTTCGACCCGGATCGCTTCACCCCCGAACGCTCCCAGGGCCGCCCCCGCCACGCCTACCTCCCCTTCGGAGGGGGCCAGCGGCTGTGCATCGGGAACAACTTCGCGATCATGGAGGCCCAGGTGATCGCGGCCCGGGTGCTCCAGCGCTTCGAGCTGGCGGTGCCGGAGGGCTACACCGCCCACCCCGAGCCCCTGGTCACCCTGCGCCCCCAGGGCGGAATGCCGCTGATCCTCCGCGCGGTGGATGCCTCGGGCGCACGGCTGGCCTCCGCGTAGAGGTTCCCTCCAAGCCGGGCTTCGCTCTGGCGGGCGGAGCCTGTAGAGAGCGGGCCTGGAGGCAACTTTGATTCCTTTCTACCGCCCGCCCTCGTGGAGTCTTGGCCCGTTCACCCTGGAGGTGTTCGGGGTCTTCGTCATGCTGGGCGTGTTGCTTGGGGCCCGCTTCGCCAGCAAGGACGCCGAGCGGCGGGGCCTGGATCGCAACCTGATGGCGGACTTCGCCTTCTGGGGGCTGATCGGCGGGGTGATCGGCGGCCACCTGGTGCACCTGTTCTTCTACCACCCGGAGGAGCTGGAGGCCGGCGGGCTGATCAAGCTGCTCAAGGTCTGGGACGGCCTGTCCTCCACCGGCGGCCTGGTGGGCGGGGTGATCACCGCCTTGATCTTCTTCCGCCAGAAGAAGGTGAAGTTCCACACCTACGCGGATCCGCTGGCGATCGGCACCTCCATCGGCTGGGCGGTGTCGCGGCTGGGCTGCTTCGCGGTCCATGACCACCCGGGCCGGGTGACCGACTTCTTCCTGGGGGTGAAGTTCCCCGCCAACGTGCTGGGCGCAGGGGTCCCCGCCGCCACCCGCCATGACCTGGGCCTCTACGACGCGCTGGCGCTGTTCGCGATGTTCGGGGTGCTCTACACCCTGCGCAACCACGCCAAGCTGACCGGACGGCTGCTGCCGCTGTTGTCGTTGATGTACGGGGTCACTCGCTTCCTGTTCGACTTCCTGCGGGCCATGCCCGGGGACCTGGGCTACGTGGACGCCCGCTACCTGGGCCTGACCCCCGCGCAGTACGTGTGCTTCGCGATGGTGGCCTACGGGCTGTGGGGGCTGTTTGTACACAAGTTGGACGCCGCGCCTCCCGTCCTCCCGGCCAAGAAGAAGCGGGCGGCGAAGGGGTAGCAGAAGGGGGGCGACGTGCCGGACACCGAACAGCAGTTCAACATCCCCACCGACGAGTTCTCCCCCAGCGATCTGCGCGACGCCTGGCAGGTGCTCACCCACCAGGACCGGGTGCAGGGCTTCCGGATGTTGCCGGTGGGCACCGCGGACGACTTCTTCTTCTCCCTGGAGGCGGGTGAGCAGGTAGAGCTGCTCTCGGTGTTCACCCCCGGCGAGCGGCGGACCTACATGCGGCTGCTCCCGCCGGACGACGCGGCGGACGTGCTCCAGACCGCCGAACCCCCGGAGTTCCGCGACGAGCTGCTGGCCCAGCTGGACGACAACACCCGGCGCGAGGTGATCGCCCTGATGGCCTACGCGGAGGACGCGGCCGGTGGCCTGATGAACCCGCGGTTCGCCCGGGTCCGGGCGGACATGAGCATCGACGAGGCGCTCTCCTATCTGCGCCGTCAGGCGCGGGAGAAGGTGGAGACCGTCTATTACGCCTACGCGCTGGACGCCCAGCAGAAGCTGCTGGGGGTGGTCTCGCTGCGAGAGCTGTTCCAGTCCCAGCCGCAGAACAAGGTGCGGGACGTGATGTCCAAGGCGGAGGACATGATCACAGTCCTCGACAGCCTGGATCAGGAGGCTGTCTCCCACGTCTTCCAGGAGCACGACCTGGCCGCGGTGCCGGTGGTGGACGCCGACGGGCGGATGAAGGGCATCGTCACCGTGGACGACATCGTGGATGTCGTCCAGGAGGAGGCCACCGAGGACATCCAGAAGGTCGGCGGTATGGAGGCCCTGGACGCCTCCTACTTCGAGACCTCCTTCCTCTCGATGATCCGCAAGCGAGGCGGCTGGCTGACCGTGCTCTCCCTGGGGCAGATGCTGACCATCACCGCGATGGGGCACTTCGCCGACGAGATCGAAAAGGCGGTGGTGCTCAGCTTGTTCCTGCCGCTGATCATCTCCTCCGGAGGCAACTCCGGCTCCCAGGCCTCCACCCTGATCATCCGCTCCCTGGCGCTGGGGGAGATGCGGCTGGCGGACTGGTCCCGGGTCTTCCGGCGCGAGCTGGCCTCCGGGCTGGTGCTGGGCGGAATCCTGGGGGTGGTCGGCCTGCTGCGGGTCACCGGCTGGCACTACTTCTTCGGGGCGTACGGCGCGCACTGGTCGGGGATCGGCCTCACCGTGGGGATCAGCCTGGTGGGGATCGTGCTGTGGGGCACCCTGGCCGGCGCGCTGCTCCCCTTCGCCCTGCGCCGGTTCAAGCTGGACCCCGCCAGCGCCTCGGCGCCGCTGGTGGCCACCCTGGTCGACATCTCCGGGGTGATCATCTACTTCGCGGTCGCCACCGCCATCCTCACCGGGACGATGCTGTGATCCGCCTGCTGCTTCCCCTGCTCCTGCTCGTCGGCTGTGCCACCCCCCGCGTCTCCGCCCCGCCGCCCTCCATGCCGCGCGAGGAGCCTGCACCCGCTCCCCCCGCAGCGGCGGAGGTGGCCCCGGTCCCGCCGGCGGCCGAGCCGGCCCTGCCACCGGAGGTCCCCAGCTTGGCCCCCCGGGTCCCCTTCACCATCGAACCGCTGGCCCAGGACCGGGCCCTGGCCCAGGCCGCGTATCGCCAGGGCGTCGCCGCCCTCAAGGCCCGGGAGTTCCCCGCCGCCGTCCAGCACCTCTCCACCTGCGCCGCCCACCAGACCCGCCGCGCCGACTGTCGCTGGGAGCTGGGCTGGGCGCTGTTCCAGAGCGCGCGCTGGCAAGAGGCCCGCGACGTGTGGACCCAGGTCGCCCAGGGCCGCCGCGGCGATCCCCAGGTGGAGAAGGCGCTGGCGCTGGTGGAGGCCCAGGCCAGGCTGCAGGAGACCCTGGATGCCGCCGAGGCCTTTCCGCCCCCGCCGCTGGAACCGGCGCCCCCCGACTCGCGGCTGCGGCTGCGCGCGGTGGGAGACGTGATGCTGGGCACCGACTTCCCCGCCGGGCTGCTGCCTCCCGACGACGGCGCCAGCGTGCTCCAGGCGGTGGCCCCGCTGCTGGCGGACGCGGACCTGACCTTCGTGAACCTGGAGGGCCCGCTGTGCGATTCGGGCTCCACCGCCAAGTGCGGCAAGCGCGGCGGCAACTGCTACGCCTTCCGCTCCCCCACCCGCTACGCGGACCACCTGGTGACCGCCGGGGTGGACCTGGCCAGCACCGCCAACAACCACTCCGGTGACTTTGGCGAAGGCTGCCGGCGGGAGACGGAGCAGGCGCTGGACGCCCGGAAGATCGCCTGGAGCGGTCCGCCGGGGACGGTGGCCACCAAGCTCCACCAGGGGCTGCGGATCGGAATGGTGGCCTTCCACACCAATCCCGCCACCCAGCACCTGCTGGATCTGGAGACCGCCCGCCGGCTGGTGCGGGCCACCGCCCAGACCCACCACCTGGTGGTGGTCTCCTTTCACGGCGGCGCCGAGGGCGCCAGCAAGCAGCACGTCCCCCCCGGCAGCGAGTTCTTCTTCGGCGAGGACCGCGGGGACCTGCGCCGCTTTGCCCACGCGGTGGTGGAGGCGGGCGCGGATCTGGTGCTGGGCCATGGCCCGCACGTGCTGCGCGGGATGGAGCTCTACCAGGATCGGCTGATCGCCTATTCGCTGGGGAACTTCGCCACCTACGGGCCGTTTACCCTCAGCGGGCCGCAGGGCCTGGGCGCGATCCTGGAGGTGGTGCTGGATCCAGAGGGCCGCTTCGTCGGAGGCCAGCTGCTCCCCACCCGGCAGGTGGGGGAAGGGATTCCGCAGCCGGACCCGGAGAAGAAGGCGCTGGAGCGGGTGCGGACGCTGTCCCGGGAGGACTTCCCCGACACCTACCTGGAGGTCGGCGAGGACGGGACCCTCTCGCGGCCGGCGCCCAGCACCGTCAGCCGGCGCTGAACCGTCGCAGGGGCGCCCCCGTCCCCCGCAAGGCGCGCGAACTAGCGTCGGGCGAACAGGAAGTGGTGCCCGGTCCTGGCCACCTTGGCCACGACGATCGGGTTGGCCAGCATGTCCGCCGGGGGGCCGTCGTTGCGCTCCTCGAACAGCACCCAGGCCACCTTGGCGCCGGAAACCGGCTCCAGGTCCAACACGTCCACGATCCCCAGGGTGTAGGCCTGGTCCGGCCGCTGGCCCACGGTGAACACCAGCAAAGAGTGGGTCTGGAAGTCCACCTCCGGCAGCTCGGCCTTCACTCCCAGCGCGGCCCAGGCGGCCTCGCTGGTGATCACCGTGCTGACCGTGTCCGGACCTCCCGAGGTTCCGTCGGAGAGGACCACTTCGAACCCCAGCTTCGTCGCGTTTGCCATCGGGCGGAAACGTACTTCGAAATCAGCGGGAGCAGCGGCGATCATTGCGGGTCGGTCAGCTCCAGCTGGGTGGTGGCGCCCTCCAGGAGCCCAGGCCTCAAGCCCGGGAGTGGTGGCGCGGGATGCTGACATGGAAGGCGCTGCCCTTGCCGGGCTCGCCGGGAGACTCCACCCACATCTGGCCGCCATGCTGGGCGACGATGCCGTGGGAGATGGTCAGCCCCAACCCCAGCCCGCCGTAGCGCGAGCCGTGGGCGCGGCCGAACCGTTCGAAGATCAGCTCCTGCTTCTCCTTGGGGATGCCCACCCCGGAGTCGGTGACCGAGAGGTGGACGTGGTCCGCCTCCAGATCCGCCCGTACCTTCACCGCGCCCCCGTCCGGGGAGTAGCGGACCGCGTTGGAGAGGAGGTTCACCACCACCTGCTCGATTCGCGAGCGGTCCCCCTCCACCGCCAGACCCTCGGTGACCTGGACCTCGATCGGATGGTTCTGGGAGAGCGGTTGGGTCCGCTCCGCGACCTCCTCCAGCAGCTGCCCCAGATCGAACTGCTCCAACTCCAGCGCCAGCCGTCCGGCCTGGAGCCGGCTGACGTCCAGCAGATCCTCGACCAGCTTCGCCATCCGGTCGATCTGCTTCATGATGATCCGCAACGCCTTGCCCGGCCCCGGCTGATCGGTCTGCTCTCCCAGCCGCATCAGCGCCAGGTGGGCATGGCCTTTGGCTGCCTGCAGCGGGGTGCGCAGCTCGTGGGAGGCGGCGGCCAGGAACGAGTCCTTGGCCTCGTTGGCCGCCCGCAACGCCTCCTCCGCCTGCTTGCGATCATCAAAGTCGGTGGCGGTGACGATCCAGCCCACCACCTGCCCTCCCTCGTCCAGCTCCGGGACCCCGGAGAGCAGGTACCAGCGGTAGGTGCCCTCCACCCGGGACCGCAGGCGGTACTGCCCCTCGAACAGCCGTGCGCCCCGGGCCGCACTCTTCCAGGACTCGTCCAGGGCGCCGCGCTCGTCGGGGTGCACCGGGATTCCCACCCGGGCGGTCCCCTTGTCCAACCCTCGGGCCGCCTCGTTGGCGTAGTCCACCGAGCCTTCCGGGCGCAGCACCCACACGCAGTGGGGCATGGAGTCGATCACCCCCCGATAGCGCCGCTCGCTGCGCCGCTCCAGATCGCCCAGCTCCTTCTCCCGGAGCATCGCCTCCTGGCGCTTGATCTGTTCGCCCTTGCGGAACAGGTCCACGAACACCGTGACCTTGGAGCGCAGGATCTCCGGGTCGAAGGGCTTGAGCAGGTAGTCCACCGCGCCGTGGGCGTAGCCCCTGAACACGTGCGCGGTGTCCCGGGAGAGGGCGGTGAGGAAGATGATCGGGATGTGCCGGGTGCGCGGGCGCTCCTTGATGATGGTGGCGGTGCGAAAGCCGTCCAGCCCCGGCATCTGCACGTCCATCAGGATGACCGCGTACTCCTCCTTGAGCAGCCGCCGCAGCGCCTCCTCCCCGGAGTTGGCCTCCACCACCGGTTGGCCCAGCGGTTCGAGAATTCCCCGCAGCGCCAGCAGGTTGGCCGGGTGATCGTCCACGATCAGGATCGGCGCCGCAATGGCGTCCACCCCCGAGGCCCGCGCGGAACTCACCCCGCCCGCGGGGGTGGGCGCCTCTGGGGGGGGCCCCGGGGAGTGCGAGCCAGGCGTCACCTCGTCGTCGCCCTCGTCAACCTGCCCTTTCCCTGCCGATCCCGTGGTCCTCATTCCCGAATCCACAACCTCAGCAGATCCAGGAGCTTTTGGGTGTCGATTGGTTTGGGCAGATAGTCCGATGCGCCCGCTGCAAGACACTTGTCCCGGTCCTCCTTGAGGGCCTTGGCGGTCACCGCGATGATCGGCAACCGGGAGAAGCGGGGATCGTGGCGGATGGCGTCCATGGCCTCGTAACCATCCATCTCCGGCATCATCACGTCCATCAATACGATGTCTGTGGTTGGATTGGCCCTCAGCAGCTCCAGCCCCGACCGGCCGGTCTCGGCGTGCAGGACCTCCATCTCCTCCCCCTCCAGCACCGAGGTGAGGGCGAAGATGTTGCGCACATCATCGTCGATGATCAGCACCCTCCGGCCGGACAGCGACTGCAGCGGCTGGCCGGAGTGTTCCGCCTGGACCCGCTCCGGCAACGCTTTCTCCACCCGGTGCAGGAACAGCGCGGTGTCCTTGAGCAGCTGGTCCGGGGACTGGATGGCGTTCTTGATGATCACCGATCCGGCGTAGCGTTTGAGGCGGGCCTCGTCGCTGGGGGTCAGCTCCTTGCCGGTGTAGACCACCACCGGAGTGTCCCGGTAGCGGGGGTTGGACTTGAGCTCCTCCACCAGGGTGGCGCCATCGGTGTCAGGCAGGATCAGATCCACCACCAGGCAGTCGAACTCCTGCTTCTCCATCGCCCCGCGCGCCTCGGCCGCGCTCCGGGCGCAGGTCACCTCCACGTCCCCGCCCTCCCCCAGCAGCTCGATCAGCGAGCTGATCTGCTGAGGGTCGTCCTCGATCAGCAGCAGGTGCTTGACCTTCCGATCCAGGTAGCTGGACATGTGGCTCAGCGCCCCGTCCAGCGCGTCCTTGCTGACCGGCTTCTCCAGGTAGGCGAACGCGCCCACCGTGGCGCCGTGGTGCGCACGGTCCACCACCGAGATCACGTGCACCGGGATGTGGCGGGTGCGCGGGTTGCGCTTGAGCCTGTCCAGCACCGACCAGCCGTCAATCACCGGCAGCTGGATGTCCAGGGTGATCGCGTCCGGCAGCAGCTCGTTGGCCAGCCCCAGGCCGGTGTCTCCCCGGGTGGCCACCACCACCTTGAAGCCCTTCTCCCGCGCCATCTGCAGCATGATCCGGGCGAACTTCACGTCGTCCTCGATCACCAGCAACACCTTGTCGCCCTCCCGGATGGCCTCCCGGTCGTCCTCGATCTCCTCCACGTCCTTGCCGGCGGGGACGTCCAGCCGGTTCACCGACCGGGCGGCCCGGGTCGGATCGCCCAGGGTCCAGGGCAGCGGCTGGGTCAGCTCGTCCTCCCCCGGCTGTCCCTGGTAGCGGGAGGGCAGGAAGAAGGTGAAGGTGCTGCCCTCGTTGGGAGTGCTGGACACCTGCAGCTCACCGCCCAGCAGCCGCGCGATCTCCCGGCTGATGGACAGCCCCAGCCCGGTGCCCCCGTAGCGGCGGCTGGTGGTGCCGTCCGCCTGCTGGAAGGCCTCGAAGATCAGCTTCTGCTTCTCGTAGGGGATGCCGATCCCGGTGTCGGTGACCGAGAAGGCCACCGCCTCCGGCGCGGCGCGCAGGATCGGGTTGTCGAACACCGCGTCGGGGTCCGCGGGCGCGATCTTCAGGGTCACCGTCCCCCGCTCGGTGAACTTGAAGGCGTTGGAGAGCAGGTTCTTGAGCACCTGCTGCAGCCGCTGGGGGTCGGTGTAGATCGAGTGCAGCTTCGGCTCCACCAGCACCTCCAGCTTCAGCCCCCGGTCCCCGGCCACCGGATCGAAGGACCGCTGCACGAACTCCTCCACGTCCTCCATGGAGACCTCGCGCGGCTCCACCCGCATCTTCCCGGCCTCCACCTTGGACAGATCCAGGATCTCGTTGATCAGGGTCAGCAGATCCGAACCCGAGCTGTGGATGGTCTGGGCGTAGTCCACCTGCTTGGTGTTCAGGTTCCCGTCCCGGTTGTCTCCCAGCAGCTTGGCCAGGATCAGAAGCGAGTTGAGCGGGGTGCGCAGCTCGTGGGACATGTTGGCCAAGAACTCGGACTTGTACTTGGAGATCAGCGCCAGCTGCTCGGCCTTCTCCTCCAGCGAGCGCCGGGCGGTCTCCACCTCCCGGTTCTTCTCCTCTACCTTGGCGTTCTGCAGCTCCAGCTGCTTGGCCTTCTCCTCCAGCTCCAGGGCCTGGGTCTCCAGCTCGGAGTTGGATCGCTTCAGCTCGTCCTGCTGGGCGGTCAGCTCCTGGGACTGGGACTGGAGCTCGTGGGTCAGCTTCTGGGACTGGGTGAGCAGCTCCTCGGTGCGCATGTTGGCGCTGATCATGTTCAGCACCACCCCGATGCTCTCGGTGAGCTGATCCAGGAAGATCTGGTGGATCTGCGAGAAGGGGTGGAAGGAGGCCAGCTCGATCACCGCCTTGACCTGACCTTCGAACAGCACCGGGAGGACGATCACGTTCAGGGGGGCGGACTCCCCCAGCCCGGAGGAGATCTGGATGTAGTCGGAGGGGACCTTGGTCAACAGGATGGTCTTGCGCTCCAGCGCGCACTGCCCCACCAGCGACTCGCCCAGGTGGTAGCGGGTCTGCAGCGTCTTGCGCTCCCGGAAGGCGTAGGTGGAGACCAGCTTGAGGATCGGGGTGTTGTGCTCCTGATCCATCATGAAGAACGCGCCGTGGTGGGCGGAGACCAGCGGGGTCAGCTCGGACATGATCAGCCGCGAGACCGCCTCTAGGTTCTTCTGCCCCTGCATCATCGAGCTGAAGCGGGCCAGGTTGGTCTTCAGCCAGTCCTGCTCGGTGTTCTTCTGCGTGGTCTCACGCAGGTTGCCGATCATCTGATTGACGTTGTCCTTCAGCGCGGCGATCTCGCCCTGGGCCTCGACGGTGATCGACCGGGTCAGGTCACCGGCGGTCACCGCGGTGGCCACGTCCGAGATGGCGCGGACCTGGGTGGTGAGGTTGGCGGCCAGCTGGTTCACGTTGTCGGTCAGCTGCCGCCAGGTCCCCTTGGCGCCGGGCACCTTGGCCTGGCCGCCCAGGTTGCCGGCGGTGCCCACCTCGCGGGCCACCGTGCTCACCTGATCGGCGAAGGTGGCCAAGGTGGTGGTCATGCTGTTGATGGTGTCCGCCAGCGCGGCCACCTCCCCCCGGGCGTCCACCACCAGCTTCTGGGTCAAATCTCCGTTGGCGACCGCGGTCACGACTTTCACGATCCCGCGCACCTGGGTGGTCAGGTTGCGGGCCATGAAGTTCACGTTGTCGGTCAGGTCCTTCCAGGTACCGGCGGCGCCCGGCACCCGGGCCTGCCCGCCCAGCTTCCCCTCCACGCCCACCTCGCGGGCCACCGTGGACACCTGTTCGGCGAAGGTCCCCAGGGTCTCGGTCATGTTGTTGATGGTCTCGGCCAGCGCCGCCACCTCGCCCTTGGCGTCCACCGCCAGCCGCTGGCGCAGGTCGCCATTGGCCACCGCGGTCACGACTTTCACGATCCCGCGCACCTGGGTGGTCAGGTTGCGGGCCATGAAGTTCACGTTCTCGGTCAGGTCCTTCCAGACCCCGGAGACGCCCTTCACGTCCGCCTGACCGCCCAGCTTTCCTTCGGTGCCCACCTCGCGGGCCACGCGGGTCACCTCACCGGCGAAGGAGTTGAGCTGGTCCACCATGGTGTTGATGGTGTTCTTCAGCTCCAGCAATTCACCGCGCACGTCCACGGTGATCTTCTTGGAGAGGTCTCCGCGGGCCACCGCCGTGGTCACCTGGGCGATGTTCCGCACCTGGGAGGTCAGGTTGGAGGCCATGGAGTTCACGTTGTCGGTCAGATCCTTCCAGGTGCCGGAGACCCCGCCCACCTTGGCCTGTCCGCCCAGCTTCCCTTCGGTGCCCACCTCGCGGGCCACCCGGGTCACTTCCGAGGCGAAGGACCGCAGCTGCTCCACCATGGTGTTGATGGTGTTCTTCAGCTCCAGGATCTCCCCGCGCGCCTCCACCGTGATTGTCTGGGAGAGGTCGCCGTTGGCCACCGCGGTGGTGACCTTGGCAATGTTCCGCACCTGGTCGGTGAGGTTGCCGGCCAGCACGTTCACGTTGTCGGTCAGATCCTTCCAGACGCCGGCCACCCCGGGCACCTTGGCCTGTCCGCCCAGCTTGCCCTCGGTGCCCACCTCGCGGGCGACGCGGGTCACCTCCGAGGAGAAGGACCGCAGCTGATCCACCATGATGTTGATGGTGTTCTTCAGCTCCAGGATCTCGCCCTTGGCGCTGACCGAGATCTTCTGGGAGAGGTCTCCGTTGGCGACCGCGGTGGTGACGTTGGCGATGTTCCGCACCTGGTCGGTGAGGTTGGCGGCCAGCACGTTCACGTTGTCGGTCAGATCCTTCCAGGTGCCGGAGACGCCCTGCACCTCGGCCTGGCCGCCCAGCCGTCCCTCGGTGCCCACCTCGCGGGCCACGCGGGTCACCTCCGATGCGAAGGACCTCAGCTGGTCCACCATGGTGTTGATGGTGTTCTTCAGCTCGTTCACCTCGCCGCGGGCCTCGACGCTGATCTTCTTGGAGAGGTCGCCCTTGGCCACCGCGGTGGTCACCTCGGCGATGTTCCGCACCTGGGCGGTGAGGTTGTTGGCCAGCAGGTTCACGTTGTCGGTCAGCGACCGCCACATGCCAGAGGCGCCGGGCACCTCCGCCTGCGCTCCCAGCTTGCCCTCCACGCCCACCGTCTTGGCCACCGCGATCACCTGCTGGGCGAAGACCGCCAGGGTGTCGGTCATGTTGTTCAAGGTGGCGCCCAGCGCGGCGATCTCCCCCTTGGAGGGGACCATCAGCTTCTGGGTCAGGTCTCCACCGGCCACCGCGGTGATCACCTTCACGATCCCCCGGACCTGGGTGGTCAGGTTGGAGGCCATGAAGTTCACGTTGTCTGTCAGGTCCTTCCAGACGCCGGAGACGCCCTTCACGTGCGCCTGCCCGCCCAGGATGCCCTCGGTGCCCACCTCCTTGGCGACGCGGGTCACCTCCGCGGCGAACGAGTTGAGCTGGTCCACCATGGTGTTGATGGTGCTCTTGAGCTCCAGCACCTCGCCGCGCGCATCCACGGTGATCTTCTTGGAGAGGTCGCCTTTGGCGACCGCGGTGGTCACCTCGGCGATGTTCCGCACCTGGTTGGTGAGGTTGTTGGCCAACTGGTTCACGTTGAAGACCAGGTCGCGCCAGATGCCGGCCGCGCCGGCCACCTCCGCCTGACCGCCCAGCTTCCCTTCCGATCCCACCTCCTTGGCCACGCGGGTCACCTCCGCGGCGAAGGAGGAGAGCTGATCCACCATCGAGTTCACCGTGGTGCCGATGCGCAGGAACTCGCCCTTGACCGGCTGCCCTTCGATCTCCAGGGACATCTTCTGGGTCAGATCGCCCTTGGCCACCGCGGCCAGCACGCGGGACACCTCGGTGGTGGGCTGCACCAGGTCCTCGATCAGCGCGTTGACCGATCCCAGCGCCCGGCTCCAGTCACCGGTGGCGTTGGTGAGAAAGGCGCGCTCGTTCATCCGGCCCTCGCGGCCGACCACCCGCTCGATGCGGACGATCTCCTCGGTCAGCCGGGCGGTGACCGCGGCCACCCCGTTGAAGGCCTCACCGATCTGGTCCAGCACCCGGTCCCCGGTGGTGTCGGGGAGGCGGATGTTGAAGTTGCCTTCGTGCAGTCCGCGCAGCGCCTGCAAGAGCCCCAGCAGGCTGTCGCCGGAGACCAGCCGGGCCGGACGTCTCGCCATCTTCGGCGCCGCCGCGGGACGCTTGAGGGTCCGCTTGCCAGACTTCACTGCGCCGCGTCCGCCACCACCACGATTCCGCTGGGCCAATCGAGACCTCCAGGTCCTATCCCTGATCAACCTGTCCCCTGGGCCCTTCCGTTCCCACCCTGCCCTGGCCCCCTGCTTCCAGGGCAGGCAGGCAGACAAGGCACCTTCGCAAGTGCGCGAGCTTCGGGTGGTTTTCTTGACGGCGGAGCTGATCGAGCGACAGTGCGCTACAGGGAGGTAGCGTCCTGGATCTGTCGAACGTGGAGATGGAGTGCCGGGCTTGCGGGGTGGCGATGACGCCGCACTCTGGAGGAGGGGGCACCATGCAGTACTTCCGCTGTCCCCGGTGCCGCCGGTGGATCTCCTCGACCTACGCGGACGTGCTGCGCTCGGACTCCAAGTTCCAGGCGCGCCCGGTGGGGTCCCAGCAGAAGCCGGCCGCCGACTTCGAGGCAGTGAAGTCCCGGCTGGAGCGCTGGCTGTCCTCGCTGGATGACCAGGATCCCTACCGGCTGCTGGGGGTCTCCCCGGTGGACTCGGATGTCCAGATCAAGACCCGCTATCGGGAGCTGGCGATGCAGTCCCACCCGGACCGCGGCGGTGACGCCGACCGGATGCGGACCCTGAACCTGGCCTACGAGCGGATCCTCTCCCACCGCGCGCGTCGCGCCAGCGAGCAGGCCCGGCAGCCTGCGCTGGTCGCGGTCGCCCCCTAACCGGGCCCCGCTGAGGTAGAAGGCGGTCGTGCGCAACCTCCTCGCCCTGTTCTGTGCAGTTGGCCTATCCCAGGTCGCCTGGGCCCAGCAGCCCAGTCCGGCCCCCTCGCTGGAGGACACCGCGCTGCTGCGCGCGATCCTGGCCGCCTACCAGCCTGCCCCCGAGGAGATCCGGGTCCTGGCGGTCGAGGATCTGGGCCTTTTGGGCGACCCGCGGGTGATCAACCTGCTGGCCGACTTCGCCCTCGATCCGTATCCGGCGGTGCAGCTGGCGGCGGTGCGCGCGCTTCGCAGCTACCAGCATCCTCGCGCGGAGGAGGTCCTGGCCAACCTGGTCCGGCATCCCCGTCCCGGCGAGGCGGTGAAGCTGGCCGCCCTGGAGGGCCTGGCCTTCCAGCGCACCCGCTCCTCGCTCGTCCTGCTGGAGAGCATCCAGGCCGACTCCCGCCACGGGGTGCGCCTGCAGTCCTTCGCCCGGGAGTTCCTCTCCCGCGCCGCTTCCCCCGCCTCCTCCCCCAAGTAATCCCATGCTCAAGAAGAGAATCGCGTTCATTGGCACAGGCAACATGGCGGAGGCCCTGATCAAGGGGCTGCTGCGCGCGGAGCAGGCCCTCCCCGAGGAGATCACCGCCACCTTCCGGCGCGGCGAGCGGATGGAGGAGTTCAAGAAGGGCTATCCGGTCAACGTCACCACCGACAACCTGCGCGCCGCCCAGGAGGCGCAGGTGATCGTGCTGGCGGTCAAACCGCAGGTGATGGGCAAGGTGCTGGTCCAGATCGCTCCGGCGGTGGATCACTCCAAGCTGGTCATCTCGGTGGCGGCCGGCGTTCCGATCGCCGCACTGGAGCGGAAGCTGGGCGCCGGCGCGCGGATCGTCCGCGCCATGCCCAACACCCCCTCCCTGGTGGGTTCCGGCGCCTGCGCGCTGGCCCCCGGCGAGCACGCCACCCAGGAGGATCTGGACACCGCCAGTGCCATCTTCCAGTCGGTGGGGATCACCACCGTGCTGGAGGAGAGCCTGCTGGACGCGGTCACCGGGCTCTCCGGCAGCGGCCCCGCCTACGTGTTCTTGATGATCGAGGCGCTCTCCGACGCGGGGGTGAAGGTCGGCCTGCCCCGCTACACCGCGCTGAAGCTGGCGGCCCAGACGGTGTTCGGCAGCGCGCAGCTGCTGATCGAGACCGGGGCCCATCCCGGACAGCTCAAGGATCAGGTCACCTCCCCGGGCGGAACCGCCATCGCCGGGCTGCACACCCTGGAGGCCGGGGGGCTTCGCACCACCTTGATCAACGCGGTGGAGGCGGCCACCAAGCGCGCCCGCGAGCTGGGCGAACAGTTCCTGGAGAAGAACTAGCGGGGCGTCGTACGGACACCTCCACCCGCGCGGCCCGGGCAGGTCTCGAAGCGCTCCTGGCCTCCCACGCTTGAGGTCTGCGCGGAGGGGGACCCCTGACGGCGAATAGATCGTGATCTATTCGCCGTGAGCCCTTCTCGCCGACGGGGTCCATGCTGCCGTCGCACCAGGGCTCGGGTCGATAGGCGAGTTGCCAGTTCCGCCTGAAACCTGCAGGGCGAGCCTATTGCATGATCTGTTCGAAACGCCTTGGAGGTGCGTATGACGTTTCGCAGTCTGGCGCTGACAGCGCTGCCGTGCTGGATGATCGGCTGTGTCACCGCGGGGCCGATGCCTGCCGCGACGTTCACCACGTCGACTCCGGATCCTCGCGCGCAGCTCGAGGTGAGCGCCGCTCTCTCCCCGGGCTACTACGTCACCGACGCGGTCGTCCCGCTGGGTGAAGAGCGCACCTCGTACGGCACCGTCCTCCCGCAGGTCTCCGGGTTCGTGGATCCGGGGCGGCTGCTGGGTGAGCTGGGCGTGTCGATCGGCGCTCGCGCCGTGGGGGGTGCGGCCGGGTACCTGGAGCCGATGGTGCGCTACCGGCGGTCCTTCGGCGAGGAGCGCCGCTTCGGTCTGGCGCTGACCGCGGGTGGCGCCTACGGCCATTACAGCGATCCGGAGCGGCCGCCGCTGGAGCTGTCGCTGCTCAAGGGCACGCTGGAAGCGGCAGGCGATCTGCGGTTGACCCCACTTTCCTGGGTCGAGCTTCACGCCATCGGGGGTGGCGCGCTCACGGCGCTGGCCGCGAACGGAAGGTGGTGCGCGAGCCCGGCGACCGGCCTGGCCGTCGCGTGTCCCACCGAGCCGCGGACGGCGCCGATCCTGGTCGGTACCGGCTCGTCGCTGGGGCTGTTCCCGGCGGCGTACGCGGGGCTGGCGGTGGATCTCGGGCGGACCTGGACGGGGATCTTCCACCTGCTGCGGCTGTCGGCGATCGTCGCAGGTGGCAACCTCCCCAAGGTCTCCGCGCTGCCGCCGACCACCCTTGGCGCAGACACCGAGGTTGCCGCCGGCGCCGCTCCTCGCGCGTGGTGGGGCATGTGGGGGCTGTCGCTGACAATCGCGCTGGGTCAGGGTGGACCGGAGCGCGACGAACCGGTGACGTCCTCCGTCCCCACCGCGACCCCTCCGAAGGCGCCCGGGACGATCCGCGGGCGGGTGATGGAGGGAGAGACGCCGGTTGCCGGAGTGGTGGTGCGCTCGAAGAATGGCGCGCAGACGACCACCGGTCCCGACGGGTGGTTCGAACTGCCGGCCGCCGGCCCGGGCGTGGTCGAACTGGAGGTCGCCGGGGCGGGGTTCCGCGTCGCCAACGAGGCGGTGCATGTCCCCGTCGGCGGCCAGGCGGAGCTGTCGGTTCGCCTGGTGCGGGCGATCCTTCCCCCGCTGGCCACGGTCCGGGGTGAGGTACGCAGCGGTGGCCGGGCTGCGCCGGGCGTGAGCGTGGCGGTGCTGGGCGACCTGTCCCAGGTTGCGGCTGCAGAGGTTCCCGCGCAGCGCGCCGAGGTCCTCACCGATCACGAGGGCCGCTTCGAGCTGCAGGTGCCGCAAGGGGAGTACCGGCTGCAGTTCTCCAAAGCGCGGTACGTGCGGCAGGTGAAGACCCTGAGCGTCCAGAGCGGTGAACAGGCGCTCTTCTTCGTGGAGCTGGCTCCGGCAGCGGATTTCTAGCGAGGTCTGGGCAGGACGGCGCCAGCGAGCAGCCAGGCGCGGCTGGCGGGAGACGGTTCCTGGAGACGGTGCCCAAGGTGGGTAGAATGCCGCCATGAAGATCACCCCCCTGGACATCCGACAGAAGCGGTTCGGGAGCGCCTTTCGTGGCTACGCCCAGCGGGAGGTGGAGGCCTTCCTGGAGCTGGTGGCCGGCGAGTTCGAGGAGGTGGTGAAGGAGAACATCGCCCTCAAGGAGGAGCAGAAGCGCAGCCAGGCGAAGCTGGAGCTTCACCAGGAGCGCGAGCGCACCCTCCAGGAGACGATGGTCACCGCCCAGCGGATCAGCGAGGACATGAAGGTGGCCTCCAAGAAGGAGGCGGAGATCATCCTGGCCGACGCCGAGCACCAGGCGGAGAAGATCGTCCAAAGCGCCCACCAGAAGCTGGTCCAGGTGGTGGAGGACATCAACGAGCTCAAGCGGCAGCGGCTGCAGTTCGAGTCCCAGGTCCGCTCGATCATCGACTCCCACCACAAGCTCTTGGAGTCCTTCTCCAGCCCGGGCTTCGCCGACCGCGACTGGGAGCGGGTGGAGGACAACGTGTCCTTCCTGTCCAAGAAGGCGTCCGAAGGCTGAGCCCTCCGGTGCCGCCGTACCTCAAGGCAACCCCGGAGGGGATCGAGCTGGAACTGGTGGTCCAGCCTCGGGCCTCCCGTTCTAGAATCCTGGGTGAACACGACGGGCGGCTGAAGGTCCAGATCGCCGCGCCCCCGGTGGACGGAGAGGCGAACTCGGAAGTGATCGCGTTCTTCTCCGGGCTGTTCCAGGTCCCCAAGCGACAGGTGGAGCTGGTCTCCGGCGAGGCCTCTAAGCGAAAGCGGATCCGGGTGGCCGGGGTCAGCCTGGAGCGCGCGCTGCAATTGCTGTGAACCGCTCACTGCCCGCTGGCGCACTCCGGGTGCCGCGGTGTTCAGTCAGGGTGTCCGCGCCCGGAGGGGAAGAACGTGTGCGACAGGGTGTGTGGGGCGTCCCTCCCGTCGTCTTGTTATGACTGGAACGTCTTGCGGACCTGGCACCTTCTCTTGTCTGCGTTGCTGTTCCTCTCCGGCCCGGCCCGGGCCCAGGGGCTGACCTCTCCCCATGCGGAGGAGACCCAGGTGGCGCAGGTCCCCGCGCCCCGACCGGAGATCGTGTCCGGGGAGCTGCGCACCGAACGCTTCCGGCTGCTCTACACCGAGAAGAGCAAGGGTTCAGCGGAGCACCTCGCCAAGCGGATCGAGGAGGCGCGCATCGAGTTCCGCAGCGTCCTTGGACGCGACTGGCCTGGCGAGATGGAAATCCGGGTCGGCCTGGGGCGCGAGGAGATGCAGGCCCTGGCCCTGCCAGGCAGCCAACTCCCCACCTGGGCCGAGGCCCTGGCCTACCCGTCCCACGGGATCCTGCTGCTCAACGCCGCCTCCCTGGCCGGACCGGAGGGGGACCAGGTCCTGCGCCATGAGCTGGCGCACGTGGCGCTGGGGAGGCTGGCCCAGGGCTGGCCCCGCTGGTTCCAGGAGGGCTTCGCCATGCACGTGGCCGGCGAGCGCGTCTCCGTCTCCCGCTACACCGCGATCTTCCGCGCCATCCGGCTGGACCGGGTGTTCCCCTTCGAGGATCTGGAGACCCGCTGGCCGGATCGCCCCTCGGACGTGGAGATCGCCTACGCCCAGTCGGAGTCCTTCTTCGCCTACCTGCTGGATCGCCACGGCCCGGCGGGCTTCTCCCGGCTGCTGGACGCGATGGCCGCCGGCGAGGACTTTCGCGCCGCGTTCGCCACCGCCTTCAAGGTCACCTTCAACGACGAGGAGCGCACCTTCCGCGAGGGGCTGCCTCGGCGCTACGGGTGGTTGCCGATCACAGTCACCAGCTCCCTGCTGTGGATCGGCGCCGCCGGGCTGTGCGTCATCGCCTTCCTGCGGGTCCGGGTGGTCAAGCGCCGCCGCCTGGAGGAGATGGAGGAGGAGGAACTCGCCGAGGAAGCCGCCCGCAGGATCCTGGAGGCGGAGAGCCAGGAGCCTGTCGAGGAGCTTGCGCTGCAGACCGGGGACGACCGGGGGCTGGAGGACTCCGAGGCCCGCCCACCCAAGACCACCCTGCATTGATGAGCCCACGCCGCGCCCAGGACCAAGCCACCTCCCCCGGGAGAGCACAGCAACCGAGGTGCCTGCGCCGCGGTGTCCGCTGCCACACAGCGCGGGCCGTCGCGCACCGCCGCCCTACCGCATCAGGGAACTTTCCTTCTCCCACCGGGATCCTGGGCGCCGGTGGAGCCAGCTTCTCCCCGTCACCCAGCGGACAGCGCGGTAACTCTTTCCGGCCCCTTCCACCCACAGCCCGTGCAACCGGCCGGAATCGCGACGGGCAGGGTTGGCCGGGCGATTGCTAGAGGCGGACCCGCGATGGAACCACGGGGGAGAACAATGGGCGAGCGGCGGAACCGGGTCGGGTCGAAGGTGGCGCGGGTGTTGACCACCCGGCCGGATCGCGTGGCGGCGGCGTGGCGGCGGGTGCGGTTCACCGAGGCGACCAAGGGCCAGGTCCCGGACAACCTGCTGGACGATGTGGTGGAGAACTTCGTCCGCGAGGTCGGCAACTCATTGGCCGGGGTGGAAGGGCACGCCTGGTCCCGGACCCGCGGGGTGCTGCGGCTGTCCACCGAGCGGGGGATCCAGGCGCTCTACGCCGAGTTCACCGCGCTGCGCCGCTGTCTGGTGGATGCGGTGGAGGTGCTGGGCGGCAACGAGAACGACCGCACCGCGATCCACGCCCTGGTCGACGAGGCGATGCATGCCTCCACCGCCCTCTACTCCCGGCTGACCGATCCGCTGGGCGCCGAGCCCTCGGTTCCTTTCGGCGGCATCGTGCTGGAGTACTTCGAACGTCCGCGCGCGCAGCAGGCGCAGCTGCAGGCCACCTCTCAGCTGCACTGAGCGGGGCGGGGCCTCGGCGCCAACTTCAGTGGTCCGCACGCCGGCTCAAGCCGGGGTCCCGGCGGGCACCCGGACCTCGAAGGTGGTGCCCTTCCCCGGCTTGCTCTTGAAGCTGACCGATCCGCCGTGCTCCTCGGCGATCTTCTTCACGATCGCCAGGCCCAGGCCGGTGCCGTTCTTCTTCCCGGCTGTGACGAAGGAGCCGAACAGCTTGTCCTGGATCTCGGCGGGGATACCCGGCCCGTTGTCCACGAAGCGCAGCAGCAGATCCTCGCCGTCGCGGTCCACCGAGAAGGTGAAGCGGCCACCGTTGGGCATGGCCTGCACCGCGTTGCGGGCGATGTTGTAGACCACCCGCTTGAGCTTGTTCTCGTCCACCCGCACCGTGCCGGTGTAGTTGGGCTGCACCCGCAGCTCCACCTGGGTACGCTCAAAGTCCTTGCGCAGGTACTCCTCCACCTCGGCCACGAAGTTCTGCAGGTAGACCTTGCGCAGCAGGATCTCCTGCTCGCCGCGGGCGAAGGCCAGGGTCTCGCGGGTCATGGCGTTGATCTGCTCGACCTGCTTTTCGATCACCTGGGCGATCCCCTCCCGCTCCTTCCCGTCCTCCTCCGACGCCATCAGCGAGGCGTAGCCGCTGATGATCGTCATCGGGGTGCGCAGATCGTGGAGCACCCCGGACAGCATCTGGCCAATCGACGCCAGCCGCTCCCCGCGCGCCTCCTCCTCCCGCTTGATCCGCAGCCCGATCGCCCGGCCCATCTGGACCGCCAGCAGCGTGGCGGCGCGCTCGTCCGCCTCGGTGAAGCCGCCCTTCTTGTTCAGCAGCTCCAGGGCCCCCAGCGGGCCGTCCCGCCCGGGGATGGGGACGGCCAGGACCGCACCGATGGTCAGGTTCAGCTTCTTGGCGATGGTGCGATCGTAATAGGCGGAGTCCTCCGCCTGCTGGACCCGGATCGGCTTGCCGGTCTCCGCCACCCGGCCGGCGATCCCCTGTCCCGGCTTGAGCGCCAGCGCCACCAGCGACTCGCTGCGGGCTCCCCTGGCGGAGCGGAAGTACAGCGCCCCGCCGTCCTCCTCATCCTCCAGCAGCAGGATCGATCCCGCGCCTGCCTCCAGCACCGCGCACACCTTGGCCAGGATCTGCTCCAGCAGATCCGACTCGGTCTCGGTGGCGGAGACCGCCTTCTCCACCTCGAACAGCAGGTCCAGCTCCTCCACCCGCTGGGAAAGCTCGTATTTGGCCTGGGTCAGCTGCTCGTTCTGCCGACGCAGCTCCTCGTACAGCAGCACGTTCTCCAGCACCGCGGCGATCTGGGTGCCCACCGCCTCCACCAGGGCCAGATCTTCAGGGGTAAAGGCGTTGACCTTGCGGTCCAGCACCTCCACCACCCCCAGCACCCGCCCGGAGACGTGGCGCAGCGGGGCGGCGCAGATCGACCGGGTGCGGAAGCCGGAGACCCGGTCGATCTCCGGGTTGAAGCGGATGTCCGCGTAGGCATCCGCGATCAGCAGCGGCTTGCCGGACTGGACCACGCTGCCCACGATTCCGCTGTCCAGCGGGACCCGGATCTCCTTGAGCGAAGACCCCTTGAGCACCCGGGACCACAGCTCCTTCTTGTCCCGGTCCAGCATGAACAGGGTGGACGCCTCCGCGCCCAAAAGCGCGGTCAGCCGATCCATCACCAGCCGCAGCAAGTCATCCAGCTGCTTGGCGCTGGAGATCTCCGCCCCAATCTCCAGCACCGCCTGGAACCGCTCGGCCTGCCGGGAGACGGCGTGCTCCAGCTCGTTGAGCTTCTCGGAGAGGCCCTGGAAGGAGGGCGCGATCAGCAGGGCGGTCGAGCCGTTGGAGGCAGGTCGGTTCACGGTTCATCCCCTCAAGGGCGCGGCAAGTCACTGCGCCTACACAGGAGTACCACGAGCCGCGGGATTCGGCCCCCGGAAGCCAAAAAGGCGCCGACCCGGTTGCCGGAGCTAGCAGCCCGCCCAAGGGAGGCCGATCACGTCCCCGGCCCGGATCTTGTTCGGATCCGTGATCCCGTTGAGTCGGGCGATGTCCGCCACCGTGACCCCGGTCTCCTTGGCATACTTGGAGAGGGTGTCGCCGGGCATGACCACCTGCCCGCTGAGGCCGACATTCAGCTTCTGCCCGACCTGGATCTTGTTCGGGTCCTTGATCTCGTTGGCCGCCGCCAGGAAGTCCACGGTGGTCTCGAACTTCTTGGCGATCTTGGTCAGCGTGTCACCGGGCTTCACGGTGTGCTCGAACGGGACGGAGATCGACGTCACCTTGCCCTTCTCCAGACCGACGTAGCCGCGCTCGAAGGACACGCCGTACTTGTCGGAGAACTGGGCCGCGCCCAGGTCGTACTTCTTGCCCAGCGCGGCAACCTCGGGGGAGACCTTGACCGCCTCTGCC
>JALYOC010000028.1 GCA_030857095.1 Myxococcota bacterium | reverse complement strand
CAGGCGACCTCTCCCGACCAGCAGGCGCGCTCCAACAGCTCCGGCAGGTACTGCTTCATCCGCACCGGCAGCAGGAACTGCTCCCAGGCCGCGGCCGGGGCTTCGTACCCCTGCAACAGCGCCAGCGCCTTGAGCAGCCCGCCGCTGCCGCGCAGCGGCTCGTCCAGGTGGTGCCACCGGAACAAGAAGCGCATGAAGTCCTGGGCGGTGAGCGGCTCCACCTCCTTGCGCAGCCTCCCCACGGTCAGCCGGTGGATCCGCTGCAGCAGCCGGCGGTCGCACCACTCGCCGTCCCCGGCGGGCAGGTGGGGAGCGCGTGGCCGGAAGGTCCCGCGCAGGGCCTGGCCCTCCGACTCCAGCTTGAACAGCGCCTGCTCCAGGTCGCTTCGCGGCAGCAGCAGCAGCAGCGCCGAGAGTTCGGCCACGGTGGTGGGGCCGATGAGCTCCATCCAACCCCGGACGGTGGCCAGCACCGCCTGGTCGTGGTCCACCGGCTTGACGCCCGGCAGCGGGGTCAGCGGCGGGCTCTGCGTGGCCTGGGGCGCCAGCGCCTGGACGTGCTGCACCCGCTCCGCGGCGGCCAGGAAGCCTCCGGGAGAGACGCGGGTGATCCGGCCGTCGGCCAACAGCTCCTCCACCAGCAGGGGCGGGGTCCGGTCCTCCGGGTACACCACCAGCTGCAGCAACGTGTCGTGCAGCTCGTCCGCGTCCCGGCACAGCGGCTGCGCGTCTTCAATCACCTGGGCGATGGCGGCGGCATCCAGCGCCCCGAAGGCGGCGGCATCCTCTGGAGAGAGGGTGCGGCGGACGCTGACCGCGCGGGCCCGGCGCTCCTCCAGGGGAGCGTCATCCAGATAGGTGTAGGGCGCGGAGTTGAGCAGCGCGTGGGCCAGCGGCGAGGGTTCGGGGAGGTCCACCGCGTGCTTGCGGATCTTCCCCGACTTGAGCGCGCGCAGGACCTCCACCAGCCCGTCCACGTCCATCGCCTCGCGCAGGCAGTTGTCCATCGTCTCCTTCACCAGCGGGTGATCGGGGACCTCGATCTCCGCGCCCGCGTGGTTGTCCTGGCAGCCCACCTGGCCGGGGAACACCGCGGCCAGCAGATCCTCCGAGCGGGCGCGCTGGATCTGCGGCGGCACCCGCTTGCCCATCGAGAAGCGGGGCAGCGCCAGCGAGCGGTTCGCGTTCCACCGAAAGCGGGTGCCGAACAGCGGCGCCTGCAAGATGGCCTGCACCAGCACCTCCTCCGCCCGCTCCGGGTGGACGAAGTCGAAGATCTCCATCAAGGGGAAGCTGTGCTGTTCCCCCAAGGAGAGCAGCAGCCCGTCGTCGGTGGCCGCCGCCTGCAGCTCGAAGTCGAAGGTCCGGCAGAAGCACTTGCGCAGCGCCATCCCCCAGGCGCGGTTGATCCGCCCGCCGAAGGGCGCGTGGATGATCAGCTGCATCCCGCCCGCCTCGTCGAAGAAGCGCTCGGCCACCACGTCGGTCTGGGACGGCATCGCCCCCAGCACCAGCTTGGAGACGCTCAGGTACTGCAGCAGCTGCTCCGACTCCCGGGGCCGCAGCTGCAGCTTCTCCACCAGCTCCGGGGCCTGCGGTCCGGAGAGGTCCTCGCGCAGCCGGGCCACCTGGGAGGACAGCTCCGGGGTCCGCGACGGCGCCTCGCCCAGCCAAAACGGCACGGTGGGCGCCTGGCCGTTGGCGTTCTCCACCCGCACCGCGCCGCCGCGCACGCTCTGGATCCGCCAGGAGGTGGACCCGAGCACGAACACATCCCCGGCCATGCTCTCCACCGCGAAGTCCTCGTCCAGCGAGCCGACAGTCTTGCCCTCCGGTTCGGCGATCACCGGATAGGTGAAGGTGTCCGGGATCGCGCCGCCGTTGGTGACCGCGGTGATCCGCGAACCCCGCCTGGCCTTGAGCCGGCCGTTGACCTGGTCGTGGTGGAGCAGCACCCGCGAGCGGCCGCGGTTGGTGGTGATCCCCTCCGCCAGCATCGTCACCACCTGCTGGTACTCGGCGTAGGCCAGATCGCGGAACGGGTAGGCGCGACGCACCAGCTGGAACAGGGCCTTCTCGTCCCACTCCTCCGCGGAGCAGGCGGCGACGATCTGCTGGGCCAGGATGTCCAGCGGCTTCTGCGGCATCACCACCGCGTCCAGATCGCCCTCCTGGACCGCGCGCAGCAGCGCCGCGCCCTCCACCAGATCGTCGCGGGTCATGGCGAAGAAGATCCCGCGCGAGATGCCGGCCTTGTGGTGCTCGGCGCGGCCCACCCGCTGGAGGAAGGCGGAGATGGCGCGGGGGGAGCCGATCTGCGCCACCAGGTCCACCGAGCCGATGTCGATCCCCAGCTCCAGGGACGCGGTGGCCACCATCACCCGCAGCGTCCCGGCCTTGAGGCGCTGCTCGGCGGACAGCCGCAGCTCGCGCGACATGCTGCCGTGGTGGGCGGCCACCTGGTCCTTGCCCAGTCGTTCTCCCAGGTCGTGGGCCATCCGCTCCGACATCCGCCGGGTGTTGGCGAACACCAGCAGGGTCCGGTACTGCCCGGCCAGCTCCACCAGCCGGTCGTAGATGGTGCCCCACATCTCGTGGGAGGCCACAGCCGACAGCGCTCCGTCCGGGGTCTCCACCCGCAGGTCCCAGGCGCGCTGGTGGCCGACCTGGACCTTGACCGGCGGTTCCACCTGCACCCCGGGCGCGGGGATCCCCACCAGGAAGTCGGCGATCTGCTGCAGCGGCTTCACCGTGGCGGACAGACCCACGATCTGCGGCCGGGAGTCGCACAGCGCCTTGAGCCGCTCCAGCGAGAGGGCCAGGTGCGACCCACGCTTGTCCCGCGCCACCGCGTGGATCTCATCCACGATCAAGGTGCGGACCGGGCGCAGCGTCTGCCGGGATCGCTCGGAGGTCAGGTACAGATACAGCGACTCCGGGGTGGTGATCAGGATGTGCGGCGGACGCTTGATCATCGCCGCCCGCTCGTGGGCCGGGGTGTCTCCGGTACGGACCTGGACCCGGATCGGCGGCGGGGTCAGCCCCTGCCCCCTGGCCAGCGCGTAGATCGCCTCCAGCGGGGCGATCAGGTTCTTCTGCACATCGTTGCTCAGCGCCTTGAGCGGGGAGACGTAGACCACCTGGGTCTGGTCGGTGAGGGTCCCGGCCAGCGCCTGGCGGAACAGCACATCCAACGCGGAGAAGAACGCGGCCAGGGTCTTGCCCGAGCCGGTGGGCGCGGCGACCAGCACATCCCTGCCGGCGGAGATCTCCGGCCAGCCGCGGACCTGGGGCTCGGTCGGCTCACCCAGGGTCTGGGCGAACCACTCCCGGAGGACCGGGTGGAAGGAGGCAAGCGCCTCTGCCGGAGGGCTGAAGGTGGCGGGTCGCACGCGTTTGACCTGAACACAGGTACAGCGAAAGGATCAACCTTCGCCCAGGGCCTGGGCGAGGAGGCGAGAACGCTAACGATCCCTTCCGGGAGGTGCAGGCGTGGCCGACTTGCCTGTCCCCCGGCCTTGAGGGCGGGCGCTGGTTCGTCTGGCGCGGCGGTTCTATGCAGTGCCAGGGAGCTGCCCCCTGCGCCGCACCCTCCACAGGAGGGCCAGGCCCAGGGCGGCCAGCATGCTGTTGGCGCCGGAGTCGGTAGAGCCACAGCCACAGCCGCGGACCGGCGCGGCGAGGATCTGGGTCGGGTCACTGGCGCCGTCGTTGGTGGTGTCCAGCTGCCCACCACCGGAGACGGTGGCGGTGTTCACCACCTCGCCCACCTGTCCGGCCACGTCCACCGCCAGCAGCAGGTCCGGGTAGCTGGAGCCACCGGCCAGAGCGTCGCTGCGGGTGCAGGTCAGCGAGGCCAGCTCACAGCTCCAGCCGTCACCCTGGAGGCTGGTGGCGATCAGTCCGTCCGGCAGCTGATCCACCACGGTGACGACGCCCACGGTGGGGCCGCCTCCCCCGTTCAAGACCCGCAGGGTGTACAGCGCGCCAGCCTGGCCGACCACGAAGTCGCCCTCATGGCTCTTGGTCAGGGTCAGGTCCGCCACCTCGACCACCTGGGTGGGATCAGCTGCGGTGTCGTTGCCGGTGTTCAGCTGCCCACCGCCGGAGACCACCCCGGTGTTGATCCCGCTGACGGCGGAGGTGCCCACGTCCACGGTGACGGTGACCTCCGGGTAGGAGGCGCCGCTGCCCAGCACGTCCGAGCGGGTGCAGCTCAGGGTCCCCAGATCACAGCTCCAGCCGGTGCCGGAGATCGCGGTGGCGGTCAGCCCCGCCGGGAGGGTGTCGGTGAGGCTGACCAGACCCTGGGTGGGGCCGGGGCCGGTATTGGACACCACCAGCGTGTAGATCAGGCCGGTCTGGCCCTGACGGGCGTCCCCGGGGTGCGTCTTGGTGACCGTCAGGTCCGCCACCGGGATCACGGTGGTGGTGGGGTCGGAGGCGGTGTTGTTGGCGGTGTTGTCCTCACTGCCGCCGGACACCTGGGCCACGTTGATCAGCGAGGCGGGCGCGTCATTGGCCACGTCCACGGTGAGGGTGATCGCCGGGAAGGAGGCGCCGCCGGTCAGCACGTCTGAACGGGTGCAGGTCAGCAGATCCAGATCACAGGTCCAGCCGGCACCCACCAGCGCGGTGGCGGTCAACCCGGTGGGCAGGGTGTCGGTCACGGTGACCGCGCCCAGGGTGTCCCCGGAACCGGGGTTGGAGACGGTCAGGGTGTAGCTGGCCCCGCTCGCTCCCCGCTGGAAGTCGCCCTGGTGGGTCTTGGTCACCACCAGGTCCGGCACCTGCTCCACGGCGGTTGGATCCAGGGCGGTGCTGTTGGAGGTGTCCACCTCGCCCCCGCCGGAGACGGAGGCCGCGTTCACCACAGTGGGCGCGGCATCGGAGGCCACGTCCACGGTCACCGTCAGCACCGGGTAGCTGGCGCCGCTGGCCAGCGCCTCCGAACGGGTGCAGGTCAGGGTGGGCGTGTCACAGCTCCAGCCGGTGCCGGAGATCCCGGTGGCGGTCAGCCCGGCGGGGAGCGTGTCGGTGACGCTGACCGTTCCCACGGAGGAGGCCACACCGATGTTGGCGACCTCCAGCGAGTAGGTGGCGCCGAGCTGGCCCTGGCGGAAGTTGCCCACGTGGCTCTTGGCGATCACCAGGTCCCCCACCGTCAGCACGGTGGTGACGTCGGAGTCGGAGTTGTTGCCGGTCTGCAGCTCGCCTCCGCCAGTGACCTGGGCGGTGTTGGTCACGCTGGGCGGAGCGTTGGTGGCGACATTCACGGTGAGGGTGATCGGCGGGTAGGCGCCGCCGGCGGCCAGCACGTCCGCGCGGGTGCAGGTCAAGTTCCCCAGATCGCAGGTCCAGCCGGTGCCGGAGAGCGCGGTGGCGGTCAGCCCCGCCGGCAGGGTGTCGGTGAGGCTGACCGCGCCCAGGGTGGCGCCCGGTCCCAGGTTGGAGACCACCAGCGAGTAGGTGGCGCCGGTCTGGCCCTTCCGGAAGTCACCCACGTGGCTCTTGGCCACCGTCAGATCGCCCACCGCGATCACCGTGGTGAGATCGGAGGCGGAGTTGTTGGCGCCGTTCAGCTCGCCGCCGCCGGAGACCTGCGCGGTGTTGGTCACGCTGGCGGGAGCGTTGCCCGCCAAGTCCACGGTGAGGGTGATCACCGGGTAGGCCGCACCGCTGGCCACCGCGTCCGAGCGGCTGCAGGTCAGCGTCCCCAGGTCGCAGCTCCAGCCGGTGCCCGCGATCGCAGTGGCGGTCAGCCCGGTGGGCAAGGTGTCGGTGACGCTGACCGCGCCCAGGGTTGCCCCCCCGCCCGGGTTAGAGACGGCCAAGGAGTAGAACGCGCCGGTCTGGCCCTGGCGGAAGTCGCCTATGTGGCTCTTGGAGATCGTCAGATCCGCGACCGGGATCACCGTGGTCGGATCGGAGGCGGAGTTGTTGCCGGTCTCCAGCTCGCCGCCGCCTGCGACCTGGGCGGTGTTGGTGACGCTGGAGGGAGCGTCGGCCGCCACGTTCACCGTGAGGGTCACCGCGGGATAGGCGGCGCTCGCGGCCAGCACGTCCGAGCGGGTGCAGGTCAGCGTCCCCAGGTCGCAGCTCCAGCCGGTGCCGGCGATCGCGGTGGCGGTCAGCCCGGTGGGCAGGGTGTCGGTGAGGGTGACCACCCCCAGGGTGGAGCCGGGCCCCAGGTTGGAGACCACCAACGCGTAGGTGGCGCCGACCTGTCCCTGGCGGAAATCACCGGCGTGGCTCTTGGCCACCACCAGGTCTCCCACCGGGACCACGTTGGTGGGATCGGAGGCGGTGTTGTTGGTGTTCTCCAGCTCGCCGCCGCCGGAGACCGCCGCATTGTTGGTGACCGTCAGCGGGGCATCTGCGGCCACGTTCACGGTGAGGGTCACCACCGGGTAGGCGGCGCCGTTGGCCAGCAGATCCGAGCGGGTGCAGCCAAGCGTCCCCAGGTCACAGGTCCAGCCGGTGCCAGAGATCGCGGTGGCGGTCAGCCCCGCCGGGAGGGTGTCGGTCACCGTGACCGCGGCGGTGGTGGGGCCGGGGCCGACGTTGGAGACAGTCAGCGAGTAGGTGGCGCCCACCTGGCCCTGACGGAAGTCACCCCCGTGGCTCTTGGCCACCACCAGGTCCGGCAGCTGGATGATCACCGTGGGATCGCTCACGGTATTGTTGCTGACCACCAGCTCGCCGCCGCCGGAGACGCTGGCCTGGTTGGTCAGCAGCGGCGCTGCGTTCCGGGCCACGTCCACGGTGAGGGTGATCGCAGGATAGCTGGCGCCCGAGGCCAGCTGGTCGCTCCGGGTGCAGCTCAAAGGAGAGAGGGTGCAGCTCCAGCCGGTGCCGGAGAGCGCGGTGGCGGTCAGCCCGGCGGGGAGGGTGTCCACCACCGTGACCGCGATTCCCGGCTGGGTGCGGCCCGGGCCCTGGTTGGTGACGGTGAGGGTATAGGTCCGGCCGAAGTCGCCCTGGGTGAAGTCTCCGGTGTGGCTCTTGGTGACCACCAGATCCGGGGCCAGCACGGTGATGTTGGCGCGGGTAGGGCCGCCGTCCACGGTGGCGTCCGCCCACCCGGCGCCGCCGGCGGTGGCGGTGAAGGTGGCAATGGCCGTCCCGTTGGCCTGGATGGTGGACTGCGCGCCGCTGATCGTCCCCAGGCCGGAGGTGAAGTTGATCCCCAGGTCCAGCAACACGCTGAGGTTGGAGAGGGACACAGCCGTGTTGTCCGAGTTGGTGAGGAAGCTGGCGGTCAGCGAGCTGCTGTCACCAATCTGGAGGGTGGACGGAGAGGCCACGTGGGTCAGCCGCAGCCAGGGATTGAAGTCGATCGCTGCTCCGGAGGCGGTGTTGCAGGGGGCGGCGGTGGGCCCGGTGCTGCAGCTCCACCAGTTGTTCTCCGCGGTCACCGTTCCCCCGGTGCTGGCGATGGCGGTCCCCGGACCGGCGGCACCGGCGGCGGTGGTCACAGTGTTCTGGGCGAAGCGGCTGTAGCCAACGGTGAGCAGGTTGCCGGTGGCGCTGGAGCCGACCTGGATCGCGCCACCCGACGCGGCGACCGCGCTGCCGTTGGGCGCCGCGGCGCTGTTCCCGGTGAAGGTCGCCTTGACCAGCGAGGTCGTGGAGTTGCTGGTGTTGTGGAAGATCGCGCCGCCGGTGCCGTTGAGCACGCTGTTCCCACTGAACACCGGCTCGCCGGTGAACTGCAGTCCCTGCCCGGTGTGGACCGCGCCGCCGATCTCTCCGGCCTGGTTCCCGGCGAAGTTCGTCCCGGCGAAGAAGCTGGGCAGGGCCCCGTTGGGCCCCAGCAGCAGCACCCCTCCTCCCTGGCCCTTCCAGTTGGGGGAGGCGTTGCCCACCGCCTGGTTGGAGGAGACCTCGCCCAAGGTCATCTGCAGCGGGGTCCCGGTGCCCACGAAGACGCCGCCTCCCACCGGGGTGTTGGTGGCCAACGAGCGGGCCGCCTTGTTGCGCCTCACGATCACGTTGTTCAACGTCGCCCGGCCGCTACCGGCCGGAAAGCTGGTCAGCGCCAGCCCGCCGCCATCTCCGTCCAGGGTCTCGTTGTCCTCCACGATCACGTCGGTGAGGGTCAGGTTGCCGGTGCCGCTGGCTTCCCAGTCCAGGGCGCCGCCGAAGCCGGCCCCGCCCCAGGGGCTGGGGTTGCGGCCATAGCGCAGGGTCACCCCGGTGATGGCGGTGTTGAAGGCGCTGGTGAAGGTGGGGTTGACCGAGAAGATCTTGTCGACCCGGGTCCCGGCCAGGCTGGGGCCCGCCTGGATGATGGTGGCCCCGGGACCGGCGCCGACAATGGAGACCGCCTCGCGGATGTCCAGGTCACCGGTGGTGGCGCCGTCCTCGTTCGCCCCAGCCCGGGTCAGGGTGAAGATGCCGGCCGGCAGCTGGATGGTGTCGTCCCCGGGGTTGAAGTTGGACTCCATCACCGCCGCCCGGAGGCTGCAGTTGCCCGCGGCATCCGCGCAGGCTCCGTTGCCCGGAAACGCGTCCACGGTGTCGAGGGGGGTGTTCACGACGAAGATGGCGGCGGCCATGGGAATCACCGCCTGGACCTCCACCGTGGTCGGCTCCAGCACCACCAGTCCCTCGCCGACAGGGGTGTCCAGGCGCATGGAGAGGGCGGCCACCGGGCTCCCGGGGTGGGGGCGGGTGGAGATCTCCGCGGGGACAAAGCCGGTCTCACCTTCACCCGGGGCGCGGTGGGCGATCACCGACAGCTCCCCCAGCTGCGGCACGAACAGGGCCAGCTCGTCGGTGGCGTTTCCAGACACCCGGGTCCGGAACAGCAGCGCCTCCGAGCGGGGAGGGACGAGGCCGGAGTGGGACTCGATCACCGTCCAGCGGGAGGACGCGTCGGCGACCGGGGAAGCTTCGTCCACCGGCCGGCCGCGACCGTTCGGAGAGAGGGCCCGCGCCCCCGGCAGCCGCGGCGCCGCGGTGGGATGGACCGCCACGCTGACCTCGCCCTCCTCGGAGAGCAGCGCCAACTGGAGCCGACCGCTCTGCTCGGGCACGAACGCGCCGATGGCCAGCGACCGGGCCTGCAGCCCCAACCCCACCAGCCCTCCACCGCTCTTGAGCAACAGCACCTGACCGCCGGCGATCAGCGCCGCATCGGACCGTCCGTCCCCGTCCAGCTCGCCGAACGCCAGCTGGGTGACAGCGGCCGGGAGCGGGAGGTCTTCGGCCTGGGCCCCCTGCACCCGGAGGAACGCGTCGCCTCCGCGCGCGTAGCCGATCAGCAGGCGCTCCCCGTCGCCCAGCTCCCCGGCGGCCAGCGCGGTCACCTCGCCGGGCAGCGCGATCACCGCGGGATCACCTTCGAGCTTCAGACGGATCAGCTGGCGATCACCGCGCGCCGCGGCGAACAGCTCCAGGCTTCCCTCCGTGCCGATCCTGGCCGCGGCCAGCAGCTCCGGCGCTACCGGGAGGGGGAAGGTCTTCGCCTCCCGCAGGAAGGGCGCGCGCAAAGATTCGAGCGCCTGGACGCTGGGCGCCAGCGCCTCCCGGTTTCCGCGCTGCAGCGCGATCAGCCCGCGACCAGAGCGGAGGCGGTAGCCGACGATCAGATCCAGGAAGCCGTCACGATCCACGTCCGCGGTGGTCAACGACAGCGGCGTGGCCCCGGCAGTGGACTCGCCGCCCAGCAGGGTCACCGGAACCGGATGCGGCTCCGCCAGACGTACCGCGGGTCCACTGCGCCGGGCCTCGAGACGAAGCGCCGGCTGGGGCGCGGCGGCCTCGAGGCAGCTCTGCACCAGCACGGAGAGGGTGACCAACGCGGCGAGGCGCACGGCAGACGGACGGGAAGTCGTAGGCACCACGGAACTCCTGGGAAGGCGGCCATCCAGAGTGCTGGATGGGTGCGACTGTGTACTCTAGATCCACTGCTGGAGGCACAGCCGGAAGGGATTTATTCTCCGTGGGTGGATCCGCCCAGATACGAGCTGCGAGCCCCCCTCCCGGAGGACGCGGCGCTGCTGTTGACCCTCTACGCGCACACCCGCGAGGAGGAGTTGTCCGCCTGGGGCTGGCCGGCGCCCCAACGCCTGGCCTTCGTGCAGATGCAGCACCGGGTCCGGGAGGCCAGCTACCGGGCCAGCCGTCCACACGTGGAGGATCGGGTGGTGTGCGTGGAGGGGATGGCGGTGGGCCGTTTGCTGATCGATCGCAGCGGGGACGCCCTCCAGCTGGTGGATGTGGCGCTGCTGCCGGGCCACCGCGGACGGGGGTTGGGCATGCAGCTGATCGCCGGGCTGTGCGCGGAGGCGGACCGTGAGGGCCGGGCGATAACCCTGGAGGTCCTGGAGCACAACCCGGCGGCCCGGCTCTACCTGCGCCTGGGCTTCCAGGTCCGAGCGCGCCAGCCGCCGTACCTGGCGATGACCCGTGACCCGCTGCCACCCGGGGAAGTATGAGGCAGGGTGATGAGTGAACTGCCCAGCCAGGCGCGCTTCCAGGGCGCGCTGAACCAGCCATTCGAGGTAGGGCCTTTCACCGCACCGGACGGGACGCCCCTCCCCTTCCAGGTCCAACTGGTGGAGGTGCGGCAGCTGGTCCCCGGAGGCCCGGAGTCCTTCGCGCTGCGCTTCCGGGGTCCTGCCACCCCGATGCTGCAGCAGGGGACCTACCCGTTCACCCACGCCGAGCTGGGCACCCTGGCGCTGTTCGTGGTGCCGGTGGCCAAGGATGCGACCGGGGCCGACTACGAGGCGGTCTTCAACCGCGGTTAGGCGGTCTGACGGTTGAAGAGGGCCTCATAGAGGAAGCCCTCCTCCCGCTCACCCACCGGGACGATCAGCAGGGACATCCCACCCAGGCGGGGATGCTCCAGCCGGTACAGCTCCTGCGGGAGCCGGAGCGTCTTGGGGCCCAGGAACACCGCAGAAAAAACCTCGCCGGGACGGGACTGGGCCTGGCGGGCAGCGAAGTCGTCCACCTCCACCAGGGTCAGATCGGTGAAGGGCGCGGGGCCGGACATCAGCCGGAAGGTGCTGCCCACCTCGGAGGTGAACAGGTGCTGATCCAGGTCAGAGAGGTCTCCCGGCGCCCGCTCCAGGGCCGGAGCGCAGGCCGCGCCGCCGAGGGCCACCCCGGCGACCACCCCGGCGCCACCTCGAAAGAACCTGCGACGCGACAACTCCATGGGTGCTTCTCCCTCAAACCGCGAGCAGGCGAAGGTTACGCTTTGACTTGGGAACGTTCAACAGGCTCAAATTGATCCGGGCTGGCGGGAATGCGCTGGCCAGTCAGGTGACGATCGCGTGGGCCAACCGTACGTCGGTGAGATTCGGATTTTCGCTGGGAACTTCGCCCCGGCGGGGTGGGCCTTCTGTGATGGCCAGTTGATGCCGATCGCGGAGAACGATGTGCTGTTCACGTTGATTGGGACCACCTATGGCGGCGACGGCCAGGAGACCTTCGCCCTCCCCGACCTCCGCGGCCGGGTGCCGGTGCACATGGGCCAGGGGCCGGGGATCTCCGCCTACTATCAACAGGGCCAGATGGCCGGGGTGGAGTCGGTGACCCTGAGCACGCAGCAGATCCCGACCCACACCCACACCCCGGCGGGCAGCTTTAACGCCGGCACCCTCACCGACCCGAACAACGGGGTCTGGGCGGCGTCGGCGTTGAACGGTTACGGCACCAGCGCGCCGGACACCAATCTCTCGCCCCAGGCGGTGGGTCCGGTGGGAGGGTCCCAGCCGCACGACAACATGCCGCCGTATCTGACCGTCAGCTTCATCATCAGCCTGTTCGGCATCTTCCCCTCCCAGTTCTGACCGGACGGACCTCCCATGGCCTCCCCCTTTCTTGCCGAGATCCGGCTCTTCTCCTTCAACTTCGCGCCCAAGGGCTGGGCGATGTGCAACGGCCAGCTTCTGCCCATCAACCAGAACCAGGCGCTGTTCTCGCTGCTGGGCACCACCTACGGGGGCAATGGACAGACCACCTTCGCGCTGCCCGACCTGCGCGGCCGGGTGCCGTTCCACTTCGGGAATTCGATGACCCTGGGGCAGCTGGGCGGTGAGGAGTTCCACACCCTGCTCCAGCAGGAGCTGCCGACGCACCTCCACGGGGCGAACGGGTCCCACAACGCGCCCACCCTGCTGAGCCCGGCCAACGCGGTGTGGGCCACCCACACCGCCGAGAGCTACGCGCCGACGCCGAACACGCAGCTGAGTCCCCAGGCGATCTCCAACGTCGGCGGCAGCCAGGCCCACGAGAACCGCTCGCCCTACCTGGTCCTCAACTTCGGGATCGCTCTGCAGGGCATCTTCCCCAGCCGTAACTAGAGGACTCCGATGTCAGACCCATTCGTCGCTGAGATCCGGATCTTCGCCGGCAACTTCCCGCCCACCGGCTGGGCGTTCTGCAATGGCCAGCTGATGGCCATCTCCCAGAACACCGCGCTGTTCTCGCTGCTGGGCACGTATTACGGCGGCGACGGGAAGACCACCTTCGCGCTCCCCAACCTGCAGGGCGCCGCGCCGCTGCACCAGGGTCAAGGGCCGGGCTTGAGCGAGCGCTTCCAGGGGGAGTCCTCGGGCTCGCCCACCACCACCCTGCTGGTCAGCGAGATCCCGGTCCACACCCACAGCGCGCTGGCGTTCGGCGGTGGAGGCGGAGAGAGCAGCCCCACCACCAACAACTGGGCCGGCGGTGGCCGCGGCCGGCCTCCCCTCTTCACCGACGCCACCAATCTCGCGCAGATGAGCTTGCAGGCGCTGAACCCCACCGGCGGCAGCCAACCGCACAACAACCTGCCGCCGTACCTGGCGCTGAACTTCATCATCGCCCTGCAGGGGATCTACCCGCCGCGAGGGTGAGCGGGGCGGGTCGCCGCGCTGCGGCCCAGCTGGTCGGTGGCTTTTCCAGAACGGCGGCAGTCAGGCGGTCCGGCTGCCCAAGGAGTGCCGGATGCCCGGGGACAGAGTCACGGTGACCCGGCAGGGAGCCCGGCTGATCATCGAGCCACTGGAGCCGGCCCGGTGGAGCGAGGAAGCGCTGCAGGTGCGCTACCCACCCAGGAAGGGAGCCAGGAACCGGTCCGCCTCGGAGATGATCCGGGGCAGCGAAGCGGTCAGCTCGTGGCCGTCCCCCACCTCGATCAGCTTCACATGGCGCTTTCCCTTGGCCCAGGTCCGGGACAGCTCCACGTCCACCGTGTCGTCCTGGACGCCGTGGACAATCAGGGTGGGCACCCGCACGTCGGGCCAGCCCGCATCCAGCCTCCCCAGCTCTTCGATGAAGCCGAAGTCCACGGTGGTGGGCTGCCCGGTGGTGAAGTCGGTGATTGGCATCGCGTCGTCGGACCGCCAGCGGGACCAGGCGGTCTCGCCCAGCCGGGCCCGCCAGCGCTCGGCGATGCGGAAGGCCGGCGCGAGCAGGACCAGCGCGCAGATGCGGGGATCCTCCTCCGCCACCCGGCAGGCGGTCAGCCCCCCCAGACTGGAGCCGAACACCACCGAGCGGTCGCGCGGCCCTCCCAGTGCCCGGGTGAGCTCGGCCTTCATCGCGCTCAGCCGCAGGTGCTCCAGTGAGGGGCGGCGGAGATCCAACAGCTCCAGCGCCACTCCCCGGGCCGCGTAGTGCTGGGCCAGCGCCACGCCCTTCTTGGACCTGGGGCCGGAGGCGAACCCGTGCAGGTACAGCCAGCGCGGTCCGCTCATCGGGTTCCCATCCCCAGGTTGGCGGTGAACTCCAGTCGCTGCGGCCCGGTGGCCACGTCCAGGACCCGCTCGCCCGGCTTCCCCCCCGCCATCGCCAAGGCGTCCCGAGCGAAGAGCGAGAAGTGGGGCACCAGGTCCTCCACGTAGGCGGAGGTCACCAGGTTCCAGGGAAGCGGCGTGCTCAGCGGACCGGGAGGAGAGCTCATGGGCGGTGGCTAGCACGGGAGGGTTGGCCGGGGCAGCACCGGGGGCCGGTGACGAATTCGTGCGAGGGCCTTTGTCTTTCCCGCCAGCGCTGGGTCTGTGTGGCCATGCGCGCCTCCTTCTGCTCTCTGCTCCTGTCGGTCTCCGCCTGTTCCGGACTGGAGGAGCAACCGCTCGCGGAGGTGGTGGACTCCACCGTGCTGCCCCTTTGCACGTTGCCCACGTACACCAACGTCCTGCCCGCGGACGGGACCGCGGACGACTGCGCGTCCAGCCCGGGGCCGGTGGGAGCACCGGGAGCCATCCGTCAGGTGGCGGATCCGGACCAGCCCCAGAAGGTCTGGGACGTCTACGAGAACCTCACCTACGGGGTGCGGGGTGGCCGGGCGCTGCAAGGAGACCTGTGGGTGCCCCGCTGGCTGAGCACCCTTCGCCCCGGGCTGTTGATCTCGATCCACGGTGGCGGCTGGCAGGCCTGTGATCGCCGACGGGGAGCGGTGCAGGACGTGGTCCGGAAGATGGCGCGGGACGCGGGGGCCGCGTTCTTCAACATCGAGTACCGGCTCTCGCAGGAGGGCGGGATGTTCCCGCACAACGCCATGGACGTCCGCTGCGCGGTCCAGTTCGCGGTGGCCAAGGTGCGCCGCTACCCTGCCCTGCTCCCGGTGGATACAGAGCGGGTGGCGTTGATCGGCGAGTCGGCCGGCGCGCACCTGGCGCTGTTCACCGCGCTGACCCAGCACCGGGAGGATCTGAATCCGAACTGCACCGACGGGACCCAGCCGGTGCCGGTGCCCAGGATCGTCGCCGCCTACGGCTTCTCCCCGGCGGGTGACCTGCCCGCGCTGGCGCTGGGGGGAGGCCCGGCGGCCGGAGCGCCGCAGCTCTACACCGCCGGCGCCTGCTCCGGCGCGGCCCCGGTGGATCCCTCTGAGTGTGGTTGTGGTGTTCCCAACCGCTGCGCGGATGCCTCACCGCTGCAGCATTCGTGCGGTCTGCTGGTCGCGCCGCAGACCCGACTCACGGTGGTGGCCAGTCCCCGCACCGGCGCAGGCGCGGAGTACGACGCGCTCATTCCCCAGCTGCAGTCCGTGCAATTGGTCCAGGCGGTCAACCTCTTCACCCCGGACCGCGCCTCGCTCTGGATCCCCAACGAGGCCTCGGTCCAGGCCTTCGGCTGCCAGGCCAACGGGGTGATCTCCGACTCCGCCCACGGCTTCTCGCCCTGTCTGTTGGGACCGCTGTGGCCATTTCTGATCCCGGCCCTGCAGGCGCAGATCGGGGGGCGGTAGGGGTGTACCGGCCCGCTCGATCAAAATGAGCGCCTCCAGTAGAGGCCGCCGCTTGGCTATCGACGCGGACGACTTGCCGCTGGACGGGTTGCCGATCTCACCAACCGCACCTCGACCGGCAACGCCAACCGCGCCCACGCGGCGTCGGCGGTCCAAACCGGCAGCCCCAACCGCCAACCCAAAGCGAGACAGGCGCGGTCCCCCAACGATAGCCCGGCCGCAGCAGTGAGCGCGTACAGCTCCGAAGCTCGCACCGCGTCGGCAACGTCGAACGGGACCGGCACCACCCCGACCGCGCGCCACCGCTTGACCAGCTCCGTCCGGTCCGCGTCCGGGTCCGCCTTGCCCAACACCTCGCACAGGTTCACCGTGGACACCGCCGACCGGGAGAGCAGGGCTTCTACTTCGCGCCCCCCCCGTTCTTTCTGGACCACGACCAGGAGCGCGGATGCGTCCAGCACGGCCAGCGCCGCCGCCCTATCTCGCCTTCCGCTCAAGCCGCGCCTCCTTTCGCCGGTCCGCGATCAGCTCCTTCACGAGATCGCGGCCGCCCGAGTACGCCCTTCTCACTTCTGAGATCGCCACCTCTTTGCGCTTAACCCCCGTCAGCTGGAACTGCACTTCGTCGCCTTCGTGCAGGTCCAGATCCCGCCGCAGGTCTGCCGGTAGGACCAGCCGCCCTTGGCGTCCGAGCCTCAACGTCCGGGGTGCCGTCGTGGCGGGCTTCTTTCTCGTGCCACTCTGTTTGCGTGCCATGCCTCAAATCTAACCCCTGGAGTCCCACAATGCCCAGGGCTGGCCTGGACCTGGGAGTGAGCAGCGACCGCCCTCGCGGGCAGGGATCGGCGCACCCAGGGGCCCCGGTCGGTGCCTGCGGTCCCGCTTCAACGGAGCCCCGCCCTCGCGGGCAGGGATCGCCTGCTCGGGGATCCTCCTCCGAGCCGGGCGCCGCGGGCTTCAACGGAGCCCCGCCCTCGCGGGCAGCGATCGCCAAGACCACCGTGGGCGACTTCCACGCTGACCGGCGGCTTCAACGGAGCCCCGCCCTCGCGGGCAGGGATCGCTCCAGCGTGTCGATCTCGTCTCCGAGCGCGAGGCCGCTTCAACGGAGCCCCGCCCTCGCGGGCAGGGATCGCGCCCGGCGCACGGCCCGAACCACGGGCGTGAGGCTGCTTCAACGGAGCCCCGCCCTCGCGGGCAGGGATCGCAAAAGGGTCTGATCGACCTGGTCCAGTTCTCCCCGCTTCAACGGAGCCCCGCCCTCGCGGGCAGGGATCGCGGGACTCCGCATCACGCGGATGGCCGAGTGGAGCGCTTCAACGGTAACCGTTCAGGGGTGGCGTTGAGCGACTGATCGCGGCGTGCGACCAGTCGCGCATGACCACGAAAAACCCCGAGACGCTGGAAGCGAAGATCGAGCAGTTGGTGCGGGAGCATCTGGTAGCGCAG
>JALYOC010000005.1 GCA_030857095.1 Myxococcota bacterium | reverse complement strand
CCAGCCGAGGAAACGGCCGTTGTCCGACGCCTGCAGGCCGTCGATCACCTTCAGCATCCCGCCCACCGAGGTCTCCACCGGGGTGGGGGCGCCCTCCCCGCCCATGTCCGTCTGCACCCAGCCGGGTTGCAGCGCGATGCTGCTAAAGCCCTCCCCGCCCAGCTCCCGGGCCAGATTCACCGCCAGCATGTCCAGGGCGGCCTTGGACATCCGGTAGTCCAGATAGCCGCCGGAGCGGTTGTCACTGATCGATCCCAGGCCGGAGGTGATCTGGATCAGCTTGCGGCCGCCGCCGACGCGCAGGTTGGGTAGCAGCGCCTGGATCACCCGGACCGCGCCCACCGCGTTGACGTTCAGGGTCTCCAGGAAGTCGTCGAACTTGAAGCCGCCTAGCGAGTCCTCGGTGCCCATCACCCCCGCGTTGTTGATCAGCACGTCGATCGGGGTCCCGGCCAGCTGATGGCCCAGCGCCACCACGCTGCCGTTGCTGGCCACGTCGCAGGCGTGCAACCGCAGCCGCTCCGGGTGGGCGGCCAGCAATGTCTGCAGCTCGCGGGCGGACCGGGGAGCTCGGGCGGTGGCCTCCACCTGGTCCCCCCGCTCCAGCAGCTGGCGCACGAACTCCAGGCCGATGCCCCGGTTCCCGCCGGTGATCAGATAGCGCATGCGTCGCACCATACGACCGGCCGCGTCCGGTCAGTACCTCCGTCGCAGGCCCGGTGAGGCGTTCCGGGCCAGCCTGCACATCGACGAGTCCCCGCCCATCCGCTTGCAGAGGAAGTCAGTACCGCCGTCGCAGGCCCCAGTAGGCGTTCTTGGCCAGCTTGAACATCTGGGAGTCGCCCCCTACCCGCTTGCGCAGGAAGTTGGCGGTGGCCTCCTGGGCCGGCCGCAGACAGTGGGCGTCGAAGGTGTGGCGCAGGTGCCCCAGCGGGTCGCGCTTGCGGTAGGTCTCGAAGTACGTGGTCAGCTCGCGGTCGGTCTTGGCGCGCCCGTTGTCTCCGTACTTGGCCACCCAGGGGGAGAAGTCCGGGTACAGGTGATCTGGCCCCCACTCCCCGTGGAGGGTGGTCTTCATGAAGTTGCCGATCAGCAGGTCATCGAAGATCTCCCACTGCACCGCGCTCATCAGCGAGGCGCGGGGGACCTCGAAGCTCAGCCCCCGGCGGAAGGAGCGGCGGCTGTACTCGATGCTCAGGTCCTGCCCGCCCACCCGGAAGCGCACGAAGTCCAGGGTCCGGTTCAGATGGCGGAAGGAGCGGAAGTAGCGCTCCAGCCGGGTCTTCTCCTCCGGCTCCAGCCGCTCGCTCCAGTCGTCCCCGAACTCCTGGGGCCGGTAGACGGTGGAAGGCCGTGCGCGGGGGTTGATCCGCTCCAGCGAGTCCCGCTGGCAGTCGTACCGGACGAACGCCGGCAGCAGCTCCACCGAGTCGGAGGCGAAGCCCAAAGCGTAGTCCTCCAGCGGGGTGGTGTATTGGGAGGCCCAGGCGCTGTCGGTGCGCTGGTAGCGGTGCATGGAGCTGGAGGGGATGAAGTAGCGGACCCCCAGACTCTCCGCCCGCCGGGCGATGTTTTGCCCCGGGGGAGTCCTGGCCGCCGCCCGCGGAGGGATGGGCGTGCCGTCCTCGCGGAAGAGGTTGATCATGTCCGCGTCGCCGTAGCCGGACAGCGCCAACAGGAAGGACACCGGGTACCGGGCGATCTCCTTCTTGATCACCCGCTCCTGACCCCGGTCGCTGGAGTCGTTGAGGTTCACCACCAGCTTCCCGTTGACGTCCACCAGCAGCACCGCGTCCTGGTTGTAGTCCGCCAGGCACATCACCCGGATCCGGGAGGAGAGCTGCACCCAGCGGCGATCCGGCAGCACCTGCACCCGGAAGCCCTGCGCGACGAGGTCCTGGTGGATCCGCCCGCCCACGTGGTCCGGGAGCAGGATCTGCTTTTCGCGCAGCTTGGCCATCGAGTCGCCGGAGAGATGATCGGGATGACCGTGGGAGATCCACACGTAGCGGGCGGCCAGGATCGCCTCCCGCTGCGCGTCCGGAATCTCGTGGGAGAGGCCCCAGCTGCCGAAGTAGGCCGGTCCCTCGATCCAGGGGTCGGTGACCAGGATCGGCTCTTCGTCGTGAAAGATGATCGTCGCGTTGCCGATCGACTCAAACCCCACTTCCATGCGGCCTCCAGGGCCATCCCTCCGGGGGCGGCCTGGGACCTCCAGAGGCACCTCGCATGCCACCTGGGAACTGTTGCGCTCCGGTCGCAGGCTCAGCCCCCGGGACCCAAAGCGGGGCACAGCTTTTCCCCCTCGGGGTGGCGCGCGGGAACAACCAGGGAGCCGCTCTGCCCTCAGCCGGAGCGGAACCGACGCCGTCGGGGCAGCGACTCCAGCGCGGCCTTCAGCACCCGGACTCCGGCCCGCAGCTGCTTCTCATCAGGCGCGCCATAGCCCAGCCGCAGGAAGGGAACCGGGGCGCCGTCGAAGGTGAAGCGGGACCCGGGGTGGATGCCGACCTTGCGCCGCAACGCTTCGGTGGCCCAGGCGTCCACGTCCAGGCCCTCCTCCGCCCGGGCCCACAGGGCCATCCCTCCACGCGGGACCTGGAAGGAGAGCGCCCCTCCCAGCTCCATGCCCACCGCCTCCACCAGCGCGTCCCGCCGGGCCTGGTAGGCGCGGCACACCTTGCGCGCGTGCCGGTCCATCGCCCCGTCGTCGATCAGCTCTGAGAGCGCCAGCTCCAGGGCGTGATCGCCCTGGCGATCCACGTAGGCGCGCAGCGAAGCGAGGCGCTGGACCAGGGTGGCCGGGCCGACCAGGAACCCAATCCGCAGCCCGGGGGCAAACAGCTTGGAGAAGGTGCCGATGTACACCACCACCCCGTGCGGATCAGCGCTGGCCAGGGGCAGCACCGGGCGGCCCTCGAAGTGGAACTCATGGTCGTAGTCGTCCTCCAGGATCGCGAAGCGCCTGCGCCGGGCCAGCTCCAGCAGGGCCAGCCGGCGCGCCGCCGACAGCACCCGGGTGGAGGGGTATTGATGATGCGGGGTGACGTACACCGCCCGCAGCGGGCGGCGGTTGGCCAGCGCCTCCACCTCCGCCACCACCAGGCCTCCGTCATCCACCCGGACCGGCACCAGCTCCGCGCCCGCCAACCGCAGCGCCTCCCAGGCCGGCCGGTAGCCCAGCGCTTCTACCGCCACCACATCTCCTGGACGGACCAGCTCACGCGCCAGGAGATCCAGCGCCATCTGGCTGCCGCGGGTGACCAGCACGTTCTGGGGGGTGGCGGCCAGGCCGCGGGAACGCGAGAGATGGCGGGCCAAAGCGTCGCGCAGCCGCGGGTGTCCCGCCGGATCGGCGTAGCCCATCACCGCCGCCCGGGACCGCCCCACCGCGCGGCGGTAGGCACGCACCAACTCCTCCACCGGGGCCAGGCGGACGTCGGGCGCGCCGCCGCCCATCATCAGCACCCCGGGGGGAAAGAGGGTCGGCCAGGTGCCGGGGTGCCGGGCAGCGCCGAGGGCAAAGCCGGGCAGCTCGGGGATCCCGGCCCGCACCGGGGCCCGGGAGTCGAACCTCCGGGCCGGGCGAAACGGCAGCTCGCGGGAGACGAAGGTGCCCTTCGCCGGGGAGGCGGTGATCCAACCCTCCGCCTCCAGCTCACGGAAGGCGGCCAGCACGGTGTTGCGGTGGCACCCCAGGCTGGCGGCAAGGGCGCGGGAACCCGGGAGCGCCACGCCCGGTCGAAGCCGGCCCCGGCGGATGTCGTCGCTGATCGCCCGGGAGATCTGCAGGAACACCGGCTGGTGGTCGGTGGGGTCCAGCTGGAGCGGCAGGTCGGTCGCGGTACGCATCCGCACGCCAGCCTAGCAGCTGGTCTGTCCTACTTGTCGTTTCCGGACCTTTTGGACAGACCAGTCGGAAGGCAGTCTCTGGGAATGAGACGGGAACAGCTCTTCCGGATGTTGGAGTCGGAGGCCGTGGAGCTGTTGGCGCGGAGTCCGACCGTACAGGTGGCCACCCTGGGTGAGGAGGGCCAGCCAATCTTGCGTACGTTGCACCACGTGGTGGTGGAGGGGAGGCTGTGCTTCCACTCCGCGCCCAGCGGGGAGAAGGTGGAGGCGATGGGTCGGAGGGCGGTCGCCTCCACGGAGGAGGTGGTGGCCTCCATCCCCAGCTACTTCCTGGACGCGCAGCGCGCCTGTCCGGCCACCACCCTCTACCGGAGCGTCCAGGTCCACGGGACGCTGGAGGAGATTGAAGAGCCGACGTTCAAGGCCCGGGTGCTGGCGGGGCTGATGGCCAAGCTGCAGCCGGAGGGCGGCCATGTGCCGATCACCGCCGACCATCCGCTGTACCGGGGACCGGTGAACGGGCTGCTGGTCTACCAGCTGGTCCCCAGCCGGATCGATGGCAAGGCCAAGCTGGGGCAGAACCGCAGCGCCCCGGATCGGCTGCGGATGCTGGAGGCGCTGTGGCGTCGGGGCGCACCGGGAGATGCCAACGCGGTCGAGCGGATCCTGGCCGCCAATCCGGACACCCCGGTGCCGGGATTTCTCCAGGGGCCGCCGGGGCTGCGGCTGCACTGCCAGCTGGAAGAGAGCGGGATGACCGAAGCGCTGGCGCTGATCGCCTCCGAGTACTGGAACCAGGGGGTCTGCGAGCAGCGGTTGATCCAGGCGATCCGGGGCTCCACCGCCTGGGTCGGAGTCCGGGATGCCGAAGGGAGGCTGGTGGCCCACGCCCGTGCGCTCAGCGACGGGGCGAAGCACGCCTGGGTCTACGACGTGGTCACCGCGGCCCAGTGGCGCGGCAAGGGGGTCGCCAAGGCGTTGCTGCGGATGCTGCTGGACCACCCGGCCGTCCGCGGCGCCTCCAAGGTGCTGCTGGGCACGCGCGACGCGCAGCCGCTGTACCGCCAGCTGGGGTTCATCTCGGTGAGCGAGGCGCCGAAACGGCCCTACGAATCGGAGACGATGGTGCTGCTCCGCTAAGCCCGTCTCACGGCCACCTGGGCGCTTCCTGGAGTTCTCGGCGCGGCCGGAAGGTCCCCTCCAGCGCGGAGATCACCGCCTGGTGGACGCGCCGGTCGATCAGCATCAGCGGGTGGGCCACCACCGGGAACTGCTGTTCGGTGGCGCCCTTGAGGCGCGAACTCTTCGACGGGAAGATCATCAGGTCCCAGGGGGTCCAGAAGCTGTAGACCTGCACCCCGCCCCACTCTCCCTCGTCCTTGGCCAGGTCCTGGAGCAGCGGGCTGTTGGGCCGCATCTGGGTGGCGCCGGTGTTCCAGCGGAAGTAGCCGCTGAAGGTCCCGTGGTGCGGTCCGGAGAGGGAAACGAAGGTCTTCACCGTCACCCCCGGCTGCAGCCGGCGAAGCCAGTAGCGGGTCACCAGCGAACCCATGCTGAAGGCCACCACGTCGATCTCCTCGGCCCCGGTCCGGGCCTGCAGCGCGCGGGCGCCGGCGTCCACCTGCCGGGCCAGCGCCTCCACGCCCAGGCTGCCGTCGTTGGGCTTCAGCTCCTGCAGCTCCAGCTCGCGCCAGCCGGCGTCCACCAGGGCGTTGTGCAGGGACACCAGGCCGCGGGGGGAATCGTCAATCCCGTGCACCAGCAGCACCGGCCTGCGCAGCGGGGCACCGGGGACGGGCTGGGGAATCGGGCGCGGGGTCATGCAGGCGGAGGTGATCAGGAGGAGGCCAACCGGGAGCCAGGTTCGCAAGGCCGGCGCAGTGTAGCCGCAAGTGCTCCCCCGCAAGACACACGGGGCGGGTGGCCTTCTCTTCGGCCCCCCGCCCCGCTCAAGGCTTCAGCTCAGTGAAAGCTCAGTGACCGCGCAGCACCCACAGCGCGCTGTCGGTCAGGACCAGCAGCATCGAGGGGGTGGCGGAGGGGTCATAGACGATCTGCCGCACCGTCCCCCCGGTAACCGAGCTGACCTTGGAGATGCTCTTGTCCGGAGCGACCCGGTACAGCCCGTCTCCATAGGTGCCCACGAACAACGAACCGTCGTCGGTGGCGGCCAGCCCACTGACCATGTGCGGGAAGTCCAGCTTCACCGTCTCCACGATCTCCATGACGTGGTGGTCGGCGCGCTCGGTGACCAGCATCCGGTAGAGCCCATAGGGATTGGTCGCGTTCTCCGGCCGCTGGTTGCCCAGGTACATGTAGCGCGCCCTTTTGCCGTTCCAGGTGGTCTCCTCGGTGGTCTCGGCGATCCCGCGCCAGTAGTCGAACTCCTGCAGCGAGTTCACCTCCTCCACGTGGGTGACGAACCGGAACGGGGTCAGCTGATCCTTGGTGCAGACCTGGCCCTCCTTGCACACGTGCCGGTCCCAGTACTGCAGGTCCGGGGTAGGGATGGCCCGGCCGATCATCCAGTCGTTGCCGATCAGGACGTCGCCGTTCTGCGCCACCCCCAGCGCGAAGGTGTAGCCGGCGCGCTGCGACTGGAAGCAGTTGGTGCCCAGGTCGTTGCAGACAGTCTCGCTCCACACCGGGTGGATGTGGCTGTTGTAGACGTCGCCCTTGATCCGGGTCACCCCGTGGTTGGTGCCAATGAACACCTCCCCGGCGGAGTTGCCCTTGTAGGCCTTCACGCAACTGAAGACGGACTTGTCCTCGTCAAAGTGCCAGTCGTTGGTGTTGCGGATCCCGATCTCGTATCCGGCGGTGCTGGTGGTCTTGTTCAGGTGGACCTGCAGTGAGATTGACCCGTCCTCGTTGAGCTGGACCAGATCCACGTCCCCCTTCTGGAACTCCGGGTCGTTGGGGTCGCTGCGCTGCCCGGCGTTGTCGTCTGTCAGATACCCCACGTACGCCTTGCCGGGCGCTCCGCCGCAGACCACCGTGGTGCCGAAGGCCAGCTCCCCGCTGGAGAGCTGCCCTATCCCGGAGACCCAGGTCACCGACTTCTTCTCCGAGGTCAGCACGCCGATCCGGTCCCACTCCAGCAGCCAGATGTTGTGGCCGTCATCGACCCCCACGCTGCGGACCCCACGGGTAATGGAATAGGCGGTGGAGTAGTTCTTCACCTCGTCGGTCGGCCACTCCGAGCGCGGACCGACCGGCTCAGTGGGCCCTCCGTCCACCCCGCCATCGGTGCAGCAGCCACCGTCGGTCCCGCCGTCGTCGCCAGCATCCGACCCGCCGTCGTCGCCAGCATCCGTCCCGCCGTCGGTGTCCTCACCCGCGTCGGTGCCCCCATCGGACGGGGGCGGAATGATGAATCCACCGTCGGCCCGCTGGTCGCAGTCCGACCCCTGGCAGACGTTCTCCTGCGGCTTGGTACACCCGATCCAGGTCAACGCCGCAACCAGCGTGCCCAGCAGAATCCATCTCGTCATTGGCTTGTTCGCCCTCCGGGGCCCGGCCAAAGCAAGCGGCGTACCTGGCGCCAGCGGACGTAGGAGCGTGGGGTGGGAGACAGATCACGCGCCGGGGTGGAACCAAAGTTCCCAGTGATCGGAAGCCAACGTCACCCTCCGGGTGGAGGGTTGTGCCAGCACCTGCTACCCGACGCGGCGCGCCGGAGAGGGCGCGCGCCGAGTTCAACCGGTGACCTGCGTGGACTCATCAGCCCACCGCGCCTGCCGGAGGACGGGCCGCCTGGCTGGCTGCGTAGGTCGCCCGGCGGATGGCGTGGATCCACCCCCGCGGCTCAATCCCCCGCCCACTGCGGAAGGGGGAGAACCTCAAGGCCGCCTGATCCACCACCACCCGCTCCCTCAGCTGGAGCCGCGCCACTGGCCGCCACCGCCTTCCCAGCCCCAGGGCCCGGACCTCCAGCTGGAACGCCGCGTGGCCGCCGCGCACCGCCGCGTCCAGCTTCTCTCCCCGGTCACCGCCCGTCTCCGCTGCGCCGGTGGTCCGCAGCCGCCACTTCACCTTGCCCAGCCCGGGCGCGAAGAACGGCGAGACCGCGTAATAGTCGTTGTCCAGAAAGTCGTGGCGATGGGTGGTCAGCGAGGCGAGCAGCGTGGTCCAGGGGCTGCGGATGGTGGCGAAGAGCAGATCCTGATCTCCCTGCTCCGGGGTCACGCTGACCGCGTCGGAGTGGCGAAAGCGGACCGCGCAGCCCAGCACGTCGGTCCACTCCTTCCCGCCTCGCCACCAGGCGCTGGACAGCCGCACCAGCGCCGGCCCTTCCAACCGCCGGGCGATCTCCGAGTCCGCGCCGCGGGAGGCCAGCGCCGAGACGTGGGAGAGGTACACCGCGCCGTCCGGATGGAAGGTGCGCGCCCGGCGCAGGAGGCTCACCACGCCTGCCAACGGCGCCAAGAGCGCGCCCACTCCCCTGCCCACCGGCTCCGTCGCGTGCATGCTTCCTCCGACAGGAAAGGTGGAGGCGTCAGTGGCCTCCGCGCAACGCCCGCCCGCCCGGCCGCTCGCCGGGGCGCAATCAGCGGTTGACCCCTCCCCCCTCGCGGCCCAACCTTCGGGCCAGGAGGATTCTCCCTGTGTCGACGGTCGTGGTGGGTGGCGGTATCTCCGGGCTGGTCATTGCCCATGAGCTGGTCAAGCGGGGCGAAGACGTCCAGCTGCTGGAGGCCTCGCCGCGCATCGGCGGCACCATCCGCACCTTCCACCAGGAGGGGTTCTTCACCGAGGCGGGGCCCAACGGCTTTCTGGACAACGAGCCCGCCACCCTGGAGCTGGTGGAGGAGCTGGGCTTGACCCCGCGGCTGCGGCGCGCCGAGCCCACGGTCAAACGCCGCTTCGTCTTCTCCCGCGGCGCCCTCCACGAGCTTCCCTCCAACCCGGCTGCCTTCTTCGGTTCGCAGATCCTCTCTCTGGGCTCCAAGCTGAGACTGCTGGCCGAGCCCTTCACCCGCCGGCCCGCCACCGACGGGGACGAGAGCCTGGCCTCCTTCGCTCGCCGGCACCTGGGCGCTGGCGCGGCGGACACGCTGGTGGACGCGATGCAGTCGGGGATCTTCGCCGGAGATCCCGAACAGCTTTCGGTGGCGGCGGTCTTCCCCCGCCTGGTGGAGCTGGAGAAGAAGCACCGCAGTCTGGTGTGGGGGATGGTCCGCGCGCGCAAGGCGGCAAAGGACTCCGACCACCGCGCCAAGACCAGCGGCGGCGCGCTGTGCACCTTCGATCAGGGCCTGGAGGTCCTGCCCCGCGCCTTGGGGGAACGGCTGGGCGACCGGGTGCGCACCGGGGTGACCGTGGAGCAGCTGCGGCCCGACCAGGAGGGCTGGGGGCTGCAGACCAGCGTAGGCCCGGTGCAGGCGCGGCGGCTGGTGCTGGCGCTGCCCTCCTACGCCGCGGCGGAGTTGATGCGTCCTTTGGATCCGACCCTGGCCGACGAGCTGGACCAGATCCTCTACTCCCCGGTCTCGGTAGTGCACCTGGGCTTCCGCAGCGACGAGCTGCCCCGCAGCATGGGCGGGTTCGGCTTCCTGGTCCCGGAGCGGGAGCGCCGGCGGGTGATGGGCGCGATCTTCGTCTCCAGCATCTTCCCCTGGCGGGTGGAGAAGGACGGCACCCTGCTCACGGTGATGGTGGGCGGCGCCCGCCACCCGGAGCTGGCCGCGCTCTCCGAGGCCCAGCTGGTGGAGTTGGTCCGCGAGGAGCTGACGGTGGTGATGGGGCTGCGGGACGAACCGCACTTCACCCAGGTGGTGCGCTGGCCGCGCGCGATCCCCCAGTACAACGTCGGCCACCTGGCGCGGATCGCCCGCCTCCAGGAGCGCCTGCTCACCTTGCCGCGGCTGTTCCTCACCGGGAACGCGTACCGGGGAATCGGGGTCAACGACTGCGTGCGCACCGGGCTGACCATGGCCGAGCGGGTGCTGGCCAGCGGCTGACCCGGCGTGTGGCCGGCAAAGACCCGGGGTCAAAACATTCAAGGTCCGCGCGAGCGGGTTGCAAGGCATCCGTCAAGGCGTCGCGCGTCCGACCCGTCGTCCATTGCCGAGAAACCCGTGCCCGGCCCCTTGCGCCGGACAAGCGCACTGACCAATCCTTCAGACCGAGCAAACGTTCCCAGCATCTTCGTGGGGACGCGCAGTGAGGCGAGGCCGGATGATGCTTTCGATTCACGAGAACCAGTCCTTGGCAGAAGCAGGCAGCGAGTTGCTCGAGTTCATCCTCCGGCCGCACAACTGGATCTCACTGGATCGACTCAGCGCCTCCCCGCAGCCGCGGCCCGGCCAGAACGCCGAGTACCAGCGCGCGGTGGGTTCCTTGCGGATCTGCGCCTCGGTGGACGTGACCCCCGATCTGGGGGTGTTCTTGCGGGTAGGCTTCAAGGCCCCGGGGCTCTCCCCGCTGCGGGCCTCGGATCACCTGGAGTCCTTCTTGAAGGACACCCTGCCGCTGCGGCCGAACAGCGAGTGGCAGGTGGAGATCGACGGGAAGAAGTGGGTGCACTTCATCCGCCGGTTGGTAGGTTCTCCGCTGCAAGCTTGAGCACCTCCCTCTCCCACCCCCTCTACATCGCGGCGAAGGCGGCCATCGCGGCCCTGCTGGCGCTTGTCCTGGTGGAGGCGGGGGGGATCGAGGACCGGCTCTCCGCCTGTTTCGTGGCGGTGGTGTGCACCAGCCCCACCGTCTACTCCGGCTTCCGCCGCGGGCTGGGCCAGCTGTTGGGCAGCGCGATTGGCGGCAGCATCACCCTGCTGTTGGCCTTCTGGGCCCCACGCTCGGTCACCCTGGTGGCGGCGCTGTTCATCACCATCTGGGTCTCCTTCTTGCTGCGGGTGGGCAGCGACTATGTGGTGGCAGCGTTCACCGTCCTCTACGTGTTGTTGATCCCCGGCGACGCCACCCACACCCTGGAGCACCGGTTGGCCTCGGTGGCGATCGGAGTGCTCTCCGCTACGGTGCTCAACCTGCTGGTCTCCTTCGCCCGGCGCCGGAGGGTCTTTGCTCGCCGGCTGGACATCGCCCGGCTGCTGGTGGCCTCCGAATTGGAGCGCGCCGCCACCGTGCTGGAGCAGGGGCCGGGGCCGCGGCTGGGGGAAGCGCACGCCCGCGGGCAGCTGTTCGAGGCCCCCTTCCGACTGCTGCGGGTCCTCTCCGACGAGCTCTCCGACGCCGCCCGCGAGCTGGGCGCCAGCGCACGTTGGCGGGCCCAGGTGCAGGGCGCCTGCCGGGCCACCCAGCAGCTGTTGGCGGTGTCCCACTACGGCAAGGACCTGCTGCTCTCCTTCGAGGACTCTCCCCGGGCCCGCCCGCTGAGCGCCGCCGCCGCCAGTGAGCTGGCCACGGCGATGCGCCAGCAGCGACCGGCCCGGCTGGGGGAGATCCAGGACGAGGTGGGCGGCCGGTCGTTGCGGGCGGCCGCGGATGCCTGGACCCGCGCCCTGGCTGGGCTTCGGGACTTCGCTACTTTGCCCCGGGAGGAATCAACCGGAAGTAGCGCAGCGGCTGGGCCACGTTCTTGACCGGGGTCTCCATCCTCTCCCCGTACTGCAGCGCGCGCATCGCCGGATCCTCGCTGGTCTCCAGCGCCCGGCGCAGTGGCTCCATCACCAGCGTCTCCCGGAAGCCGCCCAGCGACTGCAGCCGCGCGGTCTGATTCATCCCGGTGGAGAAGCCGGTGTACTGCTGGTTGGGGCCGAATACCCCGCAGAAGGTGTTGGCCAGGTGGATCCCGATCGCCACCCCCAGCCCGGGCAGGTTCACCTGCTCCTTGATCCGCACCACCTCCGGATCGGAGCTCATCCCCTCGGTGAAGGCCTGGATCTCCATCGCCGCCCGCATCGCCGCCGCGGCCCGCTCGGCGCCCGAGGTCCGGAAGAAGGGCGGTCCGAAGATGCCGATCACGCAGTCGCCCACCATCTTGTCGAACACCCCCCGGTGCCTCCAGAGGATGTCCACCACCCCATCGCTCCAGCGGTCTACGAAGCGGCCGATGCGGGAGGGGGACTCCAGCACCTGCTCGCAGATGCGGGTAAAGCCGTTGATGTCCGCAAAGAGGATCCCCACCTGTTCGTCCCGCGGGGTCAGGTACCGGGAGGCATAGCTGGGGTCCTGCAGCAGCTCGTCGATGATCCCGGCGGAGAAGAACTGCGAGAGGTGGATCCGCTCGCGGTTGTAGTCGATCAGCCGCTGGGACAGCGTGGAGGCCAGCACCCTCAGCAGGTCCAGGGTGAAGGAGGAGAAGCCGTCGTCCCCGGACCAGACGATGATCTTCCCCAGCGGCTCGTGGGAGGTCCCCGAGGAGATCAGCACCGCCTCGGTGCAGCGCTGCTCGCCCACCACCGTGCGCAGCTGGGCGTTCTGGGCGGAGATCAGCTCCGGACCCTGGCGGCGGATCAGCTCCTCCAGCGCCGGGAACGGCTGCTCGCCCGATTCGTACTCCAGATGGCCATTGCGGTAGGTGCGGTAGTGCAGGCTGCCGGTCTGCACCGCGTCCTTGAACACCAGCATGAAGCCGGGGACCCGGACCCGCTGCGCCAGGGCCAGCACCGCCTGGTCCATCCCCTTCTCGAACACCCGGTTGGAGAGGTACTGGTTGAACTGGAGGATCAGCTGGTGCTTCTCCGCCGCGGTGTGGATGACCGCCAGCGCGTTGTCCAGTTGCTCGGCCACCGTCTCCAGCACCCTCCCCAGCCGGGCCCCGTCCGGCGGGCCTACCCGATCCCCGGCGAAGAGCAGGCCAATCGACCCCACCTCGATCCCCACCACGTCCAGCGCCTGGCTGACCAGGGTGTCCGCCCCCTCCCGGCGGAGGCCGAAGTTTCCTCCCGCCAGCAGGTGCCCCGGGTAGGTGGAGCCGAAGTCCCCCTCGGAGAAGGTGCGCTCGATCAGCTCCTCGTCGCGGGTGGTGATCACTATCCCCTTGGCCCCGGTGAGGGTCAGCAGCTGGGGGAAGATCCGCCGGAAGGACTGCGCGAGGCTCTCGCGGGTCTTGAGGCTCTCCTCCATCAGGTCATCCAGCGCCCGGGCGAGGCGGTGGAGCTGGGCGAGTTCCTCGGAGGAGGGCGGGCCGGACTCTGCGTTCGACGGCATCCTGGAGGTTCTACTACGCGTCCGGGGCCCAGGGGGACTTCCCGGCGGACGTCTCGCTCAGGGCCCGAAGGTCAAGGGGCCGGGCGCCTCGTAGCCGGGCACCGGGAGGAGCTCCTGGTGGCCGGGCTTGAACATCTGCGCGCCTTCGATCCGGCCCTGCTTCACCTCGATCACCCAGTAGCCCTGGCGGCCGCGCTGGGTGGAGGACCCCGCCCCGAAGATGTGGGGACGGGTGGAGGACGCCGGGTGGTGGTAGCGGTGGTGGATGTGCCCGTGGAGCAGGGCGAAGCGCGGCCCGGGCAGCAGCCGCAGCAGCTGCTCCACATCCACCAGCCGGTGGTGCGGCAGGTCCGCGGCGCCGCTCTCGGTCAGCGGGGCGTGGTGCACCGCCACCAGGAAGGCGTGGTCCGCCAGCCGGGGGTCGGCGATCAGCGCACTCAGCCCGTCCAACTGGGCCTGGCCCACCTTGCCCCAGCTGGCGCCGGGGATGATCGGGACCCGGGCGGAGAGCAGCCCCACCACCGCCACCTTGTCCTGGGGGAAGTGACGGACCAGCGGGTACACGCCCTCCCGCTGGTACTCGGGGAGGTCGCTTTGGAGCAGGTGGCCGAAGTACTTCTCGAACAGCCGGGCCTCTACCGCGTCCGGGGTGTAGGTGTCGTGGTTGCCGGGGATCACCGTCGCCCGGCGGGGGTCTGCCACCGCAGCGCCCAGCGCCTCCCGGCAGCCGCGGAACTCCTCCTCCAGGGCGTAGGCGGTGAGATCTCCGGAGAGGATCAGGTGATCCGCGGCGTGGTGCCGCAGGTCGGCCGCGATCTGACGGAGGGTGGCCGCGGAGTCCCGGAAGTCCCGCTCCCGGCCCCCGAACTTGAGCTTGTAGAGGGCAATCCACCGCCGCCACCCCAGCGAGAGCAGAGGGCGGGAGAAGTAGTCCGCGGTGACATGGACATCCGAGCAGTGGAGAAAGCGCATGCGCGATGCGGAGCCTACCGCCGCGGAAGGATCACGCCGTGAGTTCTTGCGCGCCGTCCACCGGAGAGGGGCGTTTGCGCAGGGCCGACTCCAGCGCGTCCAGCAGCTCCGAGACATCGAACGGCTTGCACACGAAGGCGTCCGCGCCCAGCCAGTGGGCCACCTCGTTGAGCTTGGGCTGCCCGCTGACCACCAGCACCGCCGGCCGGGGCCGCAGCGCCCCCAGGGCCCGGCGCACCTCGGTGGAGGCCACCCCCACCACGTCCATCAGCACCGCGTCCGGGGAATCCGCCAGTCCGGCAATCAACTCATTGGAGCAGGTGCTGACCCGGACCTGATAGCCCTCCAGCTCCAGCAGCTCCTGGAGGATCTCGCGCTGTGCCGAGTCGTCCTCGGCCAACAGGACCCGCGCCTTTGTCACCATCCCCATCCGAATCACCATCCCGTGCCCCAACGAGTCAGGTCGCAAGGTGGATCCCCCCTCCCTCTTTGACAACCGATCCTCCGAGGAGGATGGCAAGGTTCGTCCGATGACGGACCTACCCATCCCGGGCCGGGTGCGAGGACGCTTCGCCCCCAGTCCGACCGGGCGGCTGCACCTGGGAAACGCCCGCAGCGCCCTGCTGGGCTGGCTGCAGGCCCGGGCCGCCGGCGGGGAGTTCCTGCTCCGGATCGAGGATCTGGATCAGGGCCGCTGCCGCCCTGAATATCTGGAGTCGCTGTACCGGGACCTGGAGTACCTGGGGCTGGGCTGGGACGAGACCCCGCTGATCCAGAGTCAGCGGGGGGCGAACTACGAGGAGGCGCTGGAGCGGCTGCGGGCCGCGGGTCGGAGCTACCCTTGTTTCTGTACCCGGGCGGAGATCTCCCGGGCGGCCTCGGCGCCCCACGGACTTTCCGAGGAGGGGCCGCGCTATCCGGGGACCTGCCGGGAGCTGTCTTCGCAGGAGGTGGAACAGCGGCGGGCGGAGCGAACGCCGGCGCTGCGGTTCCGTACGCCACCAGGAGAGGTGTCGTTCGTGGACGCGGTGCACGGCCCCCAGCGCCAGGACGTGGACGCGGTGGTGGGTGACTTCGTGGTGCGGAAGAACGACGGGGTGGCCAGCTACCAGTTGGCGGTGGTGGTGGATGACGCGGTGTCCGCCATCACCCACGTGCTCCGCGGAGATGACCTGCTTTCTTCCACCGCCCGGCAGATCCAGCTGTACCAGACGCAAGGGTGGAGGCCGCCCTTGTTCGCCCATGTGCCGCTGCTGATCGGCCATGACGGAAAGCGGATGGCCAAACGGGAAGGCGCCTCCGCGGTGGGCGAGCTGCGAGAGGCCCGGGTGCCGGCGGAGAGGGTGATCGGGCTTTTGGCCTCCTGGAGCGGGCTGGGCGACGGTAGCCCCATCAGCGCCGCCGAACTGGCAGGAGAGTTCTCCCTGGAGCGGATCCCCCGCGCGCCGGTGATGGTTTCGGAGGAGGAGATCCGCGGCCGGCTGGGGATCTGAGGGAGGCGACGGCCGCGAGGCCGCCGCCGCAGCTAGCACCGCCGCCCTCCACGCTGCCCGGCGACGCGCTGCCCATCGTCCGCGCGCCCTCCAGGATTCCCTGGGCCGACTTGCTCCAGCGAACCTGGGCGGTCGACCTGCTGACCTGCCCAGGGTGCGGCGGAAAGCGACGCGTGGTGGAGATCCTGATCGCGGGCATCGCCGGAGGAATCGCCCGGCAGCTGGCGGTGCGCCTGACCGCGGACGGCCACCGGGTCGCAGGGCTGGACACGCGCGCCTGGCCGGGGGCGCGCAGAGATCTGGACGTCCACCGACCTGCGCAAGCGCGCCGCCGCCGACCTTCTTTCGCAAGTGGCGTCCGGAGGCGGTGATCCACATGGCCACGGTGTCGGCGGTAGGCCAGCGCCGGTCTCGCCGCTCTACCACCTGGAGTCGGAGCCGCCGATCGAGCTGGCCTCCTATCCGGAGCTGGCGGACCTGGTCGCCGCGGACCTCTACGCCTCGACCGCCCTGTGGCGCTGGCCCGCGCTGCGCACCGCGGTGCTGCGCGCCCACCATGGCCAGGAGCCTTCCTGGCGCGGCGCCGGGTCCCCACGGTGCTGGGCTTCGATCCGCTCTTCCAGTTCATGGATGAGGACGACCTGATCGACGCGCTGGTGCTGGCGCTGCAGGCGCGGCTCCATGGCTGTTCAACGTCGCCGGTCCGCAGCCGCTGCCGCTCTCGGTGGTCGCCAGGGAGGCGGGGCGCGCGCCGTTCCCCATCCCGGAGCCGCTGCTCCGCCGGATGTTCGGACGTTACGGTTTTCCCGCGCTGGCCCCCGGCGCGCTGAACCACCTGAAGTATTCGATCATGGTGGACGCGACGACGTTCCGCCAGGCGGCCGGGTTCCTGCACCGCCGGGATGAGCTGGCCGTGCTGCGCGACTACAAGGCGCGGCACCCGGCGCCGGGTGGGTAGGCGCGGTGAGGACGGCGCTGGCGGCGCTCACCCCAGGCCAGCAGGTGGAGTCGTGGATTCACCTGCCGATTCCGGTCCCCCGGATCGCGATCTCGCTGCCGCTCGAGCTCCCGGTCCCCAAGGGATTCGACCCGGCGGACCTGTGGCGGGGTTTCGTGCAGAGAATGAGCGCGCTCACCGGGCGCCTGCCTTTTCAGAGAGCCTCCCGGCGAGTTCGAGCAGCAGCGGCGCGTTCTCCACCCCGCTCGCCCACTCCTCGGGGATCGCGGCGAGGCCGTTGTACGCGCCGGAGACTCCTCCGGCGATGCAGGCGATCGAGTCGGAGTCGCAACGCCCGCGCCCAGGGCCATCCTCATCGGTCAGCGCGGCGTTCGCGCCGGTGAGCACCGTCGCCCGGAAGTCCGCTGGGCTCCGGAGGAAGGCGTACAGCGCGCCGGCCACCGCCTCCTCGCCGGTCCAGCCGGGACCGACGACGTCAAACGCCGTGCCGGGCGGTCCGGCAAGCGCGCGGCGGAGGTCGTCGAGCTTCTTCAGCTGCTCCCCGAGCGGATCGTGGGTGACCCGCTCGCCGCTCGGACGGAGGTGGACCAGGGCCCGCTCGATGGCACCCGGCAGCTGGTCGGGCGGTTCGCCGCGCGCCGCGTGCGCCACCGCGACCGCCGCCGCGATCGCCGAGGCGACGCCGGTGGGATGGGCGTGGGTGCAGATCGCGGTCGCGCGGGCGACCTCGATCAGCTTCTCGGGATCGTCGCGGAACAGCAGGCCGATCGGCGCCACCCGCATCGCGGCGCCGCAGCCCTTCGAGTACGGATCGCCGCTGGAGAACCAGTGCACCCCGCGGTCCATCCGGGCGATCCCGTCCAGGCACGCCTGCCCTGGAGAGCGGTCGTTCTCCGGCGCGCGTGCCCAGGCCGAGAACTCCACCTTGATGTGCCGCATCACGTCGTCGAGGTCGCCCAGGTCGGAGTCGAGCAGCGCCCGCGCCACTGTGATCGTCATCTGGGTGTCGTCGGAGTAGAGCCCCACCCGCCCGCTGTGCGGCACGAAGCCGGTGACCCCCAGAGGCCCCAGCTTCCGCTGGAGCTCGCTGCGATTGAGGAACTCCACCGGGTACCCAAGCGCGTCCCCGACGGCGAGCCCGACCAGACATCCTTCGAAGCGCTGGAGCATGGTGTCTTTTGTACACCAAGACGCTGCCGGAGGCAACTCGCCGGCCCAAGCCGCATCTCGGACCCATTCCCCGGCGAAGCCGGGACGCGCTCCGCACTCCGCGTCCGGACCCGGCAGTGCCCTGGTCGAAGCTCCAGTCCCTCGTCCAGCCGCTGGAGTGCTGAACCCTCGCCCCGCCAACGTTCGCTCCCACGAGCCTGGGGACGGCCGCGAGGCTGCCGAGGGCGCAGCGGGCGGGGCTCGGCGCCAGAACTCGGGCCGGGATCAGGTTCTTGGAGCGCCCCTTGGCGTCCACCGCGGTGTGCTCGGAGGGCACGAGCCCGCAGGTGACCCGTTCCCGAAAGCGGCATCAGGGGGGCATCGGTAGTACACCCGGGACATGCGTTCGCCGAAGGTCGTGCTGGCCCTGGGAGCTGCCCTGGTCGTCGCCATGCTGGCGGCGCTGTGGCTGACCTCCGCGCCGATGCCGGAGGCACCAACTGCGGTTGAGGCGACGACCCCGCTACCGCCGCCCCCGGAGCTGGTCCGGGCGCGGGCCTCCGGAGACCTGCAGCCACCCGCGCTCTCCAGCCTGGATGCCGGCAGTCCAGGGGCCACCACCTTGGGCACGCCCATTCGCCCCGGGGTCAACTCTCCCCTTCCGCCCGAACAGTGGCCGGAGCGGATCCGCCCCACCGAGCGCACGGTGGTAACGCCCCCGCCCTCCGAGGATCTCCCCCAGGTCTCCAAGGAGGAGATCCGGGAGGCGATCCAGGCCGTCACCCCGCTGGTCGCCCGCTGCTTCAACGACGCCGCGGTGAGGAACCCCGGAGACCAGAAGGTGAAGCTCAAGTTCACCATCCAGGGGCAGGGGCTCTCCGGTCACTTCCAGGACGGTGAGGTGGTGGAGTCGACCATCGTCGATCCCTGGGTCCAGGCCTGCTTCCTGGAGGCGCTGACCGACGCGGACTTCCCCGCCCCCTCCGGAGGGGGAACGGTGACCGTCACCTATCCCTTCAGCTTCGTGGACGCAAAGGACGCGGGCCCCGGATAGCGCCGCTGCCGCAAGGCCTCGCGCACCACCGTCAGCACCCCCAGGAAGTCCCGCCTGAAGAAGGCGTAGGAGATGGGAATCACGATCCAGCCCAGGGCGATCAGCCGGCCTGTGCGACGAGAGTCCTTGTCGAACGAGTCGCTGGTCTGCCGGGTCCCGTAGCCCTGGGTCTCCAGCGCGACCTTGGCCTCGGGCCAGGCAAAGTCCACGTAGAAGCGCCGGCCCGCGGGGTCCTGGACCTCCCACTGCGGAACCGGCGCGGGCAGCCCGGTGGTGAGCCATCGGTGCCAGAACTGGATCTCAAACATGCTGTCCATCGGACGGGGCCGACGGCCGGTATCCGCCAACACCCACTCCAATCGCTGCTGAGCCTCTCGAGGACGGACCTGCGCCACCCGGGCGCCAAGGCGCGGGATGAACTCGCGTTGCCTCCTCCGGGCTGACTCCACGAGGCCGGCCAATCCCGCGATGTCCAACCACGGGGCCAGGTCGGTCACCGTCCGCACCATGCTGGTGACCGGAAGGTGGTGCACCCGCTCCAGCTCGGAAGGAGGAACCGTCCCCCGATGGACGGTCAGCGGCAGCGGGCTGCTGGCCAGCCGCCGGGGCACGGTCAGCTCCACCGGGAAACCGTCAATGCCCCACAGGCGGTGCAGCTTCGCCGCCGACCGGTGGGAGAGGACGGCCCCCTCCCCAGCCGTCAACAGCGCGGCGGTGCAACGCCGGAGACCTTCATTCACCGGCGGGCTGACCTCGTACAGCCCCCGGTTCACCTGGAACACCTGCTCTGCGCGCACTCGATAATCCCAGGCGTGCGCGGGATATCCGGCCTCCAACGCCTGCTTGCGAGTCACCAGCCCGCACTGGCCCGCGGCCACGGCAAGGACCGCTTGCCACCGGGCGTCGTCCAGGTGGCCGTCCCTCCACCCGGGGTCCTGCTCGGGGCCCGACGAGCGCCAGCGCGGATCTTCCTGGAGGTCTTCCCAGGGTCTTTCCTCCAACTCCGGGGTGAACGCCTCTCCGGAGGCCGCTGGCTGGCACGCGGTTGAGGTTGAGGCCGCGGTTGAGGCCGCGGTTGAGGCCGCGGGCCAGGGTGACCCGCCAAGCTCCTCGTCCCCGACTCGCTGGCCGTCAACGCCGGTCTCTTTTCCTGCACCGGTCAATTCGCCTGGAGTTGCGTCGCTCATCCCCCACCCCCTTCGACTTGAGATGAGAACATGGGCCTCTGACGTGCCGGATCGCAGGAAACTGCACGCGACTGCACGCGACTGCACGCGACTGCACGCGGAGACAAATCTGCTGCGAGCCCAGATGGTTCCCGGAGGCATTTCTCCCGCGGGAGCACCAATGATCGCGGGCGGGGCCCAGTCCTCCGAACAACGAAGGACATCCCAGGGTCGTGCCTCCGCCTCCGACATGGAGCCCCTCTCCGGATTTCGCTGGGTGGAAAACCATCTCGGGTGGGGTCGTCGGCCAGGGTGGCCCGCCACCCTCCTCAGCCCCTGACCGCTGGCTGTCCCGGCGGGTCCCGCTGCTTGCACCCGTCGAAGCGCGCCCCAGTGCTATCGGCGACGAGAACCTGGACTCTCGCGCGCCAGATCGCAGGAGACTGCACGCGGAGACAGTCTGCTGCGCGGTTCAGACCCCGCCCGTCGCAGGAGATTGTTCCCGGCGGCACTCTGCTGCGAGGGGAACCAACGATCGCGGTTGGGGGCTCATTCCTCCGAGCTGCGGAGGACATCCGAGGGTCGTGCCTCCACCTCCGACATGGATCCACTCTCCGGATTTCGCTGGGTGGAACGTGATCGCGGGTGAGGTCGACGGCCAGGGTGGCCCGCCGCCCTCCTCAGCCCCTGAAAGCTGGCTTCCCGGCGGGTCCCGCCGCTTGCACCCGTCGAAGCGCGCCCCCCTGCCATCGGCGATGAGAACCTGGACTCTCGCGCGCCAGATCGCAGGAGACTGCACGCGGAGACAGTCTGCTGCGCGGTTCAGACCCCGCCCGTCGCAGGAGATTGTTCCCGGCGGCACTCTGCTGCGAGGGGAACCGATGATCGTGGTTGGGGGCCCAGTCCTCCGAGCTGCGGAGGTGCCTGGAGGGCCCAGTCCTCCGAGCTGCGGAGGTGCCTTGGGGGCTCAGTCCTCCGAGCTGCGGAGGTGCCTGGGGGCTCAGTCCTCCGCGCTGCGGAGGTGCCTGGAGGGCCCAGTCCTCCGAGCAGCGCAGGTGCCTGGTCCTCCGATCTGCGGAGGGGTCGTTACGACCCTGGCTCCCGAGTCCCGCCAACTCAATCCCTTCCGGGCGCACTTGCTGTAAGGTGCCGCCCTCCCGAATGTCCCTGAACGTCGCAGCGCTGGGGCCGAACGACGCGCAGCCGTTGCGTACGCTGCTGGCCCGCGATCCCTCCTCGAACATGTACCTGTTGGGGTTGCTGGAGGAGTTTGGGATCACCCCTGGTCCCAGCCGGGCGCCGTTCACCTTCTGGGGCAGGAAGGTCGGCTCTGAGCTGACCGCGGCGGTGTTCGTGGGCGGCACCGGGGGCCTGGTGGTTCCCTCCACCAGCGACGAGCGGGACATCGCCGCCATCGCGGATGTGATCGCCCCCCAGGTCCAGCTCCGGGCGACCTTCGGTGAGAGGACCGCGGTGGATGCCCTGGTGCGGCAGCTGTGTGGTGGCGCCGCGCGCTTCTCCCGGCAGCAGCGTCAGTTCGCCGTCTCCGCCGACGACCTGGGCCCCTTCACCAACCCCACCCTGCGGCTGGCCTCCGAGTCGGACCTGCAGCAGCTGATCCCGCTGGCGGCGGGCGCGGTGAAGGAGACCCTGGAGCAGGACCCGCTGATCCTGGACCCCCAGGGGTTCAAGGCCCGGGTGCTGCAGCGGATCCGCGCCCGGCGCACCTATGTCCTGGAGGAGAACAGGCGGCTGGTCTTCAAGATCGACATCGGCAGCCGCTCCCAGTACGGCGCCGAACTTGAGGGTCTGTACACCCTCCCGGACCAGCGCCGACGCGGCCACGCCACCCTCTCCCTGGGACAGATCTCCAGGCACCTGCTCTCCTCGCTGCCCCGGCTGACCCTGCGGGTGGACGACCGTGATCCCTCCCTGGCGGGGGTGGCCCGGAAGGTCGGCTACGTGGGGGGCAAGGCGGTGCGGTTGGTGGTGAACGGATGACCGCCTCCAAGCCGACTTCCCTCCGCCGGCCGGTCAGCGGCGAGGCGGTGGTGAAGCTGCGCTCTCGCACCCCGGCGGCCTGGCTGCCGCTGGCCCTGAGGCAGTTCGACCAGGTCCTGATCGACCACGCCCATTGCGAGAAGAAGGCGGCGGCCAACGCGCTCTCCCTGCTGCAGGCCTACCCGGACGTCCCCGGCCTGCCGGAGAAGATGGCCCGGCTGGCCCGCGAGGAGAGCGCGCACCTGGCCCGGGTGCTGGACTGGATGACCCAGCGGGGACTGACCCTGACCCGCGATGGGGGCGACCCCTACGCCCAGAAGCTGCAGACCCTGATCCGCAACCCGCCCCTGGAGCGGAGACTGGATCGCCTGCTGATCGCGGCGATCATCGAGGCCCGCAGTTGCGAGCGCCTCTCCCTGCTGGCCGAGGCCCTCCCCGACGTGAAGCTGCAGCGTTTCTACGCCGAGTTGGCCCAGTCGGAGGACGGGCACCAGGAGCTCTTCTTCCGGTTGGCCTGCCAGGCGCACGGTGAGGACAACGCCACCGTTCGCCTCGGGGAGTTGCTGGACCAGGAGGCGGCGATCATCGAAGCGATGGACGTCCGCCCCGCCATCCACTGAGTCAGTCCCGCGCCGGCGCTGAAGGTCCGCCGCCATTCACCGGGCCGCTCTTAAGGCCCATTGCCAGGATGGACCACCGGACCAGGACGCCGTGAATCGGACGGTTCTGCTGTCAGCCCCTGGACTGTTCGCCACCGATCTTCCGGCTGCCACGTGCCGCTGTCGGTGTCATCCCTAGGTTCTGCGCCGTGCTGAGGGCGTGGTGGGACAGCTTCCGGAATCAAGGCCTGTTGGTGCCCTCCAAGAGGAGGACCCAGCAGGGCCCGGCGAAGATCGCCATCCAGGGCGTGTTCCACCGCTACCGCAACGAGGTGCAGGCGCTCAAGGAGGTGAACCTGGATGTGCACAGCGGCGAGTTCGTGTGCCTGCTGGGGCCGTCCGGGTGTGGCAAGTCCACCCTGCTCTATGCCCTGGCCGGGACCTCCCCGCCCAGCAGCGGCACCATCCGGATCGACGGGCAGCCGATCCTCGGCCCCAGCCCGGACCGACTGCTGATGTTCCAGGAGCCGGCGCTGTTCCCCTGGCTGACGGTGCAGCAGAACCTGACCTTCGCCCTTGGCGCGCGGGACCTGAGCAGCCAGGACAAGGACCGGATCGCACGCGAGTACATCCAGCTGGTGAAGCTGGACGGCTTCGAGGACGCCCTGCCCCACCAGCTCTCGGGGGGGATGCGGATGCGGGTCAGCCTGGCCCGCGCCCTCTCCATGGATCCGGCGGTGCTGCTGATGGACGAACCCTTCGGCGCCCTGGACGAGCAGACCCGCGAAGAGATGCACCTGCTGCTGCAGGAGATCTCCCTGCGCACCCGCAAGACGGTCGTCTTCGTCACCCACAACATCCGCGAGGCGCTGACGCTGGGCGATCGGGTGGTGGTGATGGCCGGCCGCCCGGGACGTGTGCTGCAGGACCTGGAGGTGCGGCTGCCGCGCCCCCGGGATCCAGACGATGAACGACTGGCAAGACTCTCGCGGCAGATCCGCGAGGCGCTGCGGGAAGCGGGCCGGGCGACTGTCGCCAGGACGGACCCAGGGGTGGAGAAGATTGATGTCCGAGGGAACGAAGACCACGCTGCAGAGAGCCCTGCTGCTCGCCTCGCTGCTGGCGTCATGGGCCCTGGTCGCTAGGGCCGGGCTGTGGCCTCCGCAGCTGTTCCCCGCGCCCTGGGAGGTGGCGGACAGCCTGGGGGCGATGCTGGCGGACGGCAGGCTGGGCTCCGCCACCTGGGCCTCGCTCAGGCGGCTGATCTCCGGCTACTGCCTCTCGGTGGCGATCGGCGTGCCGATGGGGCTGGGAATCGCCCGCTTCCGGGTGCTCTCCCGGCTGATCAAGCCGGTGGTGGTCTCGCTGCAGGCCCTGCCCTCCATCTGCTGGCTGCCGCTGGCGGTGCTGTGGTTCGGCCTCAGCGAGAGCGCAATCATCTTCATGGTGGTGATGGGCTCGGTGCTCTCGGTGGCCATCTCCACCGAGGACGGGGTCCACTCCATCCAGCCGCAGCTGCTGCAGGTGGCCGGGACCCTGGGGATCCGCGGGCTGCGCTTCGTGGCCGGGGTGCTGATCCCCGGCGCCATGCCCGGGATCGTCACCGGGCTCAAGCTGGGCTGGAGCTTCGCCTGGCGGGCGCTGATGGCCGGCGAGCTGCTCTACGCGTCTGGCGGCCTGGGCCAGCTGCTGGCAGCCGGCCGCCAGGCCCTGGACCCGGCCCAGGTGATCGCGGTGATGGCGGCGATCATCACCGTGGGGGTGCTGATGGACCGGGCCCTGTTCCGCACCCTGGAGCACAGCGTCCGCCGCCGCTGGGGTTTGCAGTTGGCCACCTGAACCCGGGCACCGAGCAGCGGGTGGCCGCCCAGCTGACCAAGGACAAGGGCTAGAGGAACGCCCCCACCAGCGGGGTCAGCGCCATCGCCAGCCGCTCGATCAGCCCGCGCTTGCGCCACCAGGCCCAGCGGATCTCCAGCGAGCGGGTGAAGTCCGCCTCGAGGCTGGTGGAGAGCTGGGCGTTGAGCGCCGGGTCGTCCACGACGACCGAGGTCTCCTCCAGCCATTTGGCGGAGAGCGGATCGAGGTTGGTGGAGCCCACCACCGTGTACCGGTCGTCCACCACCATCGTCTTGGCGTGCATCATTGACGGCTGGTACTCGTAGATCCGCACCCCGCCCACCAGCAGCCGCTCGTAGGTGGAGCGCTGCGCGGCCCGCACCGGAGGCACGTCGTGGACCGGCCCCGGGCAGAGGATCCGGACGTCTACCCCCTCCTTGGCCTTCTCGATCAGCATGTCCCCCATCGCCGTGGAGGGGATGAAGTAGGCGTTGGCGATCCACAGCCGCTTCTGGGCGGTGGCGATCATCAGCAGGGTCATCCGCTCCGCGTCGGACATGTTCAGGTTGGCGTCGCTGCTGACCAGCCCGGCCCGGATGTCCCCCACCGGCTCCAGGGGAGGGAAGTCCGAGGCCGGGAGCAGCGCCCCGCCCGCCTCCTGCCAGTTGTCGGCAAACGACATCTGCAGCTGCCGCACCACCGGGCCCCGGAGCAGCAGATTGGAGTCCCGCCACTCCTCCTTCTTCAGCCCCTCCCCCTGCCAGGACTTCCACACCCCGAAGCCGCCGGTGATCCCCACCTTGCCGTCAATCACCACCGCCCGGCGGTGGGTGCGCAGCAGGATCCGCTTGCCCAGATTCGCGCGGATCGGCCGGTACTCGCGGATCTCGCAGCCGGCGTTGCCCAGGGTGTGGGCCACCTGGTTGAAGTCCAGGCTCCAGAAGGGATCGATCAGGATCCGGCAGCGAACCCCGTGGCTCAGTCGGTTCAACACCGCGGTCACCAGGCGATCAGAAGGGGCGCTGTTCCGCCAGATGAAGGGGGCCAGGTTCAGGCTGTGCTCGGCCTTGAGGATCTCCGCCTCCAGTGCGTCGAACACCTTGCCGTTCTCCACCAGTTCCACCTGGTTCCCGGCCGCCATCGGTCCGCCGGTGCTTTGCTCCAGCACCAGGGAGAAGCCGGCCGGATCGGTGGGGATGGGATCGCGGATCCGCAGGTCATGGCGGTGGTTGGGAAAGGCACAGCCCAGGGCCCCCGCCACCAACAACACCAGTCCCCGGCCCCTCCTCGCCCCCATCCCAAGCCAGGGTAGGCATCGACCTCCCGGACGGCAGCGGCATTGTGCGCCCGGAGACTACCGGGCCAACAGCTGGGTCACCGCCGGCGCGGTCCCGGTGGCTGCCTGGAACGGCCACAGCAGCGGAACCCCCACCGACAGCAGGACCAGCAGGGCCAGGGTCAGCGGCGTCCCCAGCCGGAAGAAGTCGGAGAAGCGGTAGTGGCCCGGCCCATAGACCAGCACGCAGGACGGCTCTAGGGGGGTGATGAAGGAGCAGGAGGCGGCCAGGCAGATGCCGATCGCGAAGCTGCGGGGTTCGATCCCCAGCTGGTGCGCGACCGCGATCCCAATCGGAAGCACCACCAGCCCGGCGGCCTGGTTGCTCATCGGCGCGGAGAGCACGATGGTCAGCAGCATCAAGGCCACCAGCACTCCGCGGGGGCCGGCGTATTCGGCCAGCGGGGTGATCAGCGTCCCCAGGTAGCGCCCCGCGCCGCTCTTCTCCATCGCCACGCCCAGGGCCAGCATCGAGCCGATCAGCAGCACCACCTTCCAGTCCACCCGAAACGCGATCCGCGAGTCCACGCACCCGGTGGCGATCATCAGCAACATCCCGGTGATCCCCACCAGCGACAGCGGCACCAGCTCCAGCGACCCCACCACCAGCACCGTGCCGAAGATCACGCTGGCCATCGCGGCCTTGGCGTAGCGGGGCGGGGCGTAGTCCACGTCGCCGATCACGGTCACCATGCTGGCCGCGGACAGCTCGGAGATCCGGTCCCGCGGCCCGCGCAGCAAGAGCACGTCGCCCACCGCCAGGGACACCGTGGACAGCGAGTTCTCGCCCCAGATCCGCCCCAGCAGCTGCAGCTTGGTCACCCGCTGGATGGCCGGGCGGCGGTGCAACGCCAGCACCACCAGCCCGAAGCGTTCAGCGAACAGGGTCTCCTTGAGCGACCGGCCCACCAGGTTGGACCCCTGCGAGACCTGGGCCTCGAACAGCATCAGGTCCTTGGCGGCGGCGTCCTCGGTGTGGCGCAGATCCGGCCGCAGCTCGATCCCCCGCAGATCCTTGACCCGCATGATGTCGTCCCGGCTGCCCTCCACCAGCAGCACCTCGTCGCCCTCCATCACGTAGCCGGGCTTGGCGGGCAACGACTTGCCGTCCCGCAGCAGCCCCAGTACCCGGATCCCCAGGCCCTTGGTGATCTCCGCCAGTTCCCTGCCGGTGTAGCGCGAGTCGCGGGTGAGCACCGCCTCGGTGATGTATTCGCGGAACATGTAGCCGGCGCCCTCGTCCCCGCCCTCCCGCACCGGCAGCAGCCGCGGGCCCAGCAGCAGGATCACCAGGAAGCCGACGATCGCCACCGGGATCCCCATCGGGGTCAGCTCGGCGATGCCGATCGGCCCCAGCCCCATCTGGGTCATCGCCTCGCTCATCACCAGGTTGGTGGAGGTGCCGTAGAGAAAGACGGTGCCCCCCAGCATCGAGGCGTACGCCAGCGGCATCAGCACCTTGCTCTTGGGGACCTTGGCCCGGTTGGCCGCCCCCACCGCCACCGGCAGGAAGGCGGCGGTGGTCACTGTGTTGGAGACCAGCGAGGAGAAGACCGCCACCAGCAGCATCATCGCCGCCACGAACGCCTGGTGGCCGTAGCGGCCAACGGACGCCAGCCACTGGCCGATCAGCTGCACCACCCCGGTGCTGGCCAGTCCCTGGGTCATCGCCAGCAGGGCGAAGATGAAGATCACCGTGTCGTTGGAGAACCCCGCGAACGCCTCTTTGGCCTCCAGCACCCCGGTCAGCGCCAGCACGCAGACGATGGTCAAGGCGCTGACCTCCAGCGGGATCCGCTCGAAGGAGAAGAGCACAATGGCCAGCACGACCACTGCCAGCACTATGGCGATCGACATCGTCATGGAGGGGGAATGCGCATGCTGCGCCAGTCCGCTCCCGATGCCGCACTGCGGCGTGGGCCGTGTATCGCCTTTCGCACTCCCGCTCACTGATGGGCGGGATTAGTCGTGTGACACGCGACGTTTCGAGGCCCTTGAAGATCCCGCGCCGGAGGTGCAATCCGAAGGATTCGCCCGTTCCGGGAGAGACTCCGCTGATGAGGATTTCGATGCCTGCCAAACAGAATGCGATGACGGCCAATCCGCACCTCACCCAGTGGGTGGAGGAGATGGCCCGGATGTGCCGCCCGGACCAGATCGTGTGGTGTGACGGGTCCGAGGAGGAGAAGCAGCGCCTCACCGAGCAGGCGGTGGCGGAGGGGATCTTGAAGCCCCTCAACCAGGAGAAGATGCCGGGCTGCTACCTGCACCGCTCCAACCCCAACGACGTGGCGCGGGTCGAGCACCTCACGGTGATCTGCACCCCGGAGAAGGACGAGGCCGGCCCTACCAACAACTGGCTGGCGCCCCAGGACGCCTACGCCAAGATGACCCCGTGGTTCGAGGGCAGCATGAAGGGGCGCACGATGTACGTGATCCCCTACTGCATGGGCCCGCTGAACTCGCCGCTCTCCAAGATCGGGATCGAGCTCACCGACAGCATCTACGTGGTGCTGAACATGCGGATCATGACCCGCATGGGCAAGGCGGTGCTGGAGATGCTGGGCGGCTCGGACGACTTCAACCGCGGCCTGCACTGCACCGGGGACATCAACCCCGAGCGCCGGATGATCGCCCACTTCCCCCAGGAGAACACCATCTGGTCCTTCGGGTCGGGCTACGGCGGCAACGTGCTGCTGGGCAAGAAGTGCCTGGCGCTACGGATCGGCAGCTACCTGGGCCGGGACGAGGGCTGGCTGGCCGAGCACATGCTGATCCTGGGCGTGGAGAGCCCGGAGGGTCAGATGACCTACGTGGCGGCGGCGTTCCCCTCCGCCTGCGGCAAGACCAACTTCGCGATGATGATCCCTCCCAAGCGGTTCAACGGGTGGAAGATCTGGACCGTGGGCGACGACATCGCCTGGATGCGGGTGGGTGAGGACGGGCGGCTGTACGCGATCAACCCCGAGGCCGGCTACTTCGGCGTCGCCCCCGGCACCAACTTCAGCTCCAACCCGAACGCGATGAAGACCATCGCCAAGGACACGCTGTTCACCAACGTGGCGGTGACCAGTGACAACACCGTGTGGTGGGAGGGCATGGACGGCGAGACGCCGGACGAGCTCACCGACTGGCAGGGGCGGCCCTGGAAGAAGGGTTCGGCGGAGAAGGCGGCGCACCCCAACGCGCGCTTCACCTCCCCGATGCGGAACAACCCCGCGCTCTCGCCCCACGTGGACAACCCGGCCGGGGTGCCGATTTCGGCGATCATCTTCGGCGGCCGGCGCAGCACCACCGTCCCGCTGGTGATGCAGGCCTTCAACTGGGGCCACGGGACCTTCCTGGGCGCCACCATGGGCTCGGAGACCACCGCGGCGGCCACCGGCAAGGTGGGCGTGGTGCGCCGGGACCCGATGGCGATGCTGCCCTTCTGTGGCTACAACATGGGCGACTTCTTCAGCCACTGGCTGAAGATGCAGCACCGGATCCAGTACCCGCCCAAGATCTTCATGGTGAACTGGTTCCGGAAGGACAAGGACGGCAAGTTCCTCTGGCCGGGCTACGGGGAGAACATGCGGGTCCTCAAATGGATCGTGGACCGGGCCCAGGGACGGGTGGGCGGCCAGGAGACCATCTTGGGCTGGGTGCCCAAGGCCGGGGACATGGACATGTCCGGGCTGCAGATGCCCCCCGAGCGCGTCGACGAGGCCACCGCCATCCACTACGAGGAGTGGAAGGAGGAGCTGACCTCGCTGGGTGACTTCTTCGCCACCTTCGGCAAGCACCTGCCGGAGAACCTGGACCTGCAGCGCAAGCTGCTGCTGAACCGGATCGCGATGGCGCCGTAGCTTCCCCCTCATGCATCGGGCACCAGGCGCCGGTGGGTCCCCAGGGCCCGCCGGCGCTTCTGTTTTCGCCCCTTGGGGAATGGGGCTAGGGTGGACCGCATGCGACCCGCTGCGTTGGCCCTGGGACTGCTGATGTGCCCGTTTGTCGCGCTGTCCGCCTCCAGGGTGGACCAGAGGCAGGCGGCGGCGTTGGTGAAGAAGGCCGGCGGCCTCTACGAAGCCGGCCGGTACCTGGACGCAGCGCAGACCCTGGAGAAGGCCCAGGCGATCGATCCCCACCCGCGCATCCTCTACAACATCGCCCGGGCCTACGATCAGGCCGGCGAGCTTAAGCAGGCGCTGGAGCACTATCAGCGCTACATCGGCAGCACGGGCGGCACCGACCCCACCCTGCTCAAGCGGTCCTCGCTGGCGGTGGACCGGCTGCGGGGCCTGGTGGCCCAGCAGGAGGAGGCCCGGCTCAGAGCCCAGGCCGAGCAGCAGCGGCTGGAGGAGGAGGCCCGGGCCTCCCAGCTGCGCGCCGAGGCGGAGGCCCAGGCCAAGCGGGACGCGGAGCAGCTGGCTGATCGCGGAAGCCGCGAGCGGCTGCTGGCAGCGCAGCAGGGGCATGATCGGGCACAGCTGGCGGCGTGGATCACCGCGGGGGCAGGGGTGGTGGCGCTGGGCACCGGCGGGTTCTTCGGGATCCAGGCCTACCAGACCGGTCTGGCGGAGGGCGGCCCGTTCCGTCAGGCGGAGGGGGTGGAGGGACTGACCGGCAAGCTTCACTACGCCGACCAGGCCAAGCAGCAGGCGCTGATCGCGGACATCGCCTATGGGGTGGGCGTGGTGGCCGCCGTCTCCTCGGTGCTGTTGTGGCCCAAGAGCTCCAGACCGCAGCTGGCCAACTTCATGGTCGGACCCACCGGCGCGATGGTGGAGGTGAAGTTCTGATGCGCACCCGGATCGGAGTGCTGGTGGCGGTGGGGGTCAGCGCGCTGTTGCTGTCCCGCTGCTCGCTGATCGTCGGAGACCTGCAGGAGTGCGAGCTGCCGTCGGACTGCCCCCAGGACCGGACCTGCTCGCAGGGGTTCTGCATCCGCGTCCCGGTGGGCTGCCGCGGGAACCCGGATGCGGGCGTGCTGGCGGTGTACGGAGAGGGCGAGGGGACCAACACCATCCCGATCGGCGCGGCGCTCTCCCTGACCGACACCGCGGGGAATCCCTCGGACATCGATCTGCAGGAGCTCAACGCCCTGGTGCTGGCGCTGGAGGAGATCAACGACCGCGGGGTGGGCAACGGCCGCCGCTTCGCGCTGCACGTCTGCGACTACGCCGCCAACGCGGAGGCCAACGTCCCGGACATCACCCGCTACCTGACCGACCGGGTGGGGGTGCCGGCGATGATCGTGGCCAACTCCAGCGGCGTGCTGCGGGCCGCCCAGGAGACCCAGCCCCGGGACGTGCTGCTGATCTCCCCCAACGCCACCAGCAACGAGATCACCGCGCTGGACAACCCGGACGGAGGAGCGCGGCTGGTCTGGCGTACCGCGCCCTCGGACTCGATCCAGGGCGAGGTGATCACCGAGCTGTTGCTGGGTCAGAGCAGCTTCGACGCCGGGGTGGCCGGCACGGGGAAGGTGGGCATCGCCTACGTCAACGACGCCTATGGGCAGGGGCTCAAGGACATCATCTTCGGCGGCCTGCTGGGCCAGCGGGAGGTCCAGGCCGCACAGTTCGAGCGCGAAGGCGACGTGAGCGGGGCGGTGAGCCAGCTGGACACCTTCAACCCGGACCTCACGGTGCTGATCGGCTTCCCGGGCGATGTGCAGCGGTTGATCACCCTGGCCGCCAGCTCCGCCAACCTCTCCCGCGCCGCGCCCCACCAGTGGTTCTTCACCGACGCGGCGAAGGACCCGGCGCTGGATGACGGGATCACGCCCCCCACCGAGATCGAGGGCAACTACGGCACCGCCCCGGCCAAGGGCGCCGGGGTGGCCTATTTCTCGTTCCGCAGTTCGTTCCTCTCCCGCTTCGGGGTGGACGCGAACACCTACGCCTTCGTGGAGCACGACTACGACTTGATGTACGCGCTGGCCCTGGCCACAGCCCACGCGGTGGGCCCCAACGGCCAGGGGCCGCTGACCGGGACCACCCTCTCCGCCGGCCTGGCCCGCCTCTCCGACCTGGGCAGCAGCAGCTTCCAGGTCGGCCCCTCCAGCTTCACCAACGCGCGCACCGCGCTGGAGGGCGGGGCGTTGATCAACCTGGAGGGCGCCAGCGGCAAGCTGCAGTTCGATCCGGCCACCGGCGAGGCCCCCTCCCCGATCGAGCTCTGGCAGTTCCGCGCCGGGGTGATCGAAAAGGTTGAGGTGCTCGAGCCGCAGTAGCCGGGCAGTCACCGACGCGGCCTGCTTCACCGACCGCGACTTTCAGCGGGTCTCGAGCCGGGTCTCTCCGGCCAAGATGGCCCGCTCGATCACCTCGCCCAGGCCTTCGACCTGGGAGGCGTCGTTGAAGCGCAGGTGGTGGGCGATCCGCCGGCCGCGCTGCTCGCGGCGCAGCACCTGCGCCAGCGCGTGCCACTTCTTGCTGCCGTCGGCCAGCTCGATGGTCATCTCCAGCTCCGACTCCTCGATGCGCGAGTCGAGCAGGAGCAACGCGCCGCCGCCGGAGAGGTCACCGGCCACGCGCTTCCAGGAGCCGTCGCGGAGGATGTGCACCGAGGTGGGGATCCGGCGATTGCGGCGCTTGGAGGGCACGCCCTCTGGAGGGGGCCGCTCTACGTCGGAGACGTAGCCCAGCCGCACGCCCATCGAGGATGGGATGCTGGTCTCCTTCTTTCCCTTCAGATTGCGGCGATTCTTGAGCCCGCCTGAGCCCCGAAAGACGTTGTCCATGTCACTCCTCCTGCGTCGGATCGAGAGCAGGCGTCAGCTGACGCGGTGAAGTCAATGGGAGGTCGCATCCGGACCCACCCGTCCGCCGGCCAGGCAGGCTCCCGGGGCTCAGCGTCCGTCCAGCGAGCGCGCCAACCGGGCCACCCCCTCGGGAGAGATCCAGCAGCGGGGCGCCGGCCAGCGCCTCCAGCCGCCGGGAGAAGGCGTTGGACTGCAGGTCCCACGCGGTGCGACGGGAGAAGGGCACGCGCGTGGGTCCCGCAGGTTCCCGAAGCCTACGAGGACGCGTTCTGCTTGCGGCGCTCGGCCTGATAGTGGCGCGAACACAGGCCCTTGGCCCGGGCGGCGCTGGTGCAGCCTTGCGCGGCGCAGCGGTTCTCCCCGGAGGCCGCCGCGGCCTGGAGGTTCTTCGGCGGCCGGCCACGCCCCCGGACCTGAGGGGTGGCCGCGATCATGTTCCCCGCCCCACCCAGTCCGGCGTTGAATCCCCGCGCCACCCCGCGGCCCAGCGCCTCACCCAGGGCCTCCGCGAACCCGAACATCCCTGCAACCAAGACATCGCTCATGCGTCACCTGATATGCGCTGCAAACACCGCGCAAGTTACGTGTATCGGGACATGGCGAAAGCCCGGGCGTTCGTCAAGCCACTCGAAGTCGCGCTCGCACCGGGGTGCGTAAAAGTCGCGCTGGGCTGGACTGCGCGCGCCCTACAGGCCGGTCTGCAGCATCGCCTCCACCACGCGGCGGATCAGCTCGCGGCGGATCTCCTTGCGGCAGTGCTCCACCGCGGGCCGGGGAGGCCGGGGGAGGTGGGCCGGGCGCGCGCGCGCCGCGGTCCTGACCACCATCTCCACCTTGGACTGCTCGATCTGGAAGGGGCGTCCGTCCTGACGCAGGAAGTACGCGATCCCGCGCGCGTCGAGGAGCTTGTGGAAGTAACGCCGCGCATCGCTGATCAGCGTGAGATCAATGATTTCCGCCATGCGCGCGAGGTTGTCGCGCGGATCATCCGAGGCGTCCAATTCGCGGCCGGTTCTTCAGGAAAGTTGCGACGCGGGCCCGCGCGTGGATCAGCCAGAGGCCCGTACCCGGGCGTTCACTCCCCCTCCACCAGGGGGCGCAGCGCCTCCTGGAACAGCAGCTGGCGGCGGACGGGATCCGGCTCGTAGGGCACCGGCCCCAGCACCCGCACCCGATGGCGGCGGGCGATCCAGCGGGCGTTGTCCTCGCGCGAAGGATCTCCGGTGGGCGCGCCCTGGGACAGCACCACTGCCCTCACCGGGACCCCGCGGTTCTCCAGCGCGTCTAGCGAAAGCGCGGTGTGGTTCAGCGTCCCCAGCCCGGCCCGCGCCACCAGCACCACCGGCAAGCGGAGGCGGACGATCAGATCCATCACCTCGCGCCGGGCGTCGATCGGCACGTACAGCCCTCCCGCCCCCTCCGCCACCAGGGACCGCCCGGCGAAGGCGCGGAACGCCTCCAGGGTGCGGGCGAAGGAGGGTTCGGTTCCCAGCCGGGAGGCGGCCACCCCGGGGGCCAGCGGCTGGGCGAAACGGTGGACGCAGATGCGGGCCAGCGGATCCCGGGAGCGGGCCGCCTGGCGCATCGCCAGCGCGTCGGACGGAGCGGAGAGGTCCTCACACCCGCTCTCGTAGGGCTTGAAGGGCGCCGGCCGGGCGCCGGCCTCCGCCAACAGGGAGAGCAGGGCCACGCTGACCTGGGTCTTCCCCACTCCGGTGTCGGTGCCGGTGACGAAGACCCGGAAGGGAGCCCCGCCGCGCCGCTTCGCCGTCGCCCTGCGCTTTGCAGTCACCGTCGCACTCCACCATTTCGTCGCCGGGCTTGCCCCGGAAAACCCTCCCTCCGCCGGGCTAGACTGGGGAGGACCGAGGGAGTCCGAATGTCGAACGATCCAGGCAAAGACGCGGTGAGGGCCATTCGCGAGCGGGCGATGCAGCGCGCCGCCCGGGGAGAGCCTGCCTCGGTGGTCAGCACCCCGGGGATGAAGATGGTCAGCCGTCCCACTCCGGCGGAGGAGCTGCGCGCCAGGGTGCTGGCGGCCACCACCGCGCTGCTCTTGCGCTCCGGCTTCGACAAGGTGGGCCTGGAGGACGTGGCCCTGGAGGCGGGCGTCCCCCGGTCCAAGCTGCTGGAGATCTGCTTCTCCCGGGAGGAGCTCTTCTTCCAGGTGCTGACCCGGGAGGTGGAGCTGGTGGTGGCCGACCTCCAGGGGCTGCTGCAGCCGGACGTCCCGGTGATGGAGCTGATGCGCGCAGTCTCCGAGCGATCCCGCGCCTTCATGGCGGACCACCCGCTGCTGCTGCAGCTGATGCTGGGGGAGGCCGCGGACGCGATGCCGGAGTGGGCGGACCGGCTTGATGAGCTGCGCCAGCGGATGCTGCAGTTCTCCAAGCAGCTGGTCCAGGTGGGGATCGATCAGGAGATCCTGCGCCAGGACGTCCCGGCCGAGTTTGTGGCCGGGCTGCTGTTCGAGGTCCACGTCGCCGGCTTCCTGCTCCACGGACGGGAGGGTCCGGAGGCCAAGCTCAAGGCGACCCAGCGCCGGGCCGCCATCCTGGACGTGCTCTACAACGGCCTGCGGAGGCGCTGAGCCCAGCGCCCCCGGGAAGTCTGGGACTACGCCGCCTGGCTGACCGAGAGGCTGTCGAACAGCTGGCGGAACTTGGCGGCGGGGATCATGAACACCCCGTCGTCCTTGCCGTCGTTGCCGAACTCGGTGTTGCCCCACGGGTTGCGCAGCTGGACGTAGGACTTGCCGTCCTTCTCCAGCGTGCCCAGCACGGTGTAGGCGTGGTTGCCGACGATCCCGCTGCCGCTGGTGGCCTTCTCATCCTTGGTGCTGGCGCAGACCACCTGCCCGCTGGCCAGATAGCCCTGCACCACCTTGGTGATGTTGGGAGGGTTCTTGGCGTCCATCCAGATCGACTCCGCCGGCTTGCCGGTCAGCTGGGAGAGGGCATCGTGCGGCCAGCCGCCGTTGCCGATCTCCTCGTAGCCGCCCTTCCACTTGGCGTAGGCCTTCTCCAGCAGCGGAGCCCACAGCTCCTTGTCGGTGCCGCCGGTGGCGTAGACCGCGCTGCCGTACTCCTTGGGGATGTCCCCGTCGATCTCCACCTTCACCGGGGTGAACTTCTCCACCCACTCCCCGTTGACGTCCTTGGGGTCCACCGGCCCGTACTCGCTCTCGTAGAAGGTGGCGGTGAAGCTGCCGTCCCCGTTGTCCTTGAGCGCGTTCTGGATCACCTCCGGGTGGGACTTGGCCAGCCCGCTGATCGCCACCAGGAAGTAGCAGTCACCGGCCTGCCCCTGCTTCACGTCGTCGGCGCTGATCCCATCCACCACCAGCTTGCCGCCGGCCACGTCCGCGTAGTTGGCAGAGCCACGGTGGTCCTTCATCACCGAAGGGTCCTTGAGCAGGTCCGGGGTGGGCGCGGGGACCTGGGTGCTGACCACCACCAGCTTCTGGCCAATCTTGATCAGGTTCGCGTTGGTCAGCTCGTTGCCCTTGGCGATCGCCTGGGCGGTGGTGCCGTACCGATTGGCGATGGCGGAGAGGTTGTCCCCCGCCTTCACCGTGTAGAACACCCCGCCGGGGAGCTTGAGCTGCGAGCCGGCGGTGAGGGCCGCGCCCGCGGTCAGCTTGTTGGCCGCGGCCAGGTCCGCCTCCTTCATCCCGAACTGCGCGGACAGCCCCTGGAGGGTGTCGCCCTTCTCCACGGTCAACAGCACGGTGTCGCGCAGCTTCACCGGCTGGCCGATGGAGATCTGGTTGGCGTTGGCGATGTTGTTGTCCGCCACCACCGTCTTGAGGTCATTGCCAAAGCGGGTGGAGATCGCCCCCAGGCTGTCGCCGGACTTGACCTTGTAGACGTCGGTGGGGACTGCGAACACCGGGGCCGGGGTCTCGGCCAGCGGCGCCGCGGTGGGCTTCGCCAGCTCCAGGGACTCCTGGTTCCGGGCTGCGTTCACCGGCGCGGAGGGAGCGGCCTTCTGGGCAGCGGGCGCGGCGGTGGTCACGTCCGGGGCGCGGGGAGCCAGCGGAGCGGAGCGCTTGTCACCAATGCTGATCGACATGGTCAGGACACCTTCGGCAAGTAGGGGAACAGGAAGGTCAAGGTAGTAGGGAGTAGGCGCCCAGATCCAGGCCCCCGCCCCGTTTTCTGGGCTTCCCCTCCAGATCCACCGCGTCCGGCGGCAGTCCGGTGGGGTCGCCTCGGCCTCCGGCAGCGCTGCCCGCCCGGGGGCGATAGGGGGTGGGCGCCTCGCCGCTGAAGGCCGGATCCCCCGACAACTGGTGGAGCACGGTGGCCGGCAACCGGAAGTCGGTGGCGAGCACATGCGACCCCTCTACCGTGGCCGGATGTTCGGGGGAGTTGAAGAGCAGCTCTCCCCCTCCGGAGAGGATGCAGTTGCGCAAGGTGAGCCGGGGCTTCCGGGTGAGGGTTCCTGACAGATGGAGCTGGGTCCCCGCCGCGCCCTCCCCCACCGCCACGTTGTCCGCCACCGTGCTCCGCTCCAGGGTCAGCGTCGCCGCCTCCCGGAGCCGCACCGCTCCACCCCAGAAGCCACCGTTGCGGGCGAACAGGGCCTCGGTGACCGTGGCCTGCACCGCGCCGTCCAGGAACACCGCGCCTCCCTGGCGGCCGCGGTTCTCCTCGAACCGGCAGCGGGTGACGGTCAGCCGCTGGCCCTGGCTGTAGAGGCCACCGCCGCCGAAGCCGGTGGCCCGGTTGCCCGAGATCACACACTGGTCGATCTCCACCACCCCTTTCTGGATGGAGATCCCCCCGCCCGCCTGCGCGGAGCCGTTGCGGACGGTCAGCCCGATCACCCGCACCGGCGGACCGGGGGGGACGTTGATCGCGATCACCGGCCCCTCGCCCCCGCCGTCCAGGATCGCCCCCGGGTCTCCCCGCAGGACCAGGGGCTTGGTGATCACCACGGTCTCCCGGTGCACTCCGGCGGGAATCAGGATCTCGGCTCCGGGAGCTGCGGCATCGATCTCGTCTTGAAGCGCCATGGGGAACATCTTTGGCGTTCGCGCCCTCGCGAGGCAATCACTGGCCGCCAATCACGTGGGTGATCAGGTCGCTCGCATCGAACCCTTCGAAGCCCACGCGTTCGATCTCAAGAGCCTCTGGGCAGATGAAGGGGAGAACCCGGTCGAGTAGGGCTGCCTCTCCCACCCAAGGGTTCTCGCCGTCCGAGCGGACCGACAGCGCCACCCACGGGTGCCTTCACTCCGCCCGCGAGGTGACCTCCTCTATCGCCTCCAACAGCGCGGTCCCCAGCCGCTCTGCCTCCGCCACCGTCAGCGACAGGGGCGGCATCAGCACGATCACGTTCCCCAGCGGGCGGAGGATGATCCCCTTCTTGCGGATCGCCAGGCACACCTGGTGCCCGACCCGATCCCCATACGGGTACTCGGCCCTGGTGGCGCGGTCCGCCACCAGCTCCACCCCGATCATCAGGCCCCGGCGGCGGATCTCCCCCACGTGGGGCAGCTGGGCGATGGCATCCAGGCGCCGGTAGAGCGCGTCCACCACCGGCTTCATCCGCTCCAGGGTGCGCTCCTGCTCGAACAGGTCCAGGGAGGCCAGGGCGGCGGCGCAGGCCAGCGGGTTGCCGGTATAGGTGTGCCCGTGGAAGAAGGTCCGCTTGTCCGACGGCTGGCCCAGGAACGCCGAGAACACCTCTTCGGTGGTCAGGGTCGCGGCCAGCGGCAGGTACCCGCCGGTGAGCCCCTTGGCCAGACAGAGGAAGTCCGGTCGGACGTCTTCCTGCTCCACCGCGAACATCGTCCCGGTGCGCCCAAAGCCGGTGGCCACCTCGTCGCAGATCAGCAGGATCTCATGTTCCCGGCACAGCCTGGCCAGCCGGGACAGGAAGCCGGGCGGTTGCATCAGCATCCCGGCCGCGCCCTGCACCAACGGTTCGATCACCAGCGCGGCCAGCTGGTGGCCCTGCGCCTGGAACAGCCGCTCCGCCGCGGCCAGGGCGGCCTGCGCGCAGTCCCCCTCCCCGCTGTAGCGGTAGGCGTAGGGGGTGGGGATCCGCTCCACCTCGAACAGCAGCCCGGAGAAGATGGCGTGGAAGAGCCCAATCCCACCCACCGAGACCGAGCCCACCGTGTCCCCGTGGTAGGCCTCCTCCAGCGCCACGAACCGCCGCTTCTCCGGACGGCCCTTCTGTTGCCAGTACTGGTAGGCCATCTTCACCGCGATCTCCACCGAGGTGGAGCCGGAGTCGGAATAGAAGACCTTGGTCAGTCCCGGCGGGGCGATCCCGGCCAGCCGGGCGGCCAGCTGGATCGCCGGCACCGAGGAGAGCCCCAGCAGGGTGCTGTGGGCGACCTTGTCCAGCTGGGCGCGGATCGCGTCGTCGATCTGCTGCTTGCGGTGCCCATGCACGGTGACCCACAGCGAGGAGACCCCGTCCAGGTAGCGGCGGCCGTCCACGTCGATCAGCTCGTTGCCCTCCGCCCGCTCGATGATCAGCGGACTATCCTCCGGCCACACCTGCATCTGGGTGAACGGGTGCCACAGGTGCTTCACGTCCAGGGCCAGCAGCTGCTGGTAGCGGTCAGGCGGCGACATGGTGGCGATCCAATCGCAGCCCGGAGAGCGCCTCCAGGAGCTGATCGAGGTGGGCCCCGGTGTGGGAGGCGGACAGCGCGATCCGCAGCCGGCTGCTGCCGGCGGGGACGGTGGGCGGGCGGATCGGCTTGACCAGCAGGCCCTGCTCCCTCAGCAGCCGGGCCGCCTCCAGCGCGCGCCCGGGCTCCCCCAGCACCACCGGGAAGATCGGCGAGGAGGGCTGGGCGTCCACCCCCAGCTCGCGCAGGCCGTGGGCCAGGTAGCGGATGTTGCGCCACAGCGCCTCGCGCAGGGCAGGCTCCTGGTCCACGATCCGCACCGCCTCCGAAGCGGCGGCGCAGATCGCCGGCGGCAGCGAGGTGGAGAACACCAGCGACCGGGCGCGGTGGAAGAGCAGCTCCGCCAGCGGTCCGCGGGTGGCCACGAAGGCCCCAAAGCAGCCCAGGGCCTTGCTCAGGGTGCCCATCCGCAGGTCCACCTCCGACTCCAGCCCCAGCTCCTCGCACAGCCCGGCGCCGCGCGGGCCCAGCACCCCGGTGGCGTGCGCCTCGTCCACCAGCAGCGCCGCGCCGTGACGGCGGCAGACCTCCACCAGCGCCTCCAGCGGCGCCCGGTCTCCATCCATGGAGAAGATGGCGTCGGTGGCCACCAGCCGGCGGCGGCCGGGATGGGAGGACAGCAGCCTGTCCAGGGCGGGGGGATCCGCGTGCGGATAGACCACCACCCGGGCCCGGGACAGCCGGCAGCCGTCGATGATCGAGGCGTGGTTCAGCGCATCGGAGAACACCGCGTCCTCGGGGCCGAGGAGGGCGGAGAGGATCCCCAGGTTGGCCGCGTAGCCGCTGTTGAAGAGCAGCACCGCCTCGGCCCGCTTGAAGTGCGCCAGCCGGGCCTCCAGCTCCCGGTGGGCGTCCGAGTCTCCCACCACCAGCCGGGAGGCGCCGGAGCCCACCCCGGAGCGGGTCAGGCCCTCCTTCGCCGCCTGGACCAGCCGGGGATCCGCGGCCAGCCCCAGGTAGTCGTTGGCGCTGAAGTTCACCAGCCGTTCGCCGCGGATCACGACTTCGGCGCCCTGGGGGGTGGAGAGCGGCTCCAGGAAGCGGCGCAGCCCGGCGCGGGTCAGCGCCTCCAGTTCGTGTTGGGCCCAGGTGTCCGTCACCCGGGCGCTGGGACCCGGCCCCTTCACCGGAGCTGCTGCTCCGTCACGGCCGCGGGGTGCATCCCGCACTCCCCGCCGCCACAGCCGCCGGCCTGGGGGACCGCCTCGCCGTGGGCGTGGGGCTCCAGCGGACGGAGGCCCGCCTTGCGCAGCAGCTCCATGTCCTCGCGGTACTCGGGGTTGCCGGTGGTGAGCAGCTTCTCCCCGAAGAAGATCGAGTTGGCGCCGGCCATGATGCACAGCAGCTGCGCCTCCTGGGTCATCTGCAGCCGGCCGGCGGAGAGCCGGACCATGGACATCGGCATCAGGATCCGCGCGGTGGCGATCACCCGCACCATCTCCAGCGAGTCCACCGGCTTGTTCTCCGCCAGCGGGGTCCCGGCCACCGGGACCAGCGCGTTCACCGGCACCGACTCCGGCTGGACCTCCTGGTTGGCCAGGGTGACCAGCATCGCGCAGCGATCGTCCAGCGACTCGCCCAGGCCGATGATCCCCCCGCAGCACACCGAGATCCCCGCCTTGCGGACATTGTCCAGGGTGCGCAGCCGGTCGTCGTAGGTGCGGGTGTGGATGATCTCCCCATAGTGCGCATCCGAGGTGTCCAGGTTGTGGTTGTAGGCGGTCAGCCCGGCCTCCTTTAGCCGCACCGCCTGCTGCTCGCTGAGCATCCCCAGGGTGCAGCAGGCCTCCATCCCCAGCCCGCGTACGCCCTTGACCATCTCCACCACCGAGTCGAACTGCGGCCCGTCCTTCACCTCGCGCCAGGCCGCCCCCATGCAGAAGCGGGTGGCCCCGGCGGCGCGGGCCTGCTGGGCGCTGGCCAGCACGTCGTGGACCGCCATCAGCTTCTCCGCCTTCACCCCGGTCTGGTAGCGGGCCGCCTGCGGGCAGTAGGCGCAGTCCTCCGGGCAGCCGCCGGTCTTGATCGACAGCAGCGAACACAGCTGCACCGCGTTCTGGGGGAAGCAGGCCCGGTGGACGGTCTGGGCGCGGTAGACCAGCTCCAACAGCGGCAGGTCGTGCAGCGCGCGGACCTCGGCCACCGTCCAGTCGTGGCGGACGGTCACCTGGGAGGGCACCGGACGGGCAAAGTGCGCATGGCCGCTCAACGAGTCGACGTGGTTCATGGGGCGGGTAAACCCCGCCAGATCCTCCCTGTCAACCCATCCCCAAACAGGGTTAACGACCCGCCACGCGGCACGTCAGGCCCAGGGTGTAGGAGAAGAGGATGGCCAAGACCCGCACCCATTTTTCCTGTCAGAAGTGCGGCTACCAGTCGGCCAAGTGGCTGGGCAAGTGCAGCGACTGCGGCGGCTGGAACACCCTGGTGGAGGAGGCGGAGGTCAAGGACAGCGACAAGCGGCCGGCCTGGGGCGCGTCGGGGGGGAACGGCAAGCCGGTGCTGCTCAAGGACGTCAGCTCGGACGTGGAGGTGCGGCGCAAGACCGGCATCCACGAGCTGGACCGGGTGCTGGGCGGCGGGGTGGTGGCAGGTTCGCTGGTGCTCCTGGGCGGAGACCCGGGGATCGGCAAGTCCACCCTGCTGCTGGCCGCGCTGGACCGGCTCAGCCGGGAGGCCAACGCGCTGTACGTCTCCGGTGAGGAGTCACTGCAACAGACCAAGATGCGCGCCGAGCGGCTGGGGGTGAAGGGAGACCGGCTGCACCTCCTGGCGGAGACCGACGCGGACAAGGTGCTGTTGGCGGCGCAGGCGCTGAGGCCCAGCGCCCTGGTGATCGACTCCATCCAGACCATGTTCCTGCCGGAGCTGGGCAGCGCGCCCGGCACCATCTCCCAGGTGCGCGAGGTGGCCGGGCGGCTGATGGCGTTTGCCAAGGGCAGCGGGGTGCCCACCTTCCTGGTGGGGCACGTGACCAAGGACGGCTCCATCGCCGGGCCGCGGGTGCTGGAGCACATGGTGGACACCGTCCTCTACTTCGAGGGCGAGCGGGGCCACTCCTTCCGGCTGCTGCGCGCGCACAAGAACCGCTTCGGCTCCACCAACGAGATCGGCGTGTTCGAGATGAAGGGCAATGGGCTGGCGGAGGTGGCCGACCCCTCGGCGCTGTTCCTGGCGGAGCGTCCGGCGGGCAAGTCCGGATCGGTGGTCACCTCCACCCTCAACGGCACCCGTCCCCTGCTGGTGGAGGTGCAGGCCCTGGTGGCCCCCACCGGCTACGGGACCGCCCGGCGCACCGCGATCGGCGTGGATGGGAACCGGGTGGCCCTGCTGGCGGCGGTGCTGGAGAAGAAGGAGGACGTTCAGCTGGTGGGCTGCGACATCTTCGTGAACGTCGCCGGAGGGATCGAGCTGGGCGAGCCCGCCTCCGACCTGGCGGTGTGCGCGGCCCTGGTCTCCTCCCTGCAGAACAAGCCGCTGGATCCCTTCACCCTGGTGCTGGGGGAGGTGGGGTTGGCCGGAGAGGTGCGGGCGGTCTCCCAGCTGGAGACCCGCCTGGCGGAGGCGGCCAAGATGGGGTTCAAGCGGGCCATCCTCCCGGCCAGCAGCGTGCGCCGGCTGGAGGAGCGCCGCCTGGAGCCGATTGGAGTGGAGACCCTGGGTCAGGCGCTGGCCGCGCTGTTCTAGCCTCGGGCCCGGGACACCCGGACCTCGAAGGTAGAGCCATGGCCGGGCTGGGACAAGATCCGCAAGGTCCCCTGGTGGGCGTCCACCAGTCGCTTGACCACGAACAACCCCAGCCCCACCCCGGGGATCGACTCTTTGGACAGCCCCAGCCGCTGGAAGGGTTCGAACAGCCTGGCCTGGTCTTCAGGGGAGAGGCCGATCCCCTCGTCGCGCACCGCGAACACCGCGGTGCCGTTCTCCTCGCGCAGGCTGACTGTGACCGGGGCAGTGTCGGGTGAGTACTTCAAGGCGTTGCTGATCAGGTTGTTGAGCACCTGTTCCATCCGCAAGGGATCGCAGTGGATGATCACCGGCCCCGGGGGAAGCTGGATCCGCAGCCGCTCCTGATCGGCCGAACCGCTCAGCAGGCCGGTGACCTCCTGGACCAGCTCCCGGGCGTCGTGGGGGCGCAGGTTGACCTCCAGCTTCCCCGCCTCCACCTGGGTGGCGTCCAGGATGTCGGAAACCATCCGCTCCAGCCGGGTGACCTGGCGGTCGGCCAGCGCCAACACCGAGCGCAGCTTCTGCTCCGGCGGCAGCGGCCCCTCCCGGGGGACCGCCCGCCCCAGCGCCAGCCGCAAGGCCCCCAGTGGGGTGCGCAGGTCGTGGGCCACCCCGCCCAGGAAGGTCAACTGGGCCTCGCGCTGGCGCACCACCGTGGACGCCAGCTCGTTGAAGCGGACCGCCATCTCCACGAGCTCCCCGGGACCCTGCAGCGGGGCCCGGCTCTCCCGGTCTCCGCGGTGGAAGCTCTCGATTGCCTGGGCCAGGGCGAAGATCGGCCGGAGGATGTTCTGGCGCAGCCACAGCAGCAGGGCCGCCAGCCCGACCAGGAACACCACCGCCGAGGCCACCCCCAGCAGGTTCGCCAGCGCGTCGGACCGGTCCAGTTGGAGCCGGGCGTTCTGGGTCTCGCCCAGGTTGATCCCCACCACCCGCTCCAGGAACCGGAACGCGTTCTCCAACTCTCCCGGAGGCGCGCCTGCCTTCAGGTATGCCTCCACTGCGGCCCGCGCGTCCCGCACCGCCGCCTTCTCTTCGGCGGAGGCGGCGAACCCCTCGGCGGCCTCCAGCTTGCGCCGGAGGGACAGGCGCAGGTCCTCGCGCACGACCGGGTCCTTGGCGCGCTCCAGCAACAACAGATCGATCTCCGCCTCCTCGGCCAGCACCACGCTCTCCACGCTGGCCGCCAGGGACTGCGAGATCTGGTTTTGATAGGAGGTCAGGCTGACCAGCGCGAACGCCAGCAGCAGCATCAGCGCGCTGGACGCCGCCGCGCTGATCCACAGGGTCCGACGGAGGGTGAGGGATTCTCTGGGCATGTCCGAAGTGCGGCGCAATCTGGTTCCCCCAGGGGCCGACCGCCACCAGGGCCGGGCAGGAACGACGCCCATTCAACGTTCGGCGGACCGGCGGAGCCCGCGCGCTTTCGGGTACATTGCGCCCGGATGAGCGATCAGCCCCCCGACAACCGGCGCAAGCACCCGCGGAGGGAGCTGGCCCTGCTGGTCCAGTACCGCTTCAACTCCCTGGAGGCCTTCCTGGCGGAGTACGCCACCAACCTCTCCCCAGGGGGGATGTTCATCCGGACCGACCAGCCCTCCCCGGTGGGGACCACCCTCCACCTGCAGTTCTCGCTCAAGGATGGCTCGCGGCTGATCGACGGGCTGGTGCGGGTGGCCCGGGTGGTGACCGCAGGGACCCATGAGCACCCCGCCGGGATGGGGGTGGAGTTCGTGGACTTCGACCCGGAGCTCCGGGCGCTGATCCAGCGGCTGTACGGGCCGGCCCGGTAGCCCCGTGTTGGCCTCGCTCCGCGTCCGGCTGCTGGTGGCCTTCCTGGCCCCCACCCTGCTGTTGCTGGCCCTGGCGGGGGCCGCCGGCTACGCGCTGACCCGGCGGATCCTGGAGGACGAGCTGGGCCGGGGGCTGTCCCGCATCGCCGCCGGGACCGCAGCCCAAATGAACGCGGAGCGGCTGATGACCCTGCAGGCTCAGGACGACGTGGACGGCTCACGCACCTGGCGGAACTTCGCCCGCGACCTGGAGGCGATCCGGCTGGCCACCGGCGCCCGGCGGATCTTCGCGGTGGACCTGGACGGCCGGGTGCGGGTGGACGCCGGCGGGGCGCTGCCGGTGGGGGCCCAGATGCCGGAGCTGGCCCGGGATCGCCTGGAGCTGGCCTCGGTAAGGGCCGGCCAGCGGGCCTGGTCCCAGGTGCTGTTCGAGGGCGCCGACGGGCTGCTCTACAAGACCGGCTACGCCCCGGTGCGGAACGGGGAGGGGGTGGTGGCGGTGGTGGGGGTGGAGGGCACCAGCAGCTTCTTTGGACCGCTGCGGCGGCTGTTCCGCGGCTACGCGGCGATGGTGGCCGCGGCGGCGCTGCTGCTGGCGGCGATCGCCCTTTTGACCGCGCGCGGGGTCTCCCGGCCGCTGGAGCGGCTGATGGGCGCGGCGCTGCGGATCCGCGGCGGAGATCTGCAGACCCCGGTCCCAGCGGAGGCCACCTTGGAGATCGGGGTGCTGGCCAAGGAGCTGGAGTCGATGCGCCAGGCGCTGGAGGGCCGCGACCGTCAACTGAAGATGATGCTGGCCGGGGTGGCGCACGAGGTCCGCAACCCGATCGGGGGGATCGCGCTCTTCGCCGGGCTGTTGGCGGAGGAGCTGGCGGACGGCCCCGGGGAGTCCCGCTCCCACGTGGAGAAGATCCGCAAGGAGATCCACTACCTGCAGCGGATCGTGGAGGACTTCCTGGCCTTCGCCCGGGAGCGGCGGCTGTCGCTGGCCCCGCTGGAGGGCGAGAGTTGGGTCCGCGCCGCGGCCGAGCTGATGGCCACCGACGCCGCCGGGCGCGCGGTGACGCTGGAGCTTTTGGTGGAGCCGGGCAAGGTGGAGGCGGATGAGAGCCTGCTGGTCTCGGCGCTGACCAACCTGATCAAGAACGCCATCCAGGCCGCGCCGGGGGCGTCCACGGTCCGGATCCTGGCCCGCCCCGAGGGGGCGCACTACAAGGTGACCGTCTCCGATGCGGGCTCCGGGATCCCCACCGAGCTGCGGGAGCGGATCTTCGAGCCCTTCTTCACCACCCGCGAGCAGGGCACCGGGCTGGGACTGCCGCTGGCCCGCAAGATTGCCCAGGCCCACGGCGGCGAGCTCTCCGTCCGCTCCCACCCGGGAGAGACGGTGTTCTCCCTCCAGCTGCCCCTGGCCTAGAGCGCCACCGAGGCGCGCCGGCTCTCCACGGTGCCGGGGCGATCCGGGCGGCTCTCCCCCACCGGGAGGGTCAGCGCGAAGGTGGTGCCCTGGGTAGAGGAGGAGGCGACCTCCACCTTGCCCTGGTGGGCGCGGGCCACCTCCCGGACGATGAACAGGCCCAGCCCCGCCCCATCCGCGTGCTTGCTGGTTCCGCGGCGGAAGGGTTCGAAGATGTGGGGGAGCAGCTCCTGCGAGATGGGCGGCCCCTGGTTCTTCACCTCCACCGTGACCTCGTTCTCCCCGCGCCGGCAGGTGATCTTCACCGGCGCCTCGGCCCCGCCGTACTTCATGGCGTTGATGATCAGGTTCCCCAGCGCCTGGAGCAGGCGGTTCTCGTCCCAGTAGCCCTCGCAGTTCCCCTCGCAGGAGATCTCCATCTGCTGCCCGGGAAAGTTCTGCGCGTTCTGGTCGGCGGCCCGCAAGCAGACCTCGTACAGGTCCACCCGGGTGGGGGCCATGGGCAGGGGCACCCCGGCCCGCACCCGGACCACGTCCAGGATGCTGCCCACCAGCTCGTTCATCTGGGAGATGGAGGAGGTGATCCGGGACGCGGCGCGGCGCACGGTCCGCGGCAGCTCCGCCACGTTCAGGCAGGCGGCGTTCATGGTCAGCGCCGCCAGCGGAGAGCGGAGATCGTGGGCCACGATCCCGATCAGCAGCCGCTCGATCGCCTGGGCCCGCCAGGTGTCGGTGACGTCCCGGGCGATCCCGAACACGCCGAACGCCTCGCCTGCGTCGTCGTGGAGCACCCCCTTGGTGGACAGCCACACCCGGTCGCTGCGGTGGTCCTCGTAGTGGATCAGCCCCCCGCTCTGCAGCGCGCGGCGGTCGCTGTCGTTGGCGGAGATCGCGTCGTCGGCCGCCAGCAGCTCGAAGTCGGTCCGGCCCGGGATCTCCTCCGCCGGTCGGCCGATCATCGCCGCCCCCGCGCGGTTGATGGTCAGGTATCGCCCCTGGAGATCCTTGGTGAAGATCGCGTCGTCGGTCTCCGAGACCAGCATCTCGACCACGCGTGCCTGTGCAGTGCTGCGATTGCGAAGCTGAATGTCCACGTACGCCCCCGTTTTTCGCGCTTGCCCGAACAGGGCGAGGCGCGGGAGGAAGTGAACGATCCCAGGTAGAAACCCTCAATAGGCCGAGGGGCTAGGTGGGTCCAACTCCGCCCGTTGCATTTGCCCACTCCCCCCGTTCGGCGATCGCCCGGGCTTTGCGGAAAAGGCGGAGAAGGGCCGGTTCGGTGGACAGGGCCAGCGCCTCCTCCCAGCCCAGCCAACGCGCCCCGTGTGACTCTTGCGGGTCGTGGGTCAAGATCTGGGGGTCCTCGGCCACCAGCAGGAAGCGGATGTCCAGGTGGTGGTGATCCGGCTCCGACCCTCGGGCCGGGATCAGATGCGCGTCCACATCCAGCGGACGCGGGGCCCCAGGGTGCAGCCGGACGTTGAGCCCGGTCTCCTCCCTGGCCTCCCGCAGCGCGGCGGCCTCCAGCGACCCGTCATCCTCCGGTTCGCAGTGCCCCCCCGGCTGCAGCCAGCGGTGCAGCTTGCCGTGGTGGATCAGGCACACCCGCGCCCCCTGGGGATCCACGATCACCGCGCTGCCGGTGAAGTGGGCCTGGGGCTGACCGCGAGAGAAGGGCTCTTGCAGCGAGCGCACCGCCTCCCTCATCCGTTCCAGATCCCGCGCTTCGGCGGGGTCGGAAGCGGAGTGCTGCTGCAGCAGTGCCTGGAGGGATTCGCGGCCGGGGTTCACGAAGTCCATCGTGCCAGCCTCCGCCCGGGGTTCAATGGCGCACCGCGTGCAGTGCGGCCGCTGTGCTAACAGGAGCGGCAATGCCGAAGATTCTGGTGGTTGATGACCACGACACGCTCCGCGAGGGGATGACGGTCACCCTGACCAGGTCCGGTCACCAGGTGTCCGCGGTGCGGTCCGCCGCGGACGCGCTGAACGCCTACCAGAAGACGCCCTTCGACGTGGTGGTCACCGACTTGAAGATGGAGGGGATGGACGGGATCACCCTGCTGGGGAGGCTGCGGGCGCACGACCCGGACGCGGTGGTGATGGTGGTCACCGGGCACGGGACGGTGGAGACCGCGGTGTTGGCGATGCAGGAGGGCGCCTACGACTTCATCCAGAAGCCGTTCACCCCCGAGGTGCTGCGGGCCAAGGTCCAAAAGGGCCTGGAGCTGGCCGCCACCCGGCGGCAGGTGGAGCGGCTGACCGCGCACAACCAGGCGCTGAACCAGGACGCGGCGGCGGCGGCGGGCACCCTGGTGGGCGACAGCGTCCCGTTGCAGAAGCTGGTCTCCCAGGTGCGGCGCACCGCCACCTCCGAGGCCACGGTGCTGATCTCCGGAGAGAGCGGCACCGGCAAGGAGCTGGTGGCGCGGATGCTCCATGACCTCTCTCCCCGCAAGGACGGCCCGTTCGTGGTGGTGCACTGCGCGGCGCTGGCGGAGACCCTGTTGGAGAGCGAGCTGTTCGGCCACGAGCGGGGCAGCTTCACCGGGGCGGTGAAGCGCAAGCTGGGCCGCTTCGAGCTGGCCGACGGGGGCACCCTGTTCCTGGACGAGATCGGTGAGATCTCCCCCACCGTCCAGACCAAGCTGCTGCGGGTGCTGCAGGAGAAGGAGATCCAGCGGGTGGGCGGGGAGGAGACGCTGAAGGTGGACGTGCGGGTGATCTCCGCCACCAACCGGGAGCTGAAGACCGAGGTGGAGCAGGGCCGGTTCCGCGAGGACCTCTACTACCGGCTGCACATCGTCCCGTTGCGGCTGCCGCCGCTGCGCGAACGCCCGGAGGACATCCCGTTGCTGGCCCGACACTTCATTGCCAAGTCCGCGGGGCGGATGAACCCGAAGGTGCGGGGGATCAGCGAGGAGGCGCTGCACGCGCTGGCCGCCTATCCCTGGCCGGGCAACGTGCGGGAGCTGGAGAACGCCATCGAGCAGTCGATGGTGTTCGCCGATCAGCCCCAGCTGCAGGTGTCGGATCTCCCCGGCTTTTTGCAGACCATCGCCCCGCGGGGAGCGCCTGCCGGCCCGGCCCTGCCTTCGCTGCAGGGGGATCGCCCGCTGCCGGTGGTGCTGGAGGATCTGGAGCGGCAGCTGATCGCCCAGGCCTACGCGCGGGCCCACCAGGTGAAGACCGAGACCGCCCGGCTGCTGGGGATCAAGACCTCGGCGCTCTACTACAAGCTGGAGAAGTACGGCTTCCTCCAGAAGGGGGAACCTCCCGAGGCGGAGTGACCCGCCCCACAGTTTTTCGTGGGGAGGTGGGGCATTTCTGAGGGGGCCGGCCGCGGCTCGCCAGCCAGCCCCCCGGAGTTGTTGGTTTTTCCGCGCCCGCCCCCGGCGGCGGGGTGGCATCGGCGTTGCTAGCTGCCCAGATAGATGTTCCGCTCCGCTCCCCTCTGCCTGCTGTTGCTGTTGGCCGCGCCGCCCCTGGTCGCAGCCGCGCCCGCCGACCCGTTGGCGGAGGTCCAGCGGATGGGCGGGGAGACGGACGCCCTGCGGGAACGGCAGCTGGCGCTGCGCACCGAACTCAACGCGGTGGGGGACCGGATCGAGGCCCTCAAGTCCCAGGGCCGGCGGCTGCTGCGCCGGGAAGACCTGGACAGCGCGCTGCGCCGGTCCCAGGAGCTCTCCACCGAGCTGACCGCGATCGCCACCCGGATCTCCCAGACCGACGAGGCCCGGCACCAGGCGCAGCAGCGGGTGGTGGACGGGCTGAGCGCGCAGCTGGAGGCGCTGCGGGTCCAGCTGGAGGCCACCTTGGATCGCGAACAGCGGCGGCAGCTGATCTCCCGGATGCGCCAGCTGCGCGCGGACCGTGGGCGCTACAGCGCCGCGCTGCCGCAGGGCGACGGGGTCCCCACGCTCTCCTCGGCCTCCCCGGACGACCCGGAGGATCTGCTGGAGCAGGCCGATGCCTTGCGCGACAGCCGGGACAAGGTGAACAGGCGCCTGGCCTCGGTGCAGCAGCGGCTGGAGCAGCTGCGCGGCGAGCAGGAGCTGGAGCGGCGGATGAACGAGTTCGTGGGCGAGGAGTCGCTGTTCGACGAGAGCGACCGGCGCCTGGGCCGAGGGCTCTCCGCCGCGGTGCTGGTACCGCAGCAGGATCCCAATCCCCGCCCCGACGGCCTGCCGGAGGCGGTGGTGGACCGGGGCGGTGACCTCCCCTCCCCCGCGCCCCAACAACTGAGGGATCCCACCAGCGAACTGGGAGGAATGCCGGCCGACGATCTGCGGGCACTGGAGGCCGAACAGAAGCGACTGGGCCAGCTGGCCGGGGAACTGGAGACCCGGGCCCGCGAGGCCGAGGAGAAGGCCTCGCAGCTCCGCTGAAAAAGGGGACAGGCTACATTACCGACGCAGCGCGTCGATAATGTAGCCTGTCCCCTTTTTCGTTCTACAGGTCGACCAGGCGGACCCGGACCCGGAACTGGGCTTCGGCCTCCAGGGTGGTGTCCTGGGGCGGGACCCGGCCCTTGCCGCGGACCACGATGCTCATCGAGGGGGCGGCGATGAACGGCTGCAGCTCCACCTCGGTGAGATCCAGCTCCAGCACCGGGTTGGGCGCCGGCAGCGAGGTGATCTCCAGCTTCTGGGCGACCAACGCCTCCTGGTCCCCCACCTTGGCGAAGAAGGAGATCTCCTCCAGGAAGCTGAAGTCCTGGGTGTTGGGAGAGACGATCTTCAGGGTCAGGGCCGAAACCTGGACACTGGCCACCTGGTCGGTGGAGACGCCCTGGTTCTGGAAGTCCTGGTTGGCGTTGAAGTCCAGGTTGCTGAAACTGCCGATGGCGGGGAAGGTCCCCAGCAGGGTGGAGATGGGGGAGGGGTCGCCCTCCACCGTCGTCACCCCCTTCACCTCGGTGTAGAAGGTCCCGGGCTCACAGCCGGCCAGGGTGATCGCCAGCGGCACAAAGATGATCCAGCGCGACAGCATGGTCGGAGTCTATGGAGCAGAGGCCTCCCGGATCCAGCTTCGCTGGCGCTGGTTGCTCGCCTGGGCGCTCTTGATTCCGGGGTTGTCATACTCGGCTGACCTGGAGGGTTCGGCCCGGTTCCACCTCTCCACCGGGGTGGACTCCAATGCGCCGCGCGGCTTTGGGGGCAGCTCCCCGGACGGGGTGGCCTCGCTGCAGGCCGCCGGCAACGGGGCGATCCGCGGCGAATCCTGGCGGCTGGACGGCAGCTACGAGGCCGGGGCGCGGAAGTTCCTGGTCTACCCCTCCGAGGACTCGCTGGTGCAGCAGGCCTCGGTCCAAGCGACGTGGCGGTGGGCGCGGCCGCTGCTGGCGGGGCTGGACGCCGGAGCCAAGGACCGCCGGGGCGCCGGGCGCAGCTACACCGATCTGTCCGGCCGCGCCTTCCTCAGCTTCTCCCCCGAGGCGCGGGTGGAGGTCCGGGTCTCGGGCGGGGGCCGGCGGTACTGGTTCCATCCCGACGCCCTCTATTCGTTCCGGGCGGTGGAGGGCTCGTTGAGCGCCCGCTACCGGTTGGACCGCCACCACGCCTTCACCGTGCTGGGAGACTTTGGCCAGCGCGGCTACGACGGCCAGGCCAGGCCCCGGCCGGAGGGAGCCAGCCCGGGCCGGCGAGAGGACCTGGTGCTGGGCGCGGGGGTGGCCTGGAGCTACCGCGGGCCGTTCACCGCCTCGGTGGGCTACACCTTCTTGGACCAGGGCTCCAACAGCTACGGGGAGCGGCTGACCCGCCACCGCCTGACCGCCACCGGAGGGGTCCGGCTCCCCTGGGAGCTGATGCTGCTGGCGCAGGGGTCCTTGCAGCTGACCTCCTATCCGGACGGGATCTACCTCTCTCCAGAACAGCAACTGGCGGAGGACGACGAGAACCACAACAGCCTCTCGCTCAAGCTGCTGCGTCCGCTCACCGACCGGCTGGACGTGGAGCTCAAGGGCGCCGGCTACCACAACGTGCTGCCCCAGAACGGGCAGCGGTACCTGCGCACCACCCTCTGGCTGGGGCTGAACTTCCGCCTCTAGCGCCGGGTGAGGATCTCCGCGCCATCCCGGGTGACGTAGATCGTGTGCTCGAACTGCGCCGAGCGCTTCCCGTCCGCGGTGACCACCGTCCAGTCGTCCGCCCACTGGCGGACCTGGTGGGTGCCCAGGGTGAGCATCGGCTCGATGGTGAAGAACATCCCCTCATCGATCACCGTGGGGTCCTTGGGCTCGTAGTAGTGGACCACCGCCGGCTCGCAGTGGAACAGCTCGCCGATCCCGTGCCCGCAGAAGTCGCGGATCACCCCCATCCGGTTCTTCTCCGCGTGCTCCTGGATCGCCTTGCCGATCAAGTTCAGCCGGCGCCCCGGCTTCACCGCCTCGATGCCCAGCATCAGGCACTCCTCGGTGACCCGCATCAGCCGCCGGGACTCCTCATCCACCTGGCCCACCCCGAAGGTGGCGGAGCAGTCCCCGTGCATCCCATCCAGGTAGATGGTGACGTCCAGGTTGATGATGTCCCCATCCTCCAGCGGCCGGGAGTCGGGGATCCCATGCAGCACCACGTCGTTGACCGAGGTGCACAGCGACTTGGGGAAGTTGCGGTAGTTGAGGGTGCTGGGGAACCCGCCCCGCTCGAGGTAGGCGGCGTGGCACACCCCATCCAGTTCGTCGGTGGTCACCCCGGGGGCCAGCTTGCCGGCGGTGACCTGCAGCACCTCCGCCGCCGCCCGGCAGGCCTGGCGCATCCGCTCCACCCGATCAGCCGCCGGCGCCCTGCCCGCTCCCGGGATGCCGCTTTGCGCGTAGTCCGGGCGGGGGATGTGGGCGGGGACCTCGCGGCGGGGACCGACCGTGCCGGCGACGACCCGCCTGGGCACCTGGATGGTGAGCTTGGAGTCGGCCCCCTGGTGGCACTTCTTGTACTTGGCGCCGCTGCCGCACCAGCAGCGGTCGTTGGGGCCAAGCTTCGGTCGGGGTGTCGCTTCGGTGTTCATCGGGAGGCTGGTCCTTTAACGGATGGGCGCCGGCGGAGCATCCCGGCTAGAGGTCTTCCAGCCGGGAGTCGATGTCCTCGGCCAGGCTGGCGTGGCTCTGACCCAGGGCGGTCTCGCGGGCCCGGGTGAGGAGTTCCCGGGCCTTCTCCCGTTGGCCGGCGCCGGCATACGCGTCCCCCAGCGCCACCAGGGCGGCGGCGTACTGGCCGTCCAGCCGGACCGCCTCCTCCAGCGGGACCACCGCCTCGGCATAACGCCGGGCGTCCAGGTAGAGCTTCCCCAGGGAGAAGTGCCCCATCGGTGAGTCGGGGAACTCCGCCACCAGCTGCTTGAACTGCGCCTCGCGGTCGGTGCTCATCTGGGACCGCGTGATAGAGGAGGACCATGCGCGTTGCCAATCAAAGCCTCGAGGAGTTGGTGGGACAGTCCCGGCAGGCCGCCCGCCGGCTGGCCCGGCTGGACTCCCGGACCAAGGACGCGGCGCTGGAGGCGATGGCCCAGGCGCTGGGGGCCCACACCGAGGGCATCCTGGAGGCCAACGCCGCGGACATGGAACGGTCGCGGGCGGAAGGGAAGAACGCCGCCTTCCTGGATCGGCTGCTGCTGGACCCCTCGCGGGTCGCCGCGATGGCCAAGGCCGTGCGGGAGGTGGCCGGGCTGCCGGATCCGATCGGCGAGGTCACCGAGGGCTGGAAGCGGCCCAACGGGCTGAAGGTGGAGAAGGTCCGCCTGCCGCTGGGGGTGGTGCTGATGATCTACGAGTCGCGCCCCAACGTGACCTCTGACGCGGCGGCCTTGTGTCTCAAGAGCGGCAACGCGGTGATCCTGCGCGGGGGCAGCGAGTCCCACGGCACCTGCGCGGCGATCCTGGTGGCGCTGCAGGAGGGAATGAAGGCGGCCGGGGTGCCGGAGGCGGCGGTGCAGCTGGTGCCCACCACCGATCGGGAGGCGCTGCTGGCGCTGCTGCAAATGGAGGGGAGAATCGACCTCTGCATCCCCCGCGGGGGGGAGGGGCTGATCAGGTTCGTGGCCCAGAACGCCCGCATCCCGGTGGTGAAGCACTACCAGGGGGTCTGCCACCTGTACGTGCACCAGGAGGCGGAGCTGGAAATGGCGGAGCGGATCCTTCTCAACGCCAAGACCCAACGCCCGGGGGTGTGCAACGCCACCGAGTGCCTGCTGGTGGACCGGGAGGTGGCGGAAGTCTTCCTGCCCAGCGCCGGGAGGGCGCTGCGGGCCAAGGGCGTGGAGCTGAGGGCCTGCCCCACCTCGCTGGCGATCTTCCGGCGCGCCGGGGTAGAGGCGGTGCCTGCTCAGCCGGGAGACTACGGCAAGGAGTTCCTGGATCTGATTTTGGCGGTGCGGGTGGTCCGGGACGCGGACCAGGCCCAGGAGCACATCGACCAGTACGGCTCGGAGCACACGGAGGTGATCGTCACCGCCGACAAGGAGGTGGCCCAGCGCTTCTGCCGGCAGGTGGCGGCCTCTGCTGTGGTGGTCAACGCCTCCTCCCGCTTCAACGACGGCGGGGAGCTGGGGTTGGGGGCGGAGATCGGGATCTCCACCTCCCGGCTGCACGCGTTTGGGCCCATGGGGCTGCGGGAGTTGACCGCCCAGAAGTATGTGATCCACGGCGATGGTCAGGTGCGGTAGGTTCCGCGCCGAATGAGCCCGAAGAAGAAGCCCGTGTCGAAGAAGAAGCCCGCCGCCTCCCCCAAGAAGCGCCCGGCTTCAAAGGCCGCCCCGAAGAAGAAGGCCACCAAGAGCGGTGGCAAGAAGACCTCTGCCAAGTCCGGCGCCAAGAAGGCCGGCGGCAAGAAGAAGCGCGAAGTCGCCCCGAAGATGACCAAGGGGAAGGCCAAGAGCCTCTCCACCGGCACCGCCAAGGTCGCGGAGAACCCCGAGGCCAAGGCGCTGGCGCAGAAGATCGCCCAGCTGGTCCTGGACAAGAAGGCCAGCGACGTCCTGATCCTGGATGTCCGCGGCAAGACCTCGTACGCGGACTACATGGTGATCGCCTCCGGCGAGTCGGACCGTCAGGTCTCGGCGATGGCGGACGGGGTGCTCTCCGGCCTCAAGCAGGACGGGGTGACCGCGGTGGGCTCGGAAGGCCAGGAGACCGGCAACTGGGTGCTGCTGGACTTCGGCGACGTGGTCGCCCACCTGTTCTTCAGCGAGGTCCGCGGCTTCTACGATCTGGAAGGCCTGTGGTCCGACGCCCCGCGCGAGCGGGTGGCGTAATTCCGTCGTGAAGGTCCGCGTCGTCTCGGTGGGTAAGGATCGGTCGGGCCTGTTCCAGCCCGCCGTCCAGGAGTACGCCGGACGGCTGAAGCACTACTGCAAGTTCGAGCTGATCGAGCTGGCCGAGGCCCGGGGCAAATCCCCCACCCCGGAGCGGGCCAAGGCCGCCGAGGGGGAAGCGATCCTGGGCAAGCTGGGCCCGCAGGACTGGCTGGTCGCGCTGGATCAACGGGGCAAGTCACTGGCCTCCGAAGAGCTTGCGCAGTTCGTGGCCCGGGGGCAACAGCAGGGCAAGGACCTGATGCTGTGCATCGGCGGAGACGAAGGCCTCTCCGACGAGGTACTGAAGCGGGCCCAGCTGGTGGTGTCGCTCTCCCGGATGACCCTCCCCCACCGGCTGGCCCGGGTGGTGCTGGCCGAACAGCTCTACCGGGCGTTCACCATTCTCAAGGGCGAGCCGTACCATAAGTAGCCTGGCACACCGGGCACAGGCCTGATCCGCGATCCTGGGCCTGGAGCGCTGCCGGTGGTGCTCCGCCCGGGGTAGCGTTCATGAAGCGCGACGACCCACCAGCCCCGCGCACTTGTGCAGCTACGTCTCCGCAGTGACCGGGATACCGACCTCGGTGGCGACTGGACTCCAGATGTCCGCGTTCTCCGCCTCGGTCTCGATCGAGACGATGAGCGCGTACCTCGCGCCATGCTCACTCCGGTCCCGCTTTGGCTGTTCCTTCCACCAGCCCGCGACAGGGTAGACGCCGATTCCTCCACGCAGCGCCAGCTCGGCCGCGGTCCCCTCCCAGGTGTTTCCGTGGAGGGACCCCTTCGTCTGCGCGGTCGCTCCGAAGGTCCATCCTTTGGTCTCCTCGGTGGTTGGCTTTCGCTCGCCCTCATCCAGCGCGAGCTTGTTCAATTGCTTGCTGAACTCCGGCATCGACAGCCCCGATGGCAAGAGACGGAAGCGCAGGCCATGTGAGGCGTAGCTGTGGCGACGCTTCCAGCCGAGGCGCGAAGGATTTGGCTCGACGAAGTAGGAGAGCGTCACTCGCAAGCGGACCTCCGCGTCGCCCAGCTCGGTGAGGACCTCACTTGGCCAGGGGAGCTGGTGCAGATGAATCTGTCCGTACTTCCCGTTCGCGAATGGCTGGATCGCGTCCTGGACGATGAGCGTGAGAGCGTTCTTTGCGCTCTTGAGCGCGCGCTCCATGTCCGCGAGTCCGAACCCGTACCTGCGAAGCAGCGCCTCTTTCGCGGTGGCGCTGGTCTTCGCGGTCATGTTGCCGCGCATCTGCGGCGTCCACTCGGCGGAATGGACGATCAGCGCCCGGATGGTCTCGGGCCAGAGCGATGGGTACTGGGCGGAGATCTCCGCAGCCATCCGTGCCGCTTGCGCCGTCGCGGCGCTCGTCGCCCAGGAGGCCGCAAAGAGACGCTGCGCAGGACGGAAGTGGGTGGTGAGGAGCGACAGTGGATCCGCGGGGCGAAACTGCGACTTTCCGGCGTTCGTCGCAAGGTTGCCACCCTCAAGCACTACGTCAGGCTTGATCGGCCAGGGTCGATCGAAGCCAACGGAGGTCGAGCTGAACGGAGACAGCTCTCCGGTCTTCGCGAGGGCAGTCCAACCCTTCCACTGAGGGTCGTCCGCATTGAGGTGGCACAGGTCTGTGCAGGCCCCGACCGTGAGCGCGTTCCACGCATGCGCGGGGTCAAAGATGGAGGTGTTGTCGCTTTTCGTCAGGTGGTCCGCCTCGAACTCCTCGACATTCCCTGCGCTCACGACGAAGAGCCGGCGGGCGTCCTCGTCGGCGGCATCAAGGAACACCAAGCCCTGCTTCGTTTCGTCGAATGAACGGCCTGCGGCGAGCGCGTCAATTGCGGCCGACCAGGAGGTCGGCTCGCCTCCCTCCGCGTTATCGACTGAGGTCACAGCCATCGAGAAGCAGCGTCTGCGAATCGCCTGCGACTCGACGAGGCTGGTGCCCTGGGCCGTGACGTTCCCGTAGAGCTCGGGCTCCGTCTGCGGCAGGTGGGGTGGGGCGAGGATTTTCACCGACTCGAGACGATGCCGGAGGACCACCGGCCCGCTCGTCTGCAGAACCGGGTTGAGGTCTCCGTAGAGCGCGAGACCCGCCATCTCCGTTCCGTGGCCGTTGTGGTCAGCCTTGCCCCAATCGGGCTCGACGGCATGTAGGTCGCCGGCCGCCAGCGCCCCCTCCAACAATGGGTGACCGCGCGTCACGCCCGTGTCGAGGATGCAGACCGCGGGCGCGTCCTTCCTGGGTCCTGTCGTCCGTCCCTTCAGTTCTTCGACCCAGTCCCCCTGCTCCGTGACGCCCATCTTAAGGAACACCGCGGCTGTCTCGGTCGCTCGCCGGACCTCAGCCAGGTCGTTCAGCACGTCAAGCGATGCGCTCAGTTGCTCGGGGGTGGCATGGAGCAGCGTGACGATCCGATCGTCGAACTCGAGCCGCCGGCTGCCCACACGGATTTCCATCTCCGGTGCAGCCAGCTCGTCACCGAGCTGCTCGTTCATCTTCGTGGCGAACTCTTCGAGCCTGCCAACCTCCCCGCCGTCGTGCTTTCGCAGCCAGACCTCAAACCAGATCGCCTCCCCGGCCTTCGGATACTTCTTCGGGTCGTCCGTCCAGAGTGCCTTGAGCGTCGCGAGGCGGAGGCCCGTCATACTCTCGACCAGTGGCTTGTGCTTCGGCTGCCCGCCATCGGTCTTCTTCGCTGCGTAGTCTTCAAAGCGGGAGACGAAGTGCTTCACCTTACCGCGCGGGATGAACACGGTTGCTCTCTGCAACTCCGCGGATGTCGTCACCGCGACCAGCTCGATTCCCTGCCTCTTGCTCTCGAGACTGTCGAGTTGCAGCTCGAAGCCCGGTTGGCTGTCGAACTGCACGTACAGCCCGGGCTCCGCGCTGGCGACGGTGATGTCCGCTTCGGCGCGTCGCTCGTCTGCGCGCGAGGCGGCGTCTTGGAGAGCCGACTTCAACCCCTCTGCGTGCTTCCTCCGGTCCCTCGGCGACTGCGGCGCCGCGAGATCGCTCATGTTTCGCGGGTGGGGCCTGTAGCCCTCGGCTTTGGCCGGTCTCCGGACAAGGATGTGCTGTCGATCTCGAGGAGCCATCGTTGCTTCAGTTACCGGTGAGCGCCCTTCCGCTCATTCAGGGCGGACAAGAGCGACCGCGTGTCGATGACGGTCGTATGCTCGAGGATCGCGTTCTTCGCTGCATGCTCGCAGGCACGGGCTATCTCCGCGTGGCTGAGACCATCGGACGCACCGACCGCTGCGGGCCAGTCGACGCCCGACATGTCCAGCAGCGCGAGCCGCGCGCGCATGACGTGCTCCGCGATCTGCGCCTGGGGCAGTTGGTACTCGATGACGGTGTCGAAGCGGCGAAAGAGGGCCCGGTCCAGGAGCTGCGGATGGTTCGTGGCGCCGATGAGGAGGCTGTCCGATTCATCCTGTTCGAGGAACTGCAGGAAGGAGTTGAGCACCCGCCGGATCTCGCCCACGTCGTTCTTGGAGGCGCGCTCTCCTCCGAGCGCGTCGAACTCGTCGAAAAGGTACACCGCGCGCGTCTGCTGGATGGCGTCAAAGACCAAGCGCAGCTTGGCGGCTGTCTCGCCCATGAACTTGGTGATGAGCCCATCGAGCTGGATGCTGAAGAGCGGCAAGCCGAGTTCGCCGGCGATCACCGCCGCAGTCAGGGTCTTCCCTGTACCGGCCGGGCCGACCAGGAGGAGCTTACGCTGCGGCGCGAAGCCGTGCTCCTTGAGGCGCTCTTGTTGGCTCTGCTCGAGGAGCACCCGCTCGATGCGGTGCTTCACGGCGTGGTCGAGGAACAGGTCCGACTTCCGCACCTTCGGGTACCCGACCGTGAGGAGCCCGGCGAGCTCGCCACGTGGCTGCACGACGGGGACCGGCCGAATCCGGCTGACTCCGAGGGCCTCCTTCGCTCGGACCTTCGACTGCTCGACCATCTCGCGCAGTTCCTGCGCGAAGCGCGTATGGCCACTGCGTGCAGCCTGAGCGGCTACCTGAAGGGCGATCGAGTAGAAGCGAGGCTCGTCCCCGACTGCATGGCTCCGGATGAGCGCCTTGACCTGTTCTGCCGTCGCCATCGTCTCTTTCTAGCCCCTTTTACCTCAAACCCCTGTCTTGTTGGCTTCCCCAAGAAGGTGCGCGCGGAACCTTCATTCTGCCTGTGCTGACCAGAAGGGCAGGTTCTCGGCCCAATTGAGGCGGCATGGGCCCGGCGTGGCGCACCAGGCATCCCCCCGGCAGCGCTTCGCCTCTGGGTTCTATGGCTCCTGAGGCTTTGGGTTCGGCGTCGTCCGGCAGTGGTGGCTCCAATCGATCAGGCTCAATAGCGGACACGTGATCTCGCGAAGCAGTGCCTCGCCATCGCCGGATCAACCTCAGACCCTGTTCCCGCGGTGCAGCTCGTGGGTGGCGGTAAGGAGCAGCGCCAGCGCCTCGTCAACGAGCCCGCTCGTGGTCCAGGCCGACCCGCTGCTCACCGTGCAGTAGCCACTGCTCCCCTCGCCACCCTGAGCGCCAGCCAACGGGCCGGCAACTCCCGCGTGCCGGACCGACCTTCGCGTGCCATCTTTGGGCCCGCATGAAGCCCAAGCACAAAGTGCTGTTGACCGTCCTGGATGGCTGGGGAATCCGCCACGAGAGGGACAACAACGCGATCCTGATGGCGGGGACCCCTCAGCTGGAGCGGATCTCCCGCGGCTTCCCCTACACCGAGCTGCAGACCTCAGGGTTGGCGGTGGGCCTCCCCGAGGGGCAGATGGGGAACTCGGAGGTCGGCCACACCAACATGGGCGCCGGTCGGATCGTCTACCAGGACCTGGTGCGCATCAACCGCGCCGCCGAGTCCGGGGAGCTGGCCGCGGTGGAGCCGATCCGCGCCGCCTTCGAGAAGGCCAGGTCCGAGGGCCGGGCGCTGCACCTGCTGGGCCTGGTCTCCCCCGGCGGAGTCCACTCCTCGATGGAGCACCTGTTCGCGCTGCTGGACGCGGCCAAGGCGCGGGGACTGCCCCGGGTCTACGTGCATGCCTTCCTGGACGGCCGGGACACCCCGCCCCAGAGCGCGCATGAATATGTTGATCAGCTGGAGCACCACTTGGCCAAGCTGGGGGTGGGGAGGATCGCCACCGTCAGCGGTCGCTATTACGCGATGGATCGCGACAGGCGCTGGGACCGGGTGCAGAGGGCCTACGACGCGCTGGTGATGGGCCAGGGTCCCAAGGCCCGGGACGCCGGCTCGGTGATCCGCGCCTCCTATGGGGAGAAGGTCACCGACGAGTTCGTGATCCCCACAGTGATCGTGGACGGCCAGGGCGACCCGGTGGGCCGGATCCGGGATGGAGATGTCGTCTTCTTCTTCAACTTCCGCGCCGACCGGGCCCGGGAGCTGACCCGGGCGCTGGCCTTCGAGGACTTCAGGGAGTTCGACCGCCACGGGCTGAAGCTGGGTCGCTACCTGTGCATGACCCAGTACGACGAGACCTTCCAGCTGCCGGTGGCCTTCCCGCCCGACCAGCCCACCGACACCTTCCCGGAGATCCTCTCCCGCCAGTCGCTGCGCCAGCTGCGGATCGCCGAGACCGAGAAGTACGCCCACGTGACCTTCTTCTTCAACGGCGGGCGGGAGGTGGTCTTTCCCGGCGAGGATCGCTTCATGGTCCCCTCCCCCCGCGAGGTGGCTACCTACGATCTGAAGCCGGAGATGAGCGCGGACGCGGTCACCTCCGAGCTGATCAAGCGGATCGACTCCGGCATCTACGACTTCGCCCTGGTGAACTACGCCAACCCGGACATGGTCGGCCACAGCGGGAAGCTGGACGCCTCAATCAAGGCCGTGCGGGTGGTGGATGACTGCCTGGGCAAGGTGGGCGACGCCTGCGCGCGCAACGGCTGGGTGATGGCGATCACCGCCGACCACGGCAACGTGGAGCAGATGGTGGACTTCGTGACCGGCGAGCCGCACACGGCCCACACCCTCAACCCGGTGCCCTTCTACCTGATCCACCCCGACCTCCGGGGGACCCGGCTCAAGCCGGGGGTCTTGGCGGACATCGCCCCCACCCTGCTGCAAGTGATGGGGCTGCCCAAGCCCGCGGAGATGAACCGGTTGGGACTGTTCTGAGCGGCCTGCTCGAGCTCTTCTTTCCGCCGTACTGCATCGCCTGCGGGCAGGTGCTGGAGGCGCACGGCTACTTCTGCGCCGGGTGCGACCCCGAGGTCTCGGCCCTCCCCTCCCCCGGCTGCCAGCGCTGCGCCGAGCCGGGGACCTTCGCCCTGGGCCACTGCCCGCGCTGTGAGCTCCGCCCTCCGCCGTATACCCGGGTGCTCTCCCCGTTTAGCCACAACGGGGCGATCCTGCGGGCGATCCACCTCTTCAAATATGAGGATCGCCCGGAGCTGGCCGCGCCCCTGGGGAGGCTGCTGGTGCAGTTCCTGGGCGGGGAGCTGGGAAGCTCCGCGGTGTGCGCCATCCCGCTGCACACCCGCCGCTTCCGCGAGCGGAAGTACGACCAGGCCCACCTGCTGGCGGTGGAGGTCGCCCGGGCCGCCCAGCTGGAGTACCTGCCCCACGCCCTGGAGCGCACCCGGGCCACCGCCCGCCAGGTCGGGCTGGACGAAGGCGCCCGGGAGGCCAACGTGAAGGACGCCTTTCGCGCCCAAAGCGTCGCCGGCCGCTCGTTGTTGCTGGTGGACGACGTGTTCACCACCGGGGCCACCGCCCGCGCCGCCGCCGCCGCGCTCCAGGCCGCGGGCGCCGCCGAGATCCGGGTGCTGACCGTGGCCCGGGCCCACAGCCTGGAGTGATCCCAGAGGACATTTCCGAAGCTGGGGGCGAACTCCGGAAGGACGGGAGGAGGGCCCCGGTTATAGGTTCCCACCGATGCTTGCGCGCCGATCCCTCCCCGCCGCCCTGATCCTTCTCCTCTCTTTCCAGGCCCTTGCCGTGCCGCCGGCGGAGGACCCCACCCAGCTGCTCGCGCGCGAGCACGGACAGCAGGCGATCGACCAGGCGGGCTCTCCCCGCGCGGTCGCGTCGCTGGCCCGGCTGCACGCGCTGCGCGATGAGCTGGAGGACCTCTCGGTGCTGGGGCAGACGTACACCACCGTGCTCGCCCGGCGCCGGTCGGATCCTTTCGTGCGCACCGCGGCCCGCCTGTACCTGATGGATCTTGAGCGGGCCCGGGGACGGATGAACCGCGCCGCGGAGCTGGGAGCCGAGCTGGGCTTCCTCACCGACTTCTACGTGCTCGGCTCCTTCGACAACGAGGGCAAGGCCGGCTGCGCCACCGACTTCGGACCGGAGGCCAACCCGGACCTGGCGGCCACCTTTCCGGTCCAGGGCCGGGAGACTGGTTGGCGCAAGCTGCCGGTGAAATCGGAGGGAGGCTACGTGGACCTGGGCGCGGCGCTGCGGCCCAACCACGAGGCGGTGGCCTACGCGCAAACCTACCTGGAGTCCGCTTCGGAGGCGCGGGTCAACCTGGGGGTGGGCACCTCCGGCGGCTTCAAGCTGTTCGTCAATGGCCAGCTGGCCGCCTCCTCCGACGACTACAACCTTCCCCGTCCGGATCAGCACCGGGTCTCGGTGCGGCTGGGCAAGGGCACCAACCGGATCCTGCTCAAGGTCTGCCAGGAGCGGGGCCCGCTGGGCTTCTATCTGCGCCAGGACTCCGGCCCGTCCGGCACCGCGGTGCTCCCGGCCACCACTCCCGCGGCGGTGAGGCTTGCCCCTCTGCCCCAGCAGCTGCCCACCCTGACCCGGTCCCTGGCCGCGCTGGTGAAGGCCAAGCCCAACGACGCTTCGCTGCGCAGCGACTACGCCACGGTGCTGGACACCTTCCGCGCCTTCGATCAGCGCGAGCACACCGACGTCTCCCAGGCCGCCCGGGCCGCGGCCCTGGGGCCCCAGGATGCCCGGGTCCAGCAGGTGGCAGCGGAGCTGAACGTGGAGGACCACAACCTGCGCCGCCAGTATCTGGAGGCCGCGTTGGCGCTGGATCCCGCCTCGGTGCACGGGCGACTGCAGGTGGCGGAGCTGGAGCTGGAGCGCAACCATCCAGAGCGCGCGCTCGGGGTGCTGCAGCAGCTGGTGTCGGAGAAGCCCACCCTGGCCCGCGCGCGGGTGCTGCTGGCCCGCACCTATGAGGACCTGGGAGAGGTCGCCAAGAGCACCCTGATCCTGGAGCAGGCGCTGCGCGATCTTCCCCGCGCGCCCAGCGTGCTTTATCCCGCGGTGCGCGCCTCCCGCCGGCTGGATCGCCCCAACGAGGCGATTGATCGGCTGCGGGTGGCGGTGGCCCTGCGCTTCGACGACGTCGGCAACCGCGCCATGCTGGCCTCGCTGCTGGCGGACGTGGGCCGGGTGGACGACGCGGTGCGGGAGCTGGAGCGCGCCCTGACCCTGGCGCCCTTCGACAACAGGCTGCGGTTGACCCTGGCGCAGCTGCTGGCCGCCAACGGGAAGATCGATCAGGCGGAGCAGGTGTTCGCCCAGGCCCGGGCCCTCTCCCCCGACGAGCCGGACCTCTACGAACACCAGGGCCGCGCCCTGCTGCACGCGAACCGCAAGGAGGAGGCGCTGGCGTCCTTCGAGCAGTCGTTGGTGCTGCGCCCCCAGAACCCCACCCTCAAGGAGGCGGTGCGCTGGCTCAAGGGCGAGGGCGCCGGGTTGGGCACCCAGTACCTGGTGGAGGTCACCCCCGCGCTGTCCAAGCAGGCCGACGCCTTCGCCGGGGAGGACGCGGTGTACCTGGTGGACAACAGCTACATCCGGGTCCAGCCCACCGGCCTCTCCTCACGGCTGCACCAGGTGGCGGTGAAGGTCTACAGCCAGCGCGGGGTGGACGCCTGGCGCAGCTTCCCCATCACCTACTCCCCCAATCGGCAGGAGGTGCGGATCCTCAAGGCCCGGATTACCAAGCCGGACGGAGCGGTGGTGGAGAGCTACGGCGACGCGGACCGCAACATCAACGAACCGTGGAGCGGGATGTATTACGACGCCCGGGCCCGGGTGCTGTCGTTCCCCTCGCTGGCCGCGGGCGACGTGCTGGAGCTGCAGTACCGCCTGGAGGACACCGCGCAGGAGAACCTGCTGTCCGACTACTGGGGAGACGTGGACTATGTGCAGAGCACCTCCCCGAAGCTGAAGTACCGCTTCCAGGTGGACATGCCCAAGAACCGCCCGCTGTACTGGAACAGGACCAGGCTGGGCGCGGGGATCCACCACGAGGAGGAGCCCACCGAGGAGGGCCGGGTGGTCTACCATTGGGGCGCGGAGAACGTCTCCAAGGTGGTGCCCGAGCCGATGATGCCCGGCTGGGCGGAGGTGGTGACCACCCTGCACGTGTCCACCTACCAGACCTGGGAACAGGTGGGCCGCTACTACTGGGGCCTGGTCCGCGATCAGCTGACCCCCAACGACGAGCTGCGCAACACCGTGGAGCAGGTGCTGGCCAAGGTGGACCGCAAGGATCAGTTCGCGGTGGTGCAGGCGATCTACGGCTTCGTGGTCACCAACACCCGCTACGTGGCGCTGGAGTTCGGGATCCACGGCTTCAAGCCCTACCGGGTGGACCGGGTGCTGGCGCGAAGGTTCGGTGACTGCAAGGACAAGGCGTCGCTGATCCACGCCATGCTCAAGGTGGCCGGGGTGGACAGCCGGCTGGTGCTGCTGCGGATGCGTCACCTGGGCTCGATTGGCGAAGAGCCGGCGTCCCTGGCGGCGTTCAACCACGCCATCGTGTGGATCCCCCAGTTCGACCTTTACCTGGACGGCACCGCCGAGTTCCACGGCGCCAGGGAGCTGCCCACCGCGGATCGGGTGGCCAACGTGCTGATCATCGATCCGGAGGGGAAGAGCAGCTTCCTCACCACCCCGGAGGCCTTGGCGTCGGACAACGTCACCACCCTGGACCTGGAGGTGGCGCTGCGCCCCGACGGCAGCGCCCAGCTCAAGGGCACCAGCCTGGTCCAGGGCGAGGACGCGCCGGACTACCGCCGCGCCTACCAGGCCCAGCACACCCGCAAGGCGAACCTGGAGCAGTCCTGGTCGCGCAGCTTCCCCGGGCTGACCGTGCAGGAGGTCTCGCTCAGCGACCTGACCAACCTGGAGTCCAACGTGGAGCTGGGCTTCACCATGGTGGCGCCGCGGTACGCGGAGTCCTCCCCCACCACCCTGCGCTTCCACCCGTTTGGTTCGGGGCGGGGCTACACCCAGACCCTGGCCCCGCTGGCCGAGCGCAGCTTCGACCTGGTCACCTCCTCCCCCTGGACCCACCGCTTCCGCTACAGCTACGCGCTGCCCGCGGGCTTCACTCCCTCCGGAGCGTTCCAGCACAAGGACGAGTCCCCGTTCGGGCACCTGAAGATGGACTGCAAGGAGGACGGCCCCAAGCTGCTCTGCGAGGGCGAGCTGGCGATGGACGCCACCCGGATCAAGGCCGCGGACTACCCGAAGTTCCGCGCCTTCCTGGGCCGGGTGGACCAGGCCTTCAGCCGCAAGATCCAGCTGACCGGAACGCCGACGACCGCTGAGCGCTGAGCGACAGGGCTTCATCGACTTCGTTCCGGCGTAGGCGAGGAGGCGCGCCAGCAGTCGGAAATTGGCGCATCCGGAAGGCGAAGCCGCGCGGGCCCCTTGGGGGGACTTTGTCTCTAGAGACGGGTTCCACGGCGATCCGGGCCGAAAACCCGGGGTAAACCCGGCACTGCGGACAGGTTTCCCCCAGGGCGCATCCGGGAGGCGACTCCCCGATTGCCCTCCCCGCCCCTCGGGCACGCAGCGCGACCCCTGAATCCTCTTCCTTGAGAAGCTCTGGGCTCTTTGACGTGCCGCCCAATGAAAAGGGCCCACCCGGAGGTGAGCCCTTGGCACGTAGACGAGACCGTTCGGACTACTGCGCGTCGCGCGCCTCGTCTACGTACTGGCCCTTGGGGAACCACTGCACGTAGCGGCGGTACTCGGCGCGGGCGGAGCTGGACTTGCCCACCGCGTCGAAGCAGCGGGCGCGCATGATCATCGCCTTGCTCTTTCGAGCCGCCGAGGTGCCGGAGGTGATGACCGTTCCCATCTCATCCAGGTACTGGCTGCAGTTGCCGCCGTTGTCCACGGCGCGCTCGGCGCGGTTGAGGAGGTCGATCTCCTGCTTGGGATCCATGGTGGCCGCGGCCAGCTGGGTCTCACCTGCCGTGTCCGCAGCCGCCGTGGCGACCTTGGCGTCGGCGGCAGTCTTCGCGTCGGCGGCAGTCTTCGCGTCGGCGGCAGTCTTCGCGTCGGCGGCAGTCTTCGCGTCGGCAACAGTCTTGGCG